>JAJZPR010000005.1 GCA_021847835.1 Pseudomonadota bacterium
CGGCTGGCGAAATGCGGGCAAGAGATTCAAGAACAGCGAAAAGGAAGACTGTTGAGGCTTCTGCGCGCATTTTTGCACGAAGTGTTTCTAACTCTTGCTCAGTCATGGCGAGGTAAGACTCCTAACGTAATTTAGACAGCACAAAATCTAACGGCCTATGCTGTCTAAATCAACACTTTTTGGGCTAACTATCACTTTAGTAATAGGTTTTTCTGTTGCGGCGCCTAATAGGGCGGCCTAAAATTTCGCGGATGAAAGTTAAAGTCGTGTCCAAGGATTCCCCCAGGTTGCTGGACCGGATGCGGGCGGAAATCCGCCTGCGCCACTACAGCATCCGCACCGAGGAAGCCTATGTGGATTGGGCGCGCCGGTTCATTCTTTTTCATGGCAAGCGCCATCCGGCAGAAATGGGCGCCGAGGAGGTAAGGGATTTCCTGAGCCACCTGGCGTCCGAACGCAATGTGTCGGCTTCAACCCAAAGCCAGGCCAGGTCGGCGCTGTTGTTTCTGTACAAAGAGGTGCTGGGCATCGAGCTGCCTTGGCTGGACGAGGTTGTGAATGCCAAGAAAGGCAAGCGCCTGCCGGTCGTGCTGACGCAGGCGGAGGTGCGGCGTTTGCTCAATGGGACCTCCGGCACCTCAGGGTTGATCGTTGCCCTCTTGTATGGCACAGGCATGCGCTTGCTGGAAGGTCTGCGCTTGAGGGTCAAGGACATTGAATTTACACGGCGCGAAATCATCGTGCGTGAGGGCAAGGGCAACAAGGACCGTGTAACGGTCTTGCCGGAGAATCTGATCCTGCCGCTGCAGAGGCATCTGGAAAAGGTGAAGGCGCTGCACGAAAAGGATTTGGAGGCGGGTTTTGGTGAGGTGTACCTGCCGGATGCGCTGGCAGTCAAATACCCCAATGCGGCAAGATCCTGGGGCTGGCAGTATGTGTTCCCGTCCTCTGTACGTTCGCTTGATCCGCGCTCGGGCTGGGAGCGCAGGCACCATGTCCACGACACCAGCGTGCAGCGCGCGGTGCGCGAAGCGGCAAAGCTGGCAAACATCGCCAAACCCGTCACGCCGCATGTGCTCAGGCATTCCTTCGCCACGCATCTGCTGCAGGCGGGTTACGACATCCGCACGGTGCAGGAGCTGCTGGGGCACAAGGACGTGTCCACGACCATGATCTACACCCATGTGCTCAACAAGGGCGGGCGCGGCGTGGTGAGCCCGCTGGATGTTTGAGTGGTTCGGCGATATCCTGTGACGGGCCGGGAAGCCCTCGGCCTGTCCCTCTCCCCCGGGGAGAGGGGATCGTTCCAGCCTTCGCCCGACACCCATGACCGAACTGACCCTCACCCGCCCCGACGACTGGCATCTGCACCTGCGCGACGGCGATGCGATGCAAAGCGTGCTGCCGCATACGGCGCGGCAGTTCGCGCGCGCCATCGTCATGCCCAATCTGCGCCCGCCGGTGACGACCGTCGCGGCGGCCGCGGCCTACCGCGAACGCATCCTCGCGGCCTTGCCGCCAGGCATTGATTTTGCGCCGCTGATGACGCTGTACCTCACCGACAACACCCAGGCCTCGGAAATCCGCGCCGCACGGGAAAGCGGTTTCGTGCACGCGGTGAAATACTACCCGGCCGGCGCCACCACCAATTCCGATTCCGGCGTGACCGACCTGCACAAGGCCTACCCGGCCATCGCCGCCATGGAGGAGCACGGCCTGCCGCTCCTCTTGCATGGCGAGGTGACCGATCCCGACGTGGACGTATTCGACCGCGAGTCGGTGTTCATCGAACGCCACCTCGTGCGGCTCATGCACGATTTTCCCGGGCTCAGGATCGTGCTGGAACACATCACCACCAGGGGCGCGGCCGAGTTCGTGGCGGGCGCGCCGGCGAACGTGGCGGCCACCGTCACCGCGCACCATCTGCTCTACAACCGCAACGCCATGTTCAAGGGCGGTATTCGCCCCCACTTTTTCTGCCTGCCGGTGCTGAAGCGCGAGTTGCATCGCGAGGCCCTGGTCGCGGCGGCCACGTCCGGCAATCCCAAGTTTTTCCTCGGCACCGATTCGGCGCCGCACGCAAAAAATGCCAAGGAAGCCGCCTGCGGCTGCGCTGGCATCTACACGGCGCATGCCGCGCTGGAGCTGTATGCCGAAGCCTTCGAGGCGGCGGGCGCGCTGAGCAAGCTCGAAGCCTTTGCCAGCTTCCACGGGCCCGATTTTTACGGCCTGCCGCGCAATGTGCAGAAGATCACGCTGAAGAAGGAAAGCTGGACCGTGCCGGAAAGCCTGGCCCTGGGCGATCAGACGCTGGTGCCTTTGCGCGCCGGGGAAACCTTGAGCTGGAAAATGCAGGCCTGACAAAACGACGGCAGGCTTTCGCCTGCCGAAGCCCGGGGTGTTGCGCCCCGGGGCAACGCCGCGACAGGGGGTTCGCGGCGGGGAAGTCCGCCTACGGAAATGCCGGGATGGTCGGCTCCGGCGCGCTGCCGCTCGCTTCTGGATGACGAGCGGCAATCAATTTCCTGATTTCGTCCACGCGCGAGGCGGGCACATCCACCATCATCAGCACGCGTCCGGTCTGGATGCCGGCTTCGAAGGTCTTCAGGCGCGAATTGGGGATGGAGCTCGCCACCATGCTGGAGACCCAGGCGCCGAATGCCGCGCCGATCAGCGCGGTGACCAGGATGGTCACCAGTTGCAGGTTGACGCCGGCGGGGGGAAACAGAATGGCGGCAAGGCCGGCCAGTATGCCGATGCCGCCGCCCACCACCAGGCCGGTTTCGGCGCCATGCACGAAATCGGTCTTTTGCAGGATGGAGGCTTCCTGCAGCCCTTCGAGCGGCACGCCGTCCCTGGCCAGCACGTGAATATGCCCGTCCTCGATGCGCGCGAGCAGCAGCTCGTCGCGGATGCCGCGGGCGCTCGCAACGTCGGGCACCATGAAATAAAGCCGTCGTCTCATGTCGTTCTCCTTTCCGGTCGAATTCCCTGGTTGAGAGAATTCCCCAAGAGTCAAACCGCGGCTCCTGAATATTCTTATTAGCAAGGTTTGGCGGCTAAACAACTATAATTGCAAAGGGTTGGCCGGACAGCCGCTGCGCGCCTCGGTGCGGAGAGGAAAGTCCGGGCTCCACAGAGCAGGATGCCGGCTAACGGCCGGACGCCGCGAGGCGAGGAACAGGGCCACAGAGACGAGCCGGTTAAGACCGGGGTGAAACGCGGTAACCTCCATCCGGAGCAACACCAAATAGGCAGGCGATGACGCTGCTCGCCGAGTCTGCGGGTAGGTGGCTTGAGCCCGCCAGCAATGGCGGGCCTAGAGGAATGGCTGTCATGGGGGTTCGCCCCTTACAGAACCCGGCTTACAGGCCAACCCACATCCTTTCAAATCAATGAGTTGTATCGTTTACCTGCGTATCGTATTTAGGATACGCAGGTAAGCCTTCGTTTTATAAGCCCCTGCCGTCTGTGGATAGTTTCCGTAAGTCTTTGAGCTTACAGGAAATTTTTTTCATTCTTTATTGACACTGCGGATTTGTTGCCTCTATAGTGGGAATATGTGTCATTTTGTGGATGATTGTGGATGCGAGTCCACGTCAGGCGCGCAAAATGTAAGTGAATGCCCACAAAACAGCAAAAGGGGTTTGAGGAGACATGTTCCGGGGTGTCAGCACCGTCAGTCTGGATAGCAAGGGCCGCGTCGTGGTGCCGGCCCGCTATCGCGACGCCCTGTTGGCCGTGGCCGGCGGGCGCGTGGTGGTGACGGCCGACCCCGGCCAGTGCCTGCTGCTCTACCCCCTGCCCGAGTGGGAGCCGATCGAGAAGAAGCTCACCGGGCTGTCCGGCTTCAATCCCCAGATCCGCGCCTTGCAGCGCTTGCTGGTCGGCCATGCGCACGAGCTCGACATGGACACGGCCGGCCGCATCCTGCTGCCGGCCATGCTGCGCCAGTTCGCCGGCCTGGAGAAGAGCGTGGTGCTGGTCGGGCAGGGCGCCAAGCTGGAAATGTGGAACGAGGAACGCTGGCAGCGCGAGGTGGATCAGGCCCTGGCTTTCAACGATGGCCAGATGCCGCCCGAACTGGAGGGCTTCACTTTGTGACCCGGCACGTTCCGGTTTTGGCCAAGGAGGCCATCGAGGCCCTGGCGATCAATCCGGATGGCGTGTATGTGGATGGCACTTTCGGGCGCGGCGGGCACAGCCGGCTGATGCTGGAGAGGCTGTCTGCAAATGGCCGCCTGATTGCGCTCGATCGCGATCCCGCCGCGATCGAGGCGGGGCGCGGGATAAAGGATGCACGGCTTACGCTGGTGCGCGCGCCGTTTTCAAGGCTGGCGCAGGTGCTGGACGAATCGGGCATCGACAAGGTCGACGGGATTTTGCTGGACATCGGCGTGTCCTCGCCGCAACTCGACGAGGCCGCGCGCGGCTTCAGCTTCCGGCTGGAGGGCCCGCTCGACATGCGCATGGATCCGGATGGCGGCATCAGCGCCGCGGACTGGATCGCGGCAGCAGATGAAGACGAAATGGCGGAGGTGATCAGACGGTATGGCGAGGAACGGTTTGCTCGACAGATTGCGCACGCGATTGCTGCGGCGCGAAAAGTATCTCCGATCCGTACGACGGGCGAACTTGCGCAGATCGTGGCGGGCGCCGTCTGGAAGCGCGAGCCCGGCCAGCATCCGGCGACGCGCACCTTTCAGGCTATACGGATTTTCCTCAATCGCGAGCTTGAGGAGCTAGAGGCGGTGCTGCCGGTGTGTGTGCAAAGACTCAAACCCGGCGGCAGGCTGGCGGTGATCAGTTTCCATTCGCTGGAAGACCGCATCGTCAAGCGCTTCATGCGCGACGAGGAGCGCGGGCCGGAACTGCCGCGCGGCCTGCCGGTGCGCGCGGCCGACATCGCGCCGGGGCGCCTGAAGCGCATCGGCCGCGCCGTTCATGCCGGCGAGGCGGAAACAAAATTGAACCCGCGCGCGCGCAGCGCGGTCTTGCGCGTGGCGGAAAGAGCGGGGACGGGCGGATGAAACAGCTGGACATCCTGCTCGCGCTGATCCTGACCGTGTGCGCGTTGCTGGTGGTGAACGCGCAGCATCGCGCGCGCACCCTGTTTGTCGAACTGGAAGCGCTGAAAAAAGAAGCGAGAGAACTGGAAGTGGAGTGGGGGAAATTGCAGCTGGAGCAGGGCACGCTCACCAGCCACGCCCGCGTGCAAGCGCTGGCGGAAAGGCAGCTGGGGCTGATTTCGCCGCCGCTTGACAGGGTCTGGCTCATCGAGTCGGAGACGCGGCCTTGAACTATTCGAGCAGAAAGCTGCTTGAGGTGCACATCACGCCATGGCGCGTCGCCCTGGTGGCGGGGCTGCTCGGCGCCTGGTTTGGCGTGCTAGCCGTGCGCGCCGCCTACCTGCAGGGGCTCAATACCGATTTCCTGCAGGGCAAGGGCGATGCCGTGGCTTCGCGCAAGCTTGCCATCCCGGCCAACCGCGGCATGGTGGTGGACCGGCACGGCCAGCCGCTGGCGATCAGCACGCCGGTGGAAACCCTGTGGGCGCGGCCCGCCGATGCGCAGGCGCTCACCTGGCAGCAGATCAGCCGGCTGGCCGCCATACTCGACGTGCCGGCGAACGCGCTGGCGAAGAAACTGAAATCGCCGCACAAGGGCGAGGTGGCCATCAACCGCAATCTCAGTCCGGAACAGGCGGTGAAGATCGCAAGCCTCGGCCTGCCCGGCCTCAAGCTGCACCGCGAATTCCGCCGCTTCTATCCGGCCGCGGACGTGGCGGCGCATGTTGTGGGCTTCACCAATGTGGATGACGTCGGCCAGGAGGGCGTCGAGCTTGCCTACCAGGACTGGCTCGCGGGCCGCGCCGGCAGCCGGCACGTGCTGCGCGACCGGCGCGGACACATCGTGCAGGACTTGAGCCCCGTGCGCGGGCCGAAAATGGGCGGCAATCTCGGACTGTCGCTGGACCTCAAGCTGCAATACATCGCCCACCGCGAGCTGTCCGCGGCGGTGGAAAAGCACAAGGCCAAGGGTGGCGGCATCGTGGTGCTCGACGCCAAGACCGGCGAGGTTCTGGCGCTGTCCAACCTGCCGGCGGTCAATCCCAACAACCGCAGGAACTACCGGCCCGGCCCCATGCGCAACCGCGCGATCATCGACACCTTCGAGCCCGGCTCCACCATCAAGCCCTTCACCGTCGCGGCGGCGCTGGAGCGCGGCCTGGTCAGGCCGGACACCCTGATGTACCTGCCCAAGGATTATGTCGTGGGCCGCAAGCACATCACCGACGTGCACTACCACTCGCAGCTGACGGTGACCGAAGTGCTGCAGAAGTCGAGCAACATCGGCGTGGTGAAAATGGCCATGCAGATGAAGCCCGCGGAGTTCTGGGACACCCTGCATCGCGCCGGCTTCGGCGAGAAGCCCGGCTCCGGCTTTCCCGGCGAGGCGCGCGGCCGCCTGCGCGATCCCGCCACCTGGAAGCCGGTGGAGCAGGCCACCCACGCCTACGGCCACGGCCTGTCGGTGAGCCTGTTGCAGCTGGCGCGCGCCTACATGGCGTTCGCCAACGACGGCGTGGTGATGCCGCTGACCTTCCTCAGGCGCGAGCCCCAGGAGCTCGACGGCGAACGCGTGCTGTCCGTGCATGTCGCGCGCCAAGTGCGCGAAATGATGGAGACCGTCACGCACGAAGGCGGCACCGCCACCCTGGCGCAGGTGCCGGGCTATCGCGTGGCGGGCAAGACCGGCACCGCCTACAAGCTGGTCGAAGGGCGCTACAGCAGGGACAGCTACCGCTCTTCCTTCGTCGGTCTGGCACCGGCCTCCGACCCGCGCCTCATCATCGCGGTGATGATCGACGAGCCGCGCGACAAGGGACATT
The DNA here is from genome assembly GCA_021847835.1 of Pseudomonadota bacterium. Taxonomy (GTDB): domain Bacteria; phylum Pseudomonadota; class Gammaproteobacteria; order Burkholderiales; family Thiobacillaceae; genus UBA6918. The sequence continues at coordinate 6,893 of JAJZPR010000005.1, forward strand.
TCGGCGGCGTGGTGGCCGGGCCCGTGTTCGCGCAGGTGATGGCGGCTTCGCTCCGGCAGCTGGGCGTGTCGCCCGACGCGCCCGCCGAGCCCGTCACCCGGCTGACCCGGCCGCAAACTGCCGGCAAACCGGGAGAGGCCTGAGTGAACTGCGCGCGCCTGCCCGAAGCCGCCGCCCTGCTGGAAAAGCTGGGCGTGCCCGTGTCCGCATTGACGGCGGACAGCCGCCTGGCCGGCCCGGGCGTGGCCTTCGCCGCCTATCCGGGCGCCGTGCATGACGGCCGCAACTTCATTGCGCAGGCCATCGCCGCCGGTGCGCCGGCCGTGCTCTGGGAAGCCGAGCATTTTTTGTGGGATCCCGCCTGGCGGCTGCCCAACCTGGCCGTGGCCGGGCTCAAGCAGCGCATCGGCGAAATCGCGGCCTGCGTGTACGGCGATCCGTCGAGCCGGCTGTCCATGATCGGCGTGACCGGCACCAATGGAAAGACTTCGGTCACGCACTGGATCGCGCAGGCACTGTATTCCACCGGCACGCCCAGCGCGGTGGTCGGCACCCTGGGCAACGGTTTCATGGACAGGCTTTCGCCGGCATACAACACCACGCCGGATGCCGTGCATTTGCAGGAAATGCTGGCGAGCTATGTGAACGAAGGCGCGCGCGCCTGCGCCATGGAAGTGTCCTCGCACGGCCTGCACCAGGGCCGCGTCAACGGCTGCCGCTTCGACGTCGCGGTGCTCACCAACCTGTCGCGCGACCATCTCGATTACCACGGCAGCATGGAGGCCTATGCCGCGGCCAAGGCGGGGCTGTTCGCCTGGCCCGGCCTGGGCCATGCCGTGCTCAACCTGGACGATGACTTCGGCCAGTCGCTGGCGGCGAAACCGGCCGGCGCGAAAATCGTCGGCTACGGATTGCGGCGGGGAGAAGTCGTGGCGGAAACGGTGAAGGCCGGGCGCGACGGACTGCTGCTTGCGCTCAACACCGCTTGGGGCCGCGCCGAACTCGAGTCACCCCTGCTGGGACGCTTCAACGCCTACAACCTGCTGGCCGCCCTGGCCGCGCTGCTGGTGTCGGGCGTGCCGCTGGATCGGGCCTGCGCCGCGCTGGGCCAGGTCCGGCCGCCGGCGGGGCGCATGCAGACCCTGGGCGGCGGCATGCAACCGCTGGTGGTGGTCGATTATGCGCACACTCCCGACGCGCTGGAAAAAGTGCTGGCCACCCTGCGCCCGCTCGCCGGCGAGGGGCGCGTGATCTGCGTGTTCGGCTGCGGCGGCAACCGCGACAAGGGCAAGCGGCCGCTGATGGGACGCGCGGCCGTGCAGGGCGCCGACCTGGTGTTCGTCACCAGCGACAACCCGCGCAATGAGGATCCGGATTCCATCATCGCCGACATCCTGCGGGGCGCGGAAGGCGATGACGTCCGCACCGAACCCGACCGGGCGCGCGCGATTTTCGAAGCCGTGGGCGCGGCCAGGGGGAACGACATCGTCCTGATCGCCGGCAAGGGACACGAGGATTATCAGGAAGTGGTCGGCCGCAAGTCGTATTTCTCCGATGTCGATGTCGCGCAGAAGGCCCTGGAGGCGTGGACATGATGATGTACCTGTCCGAAGCCGCCGCGGCCGTGAACGGCGAACTCGCCGGGCAGGACCGCGAGTTTCTCGCGGTATCCACCGACACCCGCACCATCAGGGTGGGCGATCTGTTCATCGCGCTCAAGGGCGAACACTTCGACGGCGCAAGCTTCGCCGAGAAAGCCATCGAAGGCGGCGCGGCGGGCGTGATGGTGAACAGGGAGGCACAGTCGAATGCCGCGCCCGCCATCCACGTCGAGGATACGCGCATCGCGCTAGGCAGGCTCGCGGCGCATTGGCGCGGGCGCTTCCGGATCCCGGTCATCGCCATTACCGGCAGCAACGGCAAGACCACGGTCAAGGAAATGTGCGCGGCCATCCTGCGCGCATCGCTTGCTGCAAACGCCAAGCCCAAACCGGTCCCCACCCCAACCCTCCCCACAGGTGGGGAGGGGGCGAACGCTGGGCCCAAACCGATTGATGGCGTGCTGGCGACCGAGGGCAACCTCAACAACGACATTGGCTGCCCGCAGATGATGCTGCGCCTGCGCGATACGCATGCCTATGCCGTGCTGGAAATGGGCATGAACCACCCCGGCGAGATCCGCTATCTCACGCGGCTCGCGCGCCCCGACGTCGCACTGGTGAACAACGCGCAGTCCGCGCACATCGGCCTCATGGGCTCGGTGCGCGCCATCGCCGAGGCCAAGGGCGAGATCTTCGAGGGCCTGGGCGAAACGGGCACGGCCATCGTCAACGCCGACGATCCGCACGCGGATTACTGGCGCGGCCTCAACCGCAACCGCCGCGTACAGACGTTTGGCTTTGCAGCCAATGCCGACGTGCGCGGCGAATACCGGGCCGGCGAGTTCGGCGGTACGCTGCACGTGATCTGCGCGCAAGGCAACGCAAGCGTCGCCCTGCAGGTACCGGGCGAGCACAACGCGCGCAATGCGCTGGCGGCGCTGGCCTGCGCACTCGCGGTTGGCGTCGATTTGCAGACCGCGGCCCTTGCGCTTTCCCGCTTTGCCGGCATCAAGGGGCGCCTGCAGCGCGTGCCTGCGCTGCACGGCGGTCTTTTCATCGACGACACCTACAACGCCAATCCCGACTCCGCGCGCGCGGCGCTGGCCGTGCTTTCGCGCCAGTCCGGCCACAAGTATTTCGTGCTCGGCGACATGGGCGAATTGGGCGCAGAGGGGCCGGCCATGCATGCGCAGATCGGGTTGTATGCACGCGAGGCGGGGATCGAGCGGCTATTCGGCCTGGGCGAGCTGGCGCGCGAGGCGGTCAGGGCGTTCGGCGCGGGCGGCATGCACTACGAGCGCATCGAGGAACTGCTCGCGGACGTGGAAAACGCACTGGCGCCGGAGGTGACGGTGCTGGTCAAGGGGTCGCGCGCCATGCAGATGGAACGTGTGGTCAATTCATTGAGGGAAGGGGCGTACTGATGCTGCTGTGGCTGTTTCAAACCCTGGGCGAGGGCATCCCGGCCTTCAACGTGTTCGGTTATCTGACGCTGCGCGCGGTGATGGCCGTGCTGACCGCGCTGGTGATCTCCTTCGTGATCGGCCCCTGGATGATCGACCGGCTCAAGATCATGAAATTCGGCCAGGCTGTGCGCGACGATGGGCCGCAGACCCATTTGGTCAAGGCCGGCACGCCCACCATGGGCGGCGCGCTCATCCTGACCGCCGTGGCAGTGTCCACCTTGTTGTGGATGGACCTGACCAATAAATACGTGTGGGTGGCGCTGCTCACCACCCTCGGTTTCGGCATCGTCGGCTGGGTCGACGACTACAAGAAGATCGTGCACAGGAATCCCAAGGGCCTGATCGCGCGCTGGAAGTACTTCTGGCAGTCGGTGTTCGGCCTGGGCGCGGCGATCTACATCGCCACCTCCACCGACCTGCCGGCGCAGACCGAGCTCATCGTGCCCTTCTTCAAGAACGTGGTGATCCCGCTCGGCGTGGTGGGCTTCGTGGTGCTGACCTATTTCGTCATCGTCGGCTCCAGCAACGCGGTCAACCTGACCGATGGCCTGGATGGTCTTGCCATCCTGCCCACCGTGATGGTGGCGGCCGCCCTGGGCATCTTCGCCTACGTCGCCGGCCATGCGGTGTTCGCCAAGTATCTCGGCGTGCCGCACATCCCCGGTGCCGGCGAACTGGTGGTGTTCTGCGGCGCCATTGCCGGCGCCGGGCTGGCCTTCCTCTGGTTCAACGCCTATCCGGCCGAAGTGTTCATGGGCGACGTCGGCGCGCTCGCGCTGGGTGCCGCGCTCGGCGTGGTCGCAGTGATCGTGCGCCAGGAAATCGTGCTTTTCATCATGGGCGGCGTGTTCGTGGTGGAAACCCTGTCGGTCATCATCCAGGTCGCCTCGTTCAAGACCACGGGCAAGCGCGTGTTCCGCATGGCGCCGCTGCACCACCACTATGAACTCAAGGGCTGGAAGGAGACGCAGGTGGTGGTGCGCTTCTGGATCATCACCATGATGCTGGTGTTGATCGGACTTTCGACATTGAAATTAAGGTGAGGAGTGAGGCGTGAGGAGTGAGGCGTCAGCCTACACCGGCATGAAAACCCTGGTCCTCGGACTGGGCGATACCGGCTTGTCTGCCGCCCGCTGGCTGGCGGCGCGCGGCGCCGTGGTGTCGGTGGCCGACAGCCGCGGGCAGCCGCCGCACGCACAGGCGCTGAGAGAGGCATTGCCGGAAGTGGCGCTGCATTGCGGCCCGTTCGAAGACAGCGTGCTGCAGTCCACCGACCTGCTGGTCGCCAGCCCCGGCGTGCCGCTGGCCGAGCCGGCGGTGGCGCGCGCCATGCAAAAGGGCATCGAGGTCGCGGGCGACGTGGAGCTGTTCGCGCGCGCGATCAAGGCCTCGCAGGCAAAAGTCGTCGCCATCACCGGCAGCAACGGCAAGAGCACCGTGACCGCCATGTGCGGGGTCATGGGCGAGGCCGCCGGCAAAAAAACCTGCGTCGCCGGCAACATCGGCCTGCCGGTGCTGGATGCGCTGATGGACATCGAGGCCGGGCGCATGGACGAGCCCGAAGTGTGGGCGCTGGAACTGTCCAGCTTCCAGCTGGAAACCACGGCGAGCCTCGATGCCGATGCCGCCACCGTGCTCAACATCAGCGAGGACCATCTCGACCGCTACGCGAACATGGACGCCTATGCCGCCGCCAAGGCGCGCATCTTCGCCGGGCACGGCGTGCAGGTGCTGAACCGCGACGACGCGCGTGTCATGGCGATGGCGCTGCCCGGGCGGCGGCAGATAAGTTTCGGGCTGAACGCTGCGCCCGGCGGCGGCGACTATGGCATGAGCAACGGCAAGCTGTACCACGGCAATGAAGCGTTGATGAGCGTGAGCGAGCTGCCGGTCGCCGGACTGCACAATGCCGCGAATGCGCTCGCCGCGCTGGCATTGACTACCTCCATCGGTTTGCCTGAGGCAGCCCTGCTGCAAGGCTTGAAACAATTCAAGGGCCTGCCGCACCGCGTCGAGTTCGTGGCCGAGATCGGCGGCGTGCGCTTTTACGACGATTCCAAGGGCACCAATGTCGGCGCCACCGAAGCCGCGCTTCGCGGCATGGATCGCAAGGTGGTGGTGATCCTGGGCGGCGACGGCAAGGGCCAGGACTTTTCGCCGCTGAGAAATGCAGTGGCGGCCAATGCCCGCGCCGTGGTGCTGATCGGGCGCGACGCGCCGGCGATCGAAAAGGCCGTCGCAGGGAACGGCGTGCCCGTGGAAAAGGCCGCCACGATGGAAGCTGCGGTGGAACTGGCTTTCGGGCTGGCGCGCGAAGGCGATGCCGTGCTGCTGTCACCGGCCTGCGCCAGCTTCGACATGTTCCGCAACTATGTCCACCGCGCGCAAGTATTCGTCGAGGCCGTGCGCGCGCTCGGGCAGGCAGGGGAGGGGGCCTGATGCTGTATGCGGCACGCGCCCCCAAGCTCACCGGCGAACTCGATTTCGCGCTGGTCTGGCTCGTCCTGGCGATGCTCGGTTTCGGCCTGGTCATGGTGTATTCATCGTCGATCGCCATCGCCGAAGGCTCGCGCATGACCGGCCATCAGGGGCATTACTTCCTGCTGCGCCAGGCCATGTTCATCGTGGTCGCGCTGGCGGCGGGCACCATGGCCTTCCAGGTGCCGACGCGCGCCTGGCAGCAGGCGGCGCCCTACCTGTTCATGGCCGGCATCGCGCTGCTGGTGGTCGTGCTGATCCCCGGTCTGGGCAAGGAAGTCAACGGCAGCCGCCGCTGGATCTCGCTGGGCTTCGCCAACCTGCAGCCTTCCGAACTGATGAAGTTTTTTGCCGTGCTCTATGCGGCCGATTACACCACGCGCAAGGCTGCGGTCATGCATGACTTCAAGAAAGGCTTCCTGCCCATGGCCGCGGTCATGCTCATCACCGGCGCGCTGTTGCTGCACGAGCCGGATTTCGGCGCCTTCGTGGTCATCACCGCCATCGCCGTCGGCATCCTGTTCATCGGCGGGCTCAACTGGAAGGTGTTCGCCGCGCTGATCGCCGTGCTGATCGCAGGGTTCATCACGCTGATCCTGACTTCGCCCTATCGCCTGCAACGCATCCTCGGCTTTCTCGATCCCTGGTCGGATCCCTACGGCAAGGGCTACCAGCTTTCGCATTCGCTCATCGCCTTCGGGCGCGGTGAATGGTTCGGCCTGGGGCTGGGCGGCAGCGTGGAAAAGCTGTTCTACCTGCCCGAGGCGCATACCGATTTCCTGCTCGCGGTGATTGCCGAGGAGATGGGCTTCGTCGGTGTGGCCATGGTGCTGGCGCTGTTCGTGGCGCTGGTGGGCAAGGCCTTCCTCATCGGCCGTCATGCCGCGCGCCTGGAGCGCAATTTCACGGCGCTTGCGGCCATGGGCATCGGCATCTGGTTCGGCGTTCAGGCCGGCATCAACATCGGCGTGAACATGGGCCTTTTGCCCACCAAGGGCCTGACCCTGCCATTTCTGTCCTTCGGCGGCAGCGGCATCGTCGCCAATTGCATTGCTGTGGCCGTGCTGCTCAGGATCGACTGGGAACACCGGCAGATGATGCGGGGGAAGACGTTCTGATGGCGGCGGCGAACCGAACCCTCATGGTCATGGCCGGCGGCACCGGCGGCCACGTTTATCCCGCATTGGCGGTGGCCGAGGAAATGCGCGCGCGCGGCTGGGACGTGTTCTGGCTCGGCACGCGTGCGGGGCTGGAAGCGCGCGTGGTACCGGCTACAGGCATAACCATGGTGTGGGTGTCGATGGCTGGCCTGCGCGGCAAGGGCTTGTTGCGCAAGCTGCTTACGCCCTTCATGCTGCTCGTCGCCTTCTGGCAAGCCTTGCGCGCCATTCTCGCGCGCCGGCCCGACGTGGTGCTGGGCATGGGGGGCTATACCGCCTTCCCCGGCGGCATGATGGCGTCATTCCTGAACAAGCCGCTGGTCATCCACGAGCAGAACAGCATCGCCGGGCTGACCAACCGCGTGCTGGCCTGCCTGGCCGACCGGGTGCTGGTGGCCTTCCCCTCTGCCTTCACCCACAAGACCGACAGGCCGGTGCCTTGCGGCAGGATCACTGCCGACTGGGTCGGCAATCCCGTGCGCGAGCCGATTGCCGGGCTGGTGGGCGAGGCCGATAAATATGCCAAGCGCGAAGGTCCGCTGCGCCTCTTGGTGGTGGGCGGGAGCCTGGGGGCGGCCGCGCTGAACGAGCTGCTGCCCAAGGCCATTGCCCTGCTGCCGCCGGACAGGCGGCCGCGGGTGGTGCACCAGTCCGGCCGCCAGCATGTGGAAAAACTGCGCGCCAGCTATGCGGCCGCCGGCGTCGAGGCCGACGCGCGCGATTACATCGAGGACATGGCCGCGCTGTACGAATGGTGCGACGTGGCGGTGTGCCGCGCCGGCGCCATGACCGTGGCCGAGCTGGCCTGCGCCGGCGTGCCGGCGGTGCTGGTGCCTTTCCCCCATGCGGTGGACGATCACCAGACCGCGAATGCGGCATTCCTGAGTGATGCCGGCGCCGCCTGGTGCATGCAGCAAAAGGACATGACCGCGGAAAAGCTCGCCGCGCACCTCGCCGCGCTCAGCCGCGAGCAGCTGGCGGAAATGTCGAAGAAGGCAAGAGGCCTGGCCAAGCCCGAAGCGACCAGGACGGTGGCCGACATTTGCGAGGCGCTTGCGAAATGACACGCCTCACGCCTCCCTTGCAGGGCGCGTTCCGGCTTGTACGCCGGAACTGCTCGACAGGCGCGGAGCATGCTCCGCGAATTCCCTGTCTCGCCCCCTCACGCCTTCCCGCCCGGAGGGCACCATGAAGCATGCCGTCAAGCATATTCACTTCGTCGGCATCGGCGGCGCGGGCATGAGCGGCATCGCCGAGGTGCTGGCCAATCTCGGCTTTACGGTGTCGGGTTCCGACCTGGCGGAAAATGCCGTCACCCGCCGCCTGCAGGGCTTCGGCATCAAGGTGTTCAAGGGCCACCAGGCCGAACACATCAATGGTGCGGAAGCCGTGGTGGTCTCCACCGCGGTGCCGGAAACCAATCCCGAAGTCGCGGCCGCGCGCGAGCACAAGATTCCCATCGTGCCGCGCGCCATGATGCTGGCCGAACTGATGCGGCTCAAGCAGGGCATTGCCATCGCCGGCACCCACGGCAAGACCACCACCACCTCGCTGGTGGCGTCCTGCCTGTCGCAAGCCGGCATGGACCCGACCTTCGTCATCGGCGGCAAGCTCACCGCGGCCGGCGCGCACGCGCGCCTGGGCAAGGGCGACTTCCTGGTGGCCGAGGCCGACGAGTCCGACGCCTCCTTCCTGTACCTCACCCCCGTTGTGGCGGCGATCACCAACATCGACGCCGACCACATGGAAACCTACGGCCACGATTTCAATCGCCTGAAGCAGGCCTTCGTCGACTTCCTCCAGCACCTGCCGTTCTACGGCCGCGCCGTGGTGTGCATCGACGACGCCAACGTGCGCGACATCCTGCCGCGCGTGACCAAGCCGGTGACGACCTACGGCTTCTCCGGGGATGCCGACATCCGCGCCGAGAACGTGCATGCGGAAGGCGCGGCCATGCGCTTCGATGCCGTCATCAGGAACGGCGGCGTCACGCGCCTGCCGATCACGCTCAACCTGCCGGGGCGGCACAACGTGCTGAACGCGCTCGCGGCCATCGGCGTCGCGAGCGAAGTCGGTGCGGACAACGAATCCATCGTCCAGGCGCTGGCCGAATTTTCCGGCGTCGGACGCCGTTTCCAGCACTACGGTGAAATGGCCACGCCCGACGGCGGCAAGGCCATCGTCATCGACGACTACGGCCACCATCCGGTGGAAATGGCCGCCACGCTGGAAGCGGCGCGCGGCGCCTACCCGGACAGAAGGCTGGTGCTGGTGTTCCAGCCGCATCGCTACACCCGCACGCGCGACTGCTTCGAGGACTTCGTGCGCGTGCTGTCGGAGGCGGACGCGCTGGTGCTGACCGAGGTCTATGCGGCGGGCGAACAGCCGATTGTCGCCGCCGACGGCCGCGCGCTGGCGCGCGGCGTGCGCGTGGCCGGGAAGATCGAGCCCCTGTTCGTGGAATCGGTGGATGGCCTGCCCGAAGCCGTGCGCACGCACGTGCTGGACGGCGACGTGGTGCTGGTCATGGGCGCGGGCTCCATCGGGCAGGTCGCGGGCAAGCTGACGGGAGCCAACCATGCAGGCTAGGCTCAGAGCGTCCGAGGACAGCTACGGCGGATCGGCAGGGCAGTTGCCGCCTGACGGTCCGGCGCTGCGCGGCCGCTTCCTGCACAACGAGCCGATGGCGAAGCACGTGTCCTGGCGCGCCGGCGGGCCGGTCCAGCGGGCCTACATTCCCGCCGACCTCGAAGACCTGCGTCTGTTGCTGCAGTCGGTTCCCGCGGAAGAACCGGTGCACGTGGTCGGCCTAGGCAGCAACCTGCTGGTGCGCGACGGCGGCGTGCGCGGGGTGGTGGTGCTCATGCACGGCGCGCTGAAAAAGCTGGCCATCGAATCGCGCAGCTTCGGCATACCCGAAGCGCCGCCCGGCTTGGGCGAAAGCATGCTGATCTACGCCGAGGCCGGCGTGGCCTCGCCCAAGGTGGCGCGTTTTGCCGCCAACCACGATCTCGCCGGCGCGGAGTTCCTGGCCGGCATCCCCGGCACCGTGGGCGGCGCACTGGCCATGAATGCCGGCTGCCATGGCGACGAAACCTGGAACCATGTCGCGCAGGTGCTCACCATCAACCGCCTGGGCGAACTGAGCGAGCGCCTGCCGGGCGACTATGCGCTGGGCTATCGCCATGTCGCGCTGCGTGCAGACATCCGCTCTCATCCCGATCCTCTCCCCCCGGGAGAGGGAGCAAAGCTTGAGCCCAAACCGATTGACGAATGGTTTGTCGCTGGCTGGCTGCGTTTCGCCAAAGGCGATGGCGAAGCCGCACGGGCGCGCATCAAGGCGTTGCTGCAAAAGCGCATCGACACCCAGCCGCTCAACCAGCCCAATGCCGGCTCGGTGTTCCACAATCCGCCGGGCGATTTCGCCGCGCGCCTGATCGAATCCTGCGGCCTGAAAGGCCTGCGCATCGGCAATGCCCAGGTATCGGAAAAGCACGCGAATTTCATCGTCAATCTGGGCGGCGCGACGGCGGCGGACATTGAGGCGGTGATCGAGAAAGTGGAAGAAACCGTGGAAGCCAGGACCAATGTGCGGCTGATCCGCGAAGTGCGAATCATCGGGGAAAGAAAGTGATGGAAGCGAAGTTAAAGCTAGCCACAGAGGGCACAGAGAACACAGAGAGTAGTGCTCCGTTTTTTTACTCTGTGGCCTCTGTGTGCTCTGTGGCTTGGGGTTTAAGGAAATGAGTATCAAGGGTTTCGGAAAAGTCGGTGTGCTCATGGGCGGGAATTCCGCCGAGCGCGAAGTCTCGCTGAAAAGCGGCGCCGCGGTGCTGGCGGCCTTGCAGCGCCAGGGCGTGGATGCGCACGCCTTCGATCCGGCGCGGCGCAGTCTGGGCGACCTCGCCGCAGCAGAGTTCGACCGTGTCTTCATCGCCCTGCACGGCCGCTTCGGCGAGGACGGCTGCATGCAGGGCGCGCTGGAACTGCTCGGCATTCCTTACACCGGCAGCGGCGTCATGGCTTCCGCCATCGGCATGGACAAGTGGCGCACCAAGCTCTTGTGGCAGGCCGCCGGCCTGCCCACGCCCGAGTGGGCCCTGCTCGACGCGAGCACCGATTTTGCGGCTGTGGAGAAACGGCTGGGCCTGCCCATCTTCGTGAAACCGGCGCGCGAAGGCTCCAGCATCGGCATGAGCAAGGTCAAGCAAGCCGGCAGCCTGCGCGCGGCCTGGGAGAAGGCCGCCGAGTACGACAGCCTGGTGCTGGCGGAGAAGTTCGTCGATGGCGGCGAATACACCTGCGCGATATTGGGCGATGAGGCGTTGCCGATGATCCGCCTGATCCCGAAAAACGAATACTACGACTTCGAGGCCAAGTACCTGCGCGACGACACCGAATACCTGTGCCCCTGCGGGCTTGCACCCGAACAGGAGAAGGCCATCCAGGCCCTGTGCCTGAAGGCTTTCCAGGTGGTCGATTGCCGCGGCTGGGGGCGCGTGGACGTGATGCTGGACAGCCAGGGCAATCCCTATCTGCTGGAAATCAACACCTCGCCCGGCATGACCGACCACAGCCTGGTGCCGATGTCGGCGCGCGCCGCGGGCATGGATTTCGACGCGCTGTGCCTCTCCATCCTGGAGACGACGCTTTGACCGAGCCGCGCATGCCCACCGACCAGTTCGCCAACGTGCTCTATGCGGGCGCGGGCGCGCTGCTGGCTTACGCGCTGCTGGCCTGGCTGGTGTCGCTGCCGGTGTTCGCGCTGCAGCGCGTCGAGGTGCGTGGCGAACTGCGCCACGTCAGCGAGGAGAGCGTCAAGCGGGTGGCCAACCGCGGCGTGCGCGGCAATTTCTTCACCGTGGAGCTGGACGAGGTGCGCGCGGCCTTCGAGAAGCTGTCCTGGGTGCGCGAAGCGCGCGTCTCGCGGCACTGGCCCGCCACCCTGGTGGTGGAATTGACCGAGCATGTGCCGCTGGCACAGTGGAACCGCAACGGTCTGGTCAGCAAGGAAGGCGAAGTATTCAACGCATCGGCCGATGCGGAGCTGCCCAGGCTGAGCGGTTTTGAAGGGTCGGCGCGCGAAGTGGTCGAGGCCTACAGGATTTACGGCGAGGTGCTGGCGCCATTGGGCTTGCGCATCAAGGAATTGAGCCTGTCGCCGCGCCGCGCCTGGCGCCTGAAAACGGACAACGGAATGGAAATCGTGCTGGGCCGCAAGGATGTCGAGCCGCGCCTCAGGCGTTTTGCGGCGCAGTACCAAAGAATCAGCGAGCGGCTCGGCGCGCTCCCCGCCTACGTGGATTTGCGCTACGCGGACGGCTTTGCCGTGAAGCTGCCGCGCACCGCCCAACAATCGAACAAGCAATCATGAGCAAGCCAAGAGACCCCAAGAATCTGATCGTCGGCCTGGATATCGGCACTTCCAAGATCGTTTGCATCGTCGCCGAAGCGCAGCCCGAAGGCACGCTGGAAGTCATCGGCATGGGCTCGCACCCGTCCAAGGGCCTGCGCCGCGGCGTGGTGGTCAACATCGAGCACACCGTCAACGCCATCCAGCGCGCGCTGGAAGAGGCCGAACTGATGGCGGACTGCAAGATCCGCGAGGTCTACACCGGCATCGCCGGCAACCACATCAAGAGCTTCAACTCGCACGGCATGGTGGCGATCAAGGACAAGGAAATCAGCCAGATCGACGTCGAACGCGTGATCGACACCGCACGCGCGATCAACATCCCCATGGACCAGCAGATCCTGCACACCATTCCGCAGGAGTTCGTGGTGGATGGCCAGGAGGACGTGAAGGATCCGCTCGGCATGAGCGCGGTGCGCCTGGAAGTGCGCGTGCACATGGTGACCGGCGCGGTATCCGCGGCGCAGAACATCGTCAAGTGCGTGCGCCGCTGCGGCATCGAGGTGACCGACCTGGTGCTGCAGCCGCTGGCTTCCGCCCTCGCGGTGCTGACCGAGGACGAGAAGGAGCTGGGCGTGTGCCTGGTCGACATCGGCGGCGGCACGACCGATATCGCCGTGTTCACCAACGGCGCCATCCGCCATACCGCGGTCATCCCGGTGGCGGGCGACCAGGTCAACAACGACATCGCAGTCGCTTTGCGCACGCCGCCCAAGGAAGCCGAGGACTTGAAAATCCGCCACGGCTGCGCGCTGCGCCAGTTGGCGGACGCACGCGACATGATCGAAGTGCCCGGCGTGGGCGACCGCCCGGCCAAGACCCTGTCGCGCCAGACGCTGGCCGAGTTCATCGAGCCGCGCATGGAAGAGCTGTATTCCCTGGTGCAGGCGGAACTGCGCCGTTCCGGCTTCGAGGAGCTGCTGTCGTCCGGCATCGTCATCACCGGCGGCTCGGCTGCCATGCAGGGCATGGTCGAGCTGGGCGAAGAGGTGTTCCACATGCCGGTGCGCCTGGGTTACCCGAGATATGAAGGCGGGCTGTCGGAAGTGATGCGCAACCCGCGCTACGCCACCGGCGTGGGCCTCTTGCTGGCCGGCCTGGAAGCGCGCGGCCGCGAGGCGCCCGTCAAGCTGGGCGCGGGCAGTTTCAAGGATTTGCTCGATCGCATGAAGTCCTGGTTCAAGGGCAACTTCTAGCGATGGGCGAGGGGATTTTTCCGGTTGGCGGCAGCCACCGGAAAAATGCAGTGAGTGTGTTTGTTTCAAGGAGAGCGAATGATGTTTGAATTATTGGATACCGATACGCAGGACGCCGTCATCAAGGTCATCGGCGTGGGGGGCTGCGGCGGCAACGCCGTGGACCATATGATCACTTCGGGCCTGACGGGGGTGGAGTTCATCGCCATCAACACCGATGCCCAGGCGCTGAAGCGCAACCAGACCAAGGTACAACTGCAACTGGGCACTGCGGTGACCAAGGGCCTGGGCGCGGGCGCCAACCCGGACGTGGGCCGCGAGGCTGCGCTGGAAGACCGCGAGCGCATCGCCGAGCTGATCGACGGGGCGGACATGCTGTTCATCACCGCCGGCATGGGCGGCGGCACCGGCACCGGGGCCGCGCCCGTGGTGGCCGAAGTCGCCAAGGAACTCGGCATCCTGACCGTGGCCGTGGTCACCAAGCCCTTCACCTTCGAGGGCAAGCGCGTGCGCGCCGCCAACGCCGGCATCGAGGCGCTGGCCCGTCACGTCGATTCGCTCATCATCATCCCCAACGACAAGCTCATGCAGGTGCTGGGCGAGGACGTGTCCATGCTGGAAGCCTTCCGGGCGGCCAACGAGGTGCTGCACGGCGCGGTCGGCGGCATCGCCGAGGTCATCAACTGCCCCGGCCTGGTCAACGTCGATTTCGCCGACGTGCGCACGGTGATGTCCGAGATGGGCATGGCCATGATGGGTTCCGCCGTCGCGGACGGCGAGGGCCGCGCGCGCCGCGCCGCCGAGCAGGCCGTGGCCAGCCCGCTGCTGGAAGACGTGAACCTGGCCGGCGCGCGCGGCGTGCTGGTCAACATCACCGCCTCCACCTCCATCAAGATGAAGGAGATCCACGAGGTGATGGACACCATCAAGGCCTTCACCGCCGAGGAGGCCACCGTCATCGTCGGCAGCGTGGTGGACGACGCCATGGAAGACAGCCTGCGCGTGACCATGGTGGCGACCGGCCTGGGCAACCCCGTGGCGCGGAGCCAGCCCAAGCCCATGCAGGTGATCCGCACCGGCACCTACGACATGCCGGTGGCGGCGGAAGCGGGCGGCGACGACATGCCCAATGTCATCCGCGGCCGCAGCCAGCGCACCGTCAAGGCCTGGGAGGAATCCGGCGTGGATTCGCTGGACATCCCGGCCTTCCTGCGCAAGCAGGCCGATTAAGCGCACCCCTCGCGCTGGCCGGTTAGCGGCAGCTTCCCTTCCCCCCGCGCTCTCCGGGGGAGGGGAAAGCTGCCGCTGCATTCCATTGGCAGCGGGACAGTGTTCCCATTCATTCTGAAAAGCACTTCATCCACAAATTTTGCAGATGCCTGCGCCAAACTGCGATTTTTTGACGTGCCACAATGTTGTCAGTCTTAATCCCGAGCTTAGAATGCAGGTTAAATAACGTACCTATACCAAATACCCCCTTCAATTACTGATATATGGCTGCCAAAGAAGCCAAAGCCCGCATCAAGATCAACAAAATGCTGGAGGAGTGCGGCTGGCGTTTCTTCGATCACGCCGGCGGCAAGGCCAATGTGGTGCTGGAGCCGAACGTCAAACTGACCAAGGCCAGAATCGACGACCTGGGCGAGAACTTCGAGAGCATTACCAACGGCTTTATCGATTTTCTTCTTCTGGACGAGCAGGGCCATCCCCTTGTCGTGCTGGAGGCCAAGTCCGAAGACAAGAACCCGCTCATTGGCAAGGAACAGGCTCGTAAATACGCCAAATCCCAGAATTGCCGCTTCGTCATCCTCTCCAACGGCAACCTTCACTACTTCTGGGATTTGGAGCAGGGCAACCCACACATCATTACGCGCTTTCCGTCGCCCGACTCCATCAAGGGCTATCACCGCTTTCAGCCCAATCCACAAAAGCTCATCACCGAACCGGTCGGCAAGGATTACATCGCCCTCACGCAGATGCCGGGCTATGCGACCGAAGCGGGCTGGAACAATGTGGCTGAGCGCGACGGCTTCATCCTGAAAAACCGCCTGCGCTTCTTGCGCGATTATCAGAAGAGCGCAGTAAAGGCGATACAAGATGCCGTGGCTGATGGCCACAACCGATTCCTGTTTGAAATGGCAACGGGCACTGGAAAGACACTCACCGCAGCAGCAGTTATCAAGCTGTTCCTGCGCACCGGCAACGCCCGTCGAGTGCTGTTTCTTGTGGACAGGCTGGAACTGGAAGATCAGGCCAACAAGGCATTCATCGCCCAACTCAAGAACGACTACACCTCGGTCATCTACAAGGAGCGGCGCGATGAATGGCGCAAGGCGGAGATTGTCGTCACCACCGTGCAGTCGCTGCTGTTCAACGACAAATACAAGCGCCTGTTCTCGCCAACTGATTTTGATCTGGTGATCTCGGACGAAGCCCACCGCTCTATCGGTGGCAACGCCCGCGCCGTGTTCGAGTATTTCGTCGGCTACAAATTGGGGTTGACCGCCACGCCGCGCGACTACCTCAAGAAATTCGATGCCGGCAAACCCAGTACCCGCGATCCACGCGAAGCCGAACGCCGTTTGCTGCTCGACACCTACCGCACCTTCGGCTGCGAATCCGGCCAACCCACTTTCCGTTATTCGCTGCTCGATGGCGTGCGCGATGGTTTTCTCATCAACCCGGTGGTGGTTGATGCGCGCACCGACGTCACCACGCAACTGCTCTCCGACAAGGGCTACGCCGCTACGATAAGCACAGATGACGGAGCGGAACAGGAAAGTTTTTTCCAGAAAGACTTTGAGAAGACCTTTTTCTCCGATGCCACCAATCGTCTCCTCTGCCACACTTTTCTGAACAACGCACTGCGCGACCCGATCAGCCACGAGCTTGGCAAATCCATTGTCTTTGCCGTCAGCCAGAACCACGCCGCCAAACTGACGCAAATCCTTAACGAACTGGCCGACGACCTCTATCCCGGCAAGTACCAGTCCGATTTCGCGCTACAGGTCACTTCGCTGATACCCAATGCGCAGCAATACACCATCAACTTCACCAACAACAACCTGCTCGGCTCGGCCAATTTCCTTGATGCCTACAAAACCAGCAAGGCGCGGGTCTGCGTCACCGTCGGTATGATGACCACCGGCTACGATTGCCCGGACATCCTCAACCTTGGCTTGATGCGGCCGACTTTCTCGCCGTCGGACTTTGTGCAGATCAAGGGGCGCGGCACCCGCAAGCACGACTTCCTCGAACAGCTTCACGACCAGCAGTTGAAAGCCCAAATCGGCAAGCAGGAAAAAACGCAGTACAAGCTGTTCGACTTTTTTGCCAACTGCGAATACTTCGAAGAGAAGTTCAATTACGACGAGGTCTTGAAACTGCCTCGGCCAGGCACGGGCACTGGCGGGGGTGATGGGGGCGGCGGTGGAGGCGGCACCGGCCCTAACGGCGAATACATCTACGGCGGCGGCGATAGCATCAGCCATCTTGCCGAGGAACCCGTCGGTGCACGGGGCATGAAAATCGACCGCATGTTCTTTGAAGGTTTCGAGAACACCGTCAAGGCCGACCCGGTCCTGCAGCGGCAAGTCGAAAACGAACAGTGGGATCAGGCCATCGACTACGTCACCACCCACCTGCTCGACAAACCGGCTGAGTTCTACACCCTGGACAAGCTGCGCCGGGCGGCGGGCGTGGATCGCCGCTTGACCCTGCGCGAAATACTGGAAAAAATATTCGGCCTCATTCCCTATTTCAAGGGCAAGGACGAACTGTTGGAAGATGAATTCCAGAAGTTTCTCCTTGACCAGCCGCCCGAGGCACTAAGCAGTCATGCCGCTGCCATTGTGGCCATGAAATACTTCTTCAAGGCTTACGCTACCGATGGACGCCTGCGCGAGATTATCGAAAGCAAGCGGCTTACCGACCTCAACGTTAATCCCGCCTTCAACATGGCCGACTTCAAGGCCGTGCCCAAGGCGTGGCGCGACAAAATTCCCGAGTACGTAAAGGATTACGTACCCCTCAATCAGTTCATATAACCGAGAACCACCCCAAGCCTCAATGCTCGACACTGACACCAAGCGCCGTATCGACACCTGTCGCGACATCCTCGTGGGTAAGGTGCCCGACCCCAAATCCCAAGTCGAACAGATCACCATCGCGCTTATCTACAAATTCATGGACGACATGGATGCCGAAGCGGAGGAACTCGGCGGTGCGCGCAGCTTTTTCGCCAACGGCTACGCCAAATACGGCTGGTCCAAGTTGATGGCCCCGAACCAAGGGGGCTTCGAGGTGCTGACGTTGTATGCCGAAGCCATCGGCAAGATGACCGAGAACCCCGGCATCCCGGCCCTGTTCCGCGACATCTTCAAAAACGCCTATCTGCCCTACCGCGACCCGGAAACCCTGCGGGCATTCCTCAAGGAAATCGACGGCTTTACCTACGACCATTCCGAACGCCTGGGCGACGCCTTCGAGTACCTGCTTTCCGTATTGGGCAGCCAGGGCGATGCAGGCCAGTTCCGCACCCCGCGCCACATCATCGACTTCATGGTTGAAGTCATCGACCCCAAGAAAAACGAAACCCTGCTCGACCCCGCCTGCGGTACGGCGGGTTTCTTGATTTCTGCCTGGAAGCACATTCTCAAACAAAATACCTCTCCCTCTCCCCTTGCGGGAGGCCGCCTTAATGCCCCTCTCCCCTCGCGGGAGAGGGGTGGGGGTGAGGGGGCGGCGCAACGCGCCGGTGATTTGCTCACCCCCGACGAACGCCAGCGCCTTGCCGCCAACATCCACGGCTACGACATCTCGCCCGACATGGTGCGCCTCTCGCTGGTCAACCTCTACCTGCACGGCTTCACTGACCCGCACATCGTCGAGTACGACAGCCTCACCAGCGAAGAACGCTGGAATGAATACGCCGACGTCATCCTCGCCAACCCGCCCTTCATGTCGCCCAAAGGCGGCATCAAGCCGCACAAGCGCTTCTCCATCCAGGCCAAGCGCAGCGAAGTGCTGTTCGTGGACTACATGGCCGAGCACCTCACGCCACAAGGTCGTGCCGCCATCATCGTGCCCGAGGGCATCATCTTCCAGAGCCAGACCGCCTACAAAGCCCTGCGCAAGATGCTGGTGGAAAGCAGCCTCGTCGCCGTCGTCTCGCTCCCGGCGGGTTGCTTCAATCCTTACTCCGGCGTGAAAACCTCCATCCTCATCCTCGACAAATCGCTGGCCAAGGCTGCCGACACCATCGCCTTCTTCAAGGTGGAAAACGACGGCTTCGGCCTCGGCGCTCAGCGCCGCGCCTTCGACAAGAACGACCTCCCGCAGGTCAAGGCCGAACTCGACGCCTACCTCCACGCGCTGCGCACCGGAGACACCACCGCCGATCTCCAGCCCACCTGCGGCCTGATCGTGCCGAAAGAGAAGATTGCCGCGAATGGCGACTACAACCTCAGTGGGGAGCGGTATCGGGATGGGGCAGCATCCAATCATTCTTTCCCGCTCGTCTCTCTCGGCGAAGAGAGCCTCTTTCGAGTTGAAAGTGGCGGCACTCCCAAGTCCGACGTGGAAGAGTATTGGGGCGGCAGGATTCCTTGGGCGACGCTCGTCGATCTCCCTGCGACCGACTTCATTTCTGAAATCACCGCGACGAAGCGGACGATCTCCGACAAAGGTCTGCGCGAATCTTCCGCGAAGATGATTCCTGCGAACTCGGTCGTTGTCTCAACCCGCGCGACCATTGGCCGCATCGCCATCAACCGCGTCCCCATCGCCACGAATCAGGGCTTCAAGAACGTTGTCATCGAGGATTCGACGCGAGCAGTGCCGGAGTATGTCGCGCTCGCGCTCACGAAGCTTGTGCCGACCATGCAAGCATGGGCGACGGGCGGCACCTTCGCGGAGATCTCCAAATCCAAGTTCTGCGAACTCCAAATCCCCCTGCCGCCGCTGGAAGTGCAGAAGGAGATCGTGGCGGAGATCGAGGGCTACCAGAAAGTCATCGACGGCGCCCGCGCCGTCCTCGACCACTACCGCCCCCACATCCCCATCCACCCTGACTGGCCGATCTTCGAGCTGAGCGAAGTCACAACCAAGATCACAGACGGCGCACATTTCACTCCGACCTACGTCGAAACGGGTGTTCCGTTTCTGCGTGTTACAGATATCACGGAAAGCAACACTTCGAAGAAATTTATTCCGCAGGAAGAACATGATGAGTTGATAAAGCGCTGTCGTCCGGAGAAAGGTGATGTGCTTTACTCCAAAAACGGCACCATCGGCATCGCGAAACTCGTCGATTGGGATTGGGAGTTCAGCATCTTCGTCAGCCTCTGTCTGATTAAGCCCAAGAAGGAGTTGCTAGACTCACACTATTTGAAGTGCTTTCTGAATTCAGGCACAGCCTATGCGCAGGCTACTGCTCGCTCGAAGTCAGGGACGGTCACGAATCTCCATCTGGTCGATATCAAGACGATCAAAATCCCCCTCCCACCCCTCGCCATCCAGCAAGCCATCGTCGCCGAAATCGAAGCTGAGCAGGCGCTGGTCGCCGCCAACCGCGAATTGATCGCCCGCTTCGAGCAAAAAATCCAGGCCGCCCTCGCCCGCGTTTGGGGTGAAAATACCCCAGAACCTTTCGGAGAAAACGCATGATCCGGCAATTGGAAGTAAAAGGCCTGCGCGCCTTGCGCTATGTATCGGTCGATTTCGAGCCATTTCTGGTGATGGTAGGGCCGAATGCCTGCGGAAAAAGTACTCTGTTCGATGCCTTATTGCTGGTGCGCGACGTTCTGGCCAGCGGGCTTGATGCCGCAGTGTTTGGCAATGCCCGCATGAACATCGCACCTCGCGCGGTTGATCCGCTGGATTTGACCTGGCTGCGCCAAGGGGGCGGGGTGGAAATCGCAGTGACCCTGGAGTTGCCTAGCGAGATTGTCGAAAAATTGGGTAAGCGTTACCGTTATGCGCGTTACGAGTTGGGCATCCATACCGATGGGCGTTTGGGTTTTGACCATGAAACCTTGTTGCTATGCGACGAAATCAAGCTGCGTAAAACCCATCAGCAGACATTGTTCCCTAGCCCAGAAACTGCCCCGGAGCATATCGTTTTACCGCAAAACAAAAAAAGCCCAACGGGCTGGCGCAAAGTTGTTAGCAAAGTAGTTGAAAGCGGGAACGATTATTTCCGTTCGGAAACGTCGGACTGGAACAATCTGTTTCGCCTTGGCCCAGCCAAGAGTGCACTAGCTAACTTGCCAGAAGATGAACAGAAATTTCCGGCGGCAACCTGGGCAAAGCGGGTATTGATGGAGGGTATCCATCGCTTGATGCTCAATGCGGAGAAGATGCGTATGCCTTCGCCAGCAGGCTCCCCATCTGATTTTCTGCCAGATGGTTCGAACCTGCCATGGGTGGTACATGCGCTTGAAAATAAAAGCGAGTCAAAAGCCAAACGTGATTGGGTGGCGCATCTGGCAACTACACTGGACGATTTGGAAGATATACAGACTTGCGAAAAACTTGAAGACCGCTCCCGTTATATCCAGTTGAAATACAAGAGCGGCTTGGTTGCCCCCTCATGGGTGCTTTCCGATGGCACGCTGCGGCTGCTCGCCTTAACCTTACTGGCTTACGCGCCTACAACCCCGAACGTGGTGCTGATTGAAGAACCCGAAAACGGCATTCACCCAAAGGCGATGGAAACCGTGATGCAATCACTGTCCTCTGTTTATGACGCACAGGTGTTGTGCGCCACGCACTCTCCTGTTGTGCTCAGCCTACTGGAGTCAAAGCAGATTCTCTGTTTTGGCAAGACAGATGAAGGTGCCGTGGATATTGTTCGAGGCAATGAGCATCCGCGCTTGCGAGAGTGGAAATCTGCGCTGAACCTCGGTGAATTGTTCGCAACAGGAGTGTTGGGATGAGGGATTGCCTGTTTCTGGTGGCGGACAAGAACATGGAAGGAATGCTCAAGGGCTTTTTCTCGCGTGAGGGTTTTCACCGAGCATTGGGGTGCGGGCGTTTTGATTTTAACCCTCGTGAGGATCTGAAGGTCGCACACGGACAGAGTGATCCGGGGCTTTACACCAAAGCAAATGAATTCTTGCAGCCTTATGCCAGCAGCCACCGGCACGCGGTGGTTGTTGTCGATGCCGAATGGGGCGGCTCACCGGGCGAGGACACGATATCGCAACGTTTAAACGAACATCTAGTCAACGCCGGCTGGTTAGACGATAGTGGATGTGCGGTGGTTATCGCGCCTGAATTAGAAAACTGGGTATGGCAGGATAGTCCTCATGTTTGTTCAGCCTTGGGTTTTGAGAATACATTCGCTGCACTTCGTGCCGATCTTGAAACCAAGGGTTTCTGGCAACCAAACGAGGCGAAACCTGTTCGCCCAAAAGAGGCTGTCGAATGGGTGCTTCGTCAGTCTAGGAAAGGAAGGTCATCCGCGATCTATCAACAACTGGCAATGCGGGTAACTGCGCGAGGATGTACTGACCCGGCTTTTCTCACATTGAAGGATGCGTTGCTTCGATGGTTTCCGCTTGCCGAATGAGTCTCGAGCATCCCGAAATCCGGCGGCCATAGTCGCCGAGATCGAAGCCGAGCAACGTGGTTGTGCGAATCGCGAACTGATTGACCGCTTCAGGCAAAAAATCCACGCTACTCTCGTCTGCGTGTGGGGCAAACTCAGCGAGCTTAGTCTCTCGCCCCGAACAGTTTTTTGAATTCCGTGTGTTTGGCCTCCTGCCACGTACGTGGCAGGTCGCTATTGTTTTCGAGCGCGGTGAAGATTTCCTGAACAAGCTCGTTGGTAATGGCCTTGGCGCTGAGCATCTTCTTCAGCAGTTCGTGGCCATGCCAGATGTCGATGTCGAAGTCCTTGGCAAGTTTGTGCATGCCGAGGTCGTCGGTTACGACTATGGCAGGGCGAACCAGGCCAAAGGCCAGCAGAAAACAATCAGTCGTTGAAGGTGGGTCGCGGCCAAGTGTGGTGTAGCTGTGAGGGTCGGCAAGGACATGGGCGCGCAGCACGCTGGCGGCGGCGTCGATTTGCGTACGTTCTTCCTTGCTCAACCTGACTTGTTTGGCGAGCCGTTCTTCGGTGTGGCCCGATTCGGAAAACCAGGGATAGTTAAATTTTAGGCGCGGGTTTCTGTGAACCTCGTCCTCGACCTGTTTCAGGATGGTGAGGACATATTGCTTCTGTCCGAATGATTTTCCCAGCAAGGGACGGATGCGCTTGGCCAAACGCAGGTACGCGTTGGTATCAAGCAACACCAGAGTCAACGACGCAGTTCCTCGTGGAGGGCCAGGGCGTCTTGCAGTGGTGTGTCGAGTGTCTGTTGGATATAGGGTGCGCCAGTGCCACTCTCTACGATCATGCGTTTCAGGGCATGGAAAAAGCCGGTCTGGAAAGTGTTCTCGCAGGCGGCGATGTAGCGCTGAGGGGAGGGTGGCATCGGGTCAAACAGGGCTTGGCTGACCAGGGGCCAGCGCTGGCTGTTGCGCAGTGCATGAACTGACTTTTCGTCGATATTCAGTGCGGGCAGGCCTGCGGCCTTGGCAAACTGTTGAACCTGCTGGTACACGGTAAACAGCGAGATCATGTGGTTTGCTGCTTGAGCCACTAACGCGTGAATTACCCGGTCGGCCTTCTTTTCCTGGCAAGCGGCGCGGTAAGCCGTTTCGGCGCAGGCTTTCGGAAACAGCAATGCGCCCGCGAAGGCGTCGGCAAAATCCTCTCCTTCGTTGGTACCCGATAGTTCTGGCGTGAACACATGCGCCAGTTCGTGCGCCATCCAGAATTTGAAGTCTTCCAGGTGGGTGTCGAGGTTGAGGAAGATGAAGGTGACGTCTTCCTTGGGCAGGCGGATATGCAGGGCATTTTCGTGATTGCCCTTGTTGCCCCACAGCACCGGGACGAGAACCGCGCCGCATTCCCTGAATTCGCCGATCAGGTGCTCGTATTCCAGCACAGCCGTTTCCCCAATGCCGAGCCGGTCGCGGGTTTGCGAGACGGCGGTCTGGAGCTTGTCGTAATCGGTGGAGGGAGAAGTGATCAGTGTGCGCAGCGCTCGCTGTTCGGGCAGATGAGCAACCAGCGGCTTGAGCAGCATGCCGATACCCTCGGCTTTGGCGAGGTGTGCGGCGGTTGTTTTGACGTTGGCCTTCTTGCGATAGGCGATGACAGGCCGGCCAACGTCACTCTTTGTTACGAGTTGATCGAAGGGCAGGCTGAGTATGGTCGCAAGTTTGAGCAGGGAGGCCGGGCGGGGAAAGTCTTTCCCTTTCAACCAGTTGGTGACGGCCTGGGATGATGTCCCTACAGCTGCTGCCAATTCACCCTGGGTCATTCCACGATGGGCAAGCGCGCTTTGCACTGCCACGGAATTGAGGGTTTTTTCCATGCGCGAATTATTGGGCCTGCCAAGCCAAAAATCAAGTTTTATCAAGTTTTGCAACCGAAATTTGAGGGTGCGCGGGTGGTAAAAATGCAAATATGATTTCTAACGACGGTTTGTAACTTTTTTCATCACCCCTATCTAAACTGGGGTAATGAACGCTGTTCGCATGCCTGCCGTGGCAGGCTACTTCTATCCGGCCGACCCGGCACGACTCCGCGGCGAGCTTGGCCGCCTGATGGCCGCTGTCCCGAAATCCGAAGATGCCTCCGCGCCCAAGGCCCTCATCGTGCCGCATGCCGGCTACGTCTACTCCGGGCCCGTCGCGGCCCGCGGCTACGCCCGCCTGGTGCCTGCTGCCGGCACGATCCGGCGCGTGGCGCTGCTGGGCCCGGCGCACCGGGTGGCGGTGCGCGGCCTGGCCCTGCCGGAAGCAAATCGTTTTGCCACCCCGCTGGGCGAAGTGGCGCTGGACCAGCAGGCCATCGAGGCCCTGGCCGACCTGCCGCAAGTGATCGCCAGCGAAGCCGCGCATGCGCTGGAGCATTCCCTGGAAGTGCATCTGCCTTTTCTGCAAACCGTGCTGGGCGAGTTTCAACTGGTGCCGCTGGTGGTGGGCAGCGCCACGTCCGACGAAGTGGCCGCCGTGCTGGAACGCCTCTGGGGCGGGCCGGAAACCCTGATCGTCATCAGCTCCGACCTTTCCCACTACCTGCCCTACGACGAGGCATGCGAAACGGACGCGGAATCGGTGGAACGCATGCTGCGGCTGGAAGCGGGACTCAATCACGAGCAGGCCTGCGGCGCCACACCGGTCAACGGCCTGCTCGCGCTTGCGCGGCGCCGCGGCCTGCGGGCGGAATTGCTGGACCTGCGCAATTCGGGCGATACCGCCGGCGACAAGGCGGGTGTTGTAGGTTATGCCGCGCTCGCCTTCCACGAAACTCCGCTGCCGCATCCGGCAGACAATGAACGCGGCGGGATCCTGCTGGCGGCAGCGCGCGGCGCCATCGGCGAACGTTTCGGCGCGGAACCGCTTGTGCTGCAGATGCGGCCCTGGATGCAGGTGCCCGGCGCGAGCTTCGTCACCCTCATGCTGGATGGAGAACTGCGCGGCTGCATCGGCAGCCTGGAAGCGCACCGGCCCTTGCTGGAGGACGTGCAGGGCAATGCTGTCGCTGCGGCTTTCCGCGATCCGCGCTTTCCGCCCTTGAGCAACCGCGAGTTCGCGCAGGTGCGGGTCGAGGTCTCTGAACTCGGCGCCGCCGAGCCGCTCGAATTCGAAAGCGAGGCGCACGCCCTGCGCCTGCTGCGTCCCCACGAGGACGGCCTGATCCTGGAATATGGCCGCCACCGCAGCACGTTTTTGCCGCAGGTGTGGGAAACCCTGTCCAAACCAGCGCTTTTCCTTGCGCAGTTGAAGCGCAAGGCCGGGCTGCCGGCGGATTTCTGGCACGACGAAATCCGCCTGTCGCGCTATGCCGTGAGCAAGTGGAAGGAGGCCGCGCATGACTGAACTGGAAACCGGACTCCATCCTGCACGCTGGTGGCACAAGCTGCCCGACGGCCGCATCCAGTGCGACCTCTGTCCGCGCGATTGCCGATTGCACGAAGGCCAGCGCGGCGCCTGCTTCGTGCGCCAGCGCGTGGGCGAACAGATGGTGCTCACCACTTACGGGCGTTCTTCCGGCTTCTGTATCGACCCCATCGAGAAAAAGCCGCTCAACCATTTCTATCCCGGCTCCTCGGTGCTGTCCTTCGGCACCGCGGGCTGCAACCTCGCCTGCAAGTTCTGCCAGAACTGGGATATCAGCAAGTCCAGAACCATGGATCGGCTCATGGATCAGGCGTCGCCGGAACAGATCGCCATCGCCGCCGAAACTTCGGGCTGCAAGAGCGTGGCCTTCACCTACAACGATCCGGTGATCTTCACCGAATACGCGCTGGATGCGGCCGAGGCCTGCCATGCGCGCGGCATCCAGACCGTGGCGGTGACCGCGGCCTACATCCACGCCGAGCCGCGGCGCGAGTTTTTCGCTCACATGGACGCGGCCAACGTCGACTTGAAGGCCTTCACCGACGCGTTCTATTTCAAGCTCACCGGCTCGCACCTGCAGCCGGTGCTGGAATCGCTGGCGTACCTGGTACACGAAACCCGCGTGTGGACCGAAATCACCACCTTGCTCATCCCCGGCTACAACGATTCCAGCCAGGAAATCGAGTCCATGTGCAAATGGCTGGTGCAGGAAGTGGGCCGCGATGTGCCGCTGCATTTCACCGCCTTCCACCCCGACTTCAAACTGATCGACGCGCCCGCCACCCCGCCCGAAACCCTGTTCCGTGCTCGCCACATCGCGCAAAGCGAGGGCCTGAATTACGTCTACACTGGAAACGTGAGCGACCCCGACGGCGGCACCACCTATTGCCCGTCTTGCCGCAAGCCGCTCATCGTGCGCGACTGGCACCGCATCCTGAAATATGAAGTCACCGAGGACGGTCACTGCCCGCATTGCCAGACTGCCATCGCCGGCCGCTTCGGCAAGTTCGAAGGCGGCTTCGGGCAGCGGCGCATTCCCATCAGATTGAGCATGGGGGCATGAGATATGAGAAATGAAGTGGTTCGCATCCCCGTTGACGGCGCGCATATCGAAGGCGCACTGGAACTGCCCGAGCGGCCTGCCGGGCTGGTGCTGTTCGCCCACGGCAGCGGCTCCAGCCGCCACAGCCCGCGCAACAATTTCGTGGCGCGCGTGCTGCGCGAGCATGGCGTCGGTACCCTGCTCATGGACCTGCTCACCCCGGAAGAGGATCGCGACTATTCGCGTCGCTTTGACATTGACCTCCTCGTCGAACGCCTGGTGGCCGCCGCGCGCTGGGTGCGGAAAAACCCTGACACTGCCGCGCTGCCCATCGGCTATTTCGGTGCCAGCACCGGCGCCGCTGCCGCTCTGCGCGCTGCCGCCCAGGATGAGTCGATCGCCGCCGTGGTGTCGCGCGGCGGCCGTCCCGACTTGGCGCCGCCGGCGGCGCTCTCCAAGGTCAAGGCGCCCACGCTGTTCCTGGTGGGCGGGCAGGATTTCGGCGTCATCGAGTTGAACGAATCGGCCTTCTCCCACCTGCAATGTGAGAAGCAGCTTGTCATCGTGCCCGGCGCCACCCACCTGTTCGAGGAGCCCGGCACCCTGGAAGAGGTTGCCGCCCAGGCAGCGGGTTGGTTCGAAAGTCATTTCAAGTCGAGCCAATCGAATTGATCGCACCCAAGGGTGCTCCTACATCAACCATCCTTGTAGGAGCAGGCTTGCCTGCGATTCAGTGCTTGCGAAGAACTTCGACGACTTCGTCATCCGACACCTGGTTGAAATTCATGTAGAACTGGCCCACTGCGCGGAAATCCCAGGGCGCATGCAGGCAGACCAGTTCGTCGCAAAGCGGGCGGACTTTTTCCAGCGTATCGGGCGGGGAAACCGGCACCGCGCAGATGAGCCTGGC
The DNA here is from genome assembly GCA_021847835.1 of Pseudomonadota bacterium. Taxonomy (GTDB): domain Bacteria; phylum Pseudomonadota; class Gammaproteobacteria; order Burkholderiales; family Thiobacillaceae; genus UBA6918. The sequence continues at coordinate 34,117 of JAJZPR010000005.1, forward strand.
CGGTTTCTTGGCGCGCGTGGCATGCAGGGCGGCGATCATGGTGCTGCCGGTGGCGAGCCCGTCGTCGATGATGATGACGATGCGCCCGGCCGGATCGATGGGCGGGTGCAGCGGCGTGTACTGCGCGCGGCGCTCGCGCAGCGTTGCCATCTGGCGCTGTTTTTCCTGTTCCAGGTATTCGGGCGTGCCGCCGGCGGAGGCGGCGTAATCGGCGATATAGGCCCAGCCCGATTCGTCGATCGCGCCCAAGGCGAATTCGCTGCTGTAGGGAGAGGTCAGCTTGCGGACCAGCACGACATCCAGTTCGCCGCCCAAAAGCTCGGCAATGGTCTTGCCCATGGGCACCGCCCCCCGGGGAATGGCAAGGATCAGCGGGTTCCGGCCCTGGTAGGCCGACAAGGCCTTGGCCAGCTGGCGCCCCGCGTCCTGGCGGTCTGCGAAGATCATGGTCGTTTCTCCCTCGTTGCCATACCTTCAAGTTAGGCGCCCGCATCATTTCCGGCAAGCGGGATTGCAGCAGGCTACATTGATAGGAGCGGGAATCCTGAAATGAACGATGAAACAGCCTATTTCGAGCACGGCGCCGACATCGGCGTGATCGGCCGTGGCGCCACGCCGGAGGCTGCCTTTGTCGAGGCCGCACGCGCCATGTTCGCCATCATGGCGCAGCCGTCGGAGGTGCAGGAAACTTTGAGCGTCGAGATTCGCTTTGAAGAAGCCGATGTCGAATTTGCCCTGGTCACCTGGCTCAACCGCCTGCTGGCCGAGGCGCGCCTGCATGGCGCGGTTTTCAACCGTTTTGAACTGGCGCGCGACGGTGCGCATTACCTGGGGCGGGCATTCGGCTGCATGTGGAGCCCGGCCATCGTGCGCGGCACCGAGGTCAAGGGCGCGACCCTGACCGCGCTTTCGGTCAAACAGGACGTGGCGGGCTGGGAAGCACGCTGCGTCGTGGATGTGTAATCGTGGATATAAATCGCTTTAAACCGCTGAACGAAACCTGCTGGACCCTCCCCAAAACCACAGGCGAAAAACGCGCCGAGGTGCAGCTCTATGCCGACCGCGAGCTGCTGGCCGACATGGACGACAAGGTGGGCGAGCAGATCCTCAACGTTGCCCGGCTTCCGGGCATCGTCGGCCCGGCCATGGCCATGCCGGACGCGCACTGGGGTTACGGTTTTCCCATCGGCGGCGTGGCCGCCTTCGACGCGGACCTGGGCGGCATCATTTCCGCCGGCGGCGTCGGCTTCGACATTTCCTGCGGCATCCGCTGCCTGCGCACCAGCCTCGCTTTGGACCAGCTGGCGCCCAAGGCCGTGCAACTGGCCGACTCGCTGTACCGCAACATCCCGGCCGGCGTGGGCCAGGAAGGCGACATCAAGTTGAGCACGAAAGAGATCGACGACATCATGCTGGCGGGCGCCGACTGGGCCTTGGCACGCGGCTACGGCGTGGACGAAGATTTGCAGTACATCGAGGAACATGGCTGCGTGAAAGGCGCCGATCCGCGCCAGGTTTCCGAACTGGCCAAGAAGCGACAGCGCGGCGAAATGGGCACGCTGGGCTCGGGCAACCACTACCTGGAAGTGCAGGTGGTGGAAAAAATTTTCGATCCCGCCTGCGCCCAGGCTTTCGGGCTGCATGAAGGCCAGATCCTGGTGTCCATCCACTGCGGCTCGCGCGGGCTGGGTCATCAGATCGGCACCGACTATCTGGTGAGTCTGGCCAAGGCGGCGGGCAGGCTGGGCATCACCCTGCCCGACCGTGAACTGGCCTGCGCGCCGATCAACAGCCCGGAAGGCCAGGCCTATCTCGGCGCCATGAACGCCGCCATCAATTGTGCGCTCGCCAACCGCCAGATTCTCGCCCATCTCACGCGCGAAGTGTTTGCTCACATCCTGCCCGAGGCGCGGCTGGAAACCCTGTTCGACGTCTCGCACAACACCTGCAAGCTGGAGCAGCACGAAGTCGCGGGCAGGATGCGCTGGCTGTACGTGCACCGCAAGGGCGCGACCCGCGCTTTCGCGCCGGGTCACCCGCAACTGCCGGAACGCTACCGCAACGCGGGCCAGCCGGTCATCATCGGCGGCAGCATGGGCACCGGCTCCTACGTGCTGGCAGGGCTGCCGGGCAACCCGGCCTACGCCTCCGCGAGCCACGGCGCCGGCCGCGCCATGAGCCGCAATGCGGCGCTAAAACGTTGGCATGGCCGGGAGCTCATCGATGAGTTGGCGGGCCGAGGGATACTGATTCGCACACGTTCCATGCGCGGCGCGGCGGAAGAAGCGCCCGGCGCCTACAAGGATGTGGACCGCGTGGCCGAAGCGACGGAAAAAGCCGGATTGGCGAAACGGGTGGCGTTTTTGCGGCCGAAGTTGTGCGTGAAGGGGTAGGGGGTAGGATTCAGGGATCAGGGAACGTGTTTCGCGCTTTAAAAAACAACGCGGCCTTCGGCCGCACAAGCCCTGACCCCTGAATCCTACCCCCTGATCCCTGTTAAAATCCATTCTCAAACAACAAGTTGGACCACTGAGGGCATGATCAGACAGCGCACGCTCAAAACCCAGGTCAGGACCACCGGCGTGGGCCTGCATTCCGGCGTCAAGGTCGAGATGACCCTGCGCCCGGCGGCGGCCGGCACCGGCATCCTGTTCCGCCGCGTGGATCTCGATCCGCCGGTGGACATTCCCGTGGATCCTTACAAGGTCACCGACACGCGCCTGTGTTCCGCGCTGACGGTGGACAAGGTCAAGGTCGCCACCGTCGAGCACCTGATGTCGGCTTTGGCGGGCCTGGGCATCGACAACATCGTGATCGACCTCACCGGCCCCGAGGTGCCGATCCTGGACGGCTCGGCCGCACCCTTCGTGTTCCTGTTGCAATCGGCCGGCATCGAGGAGTTGAACGCGCCCAAGCAGTTCGTGCGCATCCTCGAACCGATCGAAGTGAGGGAGGGCGACAAGTGGGTGCGCCTGTCTCCCTATGACGGCTTCCGCATCGACTTCACCATCGATTTCGACCACCCGGTGTTCGAACAGTCCGGCCAGGTGGTGAGCGTGGATTTCGACAACACTTCCTATATCCGTGAAGTCGCGCGCGCGCGCACCTTCGGCTTCATGCACGAAGTCGAAATGCTGCGCAACAACAACCTCGCGCTCGGCGGCTCGCTCGACAACGCCATCGTCATGGACGAATACCGCGTGCTCAACGCCGACGGTCTCCGCTATGACGACGAATTCGTCAAGCACAAGGTGCTCGACGCCATCGGCGATTTCTACATGATCGGCAAGCCCATCATCGGCCGCCTCGAAGCGCACAAATCGGGTCATGCGCTCAACAACCAACTGCTGCGCGCGTTGATGGAAAACCAGGCGGCCTGGGAACTGGTCACCTTCGAAAACACCGAGGATGCGCCGGAAGCGGTGGCGCATTTTTATCCCCAGGCGGCATGATCGCCCTGCGCCTGCTGCTGGTTCTTGCGCTGATCGGCATTGCCGGACTGGCGCTGGCCTGGCTGTTCACCCGCGACAAGAAATATCTCCGCTACGCCAGCCGCATCGTGCGCTTCATCGTCGTGCTGGCGGTGGTGGTGGCGCTGGTTTTCGTTGCCGAGCGCGTGATCCTGCGCTGAAAAAACGGGGGCTGCCGGCGCAGCCCCCGCACACGGTACTCGGGATGGGGGAATGGTTTGCGGCTCGCGCTCAGTTCTTCTTGAGCTGTCCCGGGGCCGAGGCGCTCGCGCCGCCCGTGGCGTTGGCGGCGCCGGAGACATGCTGGCCGCCGGCCGACATTGCCCCCTTGCCCTGGGCGCTGGCCTTGATGGTTTGCCCCTTGCCGCCGCCATTTCCGCTTGCGTTCGCGCTGCCGCCCATGCCGGTCACGATGCCGCTTCCGGCAGGCTTGCCGCTGGGAATGTAGCCATTGGCGCGAACTTGCGATGAGGCGGATGACTTGGCGGAGGAGGCTGTGCCCGAAGTGCTGGTGCGGCCGGCTTTCGACTGCGCGCTGGTGGCGGTCTGATTGGAGAGGCCCACGCCTTTGCCCATGACCTGTCCCACGGTCATGCCGTATTTCTGGGCGATCTGCCCCCAGCCCATGCCATCGGCGCGCATGGCGAGAATGCCGTCGACCTGGGTACCGTTGATCTCGCCGCCCAGCAATACCGAGGACAACTGCTCCGGCGTGGGTTCGGTGATGCCCATCTGGTTCAATTGCGCCTGCGCCAGGCGCAGGGTGATGCGCACGTTGCCGTAGCCCATGGTTCCGGTGGGCGGTTCGATGGTGGTGGTTGAAGTGCTGGTCGTGGTCTGGTTCGTTGCCGGGTCGGTGGTCGTCGTTTCGGTCGTGAGGTCGAATGCGGTGCCCTGGCGCAGGCCGGAGACGACGGCGCCGGCCTGTTCCTCGCCGCCCAGGAATCCAGCAAACTCCGCAGCCAGCTGCGCTTCGGTGGTCGATGAAGTGCCGACGGTGCCCGTTGCGGCGCCGTCGCTCGTCTCTTGCGCCTGGGCGCCGGAAAATGCCGCCGCCAGGCAGCAGGCCATCAGGATGGAAAGGCGTTTGGGGTATTTCATGATCTGCCTCCTTGGGTCAAAGATGAAAAAAAGCTCACCCCCTGGAAAGAACCCGCTCGGTTTGAAGCAGGATTTCCGTGGCGGTGGCGCTGTCCTTCAGCACTCCGTTGCTGGCGATGACGCGCATGCGCGTGGTGCGGGGGGTGAGGGGCTCGAGCAGCACCTCGATTTCCCTGTCCTTGGCGGTCGCATTGATGACCCGCTCGCCTTCCTTGTTGGTGGTGCGCGAGACAACCTTGACGCCCATGTCGCGCATGGCCGCGACGCTGCTTTCCTCGACAGTCTTCATGGGGGCGGTAAAGGTCTTGTAAACGATGCCGCCCAGGGTATGCGAGATGCCCACGCCGGCGCCGAGCGAGGCGGCGGTGAGCGTCACCGGGTCGCATGCCGTGGTGGTTGCGGCCAGCAGGATCAATAGCGTTGCACGCTTGGTTTTTTTGGGGCTTGTACAAAACACGTTCATTGCTCTATGTGATTGATACAACGGTAAAACATTCCGGCTGGGGCGGCGCCGAAGGATCCCGGCTGCCCGGGCAGGCTTGCCGCAGGGTGCAAAACAGGCGTACTTCCTTACGGCCGTCCGGATATCGAAGTTTAGGCCGCTTGTCCAAAGCCGGAGTTTTTGCCGACCGACGGTAGCGTTGCGGGGCTGGATGGAAGCGTTTCGCAAGGGGCGCCTACTTGCCGTCGTGGTGTTTGAGCAGGCGTTGCAGTGCCGCCTTCACTTCGCCATCTTCCAGTCGTTCGCTGGCTGAGGCGAATGCCTGCTTCGCCGCGGCGGGCAGGGGGGGCTTGGGGCGGGGAGGGGGCACTTTGCGCGAGTTGGCGGGCTGCACCTTCAGGCTCACGCGGCGCACCGCCAGGCCGCGTTTTTGCAGCGCGTCGGCCAGGTTTTGCGCTTCCAGGCGCAGGCGGCTGGCAATGGCGCCGTTCGCGCACAGCACGCGCAATTCCCCTTGCTCCAGCGCCACGACCTGCGCCTCGCCGCGGAACCGCGCGGGCAATGCCGCATCGAACCGCTTTTGCAGGGCGGCGAGCGCCTGCGCCTGCCGCATCGCGGGCAGGCCGGCCAGAAGCTCGCTCAGGCGCTGCGCCAAGACGCTTCTCCGTAAGCGGGTCGTAAAGACCGCTGTGTTAAAATCGGCCGATTTACTGGCACTTTTCGGGGCATCTGCATCCCATGCTGCAAAACATCGTCAAGAAAATTTTCGGCAGCCGCAATGAACGGCTGATCAAACAATACATGCAGAAGGTGCGGGCGATCAATGCGTTTGAGCCGGCCATGGAAAAACTTGGCGATGCGGAGCTGTGCGCCAAGACCGACGAGTTCCGCGAGCGCCTGGCCAAGGGCGAAACCCTCGACCAGCTTCTGCCCGAGGCCTTCGCCGTGGTGCGCGAAGGCAGCCGGCGCGTGCTGGGCATGCGCCATTTCGACGTGCAGATGGTGGGTGGCATGGTGCTGCACGACGGCAAGATTTCCGAGATGCGCACCGGCGAGGGCAAGACCCTGATGGCCACCCTGCCCGCGTATCTGAATGCGCTGCCCGGCAAGGGCGTGCACGTGGTGACGGTGAACGATTACCTCGCCAGCCGCGACGCCGAATGGATGGGCCGGCTCTACAACTTCCTGGGGCTGACCGTCGGCGTCAACCTGTCGCAGATGCCGCACGAGCAGAAGCAGATGGCCTACGCTGCCGACATCACCTACGGCACCAACAACGAGTTCGGCTTCGACTACCTGCGCGACAACATGGTGTTCCAGCTGTCCGAGAAGGTGCAGCGCGCGCTGAATTTCGCCATCGTCGACGAGGTGGACTCCATCCTCATCGACGAGGCGCGCACCCCGCTCATCATTTCCGGCCAGGCCGAGGACAGCACCGAGCTGTATCAGGCGGTGAACGCCATCCCCGCGCGCCTGAGCAGGCAGGAAAAGGAGGACGGCGAGGGCGACTACTGGGTGGACGAGAAGGCGCATACCGTGCTGATTTCGGAAACCGGCCACGAGAAGATCGAGGCCATCCTGATGGAAATTGGCCTCCTGCCCGAGGGCAGCAGCCTGTACGACGCCAGCAACATCCGCCTCATGCACCACGTCAACGCCGCGCTGCGGGCGCATGCGGTGTACCACCGCGACCAGCACTATGTGGTGCAGAACAATGAAGTGATCATCGTCGACGAGTTCACCGGCCGCCTCATGGCCGGACGGCGCTGGTCGGAAGGCCTGCACCAGGCGGTGGAGGCCAAGGAAGGCGTGACGATCCAGAAGGAAAACCAGACGCTCGCCTCCATCACCTTCCAGAACTACTTCCGCATGTACGCCAAGCTTGCAGGCATGACCGGCACGGCGGACACCGAGGCCTACGAATTCCAGCAGATCTACAGCCTGGAAACCGTGGTGGTGCCCACGCACCGGCCCATGATCAGGAAAGACCTGCACGACCAGGTGTTCATGACCGCCAAGGAAAAATACGCGGCGGTGATCAAGGACATCCGCGACTGCCAGGGCCGCGGCCAGCCGGTGCTGGTCGGCACCACTTCCATCGAGATCAACGAATACCTGTCCGGGCTGCTGACCCAGGAAGGATTGCAACACGAGGTGCTGAACGCCAAGCAGCATGCGCGCGAAGCCGAGGTGGTGGCGGAAGCCGGCCGCCCCGGCGCGATCACCATCGCCACCAACATGGCGGGCCGCGGCACCGACATCGTCCTGGGCGGCAGCATCCAGAAGCAGCTCGATGCCATCGATGCCGACGAGTCGCTCGCCGAGGCGGAAAAAGCCGCGCGCAAGGATGCGCTCAAGGCCGAGTGGCAGAAAGTGCACGAACAGGTGCTGGCGGCCGGCGGCCTGCACATCATCGGCACCGAGCGCCACGAATCGCGGCGCGTCGACAACCAGCTGCGCGGCCGTTCCGGTCGCCAGGGCGACCCCGGCTCCTCGCGTTTCTATCTGTCGCTGGAAGACCCGCTGCTGCGCATCTTCGCGTCCGACCGCGTGGCCGCCATCATGGCCAAGCTCAAGCTGCCCGAGGGCGAGGCCATCGAGCATCCCTGGGTGTCGCGCGCCATCGAGAACGCCCAGCGCAAGGTGGAGGCGCGCAACTTCGACATCCGCAAGCAACTGCTGGAATACGACGACGTCGCCAACGACCAGCGCAAGGTCATCTACCAGGAGCGCAACGAACTCCTGGCGGCGGAAAACATCGCCGACACCATCGCCGCCATGCGCGCGGATGTCATCAACACGGTGATGGAGCAGTACATTCCGCCCGGTTCCATGGAGGAGCAGTGGGACGTGGAGGGCGCGGAAAAGGCGCTGGAATCGGAGTTCGGCCTGCAAGTCCCGCTCGCCCGGTGGCTGAAGGAGGACGAAAAGCTGGACGAAGCCGGTCTGCGCGCCAAGGCCGTGGAAGCGGCCAACGAGGCCTATGCCGCCAAGGAGGCGATCGTCGGCCCCGAGGTGCTGCGCCACTTCGAGCGCGCCATCATGCTGCAAAGCCTGGACTCGCACTGGCGCGAGCATCTGGCCGCGCTCGACCACCTGCGCCAGGGCATCCACCTGCGCGGCTATGCGCAGAAGAACCCCAAGCAGGAATACAAGCGCGAGGCCTTCCAGCTGTTCTCCAACCTGCTCGATGCCGTCAAGCTGGAAGTCACCCGCATCACCGCCACCGTGCAGGTGAGGGGCGAGGAGGACGTTCAGGCGGCCGAACAGCAGCACGAAGAGGTCGCCAACGTGCAGTACCACCACGCCGGCTACGACGAAGCGCTGGCCGGCAAGGACGAGCCGCTCGCCGAAGAAGCGCCCACCCGCCCGGTCACGCGCGACACCCCCAAGGTCGGGCGCAACGATCCCTGCCCCTGCGGCAGCGGCAGGAAGTACAAGCACTGCCATGGAAAGCTGAGCTAGGGAGGGCCAGGGGCTGGAATCTAGGGGCTGTGCTTCGCGCTTTTGAAATGGCGCGGCCTTGGGCCGCACCAAGCCTAGCCCCTAAATCCTATGACGCTGGTCGCCGAATGAAAACGCGCTCGGGCAGGGCGCGTTTTTTTTGCCCATGCCGATGACCTTGAACAGTTCGCCCATCTCGGCGGGCGACAGGAGCTTCTGCACGCCGCTCGACAAGGGCAGGTAGCTGGCTGCGGCATCCGCCGGGGTTTCGGCGAGCAGGGCGGTGATGCCGCCGGCCAGCAGGAAATTCGCCTGCGTGGTGTAGCCGCACACGTCCAGTCCGGCTGCCAGCCCGGCGTCGGCCACGGCGGTGAAATCCACGTGCGCGGTCAGGTCGCACAGGCCCGGCAAATAAAAGGGATCGTCGAGCGCATGGTGGCGGAAGTGCGCGCGCAGCGTGCCCATGTGCCGCTGCGGATGGTAGTACTCACTTCGCCCGAAACCGTAATCGATGAAGAACAGCAGCCCGGACTCCAGGCGTTCGGCCAGGCTGTTCACCAGCGCCGGCGCGGCAAGATTGATCTCGCTCACATAACCGGCAGGAAGCTTGAGCGCGCGGGCCTGGTCGAGCAGCAGCGGGTCGGTGATGGAATGATCCTGCCAGGCGAAGCCTTCTTCATTCACGATCACCCCGCGTTCCTGCGGCCCGCTTTCGGTCCAGTGGATGAGATGCACCGGCAGCGCATCCAGCACCTCGTTGCCGAAGATCACGCCGCTGAATTTTTCCGGCAGGCTGTCCAGCCAGTGGACTTGGCCAGCGCCGCCCTGCAGGGCCTGCTGCTGGCGCGCGCGCAACTCGCCGCTCACTTCCAGGATCGAATAGGGTGCATCGATGCCCAGGGCATCGAACTCGCCGAGAACTTGTCTGGCCAACAGGCCGTTGCCCGCGCCCAGCTCCAGGACGCCGCCGCCGGTCTGGCGCAACACTTCGGCGAATTGCCGCGCCAGCACGCGGCCGAAGAGGGGGGAAATCTGCGGCGCGGTGATGAAATCGCCGCCGCTGCCGAACTTCTCCGAACTGCCGCTGTAATAGCCCAGCCCCGGCGCGTAGAGGGCCAGTTCCATATAGCGCGCAAAAGGAATCCAGCCGCCATGGGCGGCGATTTCGGCGTGGATGCAGTGCGATAGCTTCCGGCTGATTTCAAGCTGTTCCGGAGCCGGGGCGGGCAGGGACATGCGCGAGGCGGTTTTGTTGGATAATCGGGCACAAGGATACAACAGGACGGCAGCGATGCTCGGCAAAACCACCTCCGCAAAAACCATCCTCATCACCGGCGGCTCCAGGCGCGTGGGCGCGGAGATTGCCCGCCTCATGCACGCCACCGGCGCCAATCTCATGATCCATTACCGCAGTTCGGCGGAAGAGGCGCGCGCGCTTCAGGACGAGCTCAACGCCGTGCGCGAGAACTCAGTGGCGCTGATCCAGGCCGACCTGCTCGATACCCCCGTGCTGCCCAGCCTGGTGTCGCAGACCGTGGCCACCTTCGGCAGGCTGGACGTGCTGATCAACAATGCGTCGAGCTTCTATCCCACCCCGGTCGGCGCCATCGGCGAAAAGGACTGGGTCGATTTGATGGGGTCCAATCTCAAGGCGCCGATGTTCCTGTCGCAGGCGGCCGCCCCGGAGCTGAAAAAGCGTCACGGCTGCATCGTCAACATCACGGACATCCATGCCGACCGGCCGATGAAGAATTATCTGGTATATTCGGTCGCCAAGGCGGGCCTGGTGGGGCTGACCAAGTCGCTCGCGCGCGAGCTCGCGCCCAACGTGCGCGTCAATGGCGTCGCGCCGGGCCCCATCATGTGGCCGGAGGACAATCCCGATTTCGATGAAGTGACCCGCCAGCGCATCGTCTCGCATACCATGCTCAAGCGCGCCGGCACGCCTTCCGACATTGCCCGCGCGGTGCGTTTCTTCATCGAGGACGCCCCTTTCGTGTCCGGGCAGATCCTGGCGGTGGACGGCGGGCGTAGTGCGAAGCTGTAGCGGCATGCTGTCGTGTGCTGACGACAGCATGCCAGGGGCAGGACCTTGAATCCGCCTTAACGGTTTCCTGCCTGGTTGCGGAAATACGTGGAGCCGGAAGGCACCTGCTCCGCTTCCGGGGCTTTTTCCTGCCCCTCCTTGCCAACGCTCTTCGTGGGCACTTCCACTACCGTGGCCTGCTTGCCTCCCTGTGCGAGCATCGCCACGTCGCCGGAAATGGCGCCGCCTTCCTCGATCATCATCGCCCCATAGCGGATCGTGCCGCTGACCTTGCCGGTGGCGTGGATCACCAGGCGTTTGTGGGCGGTCAGTTCGCCTTCGAAGTTGCCGCGCACTTCCGCAACGTCAATTTCGGCCTTGCCCGAAAACACGCCGCCTTCGGCAATGCGAATGTCGCGGCTTTTCATCGAGGCCTCGACGCGCCCTTCCACCACCAGAATTTCGCAATCGGTGATTTCGGAACCCTTCAGCTTGATGTTCGGTCCGACGATGAGCTTGCTGCCTTCATCGCTGGAAGCGGCTTTCCTGGCTTCGCTGGAGGCTTCGGTCTTGGTGGCTTCGACGGGCTTGGCGGTTTCGGGCGCTCTGGCAGGCGTCGCATACGCCGAATGGCCAACCCGGTTCGAATCGGTTCTGGAATTGCCGGAATTGCCGGAGTTCATGAGATTTTTGAGCATGGGATTGGTCCTTTCGGTGAATGGTTGCTGTAACGCTGTGCTTATGGTTGCAACCGTAAGCTGGCCGCAACAGGGAAACCATAGGCAAAATGCGAGCCAGTTCTGAAAAGGAATTGATAAACAAGCGGATAACAGAGATTGCCCGAGGGCATCGCGAGCGACAGGGCGGAAAAATGTCGCCCCGAGACGACGGGAAATCCGCTCGAATCCGAAAACTGCTCAAAAAACAAAAAGATAGCTTGATCTGCAACTGTCGTCGGTTTGAGACATGTAGTTTTGAAATCGACACCTGTGGCGCAGGATGCGCGGCGGCTTGCGAATCGTCCGCCATCCGCCCGCGATGCGAGAAATATCCGGGCTAAAGTGAAAATGTGCCATGCCGTCATGACGGCCATGGAATCCGCAAGACAGAGGCCGGTGGCAAGTCGGTTTGCCGCCGCCGTTTTATGCAGAGGTCGAATGCACCCCGTCCTGATGCCATTGCTGAAAGGCCGTGAAGCGCGCTACCCCTATATTCTGGAGAGCCGGTTCCCGCACATTTTCAACAAGGTGATGGAGCTTTGGGGAAAAGAGGAACTGGAGCAGTATTTCTCGAGCCTGTTCCTGAGCGACAGACCGGATCGGCAGGGCTTTCCGCTGGATGTGCTGCGCGAAATCACCTTTCTGCACGATCTTTACACGCAGACGATGCAGGCCAAGGCAGCCGCGGGCGACGTGTGGTCGAATGCGGTGACCAGGCGCGGCCTGGAAGAGCAGGGCATCGAATATTCGGAAGCGGGTTTTTTTCGCGCCGTCGAGACGGGAAACGAGCAAGCCATCCGGCTTTTCCTGCAGGCCGGCGTGGATATCGAGCTGCGCAACAAGGCGGGCTGGACGCCGCTGATGGTGGCGATATTCACCAGCAACGAAAGCGCGGCGAACATGCTCATCGATGCTGGCGCAAACCCCGACGTCCAGGATGCGCGCGGCTACGGCCCGCTGCACTGGGCGGCGTATCGCGGGTTCGAGAGCGCGACCCGGCGCCTGCTGGATATCGGGGTGGCGGCCGACCTAAGGAGCAGCGCCGGTTTGACGCCTCTCCTGCAGGCGGCGGCGATGGGCCACGCCAAAATCGCTGCGCTGCTGCTCGAACGGGGCGCGAACGTCAATACGGCCGACAGCGACGGCTGGACGCCGCTGCACAAGGCGGTCGCCAACGGCTATGCGGAGATGGTCGAACTGCTGGTCAAGGCCGGCGCCGACCCCGAGGCGCGCCATGCCAGCGGCGTCACGCCCGCCGGCATCGCGCGTCAGAAAGGGGGGGTGGAAATCATCGCCCTCGTGTGCCGCTAGCCGCGATTCAGGATCGGGTATAAGCCCGGTACCACTCCACCCATTTTGCGATGCCGGCCTCCAGCGGCGTCTTCGGCTCGAATCCCACATCGCGCTTCAGGGCCTCGATGTCGGCATAGGTGGCCTCGACGTCGCCGGGCTGCATGGGCAGGAAGTTTTTCTTCGCTTCCTTGCCCAGGGCCTTTTCGATGGTGCCGATGAAACTCATCAGCTCCACCGGCTGGTGGTTGCCGATGTTGTACACGCGGTAGGGTGCATGGCTTTCCGCCGGGCTGCCATGCACGTGGTCGTAGCCGGGGTTGGGCTGGGGAATGCGGTCCATGACGCGCACCGTGCCCTCGGCGATGTCGTCGACATAGGTAAAGTCGCGGCGCATCTTGCCGTGGTTGAACACGTCGATCGGGCGGTCTTCCAGGATGGCGGAAGTGAACAGCCACGGCGACATGTCGGGCCGCCCCCAGGGGCCGTACACGGTGAAATAGCGCAGCCCCGTGGTGGGCAGGCCGTAGAGGTGCGAGTAGGTGTGCGCCATCAGTTCGTTGGACTTTTTGGTGGCGGCATAGAGCGACACCGGATGGTCGACGTTGTCGTCCACCGAGAACGGCAGCCTGGTGTTGGCGCCGTACACGCTGGATGAGCTGGCATAGACGAAATGCTCGACGCCGTTGTGGCGGCAGCCTTCCAGCAGGTTGGCGAAGCCGACCACGTTGCTCTGGATGTAGGCGTGCGGGTTCTTCAGCGAATAGCGCACGCCGGGCTGGGCGGCGAGGTTGATGACGCGGTGGAAGCGCTCGGCCTCGAACAGGTCCTCCATGGCCATGCGGTCGGAGATGTCGCCCTTGATGAAGCGGAAGTTGGCGTGCGGCTTTAGCTGTTCCAGCCGCGCCAGCTTCAGGTTGGGGTCGTAGTAGTCGTTGAGATTGTCGATGCCGACCACTTCCTCGCCGCGCGCAAGCAGGATTTGCGCGACGTGCATGCCGATAAAGCCGGCGCATCCGGTGAGAAGAATTTTCATGTCATGCGCCGGTTTCAGTGCAGGCTGATTTGCGCGTAGCGCAAGTGAAGTGAGCAATGCGAGCGGCCGGAACTAAAACCGGCGGCGCCGGTGAGCAGGATTTTCATGGGGTCTCCGTTTGATGACGGAATTTTAACAGGGCGCAGGGATCGCCCGTAAAATGGCGGCCATGCTTTTCCTGCAAACCCTGCTCTATCGGCTGCTGCTCGCGCTGGCGCTGCCCTTCATTCCGCTGCGTCTTTTTGTGCGCGGCCTCAGGGAGCATGGCTACTGGCACGACATTCCCGAGCGCTTCGGGGCGGGTACTGCGCAGGCCGGCTGCTCCGTGTGGGTTCATGCCGTGTCGGTGGGCGAGATGCGCGCCAGCGCGCCGCTGGTGGAGCGCCTCCTCGCGCAGGGCGAGGACGTGCTCATCACCTGCATGACGCCGGCGGGCCGCGCCACGGCGGTGCAACTGTTTGGCGATCGGGTGCGGCTGCGCTATCTGCCCTACGACTACGCCTGGGCGGTGCGGCGCTTTCTGCGCAATGCGCGGCCTGCGCGCGGCCTCATCATGGAAACCGAGCTGTGGCCCAATCTGGTGCGCGAAGCGAACAAGGCGGGCGTGCGGCTTTATCTGGTGAACGCGCGGCTGTCCGAAAAGTCCGCCAACGGCTACCGCAGGGTTGCCGCGCTCACGCGCAGAGTGCTGCGGGGGTTTGCGGCCGTGGCCGCCCAGACGGAAGCGGATGCCGGGCGGCTGCGCGGGCTGGGTGCGATGAACATCGCCGTCACCGGCAATCTCAAGTTCGACATCGAGCCGCCGCAGGCCCAGCTCGAACTGGGCCGGCATTTCCGGCACCTGGCCGGGAATCGCCCGCTGTGGCTGGCCGCCAGCACGCGCGACGGCGAGGAGAGGCTGATCCTGCAAGCATTCAGGAAGGCGCCGCCGGAAGTCCTGCTGATGCTGGTGCCGCGGCATCCGCAGCGCTTCGACGAAGTGGCTTCCCTGGCGCGGGAGATGGGATTGGCATTGCAGCGGCGCAGCGAAAACGCGCCGGTCGCGGAAACTACCCGCGTCTGGCTGGGCGACAGCCTGGGCGAGATGTTCGCCTACTACGCCGCGGCGGATTGCGCGCTGATCGGCGGCAGCCTGCTGCCCTACGGCGGGCAGAATCTCATCGAGGCCTGCGCCGTGGGGTGTCCCGTGCTGGTCGGCCCGCACACGGAGAACTTCAGGCAGGTGGCGGCGGATGCGGTGGCGGCGGGCGCCGCCCTGTGCGTGGCGGATGCGGGGGAGTGGGCGGCGCGGGCCGAGGCGCTTTCGGAGGATGCCGCGGCGCGCCGGCGCATGGGCGAGGCCGGCCGGCGCTTTGCCATCATCCACAAGGGCGCGGCGGAAAAGGTTTTCAGGCTGCTTGAAGCGTAATTATCTGGCCGCCACCAGCAGGCGGTCGATTTCTTCCAGATCCGCGGCGGACAGCGAGCCCGCCGCCGCTTTCAGGTTCAGCACCGACAGCAGGAAGTTGTAGCGCGCGGCGGCCAGGTCTTTTTTTGCCGAGGTCAACTGCTGCTGCGCGTTCAGCACGTCGACATTGGTGCGCACGCCCACTTCCAGTCCGAGCTGGGTCGATTCCAGGGATTTCCGGCTGGAGGCGAGCGCGGCTTCCAACGCCTTCACCTGCGCCTCCGTGCTGGCCACATTGAGATAGGCCTGGCGGGTTTGCAGCGCCGCACTGCGCAGGGCGTCTTCAAGTTCCTGTCGCGCCTTCTCCTGGTTGGCCACGGCCTCGCGCACCTGCGAGGAGACCAGCCCGCCCTGGTAGAGCGGCAACGCGAATTCCAGCCCGACCACGGTGGCCTTGCTGTCGATAGTGCCGATGCCGACGTTCTGGTTGTTGTTGTCGCTGTAGCTGGCGGTCAGGTCCAGCGTGGGATGATGGCCGCGGCGCGCACGCTCGATTTCGTGGTCGGCAATCCGTTTGGCCTGTTGCCGGATGCGTACCTGCAGGTTGTCGCTTTGCGAGCGGCTCACCCACTCCTCAATGTCTGCGGGCGCGGGCACGGCCAGGGCGGGATCGGGCATGAGGGAGGCGAGGGTGTCGACGGTCTTGCCGGTCAGGGTGTGGAGCGCGCGGCGCCTGATTTCCAGCTCGTTTTGCGTGGCGATTTCCTGGGCGGTGGCGAGGTCGAAGCGCGCCTGGGCTTCATGGGTGTCGGTGATGGTGGCGGTGCCGACCTCGAAGTTGCGCTTCGCCGCAGCCAGCTGTTCGGCAATGGCGGCTTTCTGCGCGCGGATGAATTCCAGGCTGTCCTGTGCCAGCAGCACGTCGAAGTAGGCGCGCGCAGTTCTGAGTATCAGGTCCTGGCCGGCGGATCGCAGCTGGTTTTCGGCCAGTTGCACCGACACCTTGGCCTGGTCGTAGGCGACCCAGTTCTGGCCGCGGTAGATCGGCTGCGCGGCGTTCACGCTCCAGCCCCAGGACCTGTAATCGTTGCTGCCGAGGGAAGTGTCCACGTCGTTGTGGCGCATGTTCGCGTTCAGGCTGGCATTGGGGAGGAGTCCCGCACGTGCCTGCGGCGCTTTTTCCTGCGCGGCGCGGTAGGCGGCCTGCGCCGCGGCATAGCCGGCGTCGTGGGTCAATGCAGCGCGGTAAACCTCGAACAGGTTGTCCGCCGAGGCCGGCAGGCTGAAGGCGGATGCCAGCAGAAAGCACAAGAGTTTCGGTTTCATTTTTCTACTTTCTAGTACAGCGGCATGGACGGGTCGATTTCCTTCGCCCAGGCATCGATGCCGCCGGTGAGGTTGATCACGTTTTCAAAGCCTTCATGTTCCAGGTATTTGGCGACCTGCCAGGAACGGATGCCGTGATGGCAGACCACGACGGTTTCCTTTTCCCTGTCGAGTTCGCTTGCCCGCGCCATGATCTGGCCCATGGGAATCCAGGTGGTGCCGGGCAGCCGGCAGCGCGCCAGTTCCCATTCCTCGCGCACGTCCAGCAACACCGGCGGCACGCCCTGCTCGAGCCTTTCCTTGAGCTGACGCACGCTCAGATGGCGCATCAAAAAACGAAGCGCTCCGGCTGCGGCGCGTTGACCAGAGGTTTCAGGCTGGTTTCGAACAGGTTCTCGCTGCGGTACACCCCGCGCGATGCGCAGGTGACAAGCTGCGCCTGCATGACCGGATCGTCGCCCACCACTGCGAACAGGCGGCCGCCGGGGGCAAGTTGGGCGGGCAGGCTGTCCGGCATGACCGGCAGCGAGCCGGTCACCACGATGACGTCGTAGGGCGCGTGGTTTGCCCAGCCGCGGCTGGCATCGCCCGCTTCCAGGCTCACGTTGCCGAAGCCGTGCGCCTTGAGCCGCGCCTCGGCCTCCTTGAGAAAGTCGGCGTGGATTTCCACGCTGTGCACGTGTCCCGCGAGGCTGGCGAGCAGGGCGGTGAGATAGCCGCTGCCGGTGCCGACTTCCAGCACCTTGTCGGTTTTCCCGAGTTGCAGGCTCTGCACGCAGCGCGCCTCGAGCTTGGGCGACCACATCGACTCGCCATGCCCCAGGGGGATTTCCATGTCCACGAAAGCCAGCGAGCGGTAGGGCGCCGGCACGAATTCCTCGCGCCTGAGCTTGAACAAGAGATCCAGCACGGTCTGGTCCAGTACATCCCAGGGGCGGATTTGCTGCTCCACCATGTTGAAACGTGCCTGTTCAAGGTCCATGCTCGTGTCTCGCTTTAATTATCAATAAGTTAGGTAGGGTCTTGGCTTGCAATTATTTCATATTTCGGCTACTTTCGGGGCATCGCTGGGGGTCTGTCATTCGACAGTGAGAAATACCCTTAGAACCTGATGCGGTTGATACCGCCGTAGGGAAGCGGAACGCTTCCCGCCATTATTTCCTGGGAAGCGCTGAAGCTCCGCCTCTGCCGCTCCCTGCCCAACCCGGAGAGCGCACCATGAACGCCAACCCCCAATTTCTTGCCGCCACCGCCACGGTGGACGAAGCCGCCATCCAGCCTTTGCCCAATTCGCGCAAGGTCTACGTGCAGGGCTCGCGCCCGGACATCCAGGTGCCGATGCGCGAGATTTCCCAGTCCGATACGCCGGCTTCCTTCGGCGCGGAGCAGAACCCGCCGATTTTCGTGTACGACTGTTCCGGCCCCTATACCGATCCCAAGGCCAGGATCGACATTCGCAGCGGTTTGAGCCCGCTGCGCGCCAAATGGATCGAGGAGCGTGGCGACACCGAGGAACTGGCCGGCCCGACTTCCGAGTACGGCCGTGAGCGGCTGAACGACCCGAAGCTGGCCGAACTGCGTTTCAACCTCAAGCGCAAGCCGCGCCGCGCGAAAGCCGGCATGAACGTGACGCAAATGCACTACGCGCGCCAAGGCATCGTCACGCCGGAGATGGAGTTCGTCGCCATTCGCGAAAACCTGCGCCGCCAGGAATACATCGAGTCGCTGCGCGCGGCCGGCCCCACCGGGCAGCGCATGGCCGAACTGCTTACGCGCCAGCATCCGGGGCAGAGTTTCGGCGCGTCGATTCCCGACATCATCACCCCCGAATTCGTGCGCAGCGAAGTCGCGCGCGGCCGCGCCATCATTCCCAACAACATCAACCACCCGGAATCGGAGCCGATGATCATCGGCCGCAATTTTTTAGTTAAGGTGAACGCCAACATCGGCAACTCCGCCGTCTCCTCCGGCATCGGCGAGGAAGTCGAGAAAATGACCTGGTCCATCCGCTGGGGCGGCGACACGGTGATGGACCTCTCCACTGGCAAGCACATCCACGAGACGCGCGAGTGGATCATCCGCAACTCGCCCGTGCCCATCGGCACCGTGCCGATCTATCAGGCGCTGGAAAAAGTCGATGGCAAGGCGGAAGAGCTAACCTGGGAGATGTTCCGCGACACCCTCATCGAGCAGGCCGAGCAGGGCGTGGACTACTTCACCATCCACGCCGGCGTGCTGCTGCGCTACGTGCCGATGACCGCCAGGCGCATGACCGGCATCGTCTCGCGTGGCGGCTCCATCATGGCCAAGTGGTGCCTGGCCCACCACAAGGAGAGCTTCCTCTACACCCACTTCGAGGAAATCTGCGAAATCATGAAGGCCTACGATGTGGCCTTCTCGCTCGGCGACGGCCTGCGCCCCGGCTCCATCTACGACGCCAATGACGACGCGCAACTGGGCGAACTGAAGACCCTGGGCGAGCTCACCGACATCGCCTGGAAGCACGACGTGCAGGTGATGATCGAAGGTCCCGGCCACGTGCCCATGCACCTCATCAAGGAGAACATGGACCTGCAGCTCGACTGGTGCAAGGAAGCGCCGTTCTACACCCTGGGTCCGCTCACTACCGACATCGCCCCCGGCTACGACCACATCACTTCCGGCATCGGCGCCGCGCAGATCGGCTGGTATGGCACGGCCATGCTGTGCTACGTCACGCCGAAAGAACATTTGGGCCTGCCCAACAAGGCCGACGTCAAGGAAGGCATCATCACCTACAAGCTGGCCGCGCACGCGGCGGATCTTGCCAAGGGCCATCCCGGCGCGCAGATCCGCGACAATGCCTTGTCCAAGGCGAGATTCGAATTCAGGTGGGAAGACCAGTTCAACCTCGGCCTCGATCCCGACAAGGCGCGCGAATTCCACGACGAGACCCTGCCGCAGCAGGGCGCCAAGGTCGCGCACTTCTGCTCCATGTGCGGCCCGCATTTCTGCTCCATGAAGATCACCCAGGACGTGCGCGAGTATGCTGCGAAGGAGGGCGTGAGCGAGGATGAGGCGCTGGCCAAGGGCATGGAGCAGAAGGCCATCGAGTTCGTCAGGCAGGGCGCCGAGGTCTACCGCAAGGTGTGATGTGCCCCGCGTATAATCCGAAGGCGCACCCGGACGGTGCGCCTTTTTTATGACCGCAATGCATCCATGGCCGACCTGACCCAGATCCTGCACGCCCTCCTTCTCGGCATCGTCGAGGGCTTTACCGAATTCCTGCCGATATCGAGCACCGGGCACCTGATCCTCGCGGGCCATCTGCTCGGCTTCAACGGCGAGAAAGCCAAGGTGTTCATGATCGCGATCCAGCTTGCGGCGATCCTGGCGGTAGTGTTCGAATACCGCGCCAAGCTCGGCCACGTGGCGACGACACTGCATCGCGATCCCGTGTCGCAGCGGCTGGCGCTCAACCTGGCGGCGGGCTTCCTGCCGGCGGCGGTGCTGGGCTTCCTGTTCTACAGGGAGATCAAGGACTATCTGTTCAATCCGCTGGTGGTGGCCTCGGCGCTGGTGATCGGCGGATTCCTGATCCTGTGGGCGGAGCGGCGCAAGCATGTGGTCAGTACGCCGACGATCGACGATCTCGACTGGCGGCGCGCGCTCGGCGTGGGCTTCGCACAGGCGCTGGCGATGATCCCGGGCACCTCGCGCTCGGGGGCGACCATCATCGGCGGGCTGTTTCTGGGGCTGTCCAGAAAGGCGGCGGCGGAGTTCTCGTTCTTCCTCGCGATCCCGACCATGTTCGCCGCCTCGGCCTACGATCTCTACAAGAACTGGAGCCTGTTCGACGCGGGCGACATTCCGCTGTTCGCGATCGGCGGCGCGGCCTCCTTCGCCAGCGCGCTGTTCGCGGTGCGCACGCTGATCAAGTTCGTCAGCCGCCACGACTACACGCTGTTCGCGTGGTATCGCATCGTGTTCGGCGGCGTGGTCCTGCTGACGGCCTATGCCGGAGTGGTTGACTGGAGCGCGGGGGAATAAAAGTTTTCAGTCATCAGTCATCAGTATTCAGTATTCAGTATTCAGTGATTTGTGCTTTGCTTTTACTGACAACTGACAACTGACAACTGACAACTGACAACTGACAACTGACAACTGACAACTGACAACTGACAACTGACAACTGACAACTGACAACTGTCCCGTCAGACCGATATCAACGCCCGTTCGCCCAGCAGGTC
The DNA here is from genome assembly GCA_021847835.1 of Pseudomonadota bacterium. Taxonomy (GTDB): domain Bacteria; phylum Pseudomonadota; class Gammaproteobacteria; order Burkholderiales; family Thiobacillaceae; genus UBA6918. Next base: position 54,587 of record JAJZPR010000005.1, read on the forward strand.
GACGATGTGCGAGAGCAGCACGGCCTCCTGGTAGGGCTTGCCGAGGTAGACGTTGACGCCGATTTCCATGGCGTGATTGCGGTGCTTGTCGGCCGTGCGCGAGGTAATCATGATGATCGGCACGTTCTTCAGGTGGGTGTCGTTGCGCATCACGCGTGCCAGCTCGAAGCCGTCCATGCGCGGCATTTCCACGTCGAGCAGCACGATTTCGGGCTGGATGTCGTGCATCTTCTCGAGGGCGTCCACGCCGTCCTTCGCGGTCTCGACCCGGTAGCCCTCGCGCACCAGCAGGCGGCTGGTGATCTTGCGCACTGTGAGCGAATCGTCCACCACCATGACCAGCGGGGCCTGCTCCGTCTCTTCGGCCATCACTGCCTGGGGCGTGATCACCTGCACGGTGTCCGCCGGCAGGTTGAGGGCGCGGATGGCGAGCGGCACGGGGTTCAGGATCAGCACCACCTTGCCGTCGCCGCGCACGGTGGCGCCGGCGATGCCGGTGATGCGGGAAACCTGCGGCCCGATGTTCTTGACCACGACTTCGCGCGTGCCCTCGACGGTGTCGACGAGGATGGCGGCATGCGAGGCGCCGCTCTTCATCAGCACGATGGAATTGAAGCGCAGTACTTCGTGCGTGGCCTCCGGCTCTCCCAGCAGATGGGGAAGGTAGAACAGCGGGTAGCTGTTGCTGCGCCACTCGATGGCGCGCGCCTGCAATGCAGCGGACAGCTGCTCGGGCTTGAGTTCCTGCACCTGTTCCACCAGCGTGGCGGGCAGCGCGTATTCGTTCCTGTTCGCGGTGATGATGACGGCCTGGGTCACTGCCAGCGTGAGCGGCAGGTAAATGGTGAAGCTGACGCCCTTGCCGGCTTCGGTGGCGATTTCGATGCGGCCGCCGAGGCCGGCGATTTCGTTCTTGACCACGTCCATGCCCACGCCGCGGCCGGCGACCTGGGTGACTTCGTCCGCGGTGGAGAAGCCGGGCAGGAAAATCATTTGCGCGAGCTGGCTGCTGCCGGGTTCGACGCCGGGATCCAGCAGGCCGCGCTCCACGGCTTTCTGATGGATGCGGTCGAGGTCGAGGCCGCGTCCGTCATCGCTCACGGTCAGCACCATTTCGTTGCCTTCATGCCTGGCGGCGAGCCTGACTTCGCCGTATTCCGGCTTGCCGGCCTGGGCCCGTCCTGCGGGCGTTTCCAGGCCGTGGGCGATGGCGTTGCGCAGCAGGTGCTCGATGGGCGCGACGATTTTTTCCAGCACGCCGCGGTCAATCTCGATGTCGCCGCCCTGGATGTCGAGCTGCGCTCGCTTGCCGAGGTCGCGCGCTGTCTGCCGCACCACCCGATACAGGCGCTCGGATACGCCGTACAGCGGCACCATGCGCACGCGCATCAGGTTTTGCTGCAGTTCGCGGTTCATGCGCGCCTGCTGGATGAGGGCGGCGTCGGCCTCGCCCAGCTGGGTGGTCAGCGTCTGCTGCACAGTGAAAATGTCGTGCACGCTTTCTGCCAGGAAGCGGGTAACTTCCTGGAAACGCGTGAAGCGGTCGAATTCGAGCGGGTCGAACTGTTCTTTTTCGGTCTGGCTCTGGAAGGTTGCCTGCATCTGCGATTCGGCCTGGATCTCCACCTCGCGCAGGTGATCGCGCAGGCGGCGCAGCGCTTCCGCGAGTTCCGAAGTCTGGCGCTTGAGCGCGTACATCTGGCTTTCGATGCGTGAGCGCGCGATGGCCACCTCGCCGGCCTGGTTGACCATGCGGTCCACCCAGTCGGCGCGCACCCTAAGCGTCGCGCCTTCGCGGTGCAGGGGCTCGGCGGCCTGAGCCTGCGCCGCAGGCTGGGCGACGACAGGCCGAGCCGCCTGCGGTGTCTCGATGGTTTGGGCGGTTTCAGCGGCCTCCGCGGCCTCGGCCGGGGCGGCGCCTTCGGCGGGTGCCGCAACAGCGGGTACCAGCACGTCGGCGTCTGCGGTTTCGGTTTCGAGGTGCGCGGTTTCCACGGGTTCCGGCGCGCCGGATTTCAGGCGATCGACGGCGGCGGCCAGGTGGTCGAACTCTTCCTCGAGCTTTTCCAGCATGGCGGCATCAGCGCTCATCTGGCCTTCGAGCACGGCGATGACCCGCGATTCCATGATGTGGGTCAGCTCGCCCAGGCGCATGGCGCCGGCCATGCGCGCGGAGCCCTTGATGGTGTGCAACGCGCGGCGCAGCGCGGATGGGCCCTCGCCATCGTTCGGCGCCGCCATCCATTTGCGCAGCGCCTGGGCGGCCTCGGGCACCAGTGCATCGGCTTCTTCCAGGAAGATGGGCAACAGCACGGGGTCGATTTCGTCCTGGATGTTGCGTGCTTCGAAAACCGGCGCCGCCTGCGGCCTGGCCTGGACGACCATGTCTTTCAGTTCGATGGCCTCGCCGGCTTGTTCGATGTCCGCCGCTGCGGGGGGCTCGACTGCCGCCTCATCAGCCACCGTGACGGATTCCTCGGCAGGCACAGGCGTTTCGAGCGCTTCCTGCCCGACGGGAAGGAGATCTGCTTCGGCCGCGGCTTCAGGCGCGGGGCTGCCGATTTCGACGAACTCCTCAGGCAGAACAGCCTCCTCTTGCGCGGGCGCCGGGGCCGCCGCCGCTACGCTTTCTACCGGCAGCCGGTTCAGCGCCTCGATGAGCGGCGCGGCCTCCAGCGGCACAACGCGCGAGTGGATGTTCTCGATCATGCTGTTGATGCGGGCAAGGGCATCCAGCAGGACAGCGAGTGCGGTGCGGGGTGGGGGCCGGTCTTCCAGCCTGCGGAAATAGGACTCGACGGCGAGGGCGAGATTGGCAAGCCCGGTGAAGCCGGTGGTTCCGGCAATGCCGGCCAGGGTGTGCACGCCGCGGCGGGTGATGTCGCTGACCGTCGCCTGGCTGTTGTCCGACAGGCGTTCGATTTCCTCGTCCAGAACTTTGGCCCAGTTTGCGGATTCGGTCTTGAAGATGTCGTAGAGGGCGGCCGACAGGCTGGTTGCGCCAATCCGGACTTCCTCGGGCGCGGGTGCTTCGGTTTCGGGGACAGCCGGGACTTCCAGGGCCGGGGCCGGTTCTTGCGGGCTCTCGCCGGCCGCCGCGACGATTTCCGCCTCTGGGGCGACCGGGGCTTCGGTCACGGCAGTTTCCTGCGCGGCTTCGGCGGCCGGGGCCTCCCCGGCAGAGGTTTTCTGCGGCCCGTGCGCCACTTGTTGGGCCTTGGCCAGCAGCTCGCTCGCATCAGCCAGTGCGGCGGGATTTTCGCGCAGCTCGGCGACCCAGTTTGCAAACAGGTCGTGCGCCCTGCGCAGCACCGCGATCAGCGGCGCGGTTGCCGGTTTTTCCGACGCGAGCCAGCCGTTCATGAGCTGCTCCATGCCCCAGGCGGTTTCGCCGAACCCGGTCAGGCCGACCATGCGGCTGCTGCCCTTCAGGGTGTGGAAGGCGCGGCGCACGACGGTGAGGTTTTCGCGGTCGTCGGCATTGTCTTCGCAGGCATCGGTGGAGGCGGCCATGTTGGCGAGCACCTCGACGGCTTCTTCCAGGAAGATTTCCAGCAGTTCGGGATCGATTTCCTCTGCAGGCGCGGGCTGCGCTGGCGGGGACACCGCTACGGCTGCGCTGGCGTGTTCGGCGGGTTCCGCACCCGCGCCCCAATCCGGTGCGGCCTCGATATCAGGACCGGGAATCGGTTCGACTGCGCCGACTCCGGCAGTGGCCTCTTCCGGACTTTCGGGGACCTGCCGGTCGGCGTGCGGCTGCTCCGTTGCGGGCAGGGTTGCGCTCGGTTCCACCGCGCCCGCTGCCCAGAGGTCTTCCGGAGATTCGGCGGCAGGCGTCTCCGCTTCGGGAGCCGGCAATTCGAGCGCCGGTTCGCCGGCAGGTGTTCGCCAGGCGTCGGCGTCGTCGATGGCAAGTTCGATGAGGGAGGCTTCCGAGGCGGGAGCGGCCGCCTCATCTACGAAAAAATCCTCGTCCTCGCGTGGGGGCGGTTCGGGCTCGGCCAGCCCGAATGCGGCCATGGAATGACCCAGCATGCGTTTGGCATCCTCGCGCCCGGCGCAGTGCGCCTCGATGAACAGGCCCAGGCTCGACAGGGCGTCGGCGATGCGTGCCTTCTCTGCGTCGCCGGGGCTGCCGGAGATGACATAGGGCCGGATTTCCGCCATTGCCCGGGCCAGCAGCTGGCCGGCTTCGGCTTGTTCGAGAATGGCCAGCGCCCCCTGCACCTGGGACGCGAGCATGTCGAGCGAAGCCAGGCCGTCGCGCGCCTCGGCGTCGCGGAAGAAGGCGTCGAGGGCCTCTTCCATCTGTTGCAGGCTGCTGCGGATTTCCTGGCCCAGCTGGGCGAGCAGGGCATGCTCGGCCGCCTTGAGCGAGCCCTCGTCCATGAGGTCGAGGGCGCTGCCCTCGGCGTGGCCGGCGCGCGCCGCGGCCAGGCGCCGCGTCTGGTTTTGTGCGCGTGGCGGGAAGTCGGGGTCGAGCATGTCCTCGCTGTCCGCGGCATTCTGCAGGAACAGCAGGGTGGTGGCGATCTCGAGCTGGGCTGCCGCCAGCGCATCGCCCGCCAGCGTGCCCATGGCTTCGACGGTCCCCGCAGTTGCGGCAAGCAGTTCGGCCACGGCGGGGACGCCGAGGGCGCCTGCCTGGGTGGACAGGTGGGCGAGCGCGGTCTGGAATGCGCCCAGCGACTCCTGCCTGCCTTCCGAATAGCCGTGCCAGTGGTTGCGCGCCTCGGCCAGCGTTTCCCTGAGCAGCTTGAGCACCGGGCGCGCACGCGCCATCTGTTCCGCATCCATCTGCCGCTTGGGCAGGTACTTGTCGAGCCCGAAGGCAGAGCGCACCGCTTCGGATTCGTCACCGACGGACTTGCTCCTGGCGATGAAGAACAGGGCGTCGCGCATGAGGCTCTCGGCCACCTGCGGCGAACCCTCGATGAGATGGCGCATCTGCAGGTCGATACGTGCGAGCAGTTGCTTGACGTGGACGTCGGGGTCCACCCCCTTGTTCAGCAGCGCATCGACGAAGCCCTTGCAGGCCCACCAGAAGGCACGCGCGGCCTGGGAAGAGACGCAGGATTCGACCTCGGCCAGGGACTTGGCCATGGCGGCAAGTCCCGCTTCGGCCTTGTTGCCGCGCAGGAAGGCCAGCAGGCCGCGCTGGAAGCCGGCGCGCGCGGCTTTCACGCGCTGCTGCAGCTCGTCCTCGGAGACGCTGGCGGTTTTTTCCGCGAGCGGCATGGCCTTGAGGTTGGGGTAGAACAGCTCGCCCTCGAACACCTTTTCCACGCCCGCCAGTTCGCGCAGTCGGCGGTAGGCCGGGAACAATGCCAGCTCGCCTTCGCCGCGTCCCTCTGCCATGCGCACCACCCACTTGTGCAGGGCTTCGAGGGCATCCAGTGCCAGCTTGGTGTTCAGCTCGTCGGCCGCGATGCGCTTGCCATCCATGGCGGTGAGCACGTCTTCCAGCGCGGCAACGACCTTGGCCGCGCCTTCCAGGCCGACCATGCGCAATGCGCCGGTGGCCCCGTGGACCTCGTCGCGCGCGAGGCGCAGCGCATTTTCCAGGCTTGGGTCGCTGCCGTAGGCGCGGACTCTTTCGGCGGCGCTCTTGAAGGCGGCCTCGATGTCGCCGCGTACCCAGTTCAGCGGCCCGGTATCAAAATCCAGCGTGGCGCTCATCAGGCAGTCCCTCGAAAATCAAACGGTGATCAGGCGAGCTTGAAGCCGGACACCGAATCCTTCAGCGATTCGGCGAGCTTGGTCAGGCTGCCGATGGACTCGGCGGTCTGGCGGGTGCCCTCGCTGGTCTGCATGGAAATGTTGCGGATGTCCTGCATGGTCTCCGCCACCCTGGCGGTTGCCGCCGCCTGGTTCTGGGTCGCCGCGGAAATGTCCGCGATCAGCGTGGCCAGTTTCTTCGACACCTCGCCGATCTCGTTCAGCGCCTGGCCGGCGGCGTCGGACAGCTTGGCGCCTTCCACCACGGACTGGGTGGAGACCTCCATGGCGGCCACGGTGTCGTGGGTGTCGGACTGAATGGTCTTCACGATGGCGGCGATCTGCTTGGTCGCCTCGGCGGAGCGTTCCGCCAGGCGCTGCACTTCTTCCGCAACCACCGAGAAGCCGCGGCCCGCCTCGCCGGCGGAGGCCGCCTGGATGGCGGCGTTCAGCGCCAGCACGTTGGTCTGTTCGGTAATGTCGGAAATCAGTTCCACGATCTCGCCGATCTCCTGCGAGGATTCGCCCAGGCGCTTGATCCGCTTGGAGGTTTCCTGGATCTGCTCGCGCAGCGCGTTCATGCCGGAAATGGTATTCTGCACCGCCTGCTGGCCTTTCTCGGCGGCGGCCAGCGATTGTTCCGCCACGTGGGCGGATTCGGCGGCGTTTTGCGACACCTGCTGCACCGACTGGGAGATGTTCACCACCGCCTGCGAGGTTTCTTCGATTTCCTCCGCCTGGCGTTCGGAGGCGGCGGTGAGCTGTTCGGAAATCTGGTTGGCGTCGCGCACGGCGCTGTTCAGCTGGGCCGTCGCGTTGTTGATGCCGCGCACGAGGGTGCGCAGTTCCTCGACCGTGAAGTTGATCGAGTCGGCGATGGCGCCGGTGATGTCCTCGGTCACGCTCGCGGTCACCGCCAGGTTGCCGTCGGCGAGTTCGCCCAGCTCGTCCATCAGGCGCAGGATCGCCTCCTGGTTGCGGGAGTTTTCCTCCTCGGTCTTCTTCGCGCGCGTCTTGGTTTCGTTGATGTTGACCAGGCCCAGCAGCACCAGCGAGCTGATCGCCAGCACGGCGAACAGGGTGGCCAGCATGTACGAGATCGAGCCGGCGGTACCGTATTTGTCGCTCAGCTCGGCGGCGGTTTTCAGCATCTGGTCGCTGTTGTTGAACAGCTCGCGCGCCGCGGACTTGGATTTCAGCAGTTCCGGCGTGTTGGCCAGCACCACGCCCACGGCTTCCACCAGATCGATGGTGGAATCGCCCACTTCGGTCAGCAGCTCGCCGGCGTATGTGCTCACGGCCGCCCCTTCCAGCGCGCCGACGATGTCGCGGAAGCTGGTGATGTCCTTTTCCAGTTGCAGGAAAATCGAGGGGTTGGGGGTATCGGCCGCCTGCAGCGCGTTGGCGTTCTTGGCGATGCGCTGGGTCAGGGTCACCAGCTGGTTGGCGTTCGAGATCAGGCGGTTGCTGGCGTTGCCTTCCAGCAGCGAGGAGGCCATCTGCTCGGTCAGTTCCTGCATGTCGTTCGACAGCAAACTGATCTTCTCGATGTTCTGGTTCAGGCTGATCAGGACTTTCCGGTTCTTGGTGATCAGCGCGGCCTGCGGCTCGAGTTTTTTCCAGACACCGTCGATCTGCGAGAGCACGGCCTGCGCGTCCATGGGCGAGGCCGGCGCCTTGTCATCGCCGTCCTGGAGGCCCCTGAGGGTGGCGGTGAACTCCTTGCGGTCCTTGTCCAGTTCCGCGAACGCCTTCTCGTTGCCCTGCACGGCCTGCTGCGCCAGGCTGGGCAGGCGCTGCGTGAGCATGCCGATGTGGCCGGCGCGGTCCAGGTAATGGCCCTGGTTGCCCGATTTCACGGCGCCGTAAACGGTAAAGCCCGCGGCCAGCAGGAGCGAACCCAGCAGGGCGCCGCTGACGTAGAGGTACTGCTTTTCCACCGGCAGGTTGCCGATCAGCGGAACCCTGCCGGCGGGGCGATCCGCCAGCTTGCGCAGGCTGTGCATGATCATCGTGGTCTGATCCTTTGCCGACATGCCCTTGACCGATCTGGACATGCGGCCGGCGAGGCCCTTGAGTTTGGTGGCGGGGTTTGCGTTGGACATGGTGTTCTCCACAAGAACTGAATTATTGCGTTTCCACGGACAGGAAAGCGGGATCGGCAAGCAGCCGGGGAAGATCGATTTCAAGCCAGTCGGGGCAACCCGTTTCCTGGTAGCGGTTCGCGCAGCACGACCATTCCGCCTGCGCGTCGAGCCGTTCGAACTGGCCGATTTGCCTGAGACCGAGCGAGCGCTGAATGACCAGCGCGGCATTGACGCCGTGCTTGCGGTGCACCAGAAGCAGGCGCGTGTCGCTCGATTCCTGGGTGGGGGTGCCTTCCAGGAAATCGCTCAGGTCGGTTACTGCGTACAGATTGCCGCGGATGTTGGTCATGCCGCGAAACCAGCGTTTGGTGCCCGGCGTGGCCACGATTTCGGGCAGGGGCATGACCTCGTCGATTTCTTCCAGGGATACCAGCCAGTTGGCACCGGCAGCCTGAAAGCCCAGGCGCGAGGCCTGCGCCGGCGCGTGCGCCGCCGCCTGCATGCGCCGGGCAAGGTCGGTCTGGAATTCGCGCAGGTTGAACTTGCGTGCCATGTCTGCCGCCGCTTCAGCCCAGGGCGCGGATCTGCTTGAGCAGGTCGTTGGGGTCGATCGGCTTGGTCATGTAGGCCTTGGCGCCCTGGCGCAGGCCCCACACCTTGTCGGTCTCCTGGTCCTTGGTGGTGCAGATGATGACCGGGATGTTCCTGGTCTCGTCGTCCCTGGACAGCGCGCGTGTGGCCTGGTAGCCGTTCATGCCGGGCATGATGACGTCCATGATGATGAGGTCGGGCTGCGTCTGCTTGGCCTGGGCGATGCCTTCCTCGCCGCTTTCGGCCATGCTGACCAGATAGCCGTTCTTGACCAGCAGGTCGGAAAGGAAAAAGCGCTCGGTCGGGGAGTCGTCGACTACGAGGATGCGGCTGATTGCCATGTTTAGCTCCGTAATGAGATGAAATGTCAGGCCGTTCTGGACAGGGCGTGGTCGCGCACTGCCTTCAACAGCGTTTCTTTGGTAAAGGGTTTGGTCAGGTATTCGTCCGAGCCCACCATGCGGCCGCGCGCGCGGTCGAACAGGCCGTCCTTGGACGAGAGCATGATGACCGGAGTGGTGCGATAGCGGGCGTTGCGCTTGATCAGCGAGCAGGTCTGGTAACCGTCCAGGCGAGGCATCATGATGTCCACGAACACCACATCGGGCTGATGATCGGTGATCTTGGCCAGCGCCTCGAAGCCGTCCTGCGCCAGGATGACCTCGCAGCCTGCCTGGTTCAGGAAAATTTCGGCGCTGCGCCGGATGGTATTGCTGTCGTCAATCACCATGACCTTGATGCCTTGCAGGGAGGCGGGGGTTTCCATTTCGGGGATGCTCGGCTGTGCAAATGTTGCGAATCGTTTCGATCACTAACGACTAGGCGCCGGCAAAACTTTACTGTCGGCGCGCGCTGCCGGGCTCTGCACATGCAGGGGGGCATGGGTGCAGGCGGCAGGGACCGACAGCCGCCCGGGCAGGGATGGCATGGCGTGATGAAGCATGGTTTGGCTCCGGCAAAAGACAGTGTTGTTATGGGGCGGTTATGCATTCGCCTCTGGCCCATGCTAACGGCTGGCGGGCCTGTTTCTTTAGGCGCGGCGCGTCTTTCGCGGGTTCATTTTACTTCGGACAGCAGGCGCCGCATCATGGTCTCGGCCTGGCCGGCATAGCCGCCGCCGAAAAGATTGGCATGATTGAGGATATGGTACAGGTTGTACAGGGTTTTGCGGACGCCGTAGCCAGGATCGAGCGGCCAGGCTTCCCTGTAGGCGGCATAAAAACCGGCGCCAAAACCGCCGAACAGCTCGGTCATGGCGAGGTCTGCCTCGCGGTCGCCGTAATGGACGGCGGGGTCGAACACCACCGGTTCGCCGGAAGCGGTGAAGGCGGCGTTGCCGCCCCACAAGTCGCCGTGCAGCAGCGAGGGCTGCGGCCGGTAGCCCGGAAAGAAATCCGCCAGCCGCTCCAGCAGGGCATCGCCCAGGGCCTGCAGCCCGCCGCCGTAGCCGTTCTCCGCGGCGAGTTCCAGCTGGAAGCCCAGCCGCCGGTTCCGCAAAAAATCCAGCCAGTCGGCGTTCCAGGCATTGGGCTGGGGCGTGCTGCCGATGGTGTTGTCGCGCTCCCAGCCGAAGCGGTCCGCGGTCTTGCGGTGCTGCAGCGCCAGCCTGCGGCCCAGTTCCGCGGTATCGCCGCTGCCGCCCAGTTCCAGGTATTCCAGCACCAGAAAGGCCTCGCCGCCCGCCACGCCGGTTGCCACGGGGTGCGGCACGCGCAAGGCCCGGGCTGCTTCGAGTTCGGCGAGCCCGGCCGCCTCGGCCTCGAACATGGCGACGAGGCGGGCGGCATTGGTCTTGACGAAATGGCGCTGGCCGCTGCCTTCGATGAGGTAAGCCTGGTTGATGCAGCCCCCGCCCAGCGGGCGCCAGCTGCTGGCGCGGAAGCTGCGGCCGGACGCGGCTGCGATGGCGGCCTCGACCTCGCCGCTCGCCTTCATGCCTTATTTGTACTGATGGTCGGCCGGCACGCGCGAGGCGCCCGCGGCTTCCATGCGGCGCAGGTAGTCCTGCCACTTGGCGCCAAAGTTGGCGCCGAGATCGTAGAGATAATCCCAGGAATAGATGCCGGAGTTGTGCTTGTCGGAGAATTCCAGCACCACGGCATATTGGCCGACCGGCTCGATGCGCTCGATATCCACGAACTGCTTGCCCACTTGCAGGACTTCCTGGCCGGGGCCGTGGCCGCGCACTTCGGCGGAGGGCGAATACACGCGCAGGTATTCGAACGGCAATTCGAAGCGGGCGCCGTCGCTGAAGGCGATCTCCAGCTTTTTCGAGGCCTTGTGCAGCTTGATTTCGGTGGGGATGGGGGTGTCGGGGGACAGTCCGGACATTGCGTCAATTCCTGAGTAAATTACTAAAGAATTAATTGCACCACAAAGTCGGCGCGAAGAAAAGCGAGGCTTGTTAAATGGTGAATCGGAATGTGGCGCGCCCGGGCGCGATTACCGACTTGCTTGATGGTTAATTGCGCCAACAAACACCCGAAATATAATCGTATTAACGCAATTAATTGTTTTATGTAATTAAATCTGTACTCCCCTAATTTGCCCGCTGAGACAGGATATTCGGCAATTTACCTGAAGCCAGCAATACAGTACTATATGACCAACATGATGACTAACCGGAGGGGTGTATGGGCACCGTTACGCTGGCAGAAGCCAAGGCCCACCTAAGCCACCTCTTGGACCAGGTGGAAGCGGGGGAGGAAGTGGTTATCACGCGCCGTGGACAGCCGATAGCGCGCATCTCCGCGGTCGAGAAGCCGAAGCATCCCATCAAGTCCCTTGCCGAGTTCCGCAGCCGCATGCCCGGCTGGCGCAAATCCAGTGCCGAACTGCTGCGGGAAATGCGCGACGAGGACCTTTGATGCTCTATTTCGACACCAGTTTTTTGGCACCGCTCATCCTTCAGGAAGCTACCAGCGAGAAAATCGAGGCTTTCTTCGCCAAGCTGCCGGCGGGTCAGTTGTATGTCAGCCATTGGACCCGAGTCGAGTTCGCCAGCCTCATCGCCCGCGAGGTCAGGATGGGAGGCCTTGTCGAGCGCGACGCGCTCCTTGCTATCGGCCAGTTCGATGAACTGATGGCCGAGTCGTTCCAGGTGTTGGCGCCAAGCGTTGTGGATTACGAACAGGCCAAGGGCTACATACAACACTTCGCTACCAGATTGCGGGCTGGCGACGCCTTGCATCTGGCCATAGCCAGCAACAACAGCGCGAAGACGCTTTACACCCTGGACGAGGGGCTCTTGAACGCGGCGAAGCTGATGAAGGTTCATGCGAGCCGGGGTATCAAAACCTAAGCCCAGTCGAGCACCGTGATCAAACAAAAACTCAATACGGGCACATAACGGGCACGGTTTGGGCTCCGTTTGGGCACAAAATGGGCACGGGGAAGTAAATGGTTAGACCGAATCTGTCTAACCCGTTGAATTCATGGCGCGCCCGGCGCGATTCGAACGCACGACCCCTGCCTTCGGAGGGCAGTACTCTATCCAGCTGAGCTACGGGCGCGGGAGGCCGAAGCTTATCTTTTTTGGCATTCCCCGTCCAGCCAAGCTTTGCCGGCAGGCGCGGTTTACTTATAATCCAGTCTTTTGTGATTTTTGAGGACAGAACATGGCTGACCCCCACGCCAAAATGACCAAGGCGACGCCCCAGGAGGTGATGGTTTCCGTTGTGCTTGGGCTGCTTGCACCTTTGATCGCCATCGTGCTGATTCTTTTCCTGATCGACAGCATCCAGAGCGGGCAGGTCGATGTGGACGATCCCGAGGTTGCGGAAAAAGCCGTGTTGAAGAACATCGCACCCGTAGCCAAGCTCGAGGCGCGGGATGCCAATGCCCCGAGGGTGGAGCGTTCCGGCGAAGAGGTCTTCAACGCGGTGTGCGCCTCCTGCCATACGCCCGGCGCCCTGGGTGCACCCAAGCTCAACAACAAGGGGGATTGGGGTTCGCGCATTGCGCAGGGCTACGACAAGCTGATCGAGCATGCCATCAACGGCATTCGCGCCATGCCTCCGCGCGGCGGCGATCCGGACATTTCCGACATCGAGATCGCGCGCACCGTGGCCTACATGGCCAATTCGGCCGGCGCCAATTTCAAGGCGCCCGAGGCCGCGGCAGCGCCAGCCGCACCGGCGACGGACAAGGCGGCAGACCAGGCCGCAGCACCCGCCGCCGCGCCGACCGCGGACAAGCCGGCGGACAAGGCTGCTGCGCCGGCGGTGGACGGCAAGGGCGTGTACGCTTCCAGCTGCGCCGCCTGCCACGCCACGGGCGCGGCGGGTGCGCCCAAGGCGGGCGACAAGGCGGCGTGGGCGCCGCGCATCAAGACCGGCAACGATGCGCTTTACGCCAGCGCGATCAAGGGCAAGGGCGCCATGCCGGCCAAGGGCGGCAATGCGGCATTGTCGGACGCCGAGGTGAAGGCCGCGGTGGACCACATGGTCGGGCTGTCCAAGTAAGCGCAATCCGCCGGAACAAAAAACCGCGGGTTCCATCCCGCGGTTTTTTTGCGCCTGCAAGGCGGTGGTGAAATCGGCCGGGCTAGCCCAGCATGGTCTTCAGCGCCGCCAGCCGCTCGCTGCCGTGCTGGCGCGACTCGGCGGAATCGGGCTTGCCAGGCAGGCGGATGTCGCTGCCCATTTCGGCGATGAAGCGGCTGGGCTCGCAGCCCGTCCACTCGCCGGCGCGCTTGCGCCGTTCGCAATAAGTCACGGTCAGCGACTTGCGCGCGCGCGTGATGCCGACGTACATCAGACGCCGTTCTTCCTCCAGGCGGCCTTCCTCGGCGGCCTCGCGGTGCGGCAGGATGTTTTCCTCCACGCCGACCAGGAACACGTGGTCGTATTCCAGGCCCTTGGCGGCATGCAGGGTGGAGAGCTTGACCAGGTCGGCCTCCTCGTCCTCGCGCTCGTCCAGCAGGGTGATGAGCGCCACCATCTGGGTCAGCTCCAGCAGGTTCTTTTCGTCCTCCTCGCCGCGTTTTTTCAGCCAGCCAAGAAAGTCGCGCACGTTGTTCCAGCGCGTTTCCGCGGCTCTGGGCTCCTCGTTGTCGTACAGCCAGGCCTCGTAGCCGATGGCCTGCATGAGGTCGTCCAGCACCTGCTCGGCGGGTTCCTTTTCCGCACGGAAGGCGATACGGTTGATGAAGTCGCAAAACTCTCGCAAGGGTTCCAGTTGACGCGCATTCAGGCGCGTCTCCGCTGCGGTGGAAAACACCGCATCGAACAAACTGACATGCAGATCCGCTGCCACCGCGCCTAAAGCCTCCAGGGTGGCGGCGCCGATGCCGCGCCTGGGCGTGGTCACCGCGCGGATGAAGGCGGGATCGTCGTCGGCGTTGGCGACGAGGCGCAGGTAGGAAGTGATGTCCTTGATCTCGGCCTTGTCGAAGAAGGACTGACCGCCGGACAGCTTGTAAGGAATCTTTTCGTTGCGCAGCGCCTGCTCGAACACGCGCGCCTGGTGATTGCCGCGGTAGAGGATGGCGTAGTTGCGAAAGCGCGCGCGATGCTGCATCTTGTGCGCCAGCATGCGCATGACCACGGCCTCGGCCTCCTGCGCATCGTCCTTGGCGGCGAGCACCTGGATGGCGTCGCCCACCCCCAGATCGCTCCACAGTTTCTTCTCGAACAGCTTGGGGTTGTTGGCGATCAGGCTGTTGGCGGCCTTGAGGATGCGCACGGTGGAGCGGTAGTTCTGCTCCAGCTTGACCACGTGCAAGTGCGGGTAGTCTTCCTTCAGCGCGGCGAGGTTGTCGGCGGATGCGCCGCGCCAGCCGTAGATGGCCTGGTCGTCGTCGCCCACGGCGGTAAAGCTCGCGCGCGGGCCGGTCAGGAGCTTCAGCAACTGGTACTGCGCGGCGTTGGTGTCCTGGTACTCGTCCACCAGCACATGGCGCAGGCGGTTCTGCCACTTGTCGCGGATTTCGCTTTCCCGCGTAAACAAGCCTGCGGGCAGGCGGATGAGGTCGTCGAAATCCACCGCCTGGTAGGCGCGCAGGGTGGCGTCGTAGCGATCATACAGCTTGGCCCAGACCTGTTCGTGATCGGTGGCCGCAATTTGCTGTGCTTCGACCGGGGACAGCAGGCCATTCTTCCATAATGAAATCTGCGTGGCGGCCTGGCGGATCAGCTGCTTGTCGGTGGTCTTGAGGGTTTCGGAAATGATCTGCAGCGCGTCCGCGCTGTCCAGGATCGAGAAGCGCGGTTTCAGGCCGGCCGATGCGGCTTCCTCGCGCAGGATGCGCAGGCCCAGCGAATGGAAGGTGGTGACGATGAGCCCTTTGCCGTCCTTGCCTTCCAGCAGTTTGCTCGCGCGTTCCTGCATCTCCTTCGCCGCCTTGTTGGTGAAGGTGATGGCGGCGATGCTGCCGGGTTTGTAGCCGCATTCGCGGATGAGCCAGGCGATCTTGTGGGTGATGACGCGCGTCTTGCCCGAGCCGGCGCCTGCCAGCACCAGCAGCGGGCCGTCCAGGTATTTCGCGGCTTCGCGCTGGGGGGGGTTCAGATGAGACAGCATGGAATGCAACGGGAAATTCAGCCCGGGATTGTATCATTGCGTGAGGCGTGAGGCGTGAGGCGTGAGGCGTGAGGCGTGAGGCGTGAGGCGTGAGGCGTGAGGCGTGAGGAGCAGGGCGTGAGGAGCAGGGCGTGAGGAGCAGGGCGTGAGGAGCAGGGCGTGAGGAGCAGGGCGTGGCGAGTTATGTGATCGGCGATGTGCAGGGCTGTTTCGCGTCCCTGCAAAAGCTGCTGGCGGAGTGCGGGTTCGGCCGCGCGCAGGACAGGCTGTGGTTTGTCGGCGATCTGGTGAACCGCGGCCCGGAGTCCTTGCAGACGCTACGCTTCATACGTGATCTCGGTGACCGCGCTATCGTCGTGCTCGGCAACCACGACCTGCATCTGCTCGGCGTGTGGGCGGGGCACCGCGAGTTTCACCATACCGACACCCTGGCGCCGATACTGGAAGCGCCGGACTGCGAAGAACTCATGCAGTGGCTGCTGCACCGCAATATTGCGCACTATGAGCACGGCGTGCTGATGCTGCACGCCGGCGCGTGGCCGGGCTGGTCGCTGGAGGAGACCCTGTTCCATGCCCGGGAACTGGAAGCGGCGCTGAGGGGCCCGGATGTCGAATGGGTGTTCGCGCATCTCTATGGCTCGGTGCCGGCGCAATGGTCGGACGAGTTGACCGGTGCCGATCGCCTGCGCGTCATCACCAACGTCTTCACGCGCATGCGATTCTGCCGGCCGGACGGCGAGATGGAGTTCCACCACAAGGGCCGGCTGGGCAGCGCCCCGCCCCCCTTGCTGCCGTGGTTCGACGTGCCGGGCCGCAAGACTGCGGACATTCCCATCGTCTGCGGCCACTGGTCGGCGCTCGGGCTCTATCTGCGCGAGGACATCCTGGCGCTTGATACCGGCTGCCTGTGGGGCGGCAAGCTCACCGCGCTGAGGCTGGAAGACCGCCGGGTGTTTCAGGTGGATTGCCCGTCAATTCGAAGCCCAAAGCACTAGCGATTTCGCGCCAGGCGGTTTCGGCCAGCTCGCGGCGGCTGTCGCCGCGGATCGGCAAGCCGAAAGTGATGCGCGCCACGATCTCCTTTTCGCCGGCAATGCGCCACAGCGAGGTGCCGAAAGAAACATTGTCGGCGTAGGCGGCCGCATCGGTGTAAGCGCCTTGCGGCGTCAGATATTGCAGCGCAGCAGGCACCACGGGCAGGTTTTCGTCCACGGCCGGCTGGAACAGCGAGGGCAGGAAGCGCAGCAGCCTGCTGCCGTCGGTCGAGGTGCCTTCGGGAAACACCGCCACCCATGCGCCGTCGCGCAGCAGCGCATGCATTTCGGCATTGATGCGCGCGGTGTCTGTCTTTTTTGCGCGCTGGATGAAGAGGGTGCCTGCGCGTTCCGCCAGCCAGCCCACCACCGGCCAGTCGCGCACTTCGTGCTTGGATACGAAATGCACACGCCGCGTGGCGTGGATGACGAAAACGTCCAGCCAGGAGATGTGGTTGGCCACCAGCAGGGCGCCGTGGGTGTATTCGGGGAGCGAGCCCGCAGCCAGTCTGATGCCAAGGATTTTCAGGAGCTTGCCGGACCAGCGCGAAATGACGCGGTCGCGCGTGGCCAGGCTGTAAAAGCTGAACAATATGGCGGCTTGGAACAGGCCCAGCAACAGATGCAGGGCCAGCCTGGCCAGCCGGAACAGGCGCCGGAACAAAATGATCATGCAGCCTATTGTAAGGCTGCTGGCATGCTATGCGCGCTTGTTGATGAAATGCCGCATGTAGCTGTGGTTGATCTGGCTCATGGGCAGCAGCAGCAGCAGATCGGCGGTGTTGAAGTCGGGATCCCAGGCGGGTTCGCCGCAGACCATGGCGCCCACGCGCAGGTAGCCCTTGATCAGCGGCGGCGGCAGGCCGGGAGTGCCGTTGTCCAGCGATTCCAGCGGCAGCGGGTTGCGCGGGGTGGCGCGCCATTCCACCGGGCTCATGTGCTTGCGGCTGATGTGGCGGAAGACGCTGGCGGCGAGATGGCCGCCGTCGGCCATGCTGATGCTGGCGCAGCCGATCACGTAATCGAAGCCGTGGCGCGTCATGTAGTCCGCCAGCCCCATCCACAGCAGGGCGATCACCGCGCCGCTGCGGTAATCCGGATGCACGCAGGAGCGCCCCAGTTCGGCCATGCGCGGGCGCAGGAAATGAAAACGCGTGAGATCGAATTCCTGCTCGGAGTAGTAGCCGGATTTTTCCGCGGAACCGGGCGGCAGGATGCGGTAGGTGCCGACCACTTCGCCGGTCATGGTGTCCCTCACCAGCAGGTGGTCGCACAGGCTGTCGAAATGGTCGATGTCCAGGCCCTGGTGCGCGCTGGGCAGGCGCGCGCCCATTTCCTCGGCGAAGACCTTGTAACGCAGTTGCTGAGCTTCGGCGATTTCGACATCGTCGACCGCGAGATAGACCTTGAAACGGCCGTGCAGGCCGGGTGATTTCAGTGCTGCGGATTCAATCATGACGTAACCCTTGTGATTGGTTATGTGCAGACTATTGAAGCGCTGTTAAATCCCGATTACGGGTGTGTGACGTATCGGTGACAGGCAGGGCTGCAAAGCTGGCCGCTGGCCCTGATTGGCTCTGATGCCTGCCGGCGGGTGTGGCGCCGGGCAAGCGCGGCGTTTTGCGGCTAGTGTGTCACGCGCGTGACGCCGCCGCCGGTCAGCACGCGCACGCGGTCGCCCACGCGGAATTCTTCGCCGGCCGCCTGGGTGACGGCGATCATGCGGCCCGAATCCAGCTTGACGGTGATTTCCAGGCCGTCCTGGCGGGTGATGGCTTCCTCTGCCGCCGCGCCGCCCACGCCGCCCAGCACTGCGCCCACGGTGGCACCGACCACGCGGCCCCTGCCGCCGCCCACCGTGCTGCCGGCGACACCGCCAACCACGGCGCCGGCCGCGGGGCCGACCACGCTCTTGGTGCCTTCGATCCTGACTGCGCGCACGGATTCAACCACGCCCATCTGCACTTCCTGGGCCGTGCGCGCCTGTTCGCGCGAGTAGTCCTTGCTGCCCAGGCCGGCGGGGCAGCCGGTAAGCAGAACGGCGGCGGAGGCGGCGAGCAGCAGTACGGCGATCTTTTTCATGGCGGGCTCCCATCAAAAGCGATAGCCGAAGGATTCGGCGCTATATTCGATAGCCGAATGACTCGGCGAAGCGGGTTTCGATTTCCAGGCGGCTGGGCGCATGGTTCTGCCCGCCGCGGCTTTCTATCTTTATAGCACCCATGAGGCTGGCGAGCCGGCCGGTGGTTTCCCAGTCGTAGCCATGCGCGATGCCGTAGAGCAGGCCGGCGCGGAAGGCGTCGCCGCAGCCGGTGGGATCGACCACTTCGCGCACCGGCGCAACGGGAATGCGGATGATTTTGCCGTCCACGTGGAAATCCGAGCCTTCCGCACCCTTGGTCACGATCAGGGCATCGACTTCGCGCGCCAACTGATCCAGGCTCTGGCCGGTGCGGGTCTGCAGCAGTTCTGCCTCGTAGTCGTTGAGTGTTACGTAATCGGCTTGCCGCACCATTTGCAGCAATTCCTCGCCGTTGAACAGCGGCATGCCCTGGCCGGGATCGAACACGAAGGGGATGCCGGCCTCGTGAAACTGCGCGCAGTGGGCCAGCATGCCTTCGCGCCCGTCGGGCGAGACGATGCCGAGCTTGATGTCATTGGCGGCACCCGCGTCATTCAGGTGGGACTGGTTCATTGCCCCCGGATGGAAGGCGGTGATCTGGTTGTCCGAGAGGTCGGTGGTGATGAAGGCCTGCGCGGTATAGCTGCCTTCCACCGTGCGCACGCATTCACGCGAGAGTCCGAGGCCATCCAGGCGCGAAGCATAGGGCGCGAAATCTTCGCCCACCGTGGCCATGATCACCGGCTCGCCGCCCAGCAATTTGAGGTTGTAGGCGATGTTGCCGGCGCAGCCGCCGAACTCGCGGCGCATGTCGGGCACCAGGAAGGACACGTTCAGGATGTGGATCTTGTCCGGCAGGATGTGGTGCTTGAAGTGGTCGTGGAAGACCATGATGGAATCGAAGGCGAGCGAGCCGCAGATCAGGGTGCGCATGATGTCGGTTTTTTTTTGTGAATTCAGTCGGACAGGATCAGGATCCAGATGGCCGCGGCGTTGACCAGGGAAAGCAGCACCGCGGCGCTGCCGATGTCCTTGGCGCGCTTGGCGAGATGGTTTTTTTCCAGCGAAACGCGGTCCACCACGGCCTCGATGGCGGAATTGACCAGTTCCACGATCAGCACCAGGAACAGCGAGCCGATCATGAGCGCGCGGCCGACGGCATCGGGTTCGAGCCACAGGGCGAGCGGGATGCAGACCAGGCTCAGCAGCAGTTCCTGGCGGAAGGCGTCTTCATGCCGGAAGGCGGCCCTGAAGCCGTCGATGGAGTAGAACAGCGCGTTCCAGACGCGAACGAGGCCGGTCTTGCCCTTGTACGGGGATTCTTTTTCCATGAGGGCGTATTGTAAACGCAGGGGTCAGGGGAGGTGCGGCCAAGGGCCGCATTTTTATCGGGTGCGAAGCACGTTCCCTGAATCCTGTTTCCCTACTCCCTGTAAGCCAGATCCAGCTCGCGCGCCGCCTTGACGTCATCCAGGCGTCTCACCGGCTGGGTGTAGGGCGCGCCTTTCACCAGGTCGGCGTCGGCGTAGGCCTCTTCCTTGATCTTGATGCAGGCCTCGATGAAGGCGTCGAGCGTTTCCTTGCTTTCGGTCTCCGAGGGCTCGATCAGCAGGCATTCTGGCACCAGCAGCGGGAAGTAGGTGGTGGGCGCGTGGAAGCCATAGTCGAGCAGGCGCTTGGCGAAGTCCATCGCCGACACGCCGGTTTCGTCCTTCATCTTTTTCAAGGTGACGATGAACTCGTGGCTGGCGCGCCGGGTCGGGTAGGCCAGCTCGAAGCCGGCATCGCGCAACCTGGCCATCAGGTAGTTGGCGTTCAGGGTGGCGAACTCGGCCACGCGGTGCATGCCTTCGGCGCCCAGCATGCGCGCGTAGATGTAGGCGCGCATCAAGACGCCGGCATTGCCGCCGTTGGCGCTCATGCGGCCGATGGATTGCGGCAGGTCGGCCTCCACCGCGTTGCGGTAGATGCCGTTGTCATTGATGACGACCGGCACCGGCATGAAGGGCAAGAGGCGCTCGGCCACGCCGACAGGGCCGGCGCCGGGACCGCCGCCGCCGTGCGGGGTGGAGAAGGTCTTGTGCAGGTTCATGTGGATGACGTCGAAGCCCATGTCGCCGGGGCGCACGCGGCCGAGGATGGCGTTGAGGTTGGCGCCGTCGTAGTAGAGCAGGCCGCCGGCGTCGTGCACCAGCTTCTGGATGGTCTGGATGGTCTTCTCGAACACGCCCAGGGTGGACGGGTTGGTGAGCATGAGCCCGGCGGTCTGCGGGCCCACCGCGGCCTTCAGTGCTTCGAGATCGACGTTGCCTTCGCGGTCGGTGGGGATTTCCTTGACCGTGTAGCCGCACATCACGGCAGTCGCGGGGTTGGTGCCGTGCGCCGCGTTGGGCACCAGGATCTCGGTGCGTGCGGTGTCGCCGCGCGACTCGTGGTAGGCGCGGATCATGGCGATGCCGGCGAACTCGCCCTGCGCGCCCGCCATGGGCGCGAGGCTCACACCGGCCATGCCGGTCACGTCCTTCAATATTTCCTGCAGTTCGTACATGCACTGCAAAAAGCCCTGGCCGGTTTCCGCCGGCGCGTGCGGATGGCGCGCCAGGAACTGCGGCAGCATGGCGAGTGAATTGCAGGCGCGCGGGTTGTACTTCATGGTGCACGAGCCGAGCGGGTAGAACTGGGTGTCGATGGAGAAGTTCTTCTGCGAGAGGCGCGTGTAGTGGCGCACCACGTCCAGTTCGGAGCATTCCGGCAGCGCGGGCGGTTCGTCGCGCAAGAGTTCGGCGGGCAGGTCGTCGAGCGCGCCATCGCGGGGCGGAAGCTGCGCGTGGGCGACGCGGCCGGGGTGGGAGTGGTCGAATATCAGCATGGTTGTTAGGGGTCAGGGGTCAGGATTCAGGGGCCAGGGAAAACCGGAATCGAAATGACGCGGCAAAGCCGCTCCACCCCTGATCCCTGAATCCTGACCCCTGGTCCCTTCATTTCAAAGCAGCCAATGCGGCCTCGTAATCGGGTTCCTGCTTGATCTCGGGAACCAGTTCGCTATGCAGCACCTTGTTGTTTTCATCGAGCACGATCACGGCGCGCGCGGTGATGCCGGCGAGCGGGCCGCTGTGGATGTCCACGCCGTAGTTCTTCTTGAACTCCCAGCCGCGCATGGTGGACAGCGTCACCACGTTGTTGGTGTTCTCCGCGCCGCAGAAGCGGCTCATGGCGAAGGGCAGGTCGGCGGAGATGATCAGCACGACCGTATTTCCAACGGCGGCGTCGTTGAACACCTTGGTCGATTTCGCGCACACCGGGGTGTCGAGGCTGGGCACGATGTTGAGGATTTTCTTCTTGCCGGCGAAATCGGCCAGCGACACGTCGGCCAGATCCTTGTTCACCAGCTTGAAATCGGGCGCGGTGTCGCCCGCCTTCGGAAAATTGCCAACCACTTCGATCGGGTTGCCTGCGAGGGTTACGGTTGCCATGTCGGTCTCCTTTAAGCTTGGTTGTCGGTCACTTCCGCGCGCAGGGCGGCGGTTCGGAAAGCTTGGACACGATGCGCTGCAATTGGGTTGCATAGCGGTCCAGGTCGCTTTCGGTCTTGGTTTCGGTGGCGCACACCAGGATGGCGTTGCCGAGTTCGGGATAGTCCTTCGACAGGTCGTAGCCGCCGACGATGCCCTGGCCCACGAGCGAACGCAGCAGCTTGCCGTTTTCCACGCTGGTGCGGATGACGGCCTCGTGGAAATACGCGCCGTCGAACACCTGTTCCGCGCCGGCGGCGACGAGCTTGCCGACCAGCGATCTGGTGTTGGCGTGGCTCGCGCGCGCGACGCGGGAAAGCCCCTCGGGTCCGAGCAGGCTCATGTAGATGGTCGAGGCCGTCACCACCAGGCCCTGGTTGGTGCAGATGTTGGAGGTGGCCTTGGAGCGGCGGATGTGCTGTTCGCGCGCCTGCAATGTGAGGGCGAAGCCGGGCTTGCCGTCGAGGTCCACGGTGCGGCCGACGATGCGGCCGGGCATCTGGCGCACGAATTCCTGCTTGCAGCACATGAAGCCGTAATAGGGGCCGCCGCTCGCGAGCGGCGCGCCCAGCGGCTGGCCTTCGCCCACGGCGATGTCGGCGCCGGTGGCACCCCATTTGCCCGGGGCTTTCAAGACCGCCAGCGTGGTCGGATTGACCAGGGCGATGGCCAGCAGATTGTTGGCGTGCGCCCGGTCGGTCATGGCGTCGACGTCTTCCAGCACGCCGAAGAAGTTGGGCTGGGGAATGACCAGCGCCGCGCAGCCTGCCGCGTCCCTGGGCAGCACGGTGCGGCCGCTGGCGGGATCGTAATCCACTTCCACCAGCTCGATCTTCTGGTTCTTCACGATGTCGCGGCAGGCGGCGCGATAGAGCGGGTGCACCGTCTTCGGCATCAGCACGCGGCGGCTGCCGCCCTTGCTTGCGCGCACCGCCATCAGCACGGCTTCGGCCAGGCCCGAGCCGCCGTCGTAGAGCGAGGCGTTGGACACGTCGAGGCCGGTGAGCCGTGTCATCATGGTCTGGTATTCGTAGATCAGCTGCAGCGTGCCTTGGCTCGCCTCGGCCTGGTAGGGCGTGTAGGCGGAATAGAACTCGCCGCGGGTGGTGATCTGCCAGACCGCGGAGGGAATGTGGTGCTCGTAGGCGCCGGCGCCGAGGAAGTTGAGATAGCGTCCGTCGGCTTCCGCGCGCTCGGTCATCAGGCGCGTGATTTCCATTTCGGAAATGCCCGCGGGCACCTGGGTCAGCTTGCCGGCTTTCAGCGCGGCGGGGATTTCATCGAACAGCGTGTCGATGTCCCTGGCGCCGATGGCGGCCAGCATGTCGGCGATGTTCTCTTCGGAGTGGGGGATGAACGGCATGTTTTCAGGGATCAGGATTCAGGGGTCAGGGGCAAGGGGGATTCAGCGTCAAGCCCAGGAGTAGTGCGGCGTAGCCGCGCATTCCCTGAACCCTGACTCCTGAATCCTGACCCCTCAATGTGCTTCAGAGGCCACGTGCGCTTCGTAGGCCGCCGCGTCGAGCAGGGCATTCACGTCGGCGGCGTTGTCGGGCTTGATCCTGAACATCCAGGCGCCGTAGGCGTCCTGGTTGATCTTTTCCGGGCTGGACTCGACTTCTTCATTGGCGGCCACGACTTCGCCGGCGATGGGCGCGTACACGTCGGAAGCGGCCTTGACCGACTCGACCACGGCGCACTCCTCGCCCCGGGCGAGCTTGCGGCCCACGGCGGGGTTCTCGACGAACACCATATCGCCCAAGAGGTCCTGGGCGTGGTGGGTGATGCCCACGCTCACGGTGCCGTCGGCCTCGGTTTTTACCCACTCGTGGGACTTGGTGTATTTCAGATCAGCGGGGATGCTCATGTTTTCTCCTAAGTGAGGAGTGAGGCGTCAGGCGTGAGGAGCGGGCTTCGTTTACGCCTCACTCCTCACCCCGCACTCCTCACGCAATTAAAATCTTGCCGTTGCGCACGAACGGATATTTAACCACTTTTGCCTTCAGTTTCCTGTCGCGGATTTCCACTTCCACTTCCTCGCCGGGGGCGATGCCCAGGGGAATGCGCGCCAGCGCGATGGACTGCTGCAGGGTGGGCGAGAAGGTGCCCGAGGTGATTTCGCCCTCGCCGTGCTTGGTGAAGACCTTCTGATGGCTGCGCAGCACGCCCTTGTCGAGCAGCACCAGGCCGGCCAGTTGTTTGGTGACTTCGCTTGCTTCCAGCGCCTTGCGGCCGACGAAGTCGCGCTCGGTTTTCAGGTCCACGGTCCAAGCCAGGCCCGATTCCAGCGGCGAAGTGGTTTCGTCCATGTCCTGGCCATAGAGATTCATGCCGGCTTCCAGGCGCAGGGTGTCGCGCGCGCCGAATCCAATCGGTTTGCCGCCGGCTTCCATCAGCGCCTTCCAGAAAAAGGGCGCGGATTTCGCCAGCACCATGACTTCGAAGCCGTCCTCGCCCGTATAACCGGTGCGGGCGATGAACATCTCGCCCATTGCGGCGGCGTTGAAGGGCTTGAGGGTCTCGGTGATGCCGTCGGCGCCGGGCATGGCCTCGTTCAGCACCCTTTTCGCATCCGGGCCCTGGATGGCGATCATGGCGAGGTCGCGGCGCGGGGTGAGGGTGAGGCCCATGTTCCAGTCGGCATTGCATTGCTGCATCCAGGCCAGGTCCTTTTCCGCCGTGCCGGCGTTGACCACCAGGCGGAACCAGCTCTCGTCCATGAAATAGATGATGAGGTCGTCGATGACGCCGCCGTTCTCGTTCAGCATGCAGGAATACAGCGCCTTGCCCGAGATCTGAAGCTTGTCGACGTTGTTGGCGACGAGGCGGCGCAAAAAGGCGCGCACGTTCTCGCCCCGGATGTCGAGCGGCAGCATGTGCGAGACGTCGAACAGGCCGCAGCCGGTGCGCACCGTGTGGTGCTCCTCGATCTGCGAGCCGTAGTTCACCGGCATGTCCCAGCCGCCGAAGTCGACCATCTTGGCGCCGAGCTCGCGGTGGGTGGCGTTGAGGGGGGTGCGTTTCAGTTCAGACACGTTGTTTTCCTTGTTGAATTTCTTCGGCGTAATAGCTGCTGCGCACCAGCGGCCCGGCTTTGACCCAGGCAAAGCCGAGCGCGCGGGCTTCGTTTTCCAGTTCGGCGAACACGTCCGGATGGATGTATTCCGCCACCGCCAGGTTGTCGAGAGAAGGGCGCAGGTACTGGCCCAGCGACACGCGATCCACGCCCGCGCTTTTCAAATCCTTCAATACTTCGATGACTTCCTCGCGGGTCTCGCCCAGGCCCAGCATCAGCGCCGACTTGGTTTCCACCTTAGCCTGCCGGCCTGCCTTTTCCAGCAGCTCCAGCGAGCGCTCATACTGCGAACCCTTGCGCGCGGTCTTGTAAAGGCGCGGCACGGTTTCGACGTTGTGGCCCCAGACCAAGTGAGGCGTGAGGCGTGAGGGGGCGGGGGGCAGGGGGCAGGATTTCACGGCATCCATGACGATGGCGATGGCCTCGTTCTGCACGTTGCGGAAATCGGGAGTGAGGAATTCGACGCCGATCTCGGGCTGGCGCATTCTCAACTGGCGCAGGCTTTCGGCGAATACCCAGGCGCCGCCGTCTTCCAGATCATCGCGATTGACCGAGGTCAGCACGATGTAATTGAGCTTCATCGAAGCCACCGCCTCGGCGACGCGCTGCGGCTCGTTGGCGTCGAACCAGCCGGGCTTGCCCGTTTTCACCGAGCAGAAGCCGCAGGCGCGGGTGCAGGTGTCGCCCAGCAGCATGAAAGTGGCGGTACCGCGGCTCCAGCATTCGCCGCGGTTGGGACACTTGGCCTCCTCGCACACCGTGTGCAGGCGATTGCCGTGTACGGCGAGATGCGTGCCGCCATAGCCGGATTCGCGCCCGAGGTTCTGGCGTATCCAGGATGGCATGCGGCTGATGTTGCGAACGATTTGGGTCTGCACGGCGGCTCCAAAAACAAAAAAGGGTGACGATTGCGCTTTTTCAATCGTCACCCCTCTGTCCTTGGTGCCTGAGAGATTGATCCCCTTCGGCGGCAGCCATGCTGCACTCTCCAGAGTTTTTGCTTAACCGTGGTCCTTTTGCCTGAGCGTTCCCGGGTGATTACGCCTTCGGCGACGGCTCAATTTGAATTTCGCGCCGTGCTCTCCCACTGGCCGCGCATCTTATCACAGGCTGGTTTAGTAGAACATGCGCAGCCGATAGCCGGCCGCCCGAATGCCCTTGCTTTGCAACTGCAGATTGAGCGGAACCTCGGAACGAGCCTGGATTCCGAGCGTCTCCATGCTGCTGGAGGGCAAGTATTCGCTGGGTGCGAACATGCGGCGGGCGAGGGGCTGATCCTCGACGTCGGTCAACGTGAGTTCCAGTACCGGCCAGGCCATGGGGTGGGAGGCGCGGTTGGACAGGGTGACTTCCAGGCTGAGGCTGCCTCCGCTCTCGGTTTGCAGGTCGGAACCCAGGATGAGGACTTGGCGGGTGTCGCGCGGCAGGCTCAGACTGCAGCCTGCCATCTCGCACATCGCGGCCAGTTGGGCGCGCAGGCCGGGATGGCTGGCGGCCAACCGGTCGCGCAAGTGATAGGCCAGTTGCGCCGCCAGCGCCAGCAACAGGATGATGATGAGCAGCGCCCACAGCCAGCCCGGCTTGCGTTTTTTCCCCGGCCTGAGCGTGGGGGCCGGCGGCGGGCGGCGCGGGATCCAGCCGGTGCTGGTGGCGCTGGCGGCGCGCGCCACCCAGCCGCCGGCGGGCGGTGTGACGGGGGCGGCGGCAGGTTTCTCGGGTTTCGCCTCTTCCGGTTTGGGCCCGATGACCGGCATCGGGCCGTAATCCTCGTCCGCCTGGGGCAGATTGGGTTCGACCAGGATGATGGATTCAAGCCTGGGGCCGAACGCCGATGGCGTTTCCTGCTCCTCGGCCATGCGCTGGGCCAGTCCGCTGAGCCCGGCTGCTGCGGCTCCGTTTTCTGCCTCTGAGGCTGCCTCGGGCGGCTGGGCTGCGGCTTCCGCGCCTGCCTCGGACTGGGCAGGCGCGCCCGCCGTTTCATCCGTTTGCTCGGGAGCGGGCTCGGTGGGGGTCTCCGCCATCGGCGCGGCGGCTTGCTCGGCCGCGGCAGGCTGGATTCCCGAGTGGAAAACATGGCCGCACATGCCGCACTGCACCCAGCCCTTGGCGGCCTGCAGGTGCTGGGGCGTCAGGCGAAACACGCTGCCGCATTGCGGGCATTTGGCGAGGAGTTCGCTTTCCGGACTCATTTCTTTTCCCCGCAAAGCCTGACCCAGCCTTCTTCGGCTGCCGGTGCGTCGAACTCGAACCACTCGCGATAGACTCCCTTCACCGCGTCGGCCTGGCTCTCCAGTATGCCGGACATGACCAGGCGTCCGCCGGGCAGGGTCAGGCCGGCCAGCAGCGGGGCCAGCGCCTTGAGCGGATTGGTCAGGATGTTGGCGAGCACGATCTGGGCGGCAGTCGCGGGGGCCTGGTCCGGGGTGTAGAAGCGTGCATTCACGGCGTTCATATCGGCATTGTAGGCCGCGGCTTGAATCGCCTGGGGGTCGATGTCCACGCCCCAGACCTCGGCAGCGCCGAGCCTGGCGGCGGCGATGGCCAGAATCCCGGAGCCACAGCCGTAATCCAGCACGGTCTCGCCGCCCTTGATGTTTTCGTCCAGCCAGCGCAGGCATAGGCGCGTGGTGGGGTGCGAGCCGGTGCCGAAGGCGAGGCCGGGATCGAGGCGGATATTGAGGGCCTGCGTGTCCGGTGCCTCATGCCAGGTAGGCACGATCCATAAACGCGGCGAGATGGGGATGGGGTCGAACTGCGATTGGGTGAGTCGCACCCAGTCCTGATCGTCCACGCTTTCCAGCGTCCACGCCGGCATTTCGGCAAGCCCTGCGGCAAGCGCGGCGCGGGCGACCAGATCGGCGGGCTGCTGGTCCGGCGCGAGCAGGGCGGTCACGATGCAGTGCTGCCACAAGCCCGCGTCGGGCTCGGTGGGCTCGCCGAAGATGGGCGTCTCGTCGAGGCTACCGGCATCGGCGTCTTCCAGCGCGGCCGATATCGCGCCCAGCGCCATCAGCGCGTCGGAAAAGGCCTCGGCATGGGAGGCGTCGAGGGTGATGCGGAGGGATTGCCAGGACATTTCAGGGGTCAGGATTCAGGATTCAGGGGTCGGGGATCAGGGAAGGGCAACTTTGCCGCGCCTTCTTGAATACAAGGCGCGAAGCACATTCCCTGAATCCTGATCCCCGACCCCTGAATCCTGATCTCACCGTTTTTCTGCTGCCAGCTTCTGTTCCAGGTAATGGATGCTGGCGCCGCCTTCCAGGAAGGCGCGGTCGTTCATCAGTTCCTGGTGCAGGGGGATGTTGGTATTGATGCCTTCCACGGCCATTTCCATGAGCGCGCCGCGCATGCGCGCGATGGCCTGGTCGCGGGTCTTGCCGTAGGCCAGCAGCTTGCCGATCATGGAGTCGTAGTGCGGCGGCACCGTGTAGCCGGCGAACACGTGCGAATCCACGCGGATGCCGGGGCCGCCGGGGGTATGCCAGGTGGTGATGCGTCCCGGCGAGGGCACGAAAGTGAAGGGGTGCTCGGCATTGATGCGGCATTCGATGGCATGGCCTTTGAGCTGGATGTCTTTTTGCTGGTAGCGCAGTTTCTCGCCGCTGGCGATCCACAGCTGTTCCTGCACGATGTCCACGCCGGTCACCAGTTCGGTCACCGGATGCTCGACCTGCACGCGGGTGTTCATCTCGATGAAGAAGAATTCGCCGTCTTCATAGAGGAACTCGAAGGTGCCGGCGCCGCGGTATCCGATTTTTCTGCAGGCCTCGGCGCAGCGCTCGCCGATCCTGTCGCGCAGCTTGGGGTCGAGACCGGGCGCGGGCGCCTCTTCCAATACCTTTTGATGGCGGCGCTGCATGGAGCAGTCGCGCTCGCCCAGATGGATGGCGTTGCCGTGTTCGTCGGCCAGCACCTGGAACTCGATGTGGCGCGGCTTTTGCAGGTAGCGCTCCATGTACACCATGGGGTTGCCGAAGGCGGACTGGGCCTCGGTCTTGGTCATCTCCACCGAGGACAGCAGCGCCGCCTCGGTGTGCACCACGCGCATGCCGCGTCCGCCGCCGCCGCCCGCCGCCTTGATCAGCACGGGATAGCCGACTTCGCGCGCGATGCGCAGGACTTCCTCGGGGTCGTCCGGCAGCGCGCCGTCGGAGCCCGGCACGCAGGGCACCTTGGCCTCCTTCATGGCGTCCTTGGCCGCCACCTTGTCGCCCATGAGGCGGATGGAGTCGGGGCGCGGGCCGATGAAGACGAAGCCGGAGGATTCCACGCGCTCGGCGAAATCGGCGTTTTCCGAGAGGAAGCCGTAGCCGGGATGAATGGCCTCGGCGTCGGTCACTTCCGCCGCCGCGATGATGGCCGGCACGTTGAGATAGGACTGGCTGGACGGCGCCGGACCGATGCACACGGATTCGTCAGCCAGCTTGACGTACTTGGCATCACGGTCGGCCTCGGAATGCACCGCCACCGTCTTGACGCCCAGCTCGCGGCAGGCGCGCTGGATGCGCAGGGCGATTTCGCCGCGGTTGGCTATGAGGATTTTTTCAAACATGGCTTGTTCGTGAGGAGTGAGGCGAGAGGCGTGAGGAGCAGGGCAAGGTTTTTTTCCTCACTCCTGACTCCTCACTCCTTACCCGATTATGAACAGCGGCTCGCCGTATTCCACCGGCTGGCCGTTCTCGACCAGGATGGCCTTGATCACGCCGCTGTGGTCGGCTTCGATCTCGTTCAGGAGCTTCATGGCCTCGATGATGCAAAGCGTGTCGCCGGCCGAGACGCTTTGTCCGACTTCGGTGAACGCCTTGGCGCCGGGCGAGGGCGCGCGGTAGAAGGTGCCGACCATGGGCGAGCGCACGACGTGGCCTTCGGGTTCGGCCGGGGCGGCTTCAGCGGCGGCCGGTGCTGCGACGGGCACGGTGGGCGCGGGCATCGGCGCGTTCATGTAGATCGGCTGATTGCCGGCGATAACGCGGGCAATGCGCACCCTTTCCTCGCCTTCGGTGATTTCCAGCTCCGCAATGCCGGACTCCTCCACCAGATCAATGAGTTTTTTCAGTTTTCTGAGATCCATGACTCGATACTTTCACGTGTAAATGACGCAGGGCGAACTCCAGCGCCAGCTCGTAGCCCTGCGCGCCCAGCCCGGCGATGACGCCGATGGCCAGGTCGGAAAAATAGGAATGCTGCCGGAAGGGCTCGCGCGCGTGGACGTTCGACAGATGCACTTCCACGAAGGGGATGGCCGCCGCGGCCAGCGCATCGCGCAGCGCCACGCTGGTGTGGGTGTAGCCGGCCGGGTTGATCAGGATGAAATCGACGCCGTCGCACCTGGCCTGGTGCACGCGGTCGATCAGCGCGCCTTCGTGGTTGCTCTGGAAGCTTTCCACGGCCACCCCGCAGGCGTTGCCGCGGGCCTTGAGCGCCTGGTCGATGTCTTCCAGCGTGGCAAGCCCGTAATGCTGCGGCTCGCGGCTGCCCAGCAGATTGAGGTTGGGGCCATGCAAAACCAGAATGGCCTTGGGCAAGGCCCCTCCCTTGCTGCCCCTGCGAGTGCTCGTCGATTTCGGCATGGACGCAAGTTTGATACAAGTTCAGCGAACTTGTCCAGATCTTGACGGGAAATGCAGCTTAGATTAGGGGCTGGATCAGGTGTTCCAGCCGCGCCTGATCCAGCCCGCCGATGATTTTTTCCAGCAACTGGCCATTGCGCCCATAAATCAGGGTATAGGGCAGCCCTCCGCCGGAATTGCCGAGCTGGCGCAGGATTTCCGTTTCTTCGACGCCGCCGATCAGAACAGGATAATTGATGCCGAATTCCTGCGCGAAGGCGGCAACTTTTTGGGGATCGTCCAGCGCGATGCCGACGAATTGCAGGCCTTTCCCGCCGTATTTCGCTTGCGTCTCGATGAAAACAGGGACTTCTTCGCGGCAGGGCGGGCACCAGGTCGCCCAGAAATTGACGACCAGCACCTTGCCCTGATGCTCGCTCAGGGCCCGGGGCCGGTTTTGCAGATCGGGCAGTTGGACGGTCAGTAGCGACTCGGCTGCGCCCGGCTGGCTGGGGCCTGGCTGCCTGAGCCAGATCGCAGCGGCGAAACCGGCCGCCAGCGCCAGTACCGCGACGCCAGCCAGCAGCCAGTTGTGGCGGCTCATGCGCTCTCCTCGCGCTTATTTCAAGGCCTTGTCGAGGCTGGCCAGGAACTTGTCCGCGGGCTCGTAGCCGATGACCTTGTACTCGGACTGTTGTCCCTGGGGGTTCCAGAAGATCAGGCCGGGCGGCCCGAACAGGTTGAAGCGCTTGAGCAGCTCCTTGTCCTGAGCGGTGTTGGCCGTCACGTCGATTTTCAGCAGCACCGCATCCTTGAGGCGCGCCTGCACGCGGGCGTCGGAGAAAGTGAATGCCTCCATTTCCTTGCACGACACGCACCAGTCGGCGTAGAAGTCGACCATGACCGGCCTGCCCGCGGCTTTCGCCTCGGCCAGGCGCTGATCCAGCTCGGCGCTGGTTTTCACCTTTTCGAACGGCAGCGCCGAAGCCTGCACGGAGGCCGCGGGCGCGGCGGCCGGGCCGCTCATGACCCCCTGATACACGGTCAGCGGCTGCAGGATGTCGCGGCTGCCGCCCAGCGCGCCCAGCAGCAGTCCCACGCCGGAGATCAGCAGCACCACGCCCACGCCCTTCCAGAATTTCTGCCAGCCCTTGGCCTGTTGCGGCAGCGAATCGAGCGCATGCAGGTAAACCGCGGAAATGATGAGCAGCGCGGCCCACAGCGCCATCACCATCCACGAGGGCAGGAAGGGCGAGATCAGCCAGATTGCCACGCCCAGCATGGCCACGCCGAAGAAGTACTTGACGCCGTTCATCCACGCGCCGGCCTTCAGCATCAGCGTGCCCGCCGACAGGCCCACGGCCAGCAGCGGCACGCCCATGCCCATGGCCAGGAAGAACAAGGACAGGCCGCCTTTCAGGCTGTCGCCGGTCTGGGCGATGTAGGCGAGCGCAGCCGCCAGCGGCGGCGCCACGCAGGGGCCGACGATCAGCGCCGACAGCACGCCCATGCCGAACACGCCGGTGAATCGCCCGCCGCGCAGTTTGTTGGAGGTCTCGCTGAGCTTGCTTTGCAGCGCATTGGGCAGTTGCAGGTCATAGAAGCCGAACATCGACAGCGCCAGCGCCACGAAAATGGCGGCGCCGATTCCCAGGGCGATCGGGTTTTGCAGGGCGTTGGACAGCAGCGTGCCGGTTTGCGCGGCGATCACGCCGACGACGGCGTAGGTGACCGCCATGCCCAGCACATAGGCCAGCGACAGGAAAAAGCCGCTGGCATGGGTGACGTGCTTCTGGCCGGCGATGATGCCCGACAGGATGGGAATCATGGGGAACACGCAGGGCGTGAGCGAAAGCGCCAAGCCGAAGCCGAAGAAGGCGACGATCGCCACCCACAGGCCGCCGCTCTTGAGGGTTTTTTCGATGCTGGAAGCGTCGCTGTCGTCACTGGCCGCCGGCTCTTCGCCGGGCAGGCCCGGGACGCTTTCGAACGTGCCGTCGTCCAGTACGGCCAGGGTGAAGGCCTTGGCGGCGGGCGGGTAGCACACGCCCTTTTCGCTGCAGCCCTGATATTCGATTTCCAGTGCAAGCTTTTCGCCGGCCTTGAGCGGGCGCGACAGGGCTACCTCGGCCTCGAAGTCCTGGTGATAAACCTCGGTGCGGCCGAAAGTGGGGTCGTCCTTCACGTCCGGTGCCGGCGTGGTGGCTTCGCCCGCCGTCACGTCTGCCGGGGATTTGATGACGAATTTCAGCTTGTCGCGGTAGAGGTAGTAGTCCTTGGCGACCGTGTAGCTGACCGCCAGGGTCTGCGCATCCTTGAGGCGGACATCGGCCGTGAAGGCCTGGTCCGGCGGCAGGAAATCACCCATGCCGCCATCGCCTGCCAGGCTGCGCAACTCGTCCAGCGCGGAAACGGCAGGGCTTGCGGGTGTGGCGCCTGGCTGCGGCTCGGCGGCTGCCTGGGGCGCGGCCAGGGCGGCGAGCTTGAGCGGCGCCGTCGAGGTGATGGGCATGTAGCACACCCCGTCCTCGGCGCAGCCCTGGAAGGTCGCCTCCAGCTTCACCGGCAGCGCGCCGCCCGGTTCACGCGCCACCGGCAGCTTGACGGTGACGGATTTCGTGTAGACCTCGACCGATCCGAAGAGTGGATCGTCTTTCATTTTCCCGGCCGGGAATTGGGCGGCGCCGAGCTTGGCGCCCGTCAAGGCGAATTTGAACTTGTCCTTGTACATGTAATAGCCGTCGGCGATTTTCCAACTGGCTTCGATGGTCTGGGCGTCGACCGCGCGCGCGGAAAACTTGAAGGCCTGCTCGGGCTCGAGGAATTCCTGGGCGTGGGCGGAGGCGAATGCCAGCAGCAGGTACGGCAGGGCAAGCAGTGTTTTCATCAGGCGGTTCATGCTGTTCTCTCGTTATGTATTGTCGCGGGCAGTTTCCTGCGCCACCCATTCCAGATAACCCGGCAGGCCGGCCTCGGCTCCGACCGCGAGAATTTCGGGAAGTTCGTAAGGATGGCAGGCTTTGAGAGCGGACTCAAGCAGGGGATAGGCCTCGCGCGTGGTCTTGATCATGAGCAGCACTTCACCGGCTTCTTCCAATTTCCCCTGCCAGCGGTAGAGGGAGGTCAGCCCCGGCAGGATGCTGGCGCAGGCGGCCGCGCCGCTTTCAAGCAGCCTGCCGGCGGCCGCACGGGCGCTTGCTTCGTTCGGGAAGGTGGAAAACACGATGAGCACGGCCATGACGGGAATTGTATTAAGGTGATGGATGGATTGAACTGGCACGAAACACCCAAATCTTAGTCGTTTCGCCATTGAAAGACCTTACATGTACCCCTGGCTGATCCTTTTTGCGCTGATTGCCTTCCCCGTGGGCGAGGCCTTGTCCATCATGTGGGTGGCGGGGCATATCGGCTGGTGGGCGCTCCTGTGGCTGGCGGCGGCCTTTTTCGGCGGGCTTGCGCTGATCCGTTTCGAGCGCGTCGCCTTCGCCCCGCGCATGCTGTTCTCCATGCAGCGCGGCGATAGCCCTTTGCGCGCGCTGCTCGCTTCCACGCGCCTGTTCATGGCGGGCGGGCTGCTGATGTTTCCGGGCCTGATCACGGACGTCATGGCCCTGGCCCTGCTGCTCTATCCGGGCACCTGGAAGCGCCCGCCGATCGCACGCCCGGCGGCCAACGACGACATCATCGAGGGCGAGTTCAGGCGCGAGCCGGAAGCGTCCGCAGAAAAGTTTCCACGTCGGGATACCTGAGCCGCGCGCGCAGTTCGGTTTTCAGGCGCGTGTCGTCGAGCACGCGCGACTCGTTGAGAAAGGACAGCAGCGCGGGCGACAGCACCTTCTGCGCTTCCGCGCGCGGGATGCGCGGGGATCTCGGCAGGCCGAAATGGTCCGCCACCATGTCGAAGTAGTCGCCCATTTTCTTCACGCTGCCATCCACCGCGTGATAGACGCGGTTGGTTCGCCCCCGGAACAGCGCAAGCCACACCAGCCGGGCGAGGTCGTCGGCGTGGATGTGGTTGGTGTAGCTGTCCTCTGCGCTCGTCACCGCCGGCGTCTGCTTGCGGATGCGCTCGAGCGGCAGGCGCTCTGCCGCATAGATGCCGGGCGCGCGCAGGATGACGAGCTTGATGCCGTTGCGCGCGGCGAAGCGGCGCAGCCGGCGTTCCGCGTCCACGCGGCGCCTGGCGCGCGCGCTTTTCGCCGCGGTCGGGCGGTGTTCGAAAACCCTCTCGCCCTTGCAGTCGCCGTACACGCCGCTGGTGCTGATATAGACCAGCCGCCGTGGTAGACTGCCACGCTTTGCCAGCGCCGCGAGCAGGCGCAGGGTGCGCGGGTCGCCTTCACCCTCGCCGGGCGGCGGCGCCAGATGCAGCACCCAAGGCGACAAGCCGGCAATGCGATCGAGGCTTTTGCGCCGGTCGAGATCGGCGGCCACGGGTGTGGCGCCGTCCGCGCGGATGCGCGAAACCGATGCGGCCGAGCGGGCGATGCCCAGGACGCGCACCTCCGGATGCGCGGCGGCGAGGCGGCGGCCGATGTCGCCCATGCCTGCGATGAGCAGCGAGTGTTTTTTCATTTGCGAATTTTAACCATGTCTTACCAGGTAACGATCCAGCCAAGCGGCCATAAGTTCCTCGTCAACGAGGACGAGACCATACTCGCCGCCGCCCTGCGCGAAGGTTTCACCCTGCCTTACGGCTGCCGCAACGGCGCCTGCGGCTCGTGCAAGGGCAAGGTGCTCGAAGGCGAGGTCGATCACGGCAAGTATCAGGAAAACACCCTGAAGAGCCACGAGATCGCCGAGGGCCGTGCGCTGTTCTGCGTGGCGAAACCCCTGTCCGATCTGGTGATCGAGGCCCGTGAAATCCGCGCCGCCGGCGAGGTGCCGGTGAAGACCCTGCCCTGCCGCGTGCAGAAACTGGAAAAGCTGGCGGACGACGTCATGCTGATGCAGCTGAAACTGCCGGCCAATGAACGCCTGCAATTTCTCGCCGGCCAGTACATCGACTTTCTGTTGAAGGACGGCAAGCGCCGCAGCTATTCCATTGCCAACCCGCCGCATGCCGACGAGTTCATCGAACTGCATCTGCGCCATGTGCCGGGCGGCCGCTTCACCGACCATGTGTTCTCGGCCATGAAGGAAAAGGACATCCTGCGTTTCGAAGGCCCGCACGGCAGCTTCTTCATCCGCGAGGAATCGGACAAGCCCATGATCTTCGTCGCCGGCGGCACCGGCTTCGCGCCCATCAAGGGCATGCTCGAGCACCTGTTCGCCGAGGAAAGCGGCCGCCAGATGGTTCTTTACTGGGGCGCGCGCGCGAAGAAGGATTTGTACATGGCCGAACTGCCGGTGCGGTGGCAGCAGGAACACGGGAACTTCAGCTTCATCCCCGTGCTGTCCGATCCCGCGCCGGAAGACCAGTGGCAGGGTCGGACGGGTTATGTGCATCAGGCGGTGCTGGAGGATTTCGACGACCTGTCCGGCTTCGAGGTGTACGCCTGCGGCGCGCCGGTGATGGTCGATGTCGCGCGCGAGGGCTTCACCAGAACCCGCGGCCTGCCCGAGGATGCGTTTTTCGCCGATTCCTTCGTCTATCAGGCGGATTGAACAGAAGGACCGCTAGTCGGCGTTGCGGCAAAGTGCCAGCGCCTTTTTCACGTGCTCGCAGGCCTCGCCGGGCTGGCCGCTCTGTTCCTTGAAGGCGGCCAGCGCAAGGTGGCCGTCGATATTGGGCGCCACGGCGATGCTGGCCTCCGCATAGCTTTGCGCCTTGCCCCACAGACGTTCATGGGCGCACAAGTCGGCCAGTGACATCAGCAATGCGCCGTCATGCGGGTGGGCTAGCAGCCATTTTTCCGCCTGTTCGATCTGGCCCAGCGGCTTATTGCCGATGAAACGCCCATAGTGTGCCGCCAGGGTTTCGTCCCAGGATTTGTCGAGCGCCTCTTCCAGTATGGAAACGGCGCCATCCGCATCGCCGGCGGCGGCAAAGGCGCGGGCAGCTTCCAGCGCCACGGCGGGATGGGGTTTTTCGCTGTCCGGCATTCTTTTCCAGTACTCCGCGAGACTCTTGCCATCGTGCATCCGGCGCTTGATGTTGCCCAGATGCGCGGCGCGGCGGGTGAGCAGGAGCGCGGTCGGGTCCAGCGCATTGGCTTTGGCCAGCTGTTCGGCGAGCTTGAGCACTTCGTCCCATTGGCCAAGCTGCTGGCGTGTCTTGAGTTCCAGGCGCGCGAGCGCGGTATGGGTCGGCATCAGCAGCTTGCCGGCTTCGATTGCGGTGAGCGCGCCGGGGAGATCGCGCTCTTCCAGTTTCGCTTCCGCCTCGGCATACAGCGCGGCCAGCGGCCTGTCATTGTCCTTCGCCTCCGCCAGATAGGCGTCGCGCCGGCCATGGGCGCGGGACTCGTGCGCCGACCGCGCGGCGAGCACGCGCGCCAGCATTTCGCGGCGCGGCTCGGCGGTGAATTTGGCGGAGAGTTTTTCGGCCTCCTGGAAACGGCCTTCCAGATAGGCGGCCAGCGCATCGGTGAAGCCGGCATTCTGCCGTTCGGCTTCCTTGCGTGCCTTCCGCTCGCGCACCGTCCGCGGCAGGTTCAGCGTGGCGACGGCCAGCCGGGTGAGCATGTAGGCGCCGCCCATCAGCAGCGCGAGCAGCAGGATGAAGCTGATGAAAGACAGTTCGGCGCGCCACGGCGGATAGACCAGCACGACATAGCCGGGGTCGTAGCGCCCCGCCAGCGCAAGGGCGACGGCAATGACGGCGACGATGATGAGACTGATCAGCCAGCGCAAGGGCGTACCCATTTATTCTTTGTTGTCCGGCCTGGTGTAGGACTCTATCGCGGCCAGGCTTTCCTTGAGTTCGGGCAGTCTTGGGGCGGTGTTGAGGGCGGCCAGCTTGCGCAGTTCGGCCTGCGCGGCGGCGACGGCGGCGTCCTGGGTGTTGAAATAGCGGGCAAGCAGCCTGCCCGCGGCATTCAGGTCGGCCTGATAGCCGGCGGCGTCGCGCGACAGCAGGGAAAGCCGCGCGGTCAGCAGGCGCAGTTTCAGATTCTGGCGCAGGAAGTATTCCTGTTCGGGCGCGAGCAGCGCGGGCTCGCCCTCATCCAGCCGGCGGATCTGCACCAGGTTCTTGAACTCGGTCAGCAGGTTCTGGGACAGCGTGGCTGCGGGTTTGTCGTTCTTGGCGGGTTTTTTGGTATGGGTGCTGGACAGGGGCCACTGCTCGACATTTTCGGCCAGCGTGCCGAGCTTCAGGCTGATGCCGGTCTGGTCGACGAAGGGCGTGGCATGCAGGCGCGCCAGGTCGTTGGCGATGGCCCGGCGCAGGCGGGTGAACTGGGGCTTGTCCAGTCGTTGCAGGCGCTGGTCGGCGGTTTCCAGCGCGATGATGGCGGCCCTGACGTTGCCGGCGAGCTGGAGTTGCTGGCTGGCGGTGAGCAGGATCTGCTCGATGTCGAAAAGGGCCCACTGGTCGCGGTCGCGCGCGCTCTCCTTGTACAGCGCCTCCAGCGCCTGCCGCTGTTCCTGGGAAGCTGCCAGTTGTGCTTCCAGCTGCGAGATGCGCGCAAGGTTCTGGCGGGTGAGATCGTCGGCATTGCGCGCCAGCAGGCGGCTTTCCTTGGTCGAGGCCTCGAACTCGGCCAGCTTGCGCGCCAGGTCGGTCTTCACGCCGCGCGACTGATCGCGGCTGTTGAGCCACGAGGCGGCGGCCAGCGCGATGGCAACGACCGCCAGCAGCACTCCCCAGTTGATGGCAAGGGAGCGGCCGGCGGGTGGCGACGGGCTGGCAGGAGGCGTCGGGTTGGTCGGTTCGGTCATGATTGGAAGAATTTAATCATAGTCCGCATTGTGCCGGCATCTCCGGCGGCTGCGACATGGACGGAAGTCATGCCCAATTGCCGGGCGGCCTCGGCAATGCGCTCGTGCGGCACGAAGGCCGGCACGGATTTGAACGAATCCCAGGTGCGGCCGAGCATCTCGCGCAAATTGGCCAGGCCTTCGCGGCTGGTCAGGATGATGGCGGAGAATGGCTGTCTTTCGTGCTGCCGCAGGAGCGGGGTGATGTCCGCATCGGGCCTCGCCCGCCGATAGCACTCCGCATATTCGACCGAGGCGCCGCGCCGGGCGAGGGTCTGCGCCATCAGTTCGCGTCCGCCCTCGCCGCGGAAAATCACGATGCGCTTGCCCGCGACATTCTGCAATTCGGGCAGCGCCAGCAGGGCTTCGCTGTCGGACTGCCCCGATGGCGCGATGACTTTGTTGATGCCGCTGACCTTCAAGGCCCACGCGCTGCCCTGGCCGACCGCCGCCACGCCGAGTCCGCGCGGCCAGTTCTGGTCCGGGTCCAGGTATTCGAAGGCCCTGGCAACGGCGGTGGGGCTGACGAAAATGGCGAGATCGAACTCGTTCAGCCTGTCCAGAACCTCCGCAAGCCGATCCGCTTGCGATGGCTCCCTGATTTCGATCGCCGGAAAGACCACCGGGACGCCGCCGGCGTCGCGGATCATCCGGCTCAAGCCGGCGGCCTGTTCCGCGGGCCGGGTGACCAGGATGATTTTGCCGGCCAGGGGCGTGGCTGTCATCACGCCGCAAGCGCGGAAAGGATGGCGTCCGCGCCCTGCCCGCGCAGGGCGTCGGCGAGCTGCAGGCCAAGGGCTTCCGGGGCTTCCGCGCTGCCCGTGGCTTCGGCATGCAGCAGGGTCTTGCCGTCGGCGGTGGCGACGAAGCCGCGCAGGAACAGCGTGTCCTCGCGCATTACGGCGTAGGCGCCCAGCGGCACCTGGCAGCTGCCGCCCAGTTGGCGGCTGACTTCGCGTTCCGCGCGCACGCAGGCGGCGGTCTCGGCGTGGTGCAGGGGCGCGAGCAGGGGCAGCAGGTCTTTGCGATCGGCGCGGATTTCGATGCCGAGCGCGCCCTGTCCCGCGGCAGGCAGGCTTTGTTCCGGTTCCAGCAGGGCAGCGATGCGGTCCGCAAAGCCCAGACGCTTGAGCCCGGCGGCGGCGAGGATGATTGCGGCGTACTGGTCCTCGTCGAGCTTGCGCAGACGCGTGTTGACGTTGCCGCGCAGGGGCCGGATGTCCAGATGCGGATAGCGCGCGCGCAGCTGCGATTCGCGGCGCAGGCTGGAGGTGCCGACGACGCTGCCAGGCGGCAGTTCGGACAGCTGGCGGTACTGGTTGGAGACGAAGGCGTCGCGCGGATCCTCGCGCGCGCCGATGGCGGCAAGCGCGAAGCCGTCGGGCAGGACCATGGGCACATCCTTCAGCGAGTGCACCGCCAGGTCGGCGCGGCCGTCCTGCAAGGCCTGTTCGAGTTCCTTGACGAACAGGCCCTTGCCCCCAATCTTGTTCAATGTGACGTCGAGGATGCGGTCGCCCTGCGTGGTCATGCCCAGCAGCTCCACCCTGAGGCCCGGATGCAGCGCCATCAGGCGGTCGCGGATGTGGTGGGCCTGCCAGAGGGCCAGTGCGCTTTCACGGGTGGCGATGACGAGAGGGCGATCGGGAAGCATGGGCTTGGTAGTAAATTACACTGTCGCGCGGCCAGGATTTGCCGCACATTAATGATGTATGGCGCGAGCCGCACCCGGAAGGTAATGATTCAATGAAAGCAAGGCACTTTATTCTCGCCATTCTAGCATGGTCGCTGGCGCTGCCGGCCCTTGCAGCGAGCCGTGGCGACGTGCCCATGGCCGAGGATCTGCGGGCCGAGGGAAAGCTGGCCACGAGCCGCAAGGTGCCGATCATGCTGCTGTTCACCAGCCCCTTCTGCGGCTACTGCGATCGGGTGAAGGAAGAATATCTGGGGCCCATGAGGGACGATCCGGCCTATCGCGACAAGGTCATCATCCGCCAGATCGAGGTGGGCTCCGATTGGAACCTGATCGGTTTTGACGGGAAGAAAACCACGCACGGCAGCTATGCTTCCAGCCAGAAAGTCGTCATGGTGCCGACCATCAAGGTGGTCGATGCGCAGGGCAGGGAACTGGCGAAACCCATCGTCGGATTTCTCACCGCCGATTTCTATTTCGGCTTCATTCAGGATGCAATGAACGAGGGACTGGAGAAAATGCGGGGGAGGAAGTAGGGGCCAGGGGATGCGCTTCGCGCTTTAAACAAATGGCGCGCCCTTCGGACGCGCCATCCCTGGCCCCTAATCCCTGAGCAGTTCGCGCAACAGCGAATACTGACGGCGGCTGACCGGCAACGGCTGGTCGATCCCGCGCAGGCGCACGTAGTGCCCTTCATCGCTGCCAGGGATCTTGCCGATCTGGTCGATCTTGTCGCGTGCCACCAGGCAGTTGCGATGGATGCGCAGGAAGCGGTCGCCGAACTCGCTCTCCAGCCTGACCAGCGATTCCTCCAGCAGGAACTCGTGCTCGGCAGTCTTGACGGTCACGTATTTCAACTCGGCCTTGAAGTAGAGGATTTCCACCACCGGCACCAGTTTCAGGCGGCCCTTTTCTGACAGCGACAGATGCGTGCGCGACCTGGGGTGGGCCAGGCGCAGCGCGTCGAGCATGGCGGTGTTGAGGTGCCGTGCCTTGGCGAGCGCGGCGGCCAGGCGCTCGGCCCTGACCGGCTTCATCAGATAGTCCACCGCGTTGACTTCGAAGGCTTGGCAGGCGTAGTTGTCGTAGGCTGTGGTGAAGATGATCGCAGGCGCGCGCGCCAGCTTCTGCATGTGCTGGGCGACCTCGATGCCGTCCATGCCGGGCATGCGGATGTCCAGCAGCACGGCGTCGGTCTGTTCGCGCTGGACATGTTCGAGGGCGTCCATGCCGTTGTCGGCCTCGCCTACGATCTGCAGGGCCAGTTCGCGCCCGCAGTCTTCCAGCACTTCGCGCAGACGGCGGCGCGCGGGCGCCTCGTCATCGACGATGAGCAGGCGCAAGGGGGCGGGTTGGCTGGGAGGCACGGGTATAAGGCAGGGTGATATGGACTTGATAAACGGCGCCCATG
Organism: Pseudomonadota bacterium; assembly: GCA_021847835.1. Lineage (GTDB taxonomy): Bacteria > Pseudomonadota > Gammaproteobacteria > Burkholderiales > Thiobacillaceae > UBA6918. Next base: position 95,765 of record JAJZPR010000005.1, read on the forward strand.
GGCTGGGACTTGAGCGTGGCGTCCAGGTCGAAGTGCAGCGCCAGACGTTCGCGGATGTTGGCCAGCGCCAGCTTGTTGCCGGTGTGGCTGGACGCGTTTTCCGTGTAGGGGTTGCGGATGACGATGTGAACGCTGTCGCCGCTGCGGTAGATGTTGAGGCTGACTTCACCGGGTTCGCGGCTGGGCTCCACGCCGTGATAGATGGCGTTTTCCACCAGCGGCTGGATGACGAGCGGCGGGATGAGGGCGTCCTGCGGCATCTTGTCGATATGCCAGTCAACGGTGAGGCGCTCGCCCAGGCGCAGTTGTTCCAAGCCGAGATAGGCGCGGGTCAGCTCGACTTCGTCCGCCAGGGTGGTGAGTTCGCGGTTTTCGCGCATCAGCGCGCGAAAGAGCTCGGACAGATCCTCCAGCGCGCGCTCGGCGCGCCGCGGGTCGGAGCGCACCAGCGACAACACCGCGTTGAGGCTGTTGAACAGGAAGTGCGGGCGGATGCGGGCCTGCAGCGCCTGCAGCCGGGCTTCGGTGACGGCAGGCGACAGCGCCTTGCTGCGCAGATGGAAATAGATCAGCAGCAGTCCCGCGAGCGCGGCGCTGAAAGCGGCGGTCTGCGCCGGGGTGAGAATTTGCGAACCGGGCAGCAGCCAGACGAGCAGCAGCGAAGTCAGCCAGGGAATGAGGGTTGCGGCGAAAAACAGCGCGGCCATGCCAAGCGGGTAGGCCGGCTTTCTGAGCAGGGGGCTCGCGAGGCACAGCGCCAGCAGGGTCAGCAGCAGGGCGGGCTGGATCAGCACCGAGCGCTCGGCGAACAGCGCGACTCCCCCGGCGAGATCGGATGCCGCGGCCAGCGCGGCGAAAACGGCGCCGGCCTCGACGGCGAGAATGGCCCGCAGGCTGGTGCCGAGGTGGCAGAAATTCGGCAAAACGCCCGGCGGGTTGTTATGATTTTTGCTTTGCATCGATAAGAACGCACATGGACAAGAATTCCGGGGCCTGGTCGGGCCGCTTTTCCGAGCCGGTCGACGAACTGGTCAAGCGCTATACCGCTTCCATTCCCTTTGATTATCGGCTGGCCGAGTTCGATATAAAGGGTTCGCTCGCCCATGCCCGCATGCTGGCCCATGTCGGCGTGCTGTCGGCGGAGGATCTTGCCGCCATCGAGCGCGGCATGGCCGGGATACTGGACGAGATCCGCGCCGGCCGCTTCGAATGGTCGCTCGACCTGGAGGACGTGCACCTCAACATCGAAAGGGCGCTCACCAACAAGATCGGCGACGCCGGCAAGCGCCTGCACACCGGGCGCTCGCGCAACGACCAGGTGGCGACCGACGTACGCCTCTACCTGCGCGACGCCATCGACCGCATCCAGGCCGGCATCCGCGCCTGCCAGATGTCGCTCCTGGACCTGGCCGAGGCGCATGCGGCCACGGTCATGCCCGGCTTCACCCACCTGCAGGTGGCGCAGCCGGTGACCTTCGGCCACCACATGCTGGCCTATTTCGAAATGCTCGCGCGCGACCACGCGCGGCTCGCCGATTGCCGCAAACGGGTCAACCGCCTGCCCCTGGGGGCCGCCGCGCTGGCCGGCACCAGCTACCCGATTGACAGGGAGTTCGTGGCGCGCGAGCTGGGTTTCGACGGCGTGTGCGGGAACTCGCTCGATGCGGTGTCGGATCGCGACTTCGCCATCGAATTTGCCGCCGCGGCCTCGCTCGTCATGGTGCACCTGTCGCGCCTCTCGGAGGAGCTGATCCTGTGGATGAGCCCGCGCTTCGGCTTCATCGACCTCGCCGACCGCTTCTGTACCGGCTCCTCCATCATGCCGCAGAAGAAGAATCCCGACGTGCCCGAACTGGTGCGCGGCAAGACCGGCCGCGTGTTCGGCCACCTCATGGGGCTCCTGACCCTCATGAAAGGCCAGCCGCTCGCCTACAACAAGGACAACCAGGAGGACAAGGAACCCCTGTTCGATACCGTGGATACCCTGGCGGACACCTTGACCATCTACGCCGACATGCTGAAAGGCGTCAAAGTGAAGCCCGAGGCCATGCGCCGCGCGGCCACAGAAGGCTTTTCCACCGCCACCGACCTCGCCGACTATCTGGTGAAAAAAGGCCTGCCCTTCCGCGACGCCCACGAGGCCGTGGCGCGCGCCGTGCGCGCCGCGGAAACCCGTGGCTGCGACCTGGCGGAGTTGTCACTGGCCGAGTTGCAGGCCTTCAGCCCGCTGGTGGATGAGGACGTGTTCGCCGTGCTGACCCTGGAAGGCTCGCTCGCCGCCCGCAATCACATCGGCGGCACCGCCCCCGAGCAGGTCAGGGCCGCCGTGGCGCGGGCGCGCGCGGCGATTGCCTAGCCAAGGCAAAAGGCAAAAGGCAAAAGGCAAAAGGCAAAGCATCCTGGCTGCCTTCGGTTTTCATTTTTGAATTTTGCTTTTTGACTTTTGCCTTTTGATTTTCCTCCCCCTAAACCGCGTTTTGCTCAAGCTGCGGTTTCCTCGACCGGGCTGTGTTCCCGGCAGATCTTGCCGACTTCCCGGCTGGAGAGCTTTTCCTTGGTGAGGCCGCACACGTAGCTGCGCGGGCCGATGTGCAGGTTGTGGCGGCAGGTGACGCATACGCCGAAGGTGCGGTAGCCGTTTCTGGCCTGCAGGGTGGCGAGCGCTTCCTTCAATACCTTGGCGGCGGAGCTGAGCCTCGCGGGGCTGGCGGCCTGCAGGGCGTCGCGCCAGGCATTCGCCAGTCCCAGCTCCTTCAGGACTTCCTTGCCCTTGTCGGTCAGGGTGAGCCGGACCACCCGGCCGTCCTTCTCGTCGGCGTGGCGGGCGATCAGCTTGCGCCGGGCCAGCAGCAGCAGGCTTTGGGACACCGTGCCCTTGGTCAGCCCCAGGTATTCGGCCAGCGCCTGCGGGGTGTTGCTGTAGCGGTTGGCTTCGTTCAGGTAGATCAGGGCCTGCAGGTGGATGGGCTGCAGGCCCTGGGCGACGCCGGCCTGGCGCAGTCCCACCCGCAGCAGGTTGCCCAGCCGTTCCACCGTGTCCAGCAGGATCAGCGCCTGGTTTTTCATGTTCCCATCCTAGTTTTGTCGGCCCGGCTTGACAATATCACGTCTGCCCCTAAACTGGTATCGACACGAAACGTATCGTGTCGATACCAGAAAGGAGCGAGACATGGAAAAACCGGCATTGGGCCTGCTGGCGGGCCTGGCCTTGGCCGCCCAGGCGGCGGAACCGGCAAAAATCGCCTATCCCGAGGACTACCGCGACTGGCGGCACGTGAAGTCCATGGAGCTGAAGCCCGGCCATCCCCTGTACGAGTCCTTTGGCGGCATCCACCACCTGTATGCCAATCCCAAGGCGGTAAAGGGGTACCGGAGCGGGCGGTTCAGGGATGGTGCGGTGATCGTGTTCGATCTGCTGGAGGCAAAAAACGAGGGCAACGCCCTCACCGAAGGCAAGCGCAAGGTGCTGGGGGTGATGGTGCGTGACGGCCGCAAGTACGCTGAAACCGGCGGCTGGGGATTCGAGGCCTTTGCCGAAGGCGATCCGCGGAGACCCGTGGTGGGCGGCAATGCGGCCAAGGCGTGTTTCGAATGCCACACCGCCCGCAAGGACAGCAATTACCTGTTTTCCAGCCTGCGGGACTGAACAGGCTTAGCCGAAGTTGACCGAGCCGCCACCCTGGGCTGCGACCAGGGTGGCCAGTCTGTCGAAGAGTTCCGTGTTGTCGCGGGTGTCGCGCCATGCGCTGCCGTCATGGCGGAAGTGGAAGCCGCCGGAACGGGCCGCCACCCAGATCTCGCGCGCGGCACTGTGCCGGTTGATGACGATCTTGCCGCCGTCGTCGAACTCGATTTCGAGGATGCCGTCGGCGGGCAGTTCGAAATCCAGGCCGGCCTCTTCCAGTCCTTGCTGGATGCGGGCAAAGACGGTATCGGTCAATCGGATGAATTCGCTGTCGTTCATGGTGGGAAGCTCGGTTGCAGGAGGCTTCAATTCTGCCCGCCGCGAGGCTTCCCTGCAAACAACAGCCTGTTGACCCGTGCTAACATCGCGGCATGAAGTCTCTCGCCACCCTGCTGACCTTGACGATATTGCTGGCGCAGCTGGCCGCCTGCGGTTCCAAGGGCCCGCTCACCCTGCCGGAACAGCAGCCGGCCAACACCCAGAAAACATCCAAATGAACCATCTGCACCGCAAGGATGGGCGCCTTTTCCTGGAAGAGGTGTCCCTGGAGGAATTGGCGCGCCTGTACGGCACGCCTTTGTACGTCTATTCGCTCGCCGCGCTTTCCGAGGCCTACGGGCGCTACGAGCAGGCGCTGGCCGGTTTGCCGCATCTGATCTGCTATGCCGTCAAGGCCAATGGCAGCCTGGCCATCCTGCAGCACTTCGCTCGCCTGGGCGCCGGCTTCGACATCGTCTCGGGCGGCGAACTGGCACGCGTGCTGGCGGCCGGGGGCGAGGCCGGCAAGGTGGTGTTTTCGGGGGTGGGCAAGACCGCGGCGGAAATGCGCATGGCCCTCGAGGCCGGGATCCGCTGCTTCAATGTCGAGTCGGAAAGCGAGCTCGAACGCTTGAACAGGGTGGCGGGCGAACTGGGCAGAAGGGCGCCGGTTTCGTTTCGGGTCAATCCGGATGTCGATCCCAAAACCCATCCTTACATCTCCACCGGCCTCAGGCAGAACAAGTTCGGCGTGCCGATCAGTCAGGCGCCGGCACTCTACCGCCGCGCGGTGGAAATGGCGAACGTGGAAATCCTCGGTGTGGACTGCCATATCGGCTCACAGCTGACCGACCTCTCGCCCGTCGCCGATGCCCTGGACCGTGTCCTTGCGCTGGTGGACAGCCTGGCAGCAGACGGCATCCAACTCCGGCATGTCGATATCGGCGGCGGCATCGGCATCCGCTATCGCGATGAAACCCCGCCGGACATGGCGCAATACCGGGAAATCCTGCAAAGCCGCTTCAGCGGCCGGCGCGAGGAAATCATTGTCGAGCCGGGCCGCTCGCTGGTGGGCGAGGCCGGCGTGCTGCTGACGCGGGTCGAGTACATCAAGCCTGGCGAGGACAAGACCTTCGTCATCGTCGATGCCGCCATGAACGATCTCATGCGGCCGGCGCTATACGACGCCTTCCACGACATCGTTCCGGTTGCCGAATCGTCGAGGCCGCCGATTGCCTGCGACGTCGTGGGCCCGGTCTGCGAAACCGGCGATTTCCTTGGGCTCGGCAGGCATCTGGCGGTGGAGGAAGGAGGCCTGCTGGCCGTGCTTTCCGCGGGCGCATATGGCATGAGCATGAGTTCCAACTACAACAGCCGCCCCCGCGCGGCAGAAGTCGTGGTGAACAAAAACGAAATTCATCTCGTTCGGGAGCGCGAAAACATGGAAGGCCTGATGGCCGGAGAACGGCTTGTTTCCTGGTGATCAATGGATCGCGTCTTTTCGTTTGGTGCCGGAAAACAAGTATCGAGGCGATATCTTTTGCTAGGCTGCCACATTTTTCATCGAAAAAAAATCAAAAAAACTTGACAGTTTGTTGAACCGCTGAAAAAAGAATCTAGAATGAGCGTCACCAAGCGGAGCTTTGGTGTCGCCTCATTCCATGCGGGTTTCGGAAGAGGTGGCCGGTGTGGGTGCCACGCTTTGGAAGTGCATTTCCAACCTCTGCACGCTTTAGTTTGTAGTTGTAATGCCTTGTCCAACTTCAAGAAGGAGTGTGATGTATGGCTACTGCCAAGAAACCTGCTGCCAAGAAACCGGCGGCCAAGAAGCCCGTCGCCAAGAAAGCGGCGCCGGCCAAGAAACCTGCTGCCAAAAAGCCGGCCGCCAAGAAAGTGGCGGCCAAGAAGCCCGCCGCCAAGAAAGCGGCACCGGCCAAGAAGCCCGCCGCCAAGAAGCCCGCCGCCAAGAAGGTAGCGGCCAAGAAGGTAGCGGCCAAGAAGCCCGTCGCCAAGAAAGCGGCACCGGCCAGGAAGCCTGCTGCCAAGAAGCCGGCCGCCAAGAAAGTCGCGGCCAAGAAGCCCGTCGCCAAGAAAGCGGCACCGGCCAGGAAGCCTGCCGCCAGGAAGCCGGCCGTGAAGACGGCAGCGCCCAAGAAGCCCGTCGCCAGGAAAGCGGCACCGGCCAAGAAGCCTGCCGCCAGGAAGCCGGCCGTGAAGACGGCAGCGGCCAAGAAGCCCGTCGCCAGGAAAGCGGCACCGGCCAGGAAGCCCGCCGCCAAGAAGCCGGCGGCTCCCAAGCCTGCCCCTGCCGCTACTCCCGCAGCGGCACCGGCAACTCCCGCTGCTCCGGCCAGCGTGCCGGTCATCAAGCCTTTCGGGCTCTAAAGTCAAGCCGGATTCGGCAAGACAGGGGGGCTGCGGCCCCCCTTTTCATTTGCGCTATCGACTCAATTCAATTGCGAAATGGCTTGGCGCCAGCGCGTGCGGCAAGCCGCGGCAGCCGAACGGCAAGCAAAACGACCAGCACGCAGGCATAGATCAGCGGCTGGGTAATGTCCTTCTTTACCAGCCACCAGTAATGCACGACCCCCAGGCCGGCGATGAGATAAATCAGCCGATGCAGGCGCTGCCAGTCGCTCCCGAGTTTTTTCATCATGCGCTGGCTGGAGGTGGCGGCCAACGGAACGAGCAGGATGAAAGCGGTAAAGCCCACGGTGATGAAAGGCCGCTTGAGGATGTCCCTGGCGATGCCGGCCGGGTCGAAAAACTGGTCCAGCCAGATGTAGGTCGTGAAATGCAGGCAGGCGTAGAAGAAAGCGAACAGGCCGAGCAGCCTGCGGAAACGGACCAGCCAGTTCAGCCCGGTCATTCTGCGCAAGGGCGTGACGGAGAGGGTTGCCAGCAGCCCGACCAGGGTCCAGGTGCCGGTCGAGCGGGTGATGAACTCGATCGGGTTGGCGCCCAGCCCACCTGTCAGGCCCAGGAAAATCAGCCGCGCGAGCGGCGTCAGGCAAAGCAGCCAGAGCAGAGCCTTGCACCAGAAGACTTGCCGGCGCGAGAGGGGGGCGGGCAGCGGCATCAAAAGTATTTGCGCAGATCCATGCCGCGATAAAGAGGAGCCACCTGCTCGGCGTAGCCGTTGAACATCAGCGTTTCACGCTTGAAGAACTCGCCGATGCGGCGCTCCCTGGCCTGGCTCCAGCGCGGGTGATCGACCTTGGGATTCACGTTCGAGAAAAAGCCGTACTCATTGGGGGCGGCACGCATCCAGGCCGTAAGCGGGGCCTTTTCCACGAAGCGGATTTTGACGATGGACTTGGCGCTCTTGAACCCATACTTCCAGGGCATCACCAGCCGGATCGGTGCGCCGTTCTGGTTGGGCAGCACCTCGCCATAGAGGCCGACCGCCAGTAGGGTCAGCGGGTGATTGGCCTCGTCGATGCGCAGTCCTTCAATATAGGGCCAGTCCAGAACCGATGAGCGCTGGCCGGGCATCTGCCTGGGATCGTGCAGCGTGACGAATTCGACGAATTTGGCGTTGCCCGTGGGCTCCACCCGCCTGATCAGCTCGGCGAGCGGAAATCCCACCCAGGGGATGACCATGGACCAGCCTTCCACGCAGCGCAGGCGGTAAATGCGCTCTTCCAGAGAGGCGAACTTGAGCAGTTCATCGATGTCGTAAATGCGCGGGCGTCTGATCTCGCCTTCCACGGACACTGTCCAGGGACGCGTTTTCAGCGTGTGCGCTTTTTCGGCGGGATCGGACTTGCCCGTGCCGAACTCGTAGAAATTGTTGTAGGTGGTGACGGATTCGAACGGCGTTTTGGCTTCGTTGGTCGAGAAACGGCCGGGGCGGACGCCCGCCAGCCGGGGGCCGCGGGCAGGCGGTGCGGGCGTTGCCAGCGCCGGTGCCGCGGCAAAAGCCGCAATCCCCGCCATGAACCGGCGGCGGTTGAGGTAAATCTCGCGCGGCGTGATTTCCGAGGAAGGGATGTCGTTTGGCTTGATGATGCGCATGGGGCCTCCTTTATTTGTGGGTCGGTCACAAGCTCAAAAACTTACGGCCGATATGCTTCCTTGTTAGGATAAGGTTTAGTGCAACAAGTTGCCGGTTATGTGCAGTCGGGTGCATGGCTGTCATGGTGCCGGGCGTGGGCGGCCCCGGTTCATGATTGCGGCACTGACTCTTGATATCGGGAAACCTTGGTCAAAGTGCATAATCGGCGTGTGCGGCATGTACATTCCATTTTTACGACCCCTGCGGAGCAGCCATGGCAACCATAGAACTCAACAACGACAACTTCGAGAAAACCATTACCGGCAATGACATCGTCATCGTCGATTTCTGGGCGCCCTGGTGCGGCCCCTGCCGCGCGTTCGCGCCCATCTACGAGGCCGCTTCGGAAAAACATCCCAACGTGGTGTTTGCCAAGGTCAATACCGAGGCCGAGCAGAGCCTGGCCGCTTCATTCAACATCCGTTCCATCCCCACGCTGATGGTGTTCCGCGAGCAGATCATCCTGTTCTCCCAGGCCGGCTCCCTGCCGGCTTCGGCATTGGATCAGCTGCTGGGCCAGGTGCTGGCGCTGGACATGGATCAGGTGCGCAAAGAAATTGCCGAACAGAACCAGCAGGCCTGATTTCCGGCTTGCCTGCGCCGTCCTCCTGCTGGCGACGGCAACGGGAGGGCAAACGGCGGAACTGGGCGGCTCCTACACCCTGCTGGTGGAAAACGACGTGTTTACCGGCAGGGACCAGCATTACACCAATGGCCTGCGCCTGTCCTATCTGTCGGCGCAGGACGACGTGCCTGACTACATCCGCAAATTCGCCCTCGCCCTGCCTTTCGTGGAACTCGGCGCCAGCCTGCGGGCGGGCTATGCGCTGGGCCACAACATCTACACCCCCGACAACATCGCCGCCGCGACGGTGGTCGCCAACGAGCGGCCCTATGCCGGCTACCTCTATGCCGGCATGGCCGTGGTGGCCGAAAGCAACGGCGAATCCGGCAACATACTGGACACCTGGGAACTGGATCTCGGCATCGTCGGCCCCTCCGCGCGCGGGGAAGAGGTGCAGAACAACTTCCATCGCCTGATCGGTTCGCCGGAGGCGCAGGGCTGGGCCAACCAGCTGAAGGACGAACCCGTCGTCTCGCTCACCCACGAGCGCAAGTGGCGCCATCTCTGGCGCCATCCCCCATCCGGCCTGGGTTTCGATTTCACGCCCCACGTCGGCGGCAGCGTCGGCAATCTCGCCACCTACCTCAATCTGGGCGCCACGGTTCGTTTCGGCAAGGGGCTTTCGCGCGACTACGGGCCGCCTCGCATCCGTCCCAGCCTGCCCGGATCGGGCTTTTTCATTCCGCACGATGGCGTCGGCTGGTATCTCTATGCCGGTGCGGACGGCCGCGCGATCGCCCATAACATCTTTCTCGACGGCAACACCTTCAGGGACAGCCACAGCGTGGACCGCAAGCTGTGGGTCGGCGACATGCAGACGGGCCTGGTACTGACTTTCAGCACAGTGCAGATCGCCTACACCCACGTCTACCGGACACGGGAGTTCGAAGGCCAGACGGCGGGCGACAATTTCGGCGCCGTCAGCATTTCGGCCAGGTTTTAGGCGCCGCGCGCGGGCGCGCCGAGCCGCGCAATCAGGGGTTCGAGCGCATCGAGCAGGGCGTCCGGCGATGCCGGCGCGCCGTTCCCCGGCCACGCATTCTCGAACTCGGCGATCTCCAGGCCGGCCACTTCGACCTCGGCAAGCACTTCGCACAGGGCATGCAGCTCTGCAAGGCTGAAGCCGCCGGACACGCGGTAATCGGTCGGCACGATGCCCGGCTCCAGCACATCGCAATCGAGGTGGACATAGGCCGTCCGTCCGCCAAGCGCAGTGCGAAGCTGCGCGAGGCAATCGTCTTTGGGCGGAATCAGCCTGAGCAGGCCGGTTTCGACCAGCGCCTGTTCGGCCGGATCGAGGTCGCGCGCGCCGACCAGGACGATGCTGGCCAGCGGCAAGCCGTTGCCGAAGCCGGAATCCCACAGTCCCGCCGGTCCTGCCAGCGCCATGCCGCCGAGGTAGCCGGACGGGCTGGTCTGCGGCGTGTTCAGGTCGCCATGCGCATCGAACCATACCACGCAGGCATCCGGCCTGTGCCGTGCCACGACGGGCAGGGTGGCGAGCGCGGCGGCGCAGCGGCTCAAGACCAGGAGCGGCGCCTGCTTCCGGCGGAACAGATCGTCGAGGTGCTGCGCCAGTTCGAGCATGTCCGGCATCGCCGCTGCGAGCTCGGCCTGCCATCCGGCATGGAGCACGGCAGCGGGCGTGCCGATGGTTTTGACCGGAACATGCAGCCGCCTGGACAGCGCCGCGCCCACGGACATCGCCCCTGCCATGGCCAGCGCGTTGCGGTCGCCGGCATGCGCGCAGTAGACCGCCAGGCCGATTGGCACGGCCGCGCCCTCATTCGGCATGCGCGTCTTCCTCGCGACGGGCGGCCAGACATTGTTCGGGGTTGGCGAAGAACAGCCAGCCTGCTGCGAGCGTTGCGGGCAAGGCCAGAAACCACTTCGGGCTCGAGGTGAGGGCGTGACCGATCAGGCCGATGCCCAGCCCCAGCGCCGTGCAGGCGAGCAGCCAGAACAGGCGGCGCCTGAGTGCCGGGGAGGCCTTGGCTTGGTCCCGTGAATCCGGCATTTAACGGGATTCGCTCGGTTTCTTCTGGCCAACCCTGGCGTCGAAACGCTGCCGGTCGATGACGAAGCGCTCGTGCCGGCCCCGGGAGATCACCTCCACGCCGTCGTGCGCTTCCACCGCGAACACCAGTTTCCTGCCTTCGGCCGCGATCAGTTTCACCGTGGCGGTGACTTCCAGGCCCGGCGGGGTGGCGGCCTCGTGGCTGACATCGATGTGGGTGCCGACCGTCTGCTCGCGCGGCCAGTCGAGATGCGGGTTGACGCACTTGATGCAGGCCCATTCCAGGAAGCCCACGAGAAAGCCGGTGGCGAAGACCTCGGGCATGGCCACGAATTCCTCGGCTTCCGGGTAGAGCGCCGGCACGGTTTTCGACGAGGGCACCGTGAACTTGTGTTCATAGCGTATGCCGGGCTTGAGCGATTCCTTCAATGTCTTCTCCAGGGTTGCACGTTCAGGTGTTTTTCTCGGCGATATGCGTCGGCAGGCCGTCGATGCTGAACTGGTTCTTGTCCAGCCAGTATTGCCGCACGCCGTCTTCGCCCTTCCTGCGCGACCATTCGTTCAGTTCCTCGCGGTCGCCGAGATACTGGTAGAGCGGCACGCCGGCGCCGCAGGAGGTCTGCACCAGATCGACGGAAAGCTCGAAGAGCTGGCGCGCGCCGGGCAGCGGCTGGAACAGCGCATACAGCGCGTTCCACTCCGCGTCGTTGAGATGGATCGCGCGGGCGCGGCCATACAGGCGCAGGATCAGTGGCGGGCCCTCGAAGGCGCAGAACATCAGGGTCATGCGCGGGTCCGCCAGCACATGGGCGGCGGTCTCGTTGCCGCTGCCGGTCACGTTCAGCCAGACCACGCGCCTGTCGTCGAGCACGCGCAGGCTGTCCATGCCCTTGGGCGAGACATTGACGCGGCTGTCCGCCGCGGCGGTGCCGACGAAGAAGATCCTTTGCGCCCGGATGAAGCGGATGTGCTGCTCGGTGAGGGAGCCGAAACGCTTGGCCATGTCTTGCCTCAGGTATCCTGCCGCGGCGGATCGAGCAGCACGCGGTAGCTGTAGCCGTGCCGCTCGAAGCCGAGCGATTCGTAAAAGGCGTGCGCCCGTTCGCGCCTGAGGTTGGAAGAAAGCGCAGCCTTGTAGCAGCCCTTCTCGCCGCAGAGTTCAAGCGCGTGCCGCATCATGGCCCTGCCGATGCCCTGCCCTTGGCAGTCCGGGTCCACGGCCACGTCCTCGATGACCGCCGAGGGCGTGCCCCAGTGGCCAAGGCTGTGCATGACGAGCAGGGCGAAGGTGCCGACGATGCGGGAGTCCCGCTCCGCGACATAAATCCTGCAGTCCGGATGCTGCGCCATGCGCTCGAACAGGCGCTCGGCCTCAGGCAGGGGCAGCGCCTTGCCGTCGAGGTCGGGCTGCGCGTACAGCCTGAGTATCTCGGCGAGGTCGGCCCGGGTGGCGACCCGGCAGGAAACAGGCTCGTTCATGGGCGATTCATCCGTCTGCAAACAGCCTCCAATCTAAACAGTCGGAGCGGGCAAGACAAGCTCAATCCCCTTCCGGCATGAGGCAATGGCCGGAGAGTTCAGGCGGGAGAACGAAAGCCGGCGTCGGGCAGATTCACAACGTGGCCGTCACGGGCCAGATGAACGCCGGCGGGCAGAGCGTCGGATTTGTCCTGCAGCCAGGCATCCAGATGATGGCTGGCATGGGTCAGCCAGGTGTTTGCATGCCCGATAGCCTTTGCGGTCGCCAGGGCGCGGGTCAAGTCGTTGTGGTTGCGGGGCGGCTCGGCTTGCGGGGGGTGGCTGCAATCCAGGGCGATCGCATCGGGGCGCCAGTTGGCGAGGAAGGATTCGGTCCGCGGCGGCAGGCCGACGGTGTCAGTCAGATAGGCGAAGCGCCGATCCTTGGCATCCGCGATGGCGTAGCCGAACGTCACTTTGGAGTGAATCAGGGGCAGCGGCGTCAAGCTCAGGTCGCCCACCGCGAACGGCCTGAATTTGGCGAGCCGCCTGAAATCCAGCATACCGTGGTTTTTGTAGAGATCGGCGCAGCCTTCGGAATCGGGCGGGGCGTAGACGGGAATGGCCGCACCGCTTCCCCAGCGCAGATGGAACAGGCCCTGCACGTGATCGGGGTGGAAGTGCGTGAGCACGATGGCCGAGAGGCTGCCCGGCGGGAATCGCTCGGTGAGATCGGTCAGGCCGGCGTCGAGCAGGATGCGCGTGTCGCCCGCCTCCACCAGGGCCGTGGAAGGACGGCGCCGGAAGCCGGGCACGGTCCGCGCCCGCGCGCAGGCCGGGCAATCGCAGCCATAACGCGGCACGCCGCCCGCGTCGCCGGTGCCGAGAAAGGTGATGCGCATGTCAGGCCGCGGCCCGCTTGCGGCCGGCGTTGAGCAGCCCCACGAGGTGTTCGCCGGCTGCGGCCAGCTCGCCATCGTTTTCGATGATCTCCACGCATCCGGACGGCCGCGCAAACTGCCGGGCGCGTTCCAGGCGCCGGGCAATGTGCTCGTCGGTTTCACGTCCGCGCGCACGCAGCCGATGTTCGAGAATCTCCGGCGCGACGGTCACCAGCACCGCGACGAGCCCGGGGTAGCGCCGCCGCGCTTCCTCCAGATACGCGCGCGAGCCGTTCATCACCACGTTGCAGCCCTTGGCCAGCCACAGGTTGATTTCGCGGCCGATGCCGTAGCGCAAGCCGTGGCTTGCCCAGTGCATGGCGAACAGGCCGGCGGCCAGCCGCGCGTCGAACTCGGCCTCGGTCAGCGCGACGTGGTTCTCGCCGTGGAGTTCCACCGGCCGCGTGATGTAGCGGTGCGCGAAGACCACGCCGGGATCGCTCGCCAGATGCTCGCGCGCGTAGCGCAGCAGGCTGTCCTTGCCGCTGCCGGAAGGGCCGATGACGTAGAAGAGTTTTCCCTCAGCCATGGTCGAAGCATGCCTCGAACACCGGCTTGCCCGCGGAGAACACCCGGCTCGCCTGGGCCAGTCCGTTGACGTCGGCGACCGCGACCAGGTCGGCGCGCTTGCCGATAGCGATCTCGCCGCGATCCGTCAATCCCGCAGCGCGGGCGGGGTTGGCGCTGACCAGGCGCACCGCGTCGGCGAGCGTGATGCCCGCCAGCTCCGGCAGGCGGAACACCGCCACGATCAGCGTGGCAGGGTGGTAATCGGCGCACAGGCAGTCGGCCACGCCGGCCTTGACCGCATCCAGCGCCCGCATCGCGCCGGACTGGCTCTTGCCGCGCAGGATGTTGGGCGCGCCGAAGACGGTACTCATGCCGCGTTCGCGGGCGGCCTGGGCGGACTCCAGATTGATGGGGAACTCCGAAATGCCCACGCCCAGGCCGTGCAGGGTCTCGACCTTCTCAGGCGTGTCGTCGTCGTGGCTGGCGACGTGGATGTTCCTGTCTTTCGCGGCCGCGATGAGGCGGCGGATGCGATCCATGGCGCCTTCGGCCTGGGCCAGCTTGTTCGCAACCAGCACATCGAGCTCGCCCTCGGACTTCTTGTAAGTGCGCGCCAGATAATCGCGGTAGGCCGCGATGTCCTTGAACTGTCCCTGGCCCGGCGAATGGTCCATGACCGAGAGCAGGTGCATCTCGTCGTTTGCCATCAGTTCGAGCAGGATGTCGGGCGCGGTGGGGTCGGTGACCTCATAGCGGCAGTGCACGCGGTTGTCGATGAGGCCGTGCGGATTCCAGGCGTGCACCGCGCGCGCCACCGAGGCGGCGAAGTCGTTGTTGCGCACGCCGAGTTCCTCGTTGGCGAAGGACAGGGCGTGGAACACCGTGGTGACGCCGGCGGCGGCATTGCGCTTGTCGGCCTGGGCGCAGGCGAAGTCGAGCGGGAAATGCACCTTGGGACGCGGCTCGACTTCCTTTTCCAGGGCGTCGCAGTGCAGGTCGATCATGCCGGGGATCAGGGTCTTGCCGGCGAGGTCGAGGGTATGCGCGCCCTGGGCCGATTCGGGATCTATGGCGGCGATGGCGCCGTCCTCGATCAGCACCGCGGCGTCTTCGAGCACGGCGTCGGGCAGCACCACGCGGGCGCCGGTGAGATAAAGCCTGTTCATGCGATTTCCTTGAGCATTGCTTCGACGGCGGGCGGCGGGGCCAGTTCGACGACCTGGTCGGCCAGCCGGCGAGTGGTTTCGGGATGGTGAAAAATGGCCAGCATGGCCGTGCCTTCGGCCTTGAGTCCCTCGATCAGGCCGATGACGCGCTCGGCGGTCGCGGGGTCCAGGCTCGCCGTAGGCTCATCGAGCAGCAGGAGACGCGGGCGGGCGACGAAGCCGCGCGCCAGGTTCACACGCTGGCGCTCGCCGCCGGAGAAGGTCGCGGGCGACACGCTCCACAGGCGCTCGGGCAGGTTCATGGCGGCGAGCCATTCGGCGGCGCGCCGCCTGGCCTCCTCGCGCGCGACACCCAGTGCCAGAAGCGGCTGCGCCACCACGTCGAGCGTGGCCTGGCGCGGCAGGCAGTGCAGGAACTGGGTGACGAAGCCGATCTCGCGGCGTCTGAGTTCCAGGATCTGGTGCTCGCCGGCGCGCGCGAGATCCAGTTCGTGGCCCAGCGCGTCGCGATAGAGAATGCGGCCGGCGGAGGGCAGATAGCTGCGGTAGATGCCCTTCAGCACCGAGGACTTGCCGGCGCCGGTGGGGCCGACCAGGGCCGTGAGCTCGCCCGCGCGCACGGTGAAACCGACGTTGTGGGAGGACGGAATCAGCTTGTGCTGCTCGTGAAGCTCGAAGTGCTTGGCGTAGCCTTCGACCTGGAGGATGACGGGTTTCATGGTGCGCGTCTCACAGGGCGGAGGCCACCAGCCGCTGGGTGTAGGCGTGCTGGGGGTCTTCCAGGATTTGATCGGTGAGCCCCGCCTCGATGACGCGGCCGTATTTCATGACGATGGCGCGGCCGGTCAGCAGCCGGATCACGCCGAGGTCGTGGGTGACGACGATCATGGCGGTGTTCAGTTCCTGCTGGATTTCCAGGATCAAGTCCAGAATCCGCGCCTGCACCGAGAGATCGAGCCCGGTGGTCACCTCGTCCAGGAACAGGAGCGGCGGCCGCGTGGCGAGCGCCTTGGCGATCTGCACGCGCTGCTGCATGCCGCCGGAGAAATTCTTCGGCAAATCGTCGACCCGCGACAGCAGCACCTCGGTGCGCGCGAGCAGCGCTTTCGCCCGCTCGCGGATCGCGCCGTAGTCCATCAGGTCGCTCATCAAGAGCCGCTCGGCGATGTTGCCGCCGGCGGTGATGTTGAAGTTCAGCCCCAGGTGGGGGTTCTGATACACCATGCCGAAGCGATGGTTGCGCAGCCAGCGCTGCCGCGCGGCGTTGAGCGCGAACAGCTCGTGCTGCGTGTCGCTGTCGTAGAAGATTGCCTCGCCGCCCGAGGGCGCCTGGTCGAAATACAGGGTCTTCACCACCGTGGACTTGCCGCTGCCCGACTCGCCCATGACGCCCAGGATTTCGCCTTCGAAAAGATCGAAGGACACATCGTGCAGGGCGACCACGCTGCCGCAATGCGGGCAGAGATTGGTGTCGGCGTCCGGACCGGTGGATTCGATGCAGAGGGGACAGCCGGGGCCGTAGATCTTGGAAAGGCCGCGGACTTCGATGATTTTGTTCATGCCGCTTCCTCGCTCTTTCGCATCAACTGCTCGTCGCACCAGTCGCTGTCCGAGCATTGATAAACCTTGCTGCCCGTGTCGTCGCTGAACTCGTCGAGGAAGGAATCGGTTGCGCCGCAGCGCGCGCAGGCGCGGCGCCGCCCCGCTCCGTCGCGGAAATCCTCGACGCGGAACGGTACGTCGGTGAAGGCCAGCGGCTCGGCTTTGGTGTGCGGCGGCACGGCATAGATCTTCTTCTCGCGCCCGGCGCCGAACAGCACCAGCGCCGCCGAATCGTCGAGCCTGGGCACGTCCCAGCGCGGAATCGGCGAAGGGTCGATCACGTAATGGCCGTTGATGCGCGTGGGGTAGCGGTGCGACAGCGTGATCTCGTCGAACTTGACGATGTCCTCGTACAGCTTCACCAGGAGGCGCGAATAGTCGGCCTCGCCGTGCATGGTCTTGCGCCTGTCCTCGGAGGGTTCGACCACCACCAGTGCATCGGGATAGGGCACTTGCAGCACGAGGATCTGGCTGGCGGTCAGCGGCCGCTCCGGGATGCGGTGGCGCGACTGGATGAGGCTGGCGTCCGCGGTTTTCGTGGTGGTGGACACGCCGGGGCAGGTCATCTCGATGAACTGGCGCAGGTTGACGGCGTTTACAGAGTCGTCCGAGCCCTGGTCGATGACCTTGAGCACCTCGCCGGGGCCGACCAGGGACAGCGTCAGCTGCAGGCCGCCGGTGCCGAAGCCGCGCCCCATGGGCATTTCGCGCGAGGCGTAGGGCACCTGGTAGCCGGGAATGGCGATGGCCTTGAGTATGGCGCGGCGCACCTCCTTCTTGGCGTATTCGTCGAGGAAGCCGAAGTTGTAGGCAGTGCCGGTCTGGGCCTGGGGCATGGCGTTCATGCGGTCGTCTCCTGTTTCTTTTGCGTCGTGCGCAGCCGGTCCAGGTCGGACTGGAAGGTGACGTAGTGCGGCATCTTGTAGTGCGAGGCGAAGCCCATGGAGTCGACGCCGTCGACGTGCAGCAGCACGAACTCCGGGTCCTCGGAAGGGTTGGACGGGCCGTCCTGCATGCCTTTCTGCAGCGCGCGGTCGAGGATGGCCATGGCGATCGCCTTGACCTCGTTGTGGCCGAAGCAGGCGCCGTAGCCGACGGTGAAGGTCGGCTTGCCGCCCGCCTCGCTCGCCTCGTACATGGCGACGACCTCGCACTCGGTCACCAGCACCTCGCCGACTTCGGCAAGCTCGCCGGTCACCGGATGCGGCAGCAGCACGGGCAGGTAGCCCACGCGCAGTTCCGCCACCGTGGGGTGGACGTCGCCATAGCCGCGCATGTTGGAATAGGCGAGCGCCAAAAGCGAGCCGGTCTCCGCCCGCGCCATGGTGGCGAGCTGGGCCGAGCGCGGCACGGGAAACACGAGCGGCTCGCGGGTGATGTCGAACGCCGTCTGCGCGCGGCCGGCCGCCACGGGCGGCAGCAGTCCCTCCGCCCGCAGCGCGTCGAGCACCTTGGGAAAACTGTCGGGCAGATCCGCGGCGGGGCAGTTCTCCAGCCAGTCGCGCGCCACTGCGCGGAAGGCCTCGGGCGATTCGTCCATCAGCTCCAGGCGCAGCAGGCGCAGGGCGTAGTCGGGCGTCGGCCCCAGCATCTGGCCGCCGGGGATGTCCTTGAAGGCGGCGGAAATGCGGCGGATCAGGCGCATGCGCGAGGTGTCGAGCGGCGGTGTGGCGGTGAGCCGCGGTCGCGTGGAGCGCCAGGCGCGCAGCGCGAACGCGGCTTCCAGCGTGTCGCCCAGGCTTTGCTTGACGGCGAGCGCGGCGAAGCGCGGGTGGTACACGCCGCCCTCGGACACCACGCGGTCCACCAGGTGGCGCAGTTGATGCAGGACGGCGTCGATGGCGAGCGGCTCGGCCGTGGGACTGCTCAGCCCTTCTTCGGTACGCAGAAACTCGGTCACGGCGGCGGCACCGGCAATCGCCCGGCCGCCGCCCTTGATGGCGACGTAACTCATGTCAGCGGGGTCTCCATGGGGGTCACGCGCGTGGTGCGCGGCAGCGCGCCGATGCGCGCCGCGTCGGTGAACAGGATGTCGACGCCGAGCGGAAAGCCGGCGGTCCAGTCGGCGCGGCGTGCGAGCCAGCCGGGATGCAAGCCGTCCAGGCGCAGCGCGCGCCGGCCGGCGATGCCGGGGCCGTCGAGGGTCAGGCACAGCGGCCCGCTGCCGACCGCGGCGACCTCGATCACCAGGGTCGCGCCGAATTCCGGGCTTTCCAGGCTGCCCAGGGCGGGCTCGAAGTCGGGCGCCCGGCGGCCGTCGGCGACGACGTAGCGCGCGTCTTCCGAGGCGGCGCGCCGGGCCTGGAGCAGAGGCCAGTCGCGCGCCTCGATCAGGCCGTGCGGGTCGGCCAGCGTGGTCTCGCCGTCCAGCAGCGTGGCCAGCAGCGCGCGGCGCGCGCCGGCGCCCTCGGCCCAGGCCGCGAGATCGCGCGCTTCGCCGGGACGCGAAAAACATTCGACCAGTTCGCGGAACACGCGCTGCTGGCGGTCGGCCTGCCAGATGCACTCAATCTTCATCGTCTTCTCCCGCGTCGTTCAGCACCGCGAAATCCACCCGGGTCGCGGCGAGCATGGCGCGGCGCCGGCGGTCTTCCTCCGCGCGGAGCCGGGCGCCTGTTTCGAGCAGCGCCGCCGCTCGCTCCGCGCCGGGCCATTGCGCCGCGAGCAAGGCGTCGAGGATGGCGAGCGCGCGGGCGAGCCCGGCGTCGTCCGCCATCGCCTGCGCGCCCCCCTCGATGTGGCGGCCGTCTGGCAGCGCAAGCTCGACGCGGCAGATCGAGAGCGGAAATTCGCCCAGGTAATAGGGTTCGTGGAAGGCCCCGTCGGCGAGCTGGAGCAGACCCAGGCCGGCCTGCGGCAGGCTCGTGAGCCGCACTTCGCAGTCCGCGGCGAGCGCGTCGGCCAGCGCCTTCAGTTCCGCGGGCGGATGGGCGGTAAGTGCCCATACCCAGTCTTTGCGTTCCACTTCCATCAGGTCAGCCTCCTTCTCAGCCACGCCGAGGCGTAGTCGATGATCAAAATGGTGGCCAGAATGACCAGGATCAGCGCCGCCGACTGGCCGTAGTCGAACAGGCGCAGGGTGTCATGCAGCGCGAGCCCGATGCCGCCCGCGCCGACCAGGCCGAGCACCGAGGCCATGCGCACGTTGCGGTCGAGGATGTACAGGGTGTAACCCAGCGCCTCGCGCAGGATGGACGGCCAGCCGGCGTACATCACCCGCTGCGGGAAATTCGCGCCGGTGGCGGCCACGCCTTCGCAGACGCCGGGGTCGATGCGCTCCAGGCTTTCGGCGAAGAACTTGCCGAGGAAGCCCGCCGTGTGCACGCCGAGCGCCAGCGCGCCGGGCAGCGGCCCCAGCCCCAGCGCGGCGACGAAGATCAGGGCGAGCAGCAGGTCGGGCATGGCGCGCATGAAATTCAGCACCTCGCGGGCGATGCGGTAGGAAACCGCCCCCGGCGCGAAGTTGCGCGCGGCGAGCGGCGCCAGGAAGAATGCCACGACCAGCGCGAACGCCGTGCCCCAAAGTGCCGTGGCCAGGGTGATACCCATGAGTTCCAGATATCTAGACAAGTCAGAGAAATCCGGCCGGCCGTAGCGGCTGAAATACTCGCCCATGTCCTCGACGCCGTAAGCGAGGGCCTCGAAGGAGATTTCCAGATCCTGCACGATCAGCCACAGCACGGCGAGCACGGCCGCTGCCCACACCGGCATGAGGTTGCGCGGTCTGGGCGGCAGCGCGGCCGCCGGCGCGCGCGCTTTCAGTTCATGAATGTTCATTTGCTTCTCCCGTGGATGATGCGGCTGCGTAATTGATCGGAGAGGCGGTCGAGCAGCGTCACCACCAGATAGATGGACAGCGCGATCAGCAGCAGGCGGTCGTACTGGAACAGGCGCATCGACATCACCAGGTCGTAGCCGATGCCGCCGGCGCCGACCAGACCGAGGATGGCGGCCGCGCGCAGGTTGTGGTCGAGGATGTACATCACGGTGCCGACGAAGTCCGGCAGCGCCTGCGGCAGCATGGCGAAGAAGCGCACCTGCAGCCAGCCGGCGCCGTGGGCACGCACGCCCTCCACCGCTTTTGGATCCACGACCTCGATGGACTCGGCGAAGAACTTGCCCATGAAACCCACGGTCACGAAGGCCAGCGCCATGACGCCGGGCAAGGGGCCAAGCCCGACCGCCGACACGAACACCAGCGCCCACACCAGTTCGGGCAACGCGCGCATCAGGCTCAGCAGGTCGCGCGTGACGCGGTAGACCGCAGGATGCGGCGTGGCGTTGGCGGCGGCCAATATGCCGAGCGGCAGGCTGACGACGATGGCAATGGCGGTGGCCAGCACGGTCATCTCGATGGTTTCGAGCATCTTGTCCAGCAGTTGCTGCACGTAGCCCCAGTCGGGCGTGACGAACATCTGCCCGGCAAACGCGAGCATCCGGCCGATCGAGCCGATCAGGCGGACGAAATCCACCTCCACGACCGGCGCCGTCAGCGCCAGCGCGGCGAGCAGGACCAGCGTGCCGACGACGAGCGGTAGCGGCGGCAGGCCGCTAGGCGTAGGCCAGCGCAAGGTCAAGGTGGGTGTCATCTTCGATGCCCTCACGTTGATAAATGGTGCGCAGCGCCTGCGCCGTCAGTTCGGCGGGCGTACCGTCGAACACCACGCGGCCGCTGTTCATGCCGATGATGCGACCGGCGAAACGCTTGGCCAGATCCACCTGGTGCAGGTTGACCACCACGGTGATGCCGTCGCGGTCGCAGATCTCGCGCAACAGGGCCATGATCTCCTCGCTCGACACCGGATCCAGACTCGCCACCGGTTCGTCGGCCAGGATCACTTTCGGCCGCTGCGCCAGCGCGCGGGCGATGCCCACCCGCTGCTGCTGCCCGCCGGAGAGCTTGTCGGCCCGGCTCCAGGCCTTGTCGGTGAGGCCCACGCGCGCCAGGGCTTCGTGCGCGACGTCCAGGTCTTCGCGGCGGAACAGGTAGAACACGCTGCCGACCCAGGAGCGCTGCGCCAGGCGCCCGGTGAGCACGTTGGTGACGACCGACAGGCGGTCCACCAGGTTGAACTGCTGGAACACCATCGCCACCCGCGAGCGGATGGTGCGCAGGCTGCGCGCATCGACGGTTTCGCCGTCGATGCGCACCGCGCCTGCGGTGGGCGTTTCCAGCCCGTTCATCAGGCGCAGCAGGGTGGATTTGCCGGCGCCGCTGGGGCCCAGCACCACGGTGAAACTGCCCGATTGAATCTCCGCGTCGATGCCCTTGAGGGCCTCGAAGCCGTTGGGAAAGCGTTTTGTTGCGGACTGGATGGAAATCGTGGACATGCGTTTTTCTCCTTGCGCGAGAAAGGCGGGCGCGCGGCCCGCCTTTCTCTGGGGATTACTTGAGCATCTGCTCTTTCTTCAGGCCGAGTTCCTTCACCATGTCGCGGATCATCTGGTAGTCCTTGGGGCCGACGGCGACGTAGTGGCTCAGGTTGCCGTAGCCCGTGACCTTGATTTCCTTGTGGGCGTTGAGGATGGCGTCCTGGATCTTCTTCTTGGTCGCCGCGGGCAGGTCCTTCCGGTACACCAGCGGCGAGCCGGGCAGCGGATCGGATTCCTTGACCACGCAGTTGGTCTCTTTGCTGATAAGGCCCTTGGCCAGCATCTTCTCGTAGGTGATGTCATTGTCGGCGGCGGCGTCCACGGTCTTGTTCTTGACCGCGAGTTCGGCGGCGTCGTGCGAGCCGGAATAGGTGAACTTGCCGAAGAACTGCTGCGGCATCATGCCGGTTTCCTTCTTGACCATGTAGGTGGGCATCAGGCCGCCCGAAGTCGAGGCCGGATCGACGAAGGCCACGCTCTTGCCCTTGAGGTCCTTGATCGACTTGATGCCGGAATCGCAGGGCGCGATGAACAGGCTCTTGTAGGTGTGCGAAGTGCTGCCCTCGCGGATGCCGACGGCGAAGGCTTCGGCGCCGGCTTCCTGCTCGGCGAGGTAATAGGACAGCGGGCCGAACCAGGCGACGTCGACGCGCTTCTTCTTCATGCCTTCGATGACGCCGGAATAGTCGGTGGCGGTGTAGACCTTCACCTTCTGGCCCAGCTTCTTCTCCAGGTGGGCGCGCATGGGCTCGAACTTGGCGACCATTTCCTCGTTGTTTTCGGCCGGAATGAGGCCCATGACGAGGTCGCGCGCCTGGGCGGAAACGGCGGTCAGGGAAAGGGCCAGCGCCAGCGCGCTTGCCCGGAAAGTGTGTTTCACATACATTGCAGTTGCTCCCGTAAGGTTGATCAAGAAACAGGTCAAGGATTGATGCGCAGTTGGATCCGGTCGGCGCGAAACCGGGTCAGGGCGTATTCGAGCGGGGTACCGTCCCGTTCGTCTACATTGACGCTTTTGACCCGCAGCACGGGCTGGTTCTGGGCCATGCCCAGCAGCGAGGCATCGTCGCCTTGCGGGAGCGCCGCGCTCACCAGGCTTTCGATGCGGCGCAGCTTGAGCCCGTGGCGGGCGGCCAGATGCTCGTGCAGCGAGCCGCCGGCGTAGTCGGCCAGGCCGTCGGGAAAAGCCCGCTGCGGCAGGAAATGGGAAATCACGCAAATGGGCCGGTCGTCGGCCAGGCGCAGCGACTCGATCCAGACGACCGGATCGTTCTCGGCCAGGCGCAGCCGCGCGGCCACGCCGCCGCGCGCCGGAATCGCCAGCTTGCGCAGGATGCGGTTGCCCGCGGTCTTGCCCAGCGACTCGAAGGTTTCGGTGAAGCGGGTGCCGCTGCCCAGCACGTAATCGGCGGGTGCGTCGAGCACGAAGGTGCCGCGGCCGTGGCGGCGTTCGAGCAGGCCTTCGGAGACCAGGTCGTCGACCGCGCGGCGGACGGTGTGGCGGTTGACGCCGAAGCGCTCCGCCAGCTCGTTTTCCGAGGGCAGGCACGCGCCCGGCGATAGGAAGGACGCGATTTCTTCCTTGAGCAGCCTGGCGATCTGGCTGTAGATCGCTTCGCCGCCATTCCGTTGCAGTGCCACCAGACTCATCTAGACATCCCGACATTAAATTTGCGGGAAGTCTAGATGCCTAATGTGACGAGAAAATGACGGAGGATGCTTCTATGCCGGAAAGCCCGGGCAAGGGCGACAGGCGAGAGGTTTAGGGGCGGTGACGCAAGAGACTGGCGGACCGCAAGGCTACGCCGCCTGTGGCAGGATTTCCTTCAGCAGCGGCAGGGTGATGCGCCGCTTGTGTTCGAGGCTGTAGCGGTCGAGCGCTTCGACGATCTGCAACAGTTGGCCAAGATTGCGGCTGGCGCGGGTGAGCAGCCAGGCGGCGATGGCGGGGTCGAGGTCGAAGCCGAGGTCGAGGGCGTGCTTCACGAGCGCGGCCTGCATGTCTGCGTCGCTCAGGGGGTGGAGGCGGTAGACGAGGCCCCAGCCCAGGCGGGTGCGCAGGTCTTCGCGCAGCTTCAATCCGGCGGGCGCGTTCTCGCCGGCGGCGACGAAGCGCTGCCCGGCGGCTCTGGCGCGGTTATAGGCGTCGAAGGCGGCGATCTGTGCGGCCTCGTCCAGGGGGCCGATGTCGTCGAACACAGCGATGCCCGGCGCTTCCGCCGCCAGCGCATCGAGCAGGTGGGTCTTGCCGCTGCCGGGCGGGCCCCATATATATAAGGCAGTCTCGGCGGTTTCGCCTTCCAGCCATTTCCTGAGATGGTCGAGCAGTTCCCGGTTGGGGCCGGGGATGAAATTGTCCAGGGTGGGCCGGGCGGCGGGCCGGATGTCGAGCAGCAGCTGTTGCATGGCCGACATTATCCCGAAAATTCCGGTTTACATGACGGGCAAGGCGGCTTAAATTCGCTGATCCGATTGGAAGAAGTAGCCATGCAGTCCAGTGCCTTACAGTTTATGAAACAGATCAGCGTGCCGCCCATCGTGGAAGAGCGGCTGGATGATGCCGAGCGCGCCGCGCTCAAGGCCGAGATCAAGGCCTTGATGAAGCAGCAGGACGCGGTGCTGGTGGCGCATTACTACACCAACGCCGATCTGCAGGACCTGGCCGAGGAAACCGGCGGCAAGGTGTCGGATTCGCTGGAAATGGCGCGCTTCGGCCATGCCCATCCGGCCAGGACCATCATCGTGGCCGGGGTGCGCTTCATGGGCGAAACCGCCAAGATCCTCAACCCGGAAAAGCGCGTGCTGATGCCGACTTTGGAGGCGGAATGCTCGCTCGACCTGTCCTGCCCGGCCAAGGAATTTTCCGAGTTCTGCGACCAGCATCCCGACCGCACCGTGGTGGTGTATTCCAATACCAGCGCCGCGGTGAAGGCGCGCGCCGACTGGGTGGTGACTTCCAGCATTGCGGTCAAGCTGGCCAAGTATTTGCACGCGCGCGGCGAGAAGCTGTTGTGGGCGCCGGATAGACACCTGGGCCGCTACGTGCAGCAGGTGAGCGGCGCCGACATGCTGCTGTGGGAAGGCAGTTGCGTGGTGCACGAGGCTTTCCAGGCCGACGCGCTGATACGCCTGAAAAAACTGCATCCCGAGGCTGCCGTGCTGGTGCACCCAGAGTCGCCAGAAGATGTGATCGCGCTCGCCGACGTGGTGGGCTCGACTACCCAGATCATCGAGGCAGCGAAGAATCTGCCCAACCGCGAATTCATCGTCGCCACCGACAACGGCATTTTCCACAAGATGCACGAAGAAGCCCCCGGCAAGGTGCTGATCGAAGCACCCACCAGCGGCCATGGCGCCACCTGCCTCTCCTGCGCGCACTGCCCGTGGATGGCGATGAACGGGCTCAGGCATCTCAAACAGGTACTGGAAACCGGCGCCAATGAAATCCACATCGATGAGGACATCCGGCGCAAAGCGGTCGTTCCCATCGAACGCATGCTCGACTTCGCCGCCAAGATGAAGGCCGGGGTTATTTCAGATATCGATTGAGCTGGCGGTCGTGCCAGCCTGACAGCAGCAACTGCGAAACCAGGCCGCCGGTCAGTGCCAGCAGCATGTCCCATTGCGTGTCCCAGATGTCGCCCTGGGTGGCAAGGAATTCGTCAGCTTCGGCGCCATACAAGAGTGCCGCCCACCATTCGATGAATTCGTAGGTGGCGGACACCGCCAGCACCACACAGCTCACCAGGAAAAACAGCCAGCCGCCGGGTTTGAGCGGCGACAGCCGGACGAGAATTTCGCGCGCAAGAATGGCGGGCACGAAACCCTGGGCCAAGTGACCAATGCGGTCGTAGTGGTTGCGCGAAAAGTCGAACAAGTCCTGTATCCAGAAACCCAATGGCATGCGCGAATAAGTGTAGTGTCCGCCCAGCATCAGCACCAGGCCATGGAAGAACAGCAGGCCATACAGGAGCGGCGTGAGCGGGAAGGTTTTGCGGGTGAAATACAGGATGGGCAGCGCGATCAGCACCGGCATGACTTCCATCCACCAGGTGAGGCGGTCGTAAGGGTCGATGCCGGAAGCGACGAGCGCGGCCAGCGTGGCCAGCAGTAGAGCGGTCAACCGGGTTGACCGCTGCGTCATCTGATCCAGCCGACCAGGGCGAAGGCCGCGACAACCACTACTGCGGCCAGCGCGATGCGCTCGATCCGGCGCTGGCGCGCCTCAAGATCCCTGATCTGTGCCTGCAGTTCGCTGTCTTTCGCCGGGCGCGACAGGAAGGCGTGGGTCAGGCGCGGCAGCTGCGGCAGCACGCGTGCCCATTCCGGCGCTTCTTCCTTCATGCGCCGCACCAGGCCGCGCCAGCCGAGCTGCTCGCTCATCCAGCGCTCGAGATAGGGTTTTCCGGTCTTCCACAAATCTAGGTCCGGGTCGAGCTGCCGGCCCAGGCCCTCGATTTGCAGCAAGGTCTTTTGCAGCAGCACCAGTTGTGGCTGGATTTCGACGTTGAAGCGCCGCGACATGGCGAACAGGCGCATCAGCAGATGGCCGAAGGAAATGTCCTTGATCGGTTTGTCGAAATAGGGCTCGCAGCAGGCGCGCACGGCGGCTTCGAGCTCCTCCACCCGCGTATTCGCCGGCACCCAGCCGGATTCGATGTGGGCCTCGGCGAAGCGCTTGTAGTCGCGGCGGAAGGCGGCGAGGAAGTTGATGGCGAGGTAGTTCTTGTCCACCTCGGACAAGGTGCCGCAGATGCCGAAATCCACCGCCAGGTATTTGCCCCTGTCGGGCCCCTCGGTGCCGACGAAGATGTTGCCGGGGTGCATGTCGGCATGGAAGAAGCCGTCGCGGAACACCTGGGTGAAGAAGATTTCCACGCCGTTCCTGGCCAGGCGCGGGATGTCCACGCCGGCCGCGCGCAAGGCGGTCACCTGGCTGATGGGCAGGCCGTGGATGCGTTCCATCACCATGACCGATTCGCGGCAGTAATCGAAGTGCACCTCGGGCACGCGCATGAGCGGCGAGTGCTCGAAATTGCGCTTCAGCAGCGCGGCATTGGAGGCTTCGCGCATGAGGTCGAGTTCGTCGGCCAGGGTCTTGCGGAACTCGTCCACCACCTCGCGCGGACGCAGGCGCTTGCCGTCGGCGAAGAGCTTTTCGATCAGCAGCGCGCCGGCGTCGAGCAGGCCGAGGTCGTGCTCGATGATGCGCGAGATGCCGGGGCGCAGCACCTTGACCGCGACCGGGCGGCCGTCGTGCAGCATGGCGAAATGCACCTGCGCCACCGAAGCCGAGGCCACCGGCGTCGGGTCGAATTCCGCGAATACCTTTTGCCAGGGCTTGCCGTAGGCGGCATTGAGTTCGCGCTCGACCTGGGCGAAGGGATAAGGCGGCACGCGGTCCTGTAACAGCGCCAGCTCGTCGGCGATGTCGTCGGGCAGGAGATCGCGGCGCGTGGACAGCATCTGCCCGAACTTGACGAACAGCGGACCCAATGACTCCAGCGCCAGGCGCAGGCGCTCGCCGCGCGCTCGGGAGAAATCGCGCCAGAAGAACAGCCCGCGCGCGAGCGGCCTGAGCCAGCGGGTGCGGGCGTGGCCGAGCAGGAAATCGTCCAGGCCGTAACGGATGCCCACGCGCACGATCGTGAGCAGGCGCAGCAGCTTCATCCTGAAAAGCCCATTTTCAACGCAGAGACGCAGAGACGCAGAGCAAGGCCAATTGAGTCGCGGTATCCAGGGCCATCACCAAACGGATGGGCATCAGAAAATCTGCAGCAGATTGGCTTATTGAATTTCTCTGTGTCTCTGCGTCTCTGCGTTGAAGCTTTCTGGTTCATGCTGTTTTTTCCAGGCGCGCCAGACGCGCTTCCAGGCGCGCGGCATCGTCGCGCAGTTGGTCGACTTCGCGGTTGAAGCGCTCGATGTCGACGCGGCTCGCCAGCATGGGCGACTCCTCCACCGCGTATTCGGCGAAGGCGCGCGCGGCATCTTCTGTCGCCTGTTTCATCCAGCCGCCGAAGGCGCGGCCGGTTTCGGCCATGCGAAAGCCCATGACCGGGCCGAACAGGCGGGACAATTCCGCTTCGGCATCGAGATCGAGTTGCTGGAAGGCATCGTTGAAGGCGGACAGCAGATCCGCGTCGCCCTCGGTGCGCAGCTCGCGGAAGGCCGCCTTGCCTTTTTCCGGGATGCGGAGCAGGACATCGGGAGTAATGAAGATGCTTGCCTCGGCAGCCGTTTCGGGGGCGAGGTGCAGGCCGCCGGCCTCGTCGATCCGCAAATGCACGCGGAACAGGGCCATATCCAGCGCCAGCGTGCGCCCGGCGTGCCTGGCGAGCAGATCGCGCGCGCCGGGCGTCTGCGTGAACAGGCGGTTCAGTCCGCCGGTGATCAGCTGCTCGGCGATCAAAACTTGTAGCCCCTGTGCAAGGCCACCACGCCCGCGGTGAGGTTGTGGTAGGTCACGCGCTCGAAGCCCGCGGATTCCATCATGGCCTTGAGTTCCTCCTGGCCTGGGTGCATGCGGATGGATTCGGCAAGATAGCGGTAGCTGTCCGCATCCTGGGTGATGAGCTCGCCCATTTTCGGCAGCACCTTGAAGGAGTAGGCGTCGTAGAAGGGTTCGAGCGGCTTCCACACCTTGGAGAATTCCAGCACCAGCAGGCGGCCGCCCGGCTTCAGCACGCGGTACATTTCCGCCAGCGCCACGTCCTTGTGCGTCATGTTGCGCAGGCCGAAGGACACGCACACGCAGTCGAAATGATTGTCGGGGAAGGGCAGCTTTTCCGCGTCGCACTGCGCCACCGGGGTGATCGTGCCCTCGTTCAGCAGGCGGTTCCTGCCTTCGTTGAGCATGGAATGGTTGATGTCGGTGAGCACGACCTGACCGGCCCTGCCGACTTCCTTCAAAAAGAGCCGGGTCATGTCGCCGGTGCCGCCGGCAATGTCCAGTACCTTCTGCCCGGGCCTGAGGCCGGCCTGGCCTATGGCGAAACGCTTCCACAGCCGATGCATGCCGCCCGACATGAGGTCGTTCATCAAGTCGTAGCGGCGCGCGACGGAGTGGAAGACCTCGGCGACCTTGGCGGCCTTTTCCGACTCGGCAACGGTCTTGAAGCCGAAATGTGTGGTGTTTTTCTCGTCCATTTGGCCATTCTACCCGAGAGGAAGGCTTGTTCATTCTGTCACAAAGCTGTCATTTTGGCGTCATACTATGTTCGAGGATTGAATAGACAGGAGCCTGAACATGGCTGCAAACATCCTCCTGGTGGAAGACGAGCCGGGCATACAGGAATTGCTGAAGTTGAACCTGGGCCAGGCCGGCCATCAGGTGACCGCGACGGATGACGCCGAAGGCGCCCTGCAATACCTGAAAACCACTATGCCCGATGTCATCCTGCTGGACTGGATGCTGCCCGGCATGTCCGGCATCGATCTGTGCCGGCGCCTGCGCGCCGACAAGCGCTACCAGCCCGTGCCCATCATCATGCTGACCGCACGCGGCGAGGAACGGGACCGGGTGGCGGGCCTCGACACCGGGGCGGACGACTACATTACCAAGCCGTTTTCCCCACGCGAGCTGGTGTCGCGCATCCGCGCCGTGCTGCGCCGCCGCGCGCCGCAGATGACGGAAGAACCGACGGAAATGGCCGGCCTGAAGCTTGATCCCGGCAGCCACCGCGTCACCGGCAACGGCAAGTCGCTGGATTTGGGGCCGACCGAATTTCGCCTGCTGCATTTCTTCATGACCCACCCCGAGCGGGTGTATAGCCGTTCGCAGTTGCTGGACCAGGTGTGGGGCGACGACGTTTTCGTCGAGGAGCGCACCGTGGACGTGCATATCCGCAGGCTGAGGCTCGCGCTGGAAGCGAGCGGCCATGACGGCCTGGTGCAGACGGTGCGCGGGGCGGGCTATCGTTTTTCCGCGCAGCAGTAGATAATTCAGCCAGCAAGCTCATCACTGGGTAACACAAATGGGTTTCTGGTGGCGCCCCCTCGCTACGCTGTCCGTCATTGCACTGTTCGCTCTCCTGCTGGGAGCGGGCGGCGGTGAATCGCTTGCACTCAAGTTCGCCGTGCTTGCCCTGCTGGGCTATCTCGTGCGCCAGTTGTGGCAGGAAAATCGGCTGGCGCGCTGGCTGGAGCAGGGTGCCGACAGGCCGGCGCCGAGCGACATCGGGGTGTGGGGCGATATCTTCTATCGTCTCGAAAAACTGCAAAAACGCCAGAGCGAGAGCCAGTCCGAGCTGATCTCGGCGCTGGCACGCTTCCAGCATGCCACGGAAGCGGTGCCGGACGGCATCGTCATTCTCAACGAGCAGGACCAGATCGCATGGTGCAATCCTGCCTCGCGCAAGCTGCTGGGGCTGGACAGCCAGCGCGACCGTGGCCAGTTCGTCCGCTATCTGCTGCGGCAGTCCGACTTCGTCGATTTTCTCAATGCGCGCGACTACTCCAGGCAGCTGAACATCAACTCTCCGGCAAATCGAGACATCAAGCTGATGCTGCAACTGGTGCCTTTCGGTGCGGAGCAGAAGCTGCTGATGGCGCGCGACATCACCGAGCTGGAACGCGTCGATGCCATGCGCCGCGATTTCGTCGCCAACGTCTCGCACGAGTTGCGCACACCGTTGACCGTGGTGGGCGGCTTCGTCGAAACCCTGAACGACATGGACAAGCCGGCGGATGCCGATCTCAGGCATTATTTCGGCATCATGCTCAACCACACACGGCGCATGCAGCGCCTGCTGGATGACCTGCTGACGCTGTCGCGCCTGGAATCCTCGGTCAATGCGGTAGCCGACGAGCAGGTGTACATGCCGGAACTGATGCGTGAACTGGCGCGCGAGGGGGAATCGCTCAGCCGGGGCAAGCATACCGTCCGCCTGGAAATCGATTCCCAGGACTGGCTTTCCGGCAGCCTGCAGGAATTGCAAAGCGCCTTCTCCAACCTGGTTTCCAATGCCGTGCGCTATACCCAGGAGGGCGGCGAGCTCACCCTGCGCTGGTTCGTGCGCGACGGCCAGCCGGTGTTTGCAGTGACCGACACCGGCGAAGGCATCGCCTCCGAGCACATTCCCCGCCTGACCGAACGCTTCTACCGCGTCGACCGTTCGCGCTCGCGCGAAACCGGCGGCACCGGCCTGGGGCTCGCCATCGTCAAGCACATCCTCACCCGCCACGGCGCCAGGCTGGACATCCAGAGTACGCCCGGCAAGGGCAGCACCTTCTCCGCCATCTTTCCGGCGGAACGCCTCATCCCCTCGAAGAACGAAGACGAGAAACCGCGCCTGAGTCTCGTAAAATAAGAATCCATACGTAAAGCAATAACAGGGAGGTTGGGAGGTAAGGGAGGTCTTGTTTCACTCCCTCGCCTCTCATGCCTCCCTGTAAATTTTTGGACTTATGCCTTTAGCCATTCTCGACAAACTTGAACTCGCCTACGGGCACTGGCCGCTGCTGGACGGCGCTTCGCTGGTGATTGACAGCGGCGAGCGCATCGGCCTGATCGGCCGCAACGGCACGGGCAAATCCAGCCTGATGAAGGTGCTGGCCGGCGACATCAGGCCAGATGCCGGCGAGGTCTGGAAGAAGCCCGGATTGCGGCTTGCGCATGTGCCGCAGGAGCCGCAGTTCTCGCCAGGCCACAGCGTGTTCGAGGCGGTGGCCGAGGGCGTGGGCGATGCGCAGTCGCTGCTCTCCGCCTACCACACGGTGGCGCATCGCATGGCCGAGGGCGACGAGTCCGCGCACGACGAACTGGCGCAACTCACCCACGAACTCGAATCGCAGGATGCCTGGCGGCTGAACCAGAAAGTCGAGGAAGTGCTGGCGCGCCTCGACCTGCCGGCCGATGCGCTGGTGGCAAGCCTGTCCGGCGGGCAGAAAAAGCGCGTGGCACTGGCGCGCGCGCTGGCCGGCGATCCCGAACTGCTGCTGCTGGACGAGCCCACCAACCACCTGGATTTTGCCGCCATCGAATGGCTGGAGGAACTGCTCAGGAATTTTTCCGGCGCGCTGTTTTTCATCACCCATGACCGTCGCTTTCTGGACGCGGTGGCCAACCGCATCGTCGAGCTCGATCGCGGACAGTTGCGCGAGTATGCCGGCAACTTCAGCGCCTACCAGGCGAAGAAGGCTGAGCAGCTGGAAGTCGAGGCGGCGCAGAACCGCAAGTTCGACAAGTTCTGGAAACAGGAGGAGGCCTGGATACGCAAGGGCATCGAGGCGCGCCGCACCCGCAACGAGGGCCGCGTGCGCCGGCTGGAGGAACTGCGCCGCAGCCGCGCCGCGCGCCGCGAGCAGCTGGGCCAGGTGGGCTTGCAGATCGACGCGGGCGAGCGCTCGGGCAAGGTGGTGGCCGAATTGGAGAACGTCAGCTACGCCATTCCCGGCCGCACCCTGATCCGCGATTTTTCCGCCACCCTTCTGCGCGGCGACAAGATCGGCCTGCTCGGCCCCAACGGCGCCGGCAAGACCACGCTGATCAAGCTCATCCTCGGCGAACTGCAGGCGGACAGTGGCCGCATCAAGCACGGCACCAATCTGCAGGTGGCCTACTTCGACCAGTTCCGCAACGTGTTGGACGAGAACGCCACGCTGATCGACACCATCTCGCCGGGTTCGGACTACGTCGAGATCGCCGGCCAGAAGACTCACGTCATCGGCTACCTGGAGCAGTTCCTGTTCCCGCCGGAGCGTGCGCGCGCCAAGGTGTCCGCGCTTTCCGGCGGCGAACGCAACCGTCTGCTATTGGCGCGCCTGTTCGCGCGCCCTGCCAACGTGCTGGTGCTGGACGAGCCCACCAACGACCTCGACATCGACACCCTGGAACTGCTGGAGCAGCTGCTGCAGGATTATGCGGGCACGGTGATCCTGGTGTCGCACGACCGCGCCTTTCTCGACAACGTCGTCACCGCTTCCATCGCTTTCGAGGGCGATGGCAGGCTGATCAATGTGGCCGGCGGTTACGAGGACTGGAAGCGCGAGCGCGCCGCCCGTGCAGCAACGGCTGAGACGGAAAGCAGGCCTGCGTCCAAAGCGGCCGCGCCGGCGCCGCGCCGGGAAAAGCGCAAGCTCAGCTACAAGGAGCAGCGCGAGCTGGACGCCATTCCGCAAGAGATTCAGGCGCTCGAGCAGGAACAGGCGGCCCTGCAGGCCAAGCTCGCCGATCCGGCCACCTATCGGCAGGCGGGCAACGATGCCACCGCCATGAATGCGCGGCTGGAAGAGATCGAGACGGCGTTGCTGGAGTTGCTGGAACGCTGGGAAGCGCTGGAGAAAAGCGCCTGACTCAGATCACTGCAGGGGCGGCCCGGGGCGGACGCAGGCTTGCCTGCAGGGCGCCCGAGAAATTATCGAGCCAGGCAGCCAGGCGTTCCGGCGGGAGCGGCCGGCTCAGGTAATAGCCCTGGGCATGATCGCAGCCCAGCGCGTTCAGCATGGTCCACGCCTCTTTCGACTCCACGCCTTCCGCCACCACCTTCAGGCCAAGATTGTGCGCGAGATTGATGGTGGAGCGGACGATGACGGCGTCGTTTTCGTTTTTTTCCATGTCCATGACGAAGGATTTGTCGATCTTGATTTCGTCCATGGGCAATTGCTTGAGGTGCGACAGCGAGGAATAGCCGGTGCCGAAATCGTCGATGGCCAGGGTGATGCCCATGCGGTCGAGTCTGGCAAGGATGGCCATGGCGCTATCCGGATGCGCCATGACGGCGCTTTCGGTGACTTCCAGGGTGAGGAATTTTGCCGCCACCCCGCTGCCGGCAAGCAGCTCGGAAACGAGCTGGGGCAGTTCCAGGTCGTGCAGGCTGCGTGCGGAAAGGTTGACGCTCATGTTGAGCGGGTGTCCGCGCGCGTGCAACTCCCCCAGTTGGGCCAGCGCTGTTTTCAGCACCCACTGGGTGAGCGGCCCGATCAGGCCGGAGCCTTCCGCCAGCGGCACGAACTGGTCCGGTGTCAGCAGGCCGAGCTTGGGGTGTTCCCATCGCACCAGCGCTTCCAGGCCGACGAGGCCGCAGTCGCCATTCGAGATCTTGGGTTGATAGTACAGGGTCAGGCGGCCTTCCTGGATCGCCTCACGCAGCTCGCCCTTGAGCGAAAGATTGGTGCGGTCGGCCTGTTCCATCTTCGTCTCGTAGAGGGCATGGCCCTTGCCGGAGCGCTTGGCGGCATACATGGCGATGTCGGCGTAGCGGATGAGGGAGCCCGAATCCTCGGCGTGCAGCGGAAACATCGAAAACCCCACGCTGGCGCTGATGTCGATGGCCTGGCCGTGCCAGATGAACGGAGGGGACAGCCGGGCAAGCAGCTTTTCCGCGAACCTGGCCACATTGTCTTCCGTAAAGCCGTGCAGGATCATGACGAATTCGTCGCCGCCCATGCGCGCAACCGTGTCGTCCGCGCGCACCGTCTGCTTCAGCCGTTGCGCGACCTCGCGCAGCAGTTCGTCGCCGACGTCGTGGCCGAGCGTGTCGTTGACCGTCTTGAAATGGTCGATATCCATGAGCGCAACGGCAAACGGCCGTTTGTTGCGCGGCGACAGGGCGATCGCCTGTTCGAGGCGGTCGTGCAGCAGGCAGCGGTTGGGCAGGCCGGTAAGCGAATCGTAGAGGGCCTGGTCGGCCAGTTGCCTGGCCTGCCGGGAAACGCGACGGCTGACGAGGGTGGCGATCAGGAAGCCGATGAACAGGGCCGACGCGCCCAGCGCGATCATGAGGTCGTGCACCTCGCGGTACGAGGCCTCGGCCTCGCGCACCGCGGCTGCGGTGTGCTCGCGCTGCAGTTGGATCAGGTCGCTGACTTGCTTGGCGATCTCGCGCTGCCTGGGCATGGCGCTGTTGCGTATGCGGTCGATCATCGCCGGGTTCTCGTCCTCCATGCCCATGTCCATCACGGCCTGCACTTCCGGCTGGGCCACGCGGGTCAGTGTGCGGATGTGCTCGATGATCGCGCGCTCCTCCCCGCTGAGCGGCAGCTGTTCGAGCCGCTGGCGCGCCGCGACATAATCGGCGCCGAGGGCATGGAAACGCTGGGTCTCGGCGTCCTTGTCGAAAGGGTCCGTCAGCACCGTGAGAGCGTGCATGCTGAGCGCGCGCTCGCGCAGTGCGGTCTGCATGGCGACCGCGAGTTCGGCCTTGACGTTGTTGTTTTCGGCAATACCCCTGAGGCGCGCATTGGTTTCCGAGACATGGCGCAAGCCGACGATGGTGAGGCTCACCATCAAGGCGAGCACCACGAAAAAACCGGCTATGATGCTGGCGCCGATGCCACGGTGCGGCTGGGTCTGCTTCAATGTTATATCCTGAACCGGGCGGTTTCTTGTTCTGCCCCGATTGGGCCAAATCCTATCAATTTAGAACAGAAAATGCCTGAAGGCAGGGATGTCGGAGATTCATCCGACAAACGGTATCAGATACGGCTTTGCAGGGCGCGGCGCAGGTTTTCGGCCAGGGTGCGGTCGGGCGGGGAGACGGCGGCTTTGCGCCGGGCCTTGCCCCAGATGGGATTGGGGAAATGCGGGTCGTGCAGGTAGCGCGGCACCACGTGCCAGTGCAGATGCGGCACGACATTGCCGAACGAGGCGAGGTTGATCTTGTCCGGCCGCATGACTTCGCGCACCGCCCGTTCGGTTTTCCAGACGATCTCCATCAGGCGCGCCCGATCCCCGGCCGCAAGGTCGGTCATTTCCTTCACATGGGGTCCGAGGATGACGCGGCAGAAGCCGGGATAGTCCGGCGTGTCGGAGACCAGCACCACACGGCAGAAATCGTCCTGCCACAAAACCTCGCCCCCGGCCGAGTTGCATAGCGGACAAGTCATAACAGCACGCGCTCGATGCCGCCTGCATTGGCGCGGGCGACGTAATCGGCCATCCAGTCCGGCCCCAGCAGCTTTTTCGCCATCTCGACCACGATGTAATCCGGTTCGACCCCCGTGTCTTCCGCATAGCGCGACAGGCCCTGCAGGCAGGAGGGGCAGGAAGTCAGCATCCTGACCTCGCCTTCGCCATGATCAAGCAGCTCGGCCTTGCCGCGCTCGATTTCCTCCTGCTTGCGGAAGCGGATCTGGGTGGAGATGTCGGGCCGGGTCACCGCCAGCGTGCCGGATTCGCCGCAACAGCGGTCGGACAGCTTCACTTCCTGGCCCATGAGCGCGTTCGCCACCTTGATCGGGTTGTGGGTCTTCATGGGCGTGTGGCAGGGGTCGTGGTAGAGGTATTTAACGCCTTCCACGCCATCCAGCTTCACGCCTTTCTCCATCAGGTATTCGTGGATGTCGAGCAGGCGGCAGCCGGGGAAGATTTTCTCGAACTGGTATTTCAGGAGCTGATCCATGCAGGTGCCGCAGGACACGATCACCGTCTTGATGTCGAGATAGTTGAGCGTGTTGGCGACGCGATGGAACAGCACGCGGTTGTCGGTGGTGATGGCGTCGCCCAGATCGGCGCGGCCGGCGGAAGTCTGCGGATAGCCGCAGCAGAGATAACCGGGCGGCAGCACGGTCTGCGCGCCCAGTTCGTAGAGCATGGCCTGGGTGGCGAGGCCCACCTGCGAGAACAGCCGCTCCGAGCCGCAGCCGGGGAAGTAGAACACCGCGTCGGAATCCTCGCTGAGTTTGTTCGGGTCGCGAATGATGGGCACGATGCGCGGGTCTTCCAGGCCCAGCAGCGCGCGCGAGGTTTTCTTCGGCAGGCCGCCCGGCATGGGCTTGTTGATGAAGTGGATGACTTGCGCCGGAATGGAAGGCTTGCCGGTGGTGGCGGGCGGCTGCCGGGTCTGGCGCTGGATCAGGCCGAATTTCTTGCCCACGGCGTGTCCCAGGCGCTGGCCGGCGTAGCCCCATTCGATCATGGTCTTGCGCATGATCTTGATGACGCTGGCGTCCTTGCTGTTGAGGAAGAACATCGAGGCCGCCGAGCCGGGGTTGAATTTCTTCTGACCCTGCTTGCGCAGGAAATTGCGCATGGCGATGGACACGTCGCCGAAGTCGATGTCGACCGGGCAGGGGTTGAGGCACTTGTGGCAGATGGTGCAATGGTCGGCCACGTCGTTGAACTCGTCGAAGTGCGCGAGCGACACGCCGCGCCGCGTCTGCTCCTCGTACAGGAAGGCCTCGATCAAAAGCGAGGTGGCGAGGATCTTGTTGCGCGGCGAGTACAGCAGGTTGGCACGCGGGATGTGGGTGTTGCACACCGGCTTGCACTTGCCGCAGCGCAGGCAGTCGGCGATGGAATCGGCGATGGCGCCGATTTCCGATTGCTCCATGATGAGCGATTCGGTTTCCAGCAGCGAAAAGGAGGGCGTGTAGGCATTGCGCAAATCCGCGCCGGCCAGAAGCTTGCCGCGGTTGAAGTTTCCCCTGGGATCAACCTGCCGCTTGTAGGCGGCGAAAGTCTCGATGGCATCGGGCGACAGGAACTCAAGCTTGGTGAGGCCGATGCCGTGCTCGCCGGAAATGACGCCGCCGAGGTCTTCCGCCAGGCGCATGATGCGCGCCACCGCTGCATTGGCCGCCTGCAGCATGGCGTAGTCGTCGGAGTTGACCGGGATGTTGGTGTGCACGTTGCCGTCGCCGGCGTGCATGTGCAGGGCCACGAACACGCGCGATTTCAGCACTGTGCGGTGTATCTTTTCGCATTCGGCAAGCACGCTCTGGTATTCGCGGCCGACGAAGATTTCCTGCAAGGGTTTTTTCACTTCGCGCTTCCAGGACACGCGCAGGGTGTGGTCCTGCAGCGCGTGGAACACGCTCGTATGGCTGCTCGCGGATACCAGGTCGGTGCTGGCGATGGCAAGCTCAGCACTGGAGGGCGGGGCATCGAGGTTGTCCAGCAGCCACTGCCAGCGGGCCCTGACCTTGTCGAGCAGGGCAAAAGCCCGATCGCGGCGCTCCTCGGTCATGGCGGCGTCCGCCACCGTGTCCTCATCCTCGAACAGCGGCAAGGTGCCCTGGAAGAATTCGTTCAGGCGATCGAGCAGGGCGAGTTTGTTCTTGATCGACAGTTCGATGTTGATGCGCTCGACGCCGTCGGAATAATCCGCCAGCCGATTGAGCGGGATGACCACGTCCTCGTTGATCTTGAAGGCATTGGTGTGCGCGGCGATGGCTGCCGTGCGCGCGCGGTCGAGCCAGAATTTCTTGCGCGTCTCCGGGCTCACCGCGATGAAGCCCTCGCCGTGGCGCGCATTGGCCAGGCGCACGATGTGCGAGGCGGCTTCCATGGCCGTGTTCTCATCGTCGGACACGATGTCTGCGAGCAGCACCATGGTCGGGCGCTGGTTGCGGTTGGCTTTTGTCGCGTAGCCCACGGCCTTCACGTAGCGCGAGTCGAGGTGCTCCAGGCCGGCCAAGATGGCGGCGGGATGCGCGTCGAGATAGTCCTTGACCTCGACGATGGCCGGCACCGCTTCCCTCACCTGGCCGAAGAATTCCAGGCACACCGTGCGCGTGTGCGCGGGCAGGCGGTGCAGCACGAAGCGCGCCGAGGTGATGAGGCCGTCGCAGCCCTCCTTCTGGATGCCGGGCAGGCCGGCAAGGAACTTGTCGGTGACGTCCTTGCCCAGGCCCACCTTGCGGAAATGTTCGCCGGGGATTTCCAGGATCTGCTGGGTGCCGATCTCGCGCCCGGATTCGCGGCTGTAGCGGCGGATCTCGAAGCGCGCCACCGCAGCGTCGTGGATCTTGCCGAGGTTGTGGTCGAGCCGCGTGACTTCCAGCCAGTTGGCGTCCGGTGTCACCATTTTCCACGACACCAGGTTGTCGAGCGCCGTGCCCCACAGCACCGCCTTCTTGCCGCCCGCGTTCATGGCGACGTTGCCGCCGATGGTGGAGGCGTCGGCCGAGGTTGGGTCGACGGCGAAAGCCAGCCCTGCGGCCTCGGCCGCGTCCATTACCCGGCGCGTGACCACGCCGGCACCGCACTGGATGGTGGCGACTTCCTTGGCCACGCCGGGGAGGTGCAGCATTTCGATGCCGGACAACTGTTCCAGTTTTTCGGTGTTGATGACCGCGGAATGCGGCGTGAGGGGAATGGCGCCGCCGGTGTAGCCGGTGCCGCCGCCGCGCGGGATCACGGTCAATCCGAGTTCGATGCAGCCGGCGACGAGGTCGGCGATTTCTTCCTCGGTATCCGGGGTCAGCACCACGAAGGGATATTCCACGCGCCAGTCGGTGGCGTCGGTGACGTGCGAGACGCGCGAGAGGCCGTCGAAAAGTATGTTGTCCTTGCGCGTGATGCGCGAAAGCGTGCGCAGGGTGTCGCGGCGCAGTTGCGCGCTGAGCTCGAACTGGCTGGAGAATTTGGCGACCGCCTTGTTCGCCGCGGCGAGCAGTTTCGCCACCTGTTCATTGCCCTGGCGGCGGTTCTCGATTTCTCTCAGGCGGTGGTTCAGCGCCTCGATCAGGGCATTGCGGCGGCGCGGGTTGTCGAGCAGGTCGTCCTGCAGGTAGGGATTGCGCTCCACCACCCAGATATCGCCCAGCACCTCGAACAGCATGCGCGCCGAGCGCCCGGTCTTGCGCTCGCCGCGCAGGATGTTGAGCGTGGCCCAAGCCTCCTCGCCCAACAGGCGGATGACGATCTCGCGGTCGGAGAAGGAAGTGTAGTTATAGGGAATCTCGCGCAGGCGTGGCATGACAAAACTGCTTGCAAAACCGTATTTTACGCGATCTTTGAACGGTTTTAGCCGCCTTGGACGTCGGCCGGGAAAAACTGCTGACGGGCCACCAGATAAGCGAAATACAGCAGGATAAGCAGGACGGCCTGAAGACGATTCAGGCGCAGGCGGCGGAAGACAAAGGCATAGATCAGCGCGGCCGTGGCAATTTTGACCGGCAGGTCAAAAAGAATCACCGCAGCAGGCACGGTATAGGTGGAAAGCCAGCTGCCCAGGCCAATGCCGAGCAGGGGGTTGGTGATATTGCTGCCGATCAGGATGCCCGAAGAAATACCCCTTTCGCCCTTGAGGATGGCAAGCATTGCACCTGTCAGTTCGGGCAGAGCGGTGGCGATGCCCAATACGACGATGCCGAAAAACGAGGCACTCAGCGGTAGCTGGCTGACCAGGCGTTCAGCGGCGGCCACGACTTCGATAGTGGCAGCGGCCATGCCGGCAAAGCTTATTGTCAGCACGGCCAGGGCAAACAGCAGGTGGCGCTGCGGGGCATGGGGACGTGGGCGGGCATGTGGCGGGCGTTCGGTGCGGGTGAGGAAAATCAGGAAAGCGAAATAGGTCAGCGTCAGGATGGCGCCTTCCCAGTGCGCCAGTAAACCATCGAACGCAAACACCCAGAGCAGGGCGGATGCGGCGATGAGCCCGCCCAGTTCCTCCTCGCGGCGGCGGCGCGCGACCGTGACGCCGCCAATCAGTGCGACCAGCGGCAGCACGAAATTCTGCTGGAAAATATCCGATCCGATGTTGCTGCCCAGCATCAGCCCGGACATGGTGTGGAGCGTGGCCGGATCGCTCAGGATGCTGGCGCTGCCGGCAACCTGGGTGAGGATTTCCGGCAGACTGGTGCCGATGGAGAGGATGCTCAGCCCGACGAATGCGCCCGACCAGTTGAAGCGCTGCGCCAGTGCCAGCGATTCACGGATGACCGCTTCGCACAAAAGGGCGACGATGGTGACGCCTGCGGCAATGATAGCGAAGTCCATCCTGTGAGCCTGTGTCAGTCTGGGAGTCAGGCGCCGCAATGAGGCGGAGTCTAATGGGCCTCGTAGTCGAGATGTCCGTCGATGATGGTGGCCTTGACCACGCCGGGCAGTTCCAGGCCGAGGAAGGGAGTGTTGTTGCCCAGGCTCTTGAGGGTTTTGGGGGTGACGGTGAAGCGGGCTTCGGGGTCGAACACGCAGAGGTCGGCGTTGGCGCCCACGCCGAGGCGGCTGCCGGGCACGCCCAGGATCTGCGCGGGCCTGTGGGTGATGCAGGCCAGCGCCTGGATGAGCGGCACCTTGTTTTCCCCGGCCCATTTCAGGGTCAGCGGCAAGAGCAGTTCAACACCGGAGGCGCCGGGCGAGGATTCGCCGAAGGGCAGCTGTTTTTCGTCGTCGTCCACCGGAGCATGGTCGGAGCAGATGGCGTCGATGGTGCCGTCCTTGACGCCGGCGATGAGCGCATCGCGGTCGCGCAGGCTTCGCAGCGGCGGCATGAAGTGCAGGTTGCTGTCGAAGTTCGTCAGGTCCATTTCCGACAGGTGCAGGTGGTTGGCCGACACGTCACAAGTGACCTTGAGACCTTGCTGCTTGGCGGCGCGCACCATCTCGACGCCCTCGCGCGTGGAAAGCCGGGCAAGGTGCAGGCGCACGCCGGTTTCCCGCGCGAGCGCCAGGATCATGGCGATGGCGACGGTTTCCGCCAGCGCAGGGATGCCGGGCAGGCCTAGGCGGGAGGCAACGGGGCCGTCATGGGCGACGCCGCCGCGGGCAAGATGGGAATCCTGCGGCCGCAGCCATACCGGGAAGTCGAAGGTGGCGGCGTAGTCGAGTGCGCGCAGCAGGATCTGCGTATCGGCAAACGGTGCGTCGGCGTGGGAGAAAGCGACGCAGCCTGCCTCTGCGAGCTCGACCATTTCGGTCAGTGCCTCGCCCTTGAGTTTTTGCGTGAGCGCCCCGACCGGGTAGACGCGCGGTCCCGGCAGGTTCCTGGCGCGGAATTTGAGCATTTCCACCAGGCCGGGCTCGTCCAGCACGGGGTCGGTGTCGGGCGGGATGGCGAGCGAGGTGACGCCGCCGCTCGCCGCGGCGAGCATTTCCGATTCCAGGGTGGCCTTGTATTCCAGGCCGGGCTCGCGCAATCGCACGGAGAGGTCGACCAGGCCAGGGCACACTGCACAGTTTGTCGCGTCGATCACCTTGTTGGCATGGAAGCCGTCCGGCGGGTTGCCGATGGCGGCGATCTTGCCGGCGGCGACGAAGATGTCCGCCGGCTTGTCCGTACTGCTTGCCGGATCGATGAAGCGGCCGCCCTTGATGTGTATCTTCATTGTGTCGGCCCCATCAGCATGCTCATCACCGCCATGCGCACCGCGATGCCGTAGGTGACCTGCGGCAGGATCACCGACTGCGGGCCGTCGGCGACTTCGGAGTCGATCTCCACGCCGCGGTTCATGGGGCCGGGGTGCATGACGATGGCGTCGGGCCTGGCCAAGGCCAGCTTTTCCTGGGTCAGGCCGAACTGCTTGAAGTATTCCTGCGCCGAGGGCAGCAACGCCCCTTTCATGCGCTCGTTCTGCAGGCGCAGCATGATGACGACGTCGACATCCTTGAGGCCGGCCTTCATGTCGTGGTAGGCGTGCACGCCCATCTGCTCCACGCCGGTGGGCAGCAGGGTTTTGGGCGCGATCACGCGCACTTCCGGCACGCCCAGCGTGGTGAGCGCGTGGATTTGCGAGCGCGCCACGCGCGAGTGCAGGATGTCGCCGACGATGGCCACGCGCAAGTTGTGGAAGGCGCCCTTGTAGCGGCGGATGGTGAACACGTCGAGCAGGCCCTGGGTGGGGTGGGCGTGCCGCCCGTCGCCGGCGTTGACCACGGCGATGTGCGGCGCGACGTGGCGCGCGATGAAGTGCGCCGCACCACTTTGACCATGCCGCACGATGAACATGTCGGCGTGCATGGCGGTGAGGTTGGCCACGGTGTCGAGCACGGTCTCGCCCTTGCTCTGGCTGGAAGCGGCGATGTTGAGCGTGACCACGTCAGCGGACAGCCGCTTGGCGGCGATGTCGAAAGTGGTGCGTGTGCGCGTGGATGGCTCGAAGAACAGGTTGAATATCGCCTTGCCGCGCAGCAGCGGGACTTTCTTCACGTCGCGCTCGCCGACATCCATGAAGGTTTCGGCGGTGTCGAGAATCTGGGTGAGGATGCGGGATGGCAGGCCATCCAGCGTCAGCAGGTGCTTGAGTTTGCCGTCGGGAGTGAGTTGCAGGTTGTCCGGCATCAGACGACGGTCAGCGTGAGGAGGCCTTGTTCATTGCGACGCAATTGTACGTTCTGTTGCGGTCCGATATCCAGTGCCATGCCGCAAAAATCCGGGCGGATGGGCAGCTCGTGGCCGCCGCGGTCCACCAGCACGGCGAGCCTGATCAAGGCCGGGCGGCCGTAGTCGAACAGCTCGTTCATGGCGGCGCGCACGGTGCGGCCGGTGTAGAGCACGTCGTCGATCAGGATGATGGGCTGGTCCTCGACCACGAAGGGGATGGCGGAGGGCTTGACCTGCGGGTGCAGGCCGATGCGCGAGAAATCGTCGCGGTAGAAGGAAATGTCCAGGGTGCCGAGCGGCAAGACAGGCTTGAGCCGCTTGTGCAGTTCCTCGGCCACCCAGGCGCCGCCCGTGTGGATGCCGACCAGGGCCGTGTCCGGCGTGAGCGTGGGACGGATTTCCCCGGCCAGTTTGTCGAGCAGGCGGGCAACGTCAAGCTGTGGCGCGTTCATCGAAAAAACCTTGCAGAATGAGTTGGGCGGCGCGGGCGTCCACGGAATGGCGCGATTTTACCCCCGACTTGTTTGCAGTTTGCATGTCGCTTGCCGCCTCCGCGCTGGTATAGCGTTCGTCGTGAAGGAAGACAGGCAGCCGGTAGCGTGCCTCCAGCTCCGATGCGAAATTGCGCGCGGCGCGGCTAAGCTCGTGTTCCGCACCATCTGGATGGAGCGGCAGTCCTACCACCAGAAGGCCTGGCTGCCATTCGGCCATAAGCTTGTCGATGGCGGCAAAGCGCGCCGCACGTGACTCGGCGGTGAGGGTGGCGAGGGGATGGGCGACGCCGATTTCCAGTTCGCCCGAGGCCACCCCAGTGCGCTTCACTCCGTAGTCGAAGGCGAGCACCGTTCCTCTGCTCAATGGGAATCCTCTGGTAACTGTACAAAAAGCAGGTCAGCCACAGAGGACACAGAGTTCACAGAGAAACCCAAGGCGCCGGTAATGGCTCTGTGGTCTCTGTGTC
Organism: Pseudomonadota bacterium; assembly: GCA_021847835.1. Lineage (GTDB taxonomy): Bacteria > Pseudomonadota > Gammaproteobacteria > Burkholderiales > Thiobacillaceae > UBA6918. The sequence continues at coordinate 139,405 of JAJZPR010000005.1, forward strand.
CTCTGTGGCTTGGGTTTCTGATTTCAGGCGTGGCCAGCCTCGTCGGACAGGTTGGAAAAATCGATGCCCAAAAGCTTCATGGCCGCGGGCAGGCGTTCCTCCGGCGGCAGGTCGAAAATCACGCGCGGGTCGGCCTCCACGGAAAGCCAGGCGTTCTGCGCCATCTCCTGTTCCAGCTGGCCGGCCGACCAGCCCGAATAGCCCAGCGAGACCATGAACTTGGCCGGGCCGTTGCCCTGTGAGACGGCTTCCAGCACGTCCTTGGACGTGGTCAGACTCACGGCATTGGTGACATTGAGCGTGGAGGAATAGGACTGCGGCGGCGTGTGCAGCACGAAGCCGCGTTCCTGCTGCACCGGGCCGCCCAGGTACACGATCTGGTCGCCCATGCCCTCGGGCAGGGAGAGGCCGATCTGTTCGAACAGCATGGACAGATCCAGGTCGATGGGCCGGTTGACCACCACCCCCAGGGCACCCTGTTCGCCGTGGTCGGCGATGTAGGTGAGCGTCCCGGAAAAATTGGGATCCGCCATGTTGGGCATGGCGATCAGAAAGTGATTGGTGAGATTGACGGTGTCCATGGTGTTTGAAACATTTTAACCTCACACTACATACTCTGTACTCAGAATCCTGAAAGTGAAATTGGTTCGTTTTATGGATCTTTGCCTAATCCCATGATTGAATTCGATATTTCACTTGTCTGGCTGCGGCGCGACCTGCGCCTGCACGACCAGGCTGCGTTTTCCCGTGCGCTTGAGTCCAGCAAGGCGGTGCATGTGGCGTTCGTGTTCGACACCGGCATTCTCGATGCGTTGCCGTCGCAAAGGGACAGGCGGGTGGAATTCATCCATGGCAGCGTGGCGGCGCTGAAACAGGAACTGGAGGCATGGGGGGCGACCCTGCATGTGCTGCACGGCCCGGCAGGCCGGTTGGTGCCGGAATTTGCCCGCGCCATGAACGCGCAGGCGGTGTTTTGTTGCCGCGACTACGAGCCCGCGGCCATGCGGCGCGATGCCGCGGTGGCCGCAACGCTCGCCGGGCTGGGCATTGCCTTTCATGCCTGCAAGGATCAGGTGATTTTCGAGCAGGACGAGGTGCTGAACCGGGCCGGCAAGCCGTTCGGCGTGTTCACGCCCTACAAGCAGGCGTGGCTGAAAAAGCTGGAGGCCATCCAGCTCAGGCCATGGCCTGTGCAGCCGTTTTGCGACAGGCTGGCGAAGGCGCCGCCCGCCCCCATGCCGGGCCTGGAGGAAATCGGCTTCCAGCGCACGGATTTGCAGGCGCTTGGCGTGCAGCCGGGCGCAGCGGGCGCGAGACGGCTGTTCGAGGATTTTCTCTCGCGCATCGACAATTATCGCGAGGCGCGCAACTTTCCCGCGCTCAAGGGTCCGTCCGGCCTCTCGGTGCATTTGCGTTTCGGCACCGTTTCCATCCGCGAACTGGCGGCCGCGGCGCTGGGCATCGGCGGCGCCGGGGCGGAAACCTGGCTGTCGGAACTGATCTGGCGCGAGTTCTATCAGCAGATCCTGTGGCATCACCCGCGCGTGGCCGAAGGGCGGTGCTACAAGCTTGAATTCGATGCGATCGAATGGCCCGATCCGCCGGGGCATTTCGAAGCCTGGTGCGAAGCGCGCACCGGCTATCCTTTGGTGGATGCGGCCATGCGCCAGTTCAGGCAGACCGGCTACCTGCACAACCGCCTGCGCATGGTGGCGGCAAGCTTCCTGGTGAAGGACCTGCTGGTGGACTGGCGCCGGGGCGAGCGCTATTTCGCCGACCATCTGATCGACTTCGACCTGGCTTCAAACTCGGGCGGCTGGCAGTGGGCAGCCTCGGTGGGCTGCGATGCGCAGCCCTGGTTCCGGATTTTCAACCCGGTCATGCAGTCGGAAAGGTTCGACCCCGGGGGCAGGTTCATCCGCCGTTACCTGCCGGAACTGGCGCGCGTGCCCGACAAGTACATCCACGCACCCTGGAGCATGCCGGCGAAAGTTCAGGCGGAATGCGGCGTGAGGCCCGGCCGGGAGTATCCCTTGCCCGTCGTGGAGCACGGAAGCCAGCGCGAAAAGGCGCTGGCTTTGTTCAGGCGAGCGGCTTCCGCAAAGGCCGGGGCGCGCCTCAGCCCTTCTGGCCGTCCCGGCTGAGGAGGTGGAAGGGCGGCGCGGAGCCGTCCTTGCTCTGCCCGGCATAGACGGTGAGATGCGGGTAGGGAATCTCGATGCCGCGCGCATCGAACACGTGCTTCAGGCGGCGCAGAAATTCGCGCCTGACCGTCCATTGCTGGATGGGCATGACCTTGATGCGCATGCGGATCATCACCGCGGAATCCGCCCAGTTGTCGACGCCGGCCACGTCGACATCCTCCAGCACGAGGTCCCTGAACTTCTCATCGGCGCGGATTTCCGCGGCCACCTCGCGGATGATGGAGAAAATCTCCTCGACGTCCTCGCGGTAAGCTACGCCGATGTCGACCACCGCGAAGGAGTAGTCGCGTGTCATGTTGGTGACGGTGTCGATCTGGCCGTTGGGCACGAAATGCACGTTGCCGTCGTAGCTGCGCAGGCGCACGTAGCGCAAGGTGACTTCTTCCACCAGGCCGGCCTTGCCGCCGGCTTCCACCACGTCGCCGTGGCGGATCTGGTCCTCCAGCAAGAGGAACAGCCCGCTGAAATAATCCTTGACCAGGCTTTGCGCGCCGAAGCCGACAGCCAGGCCGAGCACGCCGGCGGCGGCGAGGATGGGCGCGATGGAGATGCCCAGTTCGGTCAGCACCAGCATGCCCGCCACGGCGGTGATGAGGACGTTGGCGGCGTAGCGGAACACGCGGCCCAGGGTTTCCAGGCGCTGCTTTTCCTGCAGGCTGACCCTGCGGTTCCCCATGTACTCGCGGAAACCGCGGATGCCCTTGTTGGCGAGCAGCTTCAGCACCCAGGCGCCGATGAGGATGATTACGATGTGGATGGCGCCTTGGGCCATGGCGCCAAGTTTGTCGGCGTCGGTGAGGCCGAGCGAGGCAAGCAAGTCTTCCATTTCCGTCTCCATTGCAGTGAAGAATGTCCGTAAGGCGTCGTCATTGCTAGTCAGCGCGAGACTGGAAAAGTTCAGGCCCGCGGTTCGCCCGCGTGGACATAGGGCACAAAAAAGCCGGGCGTTGCCCGGCTTTTCATTGTCTTGCGGCGACAGTTCAGGCCGCCTGGGCGTGGTGGTAGCCGGTGATGATGTCCACTTCGTTCCTGGAGCCGAGCACCACGGGCACGCGCTGGTGGATGGCTTGCGGCTGGATGTCGAGAATGCGCTCGCGGCCGGTGGTGGCGGCGCCGCCGGCCTGCTCGACGATGAAGGCCATGGGGTTGGCTTCGTACATCAGGCGCAGCTTGCCGCCCTTCTCGCGCAGCTTCTCGTCCATGGGATACATGAACACGCCGCCGCGGGTGAGGATGCGGTGCACTTCGGCCACCATGGAGGCGACCCAGCGCATGTTGAAGTCCTTGCCGCGCGGACCTTCCTTGCCGGCCAGGCACTCGTCCACATAGCGGCGCACCGGCTGCTCCCAGAAGCGGTAGTTCGACATGTTGATGGCGAATTCCCTGGTGTCGGCCGGGATGGTCATGTTCTCGTGGGTGAGCACGAACTCGCCGACGTTGGGGTCGAGCGTGAAGCCGTTGACGCCGCGGCCGGTGGTCAGCACCAGCATGGTGGAGGGGCCGTACAGAGCGTAGCCGGCGCAGACCTGCTTGGCGCCGGGCTGCATGAAGGCTTCCACCGGGGTGGGACCGTCCACGTTTTCGTTGCCGGGGCAGCGCAGGATGGAGAAGATGGAGCCGACGGAGACGTTGACGTCGATGTTGGAGGAGCCGTCGAGCGGATCGAACATCAGCAGGTACTTGCCGCGCGGGTTGCCTTCGGGAATCTGGTAGACCTCGTCCATTTCCTCGGAAGCCATGGCGGCGAGGTGGCCGGCCCATTCGTTGCGCTTGAGGAAAATCTCGTTGGAGATCACGTCCATCTTCTTCTGGTCTTCGCCCTGCACGTTCTCGGTGCCGGCCGCGCCCAGCACGCCCAGCAGGCCGCCGTGGTTGACGCCGTTGGAAATCATCTTGCAGGCGGTGGCAACGTCGTTCAGAAGGCCGGTGAATTCGCCGGTGGCGCCGGGGATGTGGCGCTGTTCTTCGATGATGAATTGGGTGAGGGTGGTTCCGAGATGCATGGCGCGCTCCAGAAAGTCAGAATATCAGCAAAGCTGAATATTCTATCACCGGAGCAAAAATAGACCTAATGGTCTGATTAAAAACGTTTATTCGACGCTTTCCAACTGGTCGGAACGGGTGAATCTCCAGGTGCGGGTGATGTCGAAGGCGATGTCGCGCCCGCCCTGGTTGGCGAAAGCGGCCGGCGCGCCGCCGGCCTTCCAGATGGCTTCGCGCATTTCCCGCGGGAATGGCGCATAGGGCGCTCCCAGGTTGACGATGTTGATGGCGGCCTGGTCCAGTATCTTGGAACCGGAGGTTTTCTCGATTTCGACCTTCTCCACGGTCCCGTCGGCATAAAGCGAGACGGTGAGGCTCAGGCTGCCGTAGATGCGCTGCTGGCGCGCGGCTTCCGGGTAGTTGAGGTTGCCGATCTTTTCCACCTTGGCCACCCAGTCTTCCACGTAGCGAGCGTAAGCGTAGTTTTTGGCGTTGGCGCCGACGAAGTCGCGGCGCGGGCGTTTCTGGTATTCGTCCCAGGTGCGTGAAATCTGGGCCTGGAGCCTGGCGGCTTCGGTGGCCTGCGCCATCAGGTCGGCGCTGTCGACTTCGTGGCGCGGCGCGGGGCGCGGCGCAGTTTCCACGGCAGCCTTGCTCTGGAGCTGGGTCATCAGCTGGCGCGCCTGCTTCTCGAGCTGCCTGACGCGAGCCCGGGCTGCTTCCACGCTGGCCTCGGCAGGCATGGGCTTGAAGGGCAGCGGGCTCTTGGCCTTGCGGTCTTCGTCCACGTTGCCGCCGCCGGCCAGATCGGCCTGCGCCAGCACCTCCGGATTGAGCGGCGCCTCGCGGGTCTTGGCGTTGACCAGCACCACTTCCATGGGCGGGGTGAGGTCCTCGAAATGCCGCGGATTGACCAGGGTGAACTGGCTGGACAGGACGATGCCGTGCAGCGCGAACGAAGCCATCAGGGCCAGCGCGATGCGCATGTCGCGCTCGCTGGGTGCGGCTAGCTGTTGAGGCTGTACGGCTGTCTGCATAGCTAGCTTGATTCTACGGAAGCCGTCTCCACAGTGCCAGCATATTCCGCATGCAGTTCCAGGCCCAGCAGGTCGATGCCGGACAGGCCGAAGCGCACGACGGTATCTGCCGCCAGGCCGGACGGCAGCGAAGACGCCTTCACTACCAGCGGCAGGCCGTTCAGGCGCGCGAGGTCGTCGCGGATGACGTTGGCAGTGATCTCGGCCACGTTCTCCTGCAGCAGCCAGCGCAGGCACCAGTAGCGCTCCATGCGGCGCTGGAAGTCGGCGTAGGCGTCGTAGGTCAGCTCGAAGTCGCGCACCGCCGCGAACAGGAAATCGCTGCGCGGGCCGTAGGGCGGAGCTGCGTCCTGCACCAGGCTCAGGATCTGGCGCTGGTTTAGGAGGTCGACGTAGCGCCTGAGCGGCGAGCTCGACCAGGCGTAGTTCTCCACGCCCAGGCCCTGGTGGATGCCGGGTTGGGTGGCCATGCGCGTCTTGCCCATGCTCTGGTTGCGGAAAATGCCGGGCACGTCCTTTTCCTTGAGCCAGCCGCCCCAGCGGCTGTTGGCCAGGATCATCAGCTCGGCCACCACCTTGTCGATGGGGCTGCCGCGCTTGCGCGGGACGATCTCGACGCGTCCGTTTTCGATCCTGAAGTTGTAGTCCTGGCGGTTGCTCTGGTTGGCGGCACCGCGCGCGGCTTCCAGCGTGCTGGCGAAGCCCCACAGCCATTCAAGCTCGCGCTTGTAGGGGTAGTCCGAACCAGTTCCAATGGTGTCTTCGTTGAACTGCACATCGAGGGTTTCATGGCGCAGGTTGTCGGCGATGCGGACCGCCTCCAGACGGGTTTCCATGTTTTGAATGGAGAAATCCGCGGCCACATCCAGGTACATCGACAGCGCCGGGCAATGCTGGCCCTCGATCAGGGTGTAGTGCCCGATCACCGCATCGGGCAGCATGGTGATCTTGTCGCCGGGAAAATACACCGTCGACAGCCTTGCGCGCGCGATGTCGTCGAGCTGCGAGCCGGGCGGGATGCCCAGCGCCGGGCAGGCGATGTGGATGCCGACACGGACGCCGCCGTCAACCCTGAATTGCAGCGAAAACGCGTCGTCGATTTCGGTGGTGGCGGCATCGTCGATGCTGAAGGCGGCGGCTTCCGCTTCCGGCAGGCCGGGCGGGTCGAAGGGTTCTGCGATCTCGGGGAAGCCCGTGCCCTTGGGGAAATACTCCAGCAGGAATTGCGCCTTGTGCAGCGCCTCGATGTCCTGAATGCCGCCGCAGCGGTTGAGAAGATGCAGCGCGGATTCGCCGGTCTGCGCGCAGGCGGCATCGAGCGCCTTCCAGGGCAGGCTGTTCTTGTCCGGCTTGAACAAGAGGCGATGGATGTCGGCGTCCCACGCGGGCAGCCTGCCGCCAACCAGCTCGTTCTTCCAGTCTTCGATCTGCGCCGTTTCACGCGCCTTGCGTTCGACGCTGGCCTTGGCCGCGGCGAGGTTCTCCGCCGGCGCCGGCTTGAATCGCCCGCGCCCCTTCTTGTAGAAGTGCATGGGCGAATCGAACAGGCGCATGAGGATGCCGGCGGCCTCGACAGGCTGCGGCGCGTGGCCGAAATATTCCTCGGCGAGCTTGTGGTAATCGAATTCCTCGCTGCCGGCGACTTCCCACAGGAAGTCGGCTTCGGCCTCGTCGCTTACCTTATGTGCAGCATCCATGAAGGCCACAGGCTCGGGCGCGGCAAAGCGCTGGAACACCCGGTCGGCCTTGATCTTGGAGCGCTTGCCCGAGGCGGCTTCCACCTGCAGCGAGGCGTCGGTTTCGCTCATGATGCGCCCGGCCTTGAACTGGCCGTCTTCTTCGTAAAAAACAAACATCGTTAAACTTTAAAACCTCAATTCAAGCCACAGAGAACACAGAGTTCACAGAGAGAAAAGCGAAAGCTTGCGTAGTTGCGGCGAATACTCTCTGGGTGATGCTGCCTGTACATCAGGGAAGAGATTTTCTCTGAGTTCTCTGTGTCCTCTGTGGCTGACTGTTTTAGATTAAAAACAATCGATGAAGGGCAGCAGGTCGACGAAGCGGGTAAAGCCGTGGTCGCCGCCCTGCAGGATGACCTGGTGGGCTTCGCGGTAATACGCCACCGAATCCTTGTAATCCAGCACTTCGTCGCCGGTTTCCACCATCAGCAGCAGATTGGTGGGTTGTGCCGGTGCGGGCTCGTCCATCGCGGCCAGGGCGTTCAAGTGCGACTGGGTGAACTCGTACTCCTCGCCGGTGTGCCAGTTTTTCTGCGGGCCGAGCGCGTCGCGCAACAAGAGTTGCGGGTGCACCGCCGGGTTGATGAGCACGGCGCGCAAACCGTAGCGCCCGGCCAATACCGTGGCGTAGAAGCCGCCCAATGACGAACCGATCAGCTTGACCGGGGTTTTTGCCGATTCGATGACGCGCGACAGTTCCGCGATGGCGGCGGCGGGCTGGTGCGGCAGGTCGGGGCAGGCCCATTCATGGCCGCGTCCCTGCGCTTCCAGCCATTTTTTCAGCTCCTGCGCCTTGCCGGAACCGGAGGTGGAATTGAATCCGTGGATGTAGAGAATCATTGACGCATTTTACCGGGGCAGCGGGGATTCCCGAAATTCCGCTCAGCCAGGCAGCCGCCAAGGGCGAGCGCGTGAAGATCGTGCTGTACGGAAAGTGCCTGCCGCACAAGACCTGTGGATTTCTGGTTTGGCGACAGGCCGCGGATCAACCGCAGTCTAGTCCACCATGACGCAGCGTTCGCTCGCCCATGCGCGCAGGCGGGAAAAATCCTCTGCGCGGATGACGGAGAGCGGGCGTGTTTGCCTCAGTTCGTTTTCGAGGTGGGCTTGTGCGGCGGATTTGCCTTCCGCCAGGGCGGCGTACATGGCCGCGATGACGGCCTGCTCTATTTCGGCGCCCGAGAATCCCTCACTCAGCCTCGCGAGGCTGCTCAAATCAAAAGCGGCCGGGTCGAGCTCGCGTTTTTCCAGGTGGATCCGGAAAATTTTCTGCCTTATCGATTCGCCTGGCAGGTCGACGAAGAACAGCTCGTCGAATCGTCCCTTGCGCAGCAGTTCGGGCGGCAGCTTGCTGATGTCGTTGGCAGTGGCTACCAGGAAGACCGACGAGGTGCGTTCGCTCATCCAGGTCAGGAAGGTGCCGATCAGGCGCTTCGATACGCCGTCGTCCGAGTCGCTCGTGCTCAGTCCTTTTTCGATTTCATCCATCCAGAGCAGGCAGGGCGACATGCGGTCGGCTTCCGCCAGGGTCTGGCGCAGGTTCTTCTCCGTCTCGCCGATGTACTTGTTGTACAGACTGCTGAAGTCCAGGCGCAACAAGGGGAGTTGCCAGCTGCCCGCCATGGCCTTGGCCAGCAGGCTTTTTCCTGCCCCCTGCACGCCCAGCAGCAATATGCCCTTCGGCACGGGCAGGCCCGGCGCCAGCGAAGGGTTCTGGAATACGGGCTGTCTTTGCCGCAGCCAGTTCTTGAGGCGCTCGAAACCGCCCACATTATCCAGCTTCACGTCCGGGAAAATCATTTCCAGCAGCGTGCTTTGCTGGTCCTGCTTGAACTTGGTGACGCGCCGCAAATCCTGGATGTCCAGCGCGCCGTCGATGCGGATGCATTGCCGGATCAGGCGGCGGGCATCCTCTTCGCCCAGGCCGCTCAGCTGGTTGACCAGCATGGGCAGGATGTCGCGGTTGACGCTCACGGCCTGCTGATGCTGTTTCTGCCACATGTCCAGTTCTTCCTTCAGGATCAGGCGTACGCGGTCGGCGCTGACGCCGGGCAGGTTGATCCTGGCGGATGCACGCGCAAGCTCGGGAGGGAGCTGGATCGAGGGGCTGACGAACATCAGGGTGCGGTCGTGGCGGTAATGCTCGAAACTGATTTCGCGCATCAGCCGCACGTTCAGCGGATCGTCCAGGAAGGGGTGGGCGTCGAGGAAGACATACAGGCCATTCTGCGGCGTGGCATCCACATGCTTCAGCGCATCGGTGAATCCGCTGGTGTTGTAGATGGCGCTTTTTTCATTGTGCCGTTTCAGCCCGTCGGCATGGCTCCAGATGAAGAGGGGGACATTTCGTTCCGCGCAAGTGCGTGCAAGCTTGTCGAGCAGGCGCGGCTCTTCGTGCGTTTCGCTGACCAGAATCGGGAATCTGGCGTCGAGCAGCGTGCCCAGTTCGGCAATGAAATCGGCCACGCCTAGCGCCGCTCCCTGTGGAGCGAGGTTTTCAGAGGCGATGCCAGCGCGTCCAGCAGTTTCTGGTGGATGCCGCCGAAGGCGCCATTGCTCATCACCAGGACATGGTCGCCGGGGCGGGCGGCGCGCACGATGGCGTCGGCCAGACGATCCAGGTTCTCGTGCAGGTGTGCCTGCACGTGCTGCTGGCTGAACACCGGGCGCGCATCCCAGCCCAGGTCGTGGGTGTAGACGAAAATCTCCTCCACGCCTTTCAGGCTTTCGGGCAACTGGTTTTTCAGCGCGCCCATCTTCATGGTGTTGGAGCGCGGCTCCAGCACGGCGATGATGCGCGCCTTCTCGCCGACCTTGGCGCGCAGCCCGGCAATGGTGGCGGCGATGGCGGTGGGATGGTGGGCGAAGTCGTCGTAGACGGTGACGCCGTTCACCACGCCCTTCACTTCCATGCGGCGCTTGACGTTCCTGAACCGGCCCAGCGCCTCGCAGGCGACCGCGGGCGCGACGCCGGCATGGCGCGCGGCGGCGATGGCGGCGAGCGCGTTCATGCGGTTGTGCGCGCCCATGAGTTCCCATTGCACGCGGCCCTGTTTCTTGCCGTCGAAGAGCACCTCGAAATCACTGTCGCCGCCCTTGGCGGTCCAGCCGGTTGCACCGAATTTCTCCACTGGCGACCAGCAGCCCCGGGCCAGCACCCGCTCAAGGCTTTCCTCTCCATTGTTCACGACCAGCAGCCCGTTGCCCGGCACCGTGCGCACCAGGTGGTGGAACTGGGTCTCGATGGCGGCGAGGTCGGCGAAGATGTCGGCGTGGTCGAATTCCAGGTTGTTCAGGATCGCGGTGCGCGGGCGGTAGTGCACGAACTTGGAACGCTTGTCGAAGAAGGCGGTGTCGTATTCGTCCGCCTCGATCACGAAGAAAGGCGTTTCGCCCAGGCGCGCGGAGAAATCGAAATTGGCCGGCACGCCGCCGATGAGGAAGCCCGGCTTCATGCCGGCGTGCTCCAGGATCCAGGCCAGCATCGAGGAAGTCGTGGTCTTGCCGTGGGTGCCGGCCACTGCCAGCACCCATTTGTCGCGCAGCACGTTCTCCGCCAGCCACTGCGGGCCCGAGGTGTAGGGCAGGCCGCGGTTGAGGATTTCCTCCATCAGCGGGAACTTGCCGCGCGACACCGTGTTGCCGACCACGTAGATGTCCGGATTGAGCTTGACCTGGTCGGCGTCGAAGCCTTCGATCAGCTCGATGCCCAGCGCGCGCAGCTGGTCGGACATGGGCGGATAGACGTTGGCGTCGCAGCCGGTGACGGTGTGCCCGGCCTCTCTGGCGATGGCGGCGATGCCGCCCATGAAGGTGCCGCAAATGCCCAGGATGTGGATGTGCATGGAAAGCGGATGGCTTGAAAAGCGCAATTATACGGGCAGGCCGGCCGGGTTCATGCGGGGTGCCGTGCGGCGTTTCAGAGCCTGCGCCGCCATGCCGAACCGCTCGCCCCTGAAACGCCGGAGCGTTCGGGCGGCGCCCGATCGGGCCTATTTTGCAGGACTGCGCCTGTCGGCAGATTCGAGTTCCTGGACGAGCCTGCGCAAGTCCAGCGACTGCAGCGCGCCCGCCGCCGCCTCCCAGCGCCCCGCTTCGCAGAGGCCTCGAATCGCGGCGTCTTCGTAAGCCTCCGTGGCCGCTTTCAAGCAGGCCGCGCGAACGGCTTCGGCAAGGTGTTCCGGGCTCATGGCGAATAGGGACTGGTTCCGGGTTCGAGTCGTTTTCCAAACGCCATCAGGCGTCGCTTCCTTGGGGTCGACGATCGATTCGGCCCGCATGCCGTCAATTATGGCTGCGCGTCCGCCCATTTCAACTGCGGCGGGCTTTCCCCAAAAGCGCGACATCATGCCGCAGCTTGCGGCAAGCGCTTCTCCGTAGAATCTCCTGCATAAAAACATTGCGGAGAAAGTCATGGCTTTCAAGCCTGCTGCGCTGTCGGCGGCAATCGCCGTCCTGCCTTTTGCTGCCCTCGCCGCGGATGAGGTCGTGGTCCTGCCGGAAGTCGTCGTCAAGGGCGCGAAGCCCGAGGCCGCGCCCGCACCGCTCAACGAATCGGAGCTGGATGCCGACGTCCTGCAAAGCCTGCGTCCCGCCACCAGCGACACCGCCAGCCTGCTCGGCAATCTTCCCGGCGTGAGCCTGTACGGCGCCGGCGGCGTGTCCAGCCTGCCCTCGATCCGCGGCCTGGCGGATGACCGCCTGCGCATCAAGGTCGACGGCATGGACCTCATTGCCGCCTGCCCCAACCACATGAACTCGCCGCTTTCCTACATCGACCCCAGCGCCGTGGCGAGCGCCAAGGTCTATTCGGGCGCCAGCCCCGTCAGCGCGGGCGGCGACAGCATCGGCGGCAGCGTCGTGGTGGAATCCGCCGCGCCCGAGTTCGCCAAAGCCGGCCAGGGCAAGCTGTTGAAGGGCGAGGCGGGCGTGTTCTACCGCAGCAACGGCAATGCCTTCGGCGGCCACCTTTCCGCCACCCTGGCGAGCGAGCAGTTCAGCTTCAACTACACCGGCTCCAGCGCGCAGTCCGACAACTACAGCGCGGGCGACGACTTCAAGGCCTACACCTTCACCGGACGCGCGGGACATCTGCTTGCCCGCGACGAAGTCGGCTCGACCGCCTACAAGGCGATCAACCAAGCCGTCACGCTGGCGTGGAAAGGCGATGCCGATCTGGTCGAATTCCGCTACGGCCGCCAGAACATCCCCTATGAGAACTACCCCAACCAGCGCATGGACATGACCGAGAACCTCAGCGACCGGTTCAGCCTGGCCTGGACCGGCCGGCAGGCATGGGGCACGCTCAAGGCCCAGGCCTGGCACGAGCACACCCGGCATGAAATGGATTTCGGCGAGGACAAGCGCTACTGGTACGGAGCCGCCTCCGGCGGAGCGGCCGCGCAGGACGGCACGCCCTGCGCGCCGATCGGGCCGACTTGCGCCGCCGGCATGCCCATGAACACCGACGGCAAGAACACAGGGCTCAAGCTCGCCGCCGACATCGCGCTCAACGCGCGCGACACGCTGAAAGTCGGCGCCGAAGTCCAGGCCTATCGCCTCGACGACTGGTGGCCGCCTTCCGGCGCAGGCATGTGGCCTAACACCTTCCGGAACATAAACGACGGCGAGCGCGACCGCTACGCCGTGTTCGGCGAATGGGAGGCGCGCGTCAACCCGCAGTGGACCAGCGTGCTGGGCCTGCGCCACGAAACCGTGAAAATGGATGCCGGCGACGTGCACGGCTACTGCACCAGCGGCATGTGCATGGGCAACCAGCTTGTGGATAGCGCGAATTTCAACGCGCAAAGCCACGATAAGACCGACCACAACTGGGACCTCTCCGCACTGGCGCGCTACACCCCGGACGCCACGCAGACCTTTGAAGCCGGCATCGCGCAAAAGACCCGCTCGCCCAATCTGTACGAGCGCTACACCTGGTCCACTTGGTCCATGGCCGCGGTGATGAACAACTACGTCGGCGACGGCAACGGCTACGTCGGCGACATCGATCTCAAGCCCGAAGTGGCGCATACGCTCAGCCTCGCCGCAGACTGGCACGATGCCGGCAGCAAGACCTGGAACCTGCGCGTCGCGCCGTTCTACAGCCACGTCAAGGACTATATCGACGCGCGCTGTTTAACGACCTGCAGTGACAACAAGTTCAATGTGCTGCAGTACGTCAACCAGTCGGCCTGGCTCTACGGCGTCGATGTCTCCGGCAAGGCGCTGGTCGCCAGCACGCAAAGCTACGGCGATTTCAGCGTCAGCGGTTTGCTGAACTACGTCAAGGGCGAAAACCGCGACACCGGCGATGGCCTCTACAACATCATGCCGCTCAACGCGAAGCTCGCGCTCACGCAAAAATGGGGGCGCTGGACCAACACCGTGGAAGGCCAGTTCGTCGCGGCCAAGGACGACGTGTCGGACGCCAGAAACGAAATCGAAACCGACGGCTACAGCCTGTTCAATATCCGCAGCAGCTACGAGTGGAAGCAGATGCGCCTGGACGTCGGCGTCGAGAACCTGTTCGACAGGTTCTACGCCTTGCCGCTGGGTGGCGCCTATCTCGGCCAGGGTACGACCATGGCCATGAACCCGCCGGCCGGCAATTACCCGCAGTGGGGCACGTCCGTGCCGGGCATGGGGCGGTCGGTTTATGTGGGGATGAATGTGAAGTTTTGACGGCTACTAGATAGTGTCGTCATGAGATAGCCAGCCAAAGGGTAAGGCAGCGAATTTGTACGGCAGCAACAAAGGATGACAGGTTTTTCGCATAGCGGGTGGCGATCCCCCGCCACCGCTTGAGATGCAAGA
>JAJZPR010000055.1 GCA_021847835.1 Pseudomonadota bacterium
ACGAGCACATCCAGGGCGAGGATTTCTTCTTTACCGAGAAATACCCGACCATCACTTTCAAGTCCACGAAAGTGAAGTTCAAGGACGGCAAGCCGGCGGCGGTGGAGGGCGAGCTCACCATCAAGGGGGTGACACGGCCGGCGACACTGACCGTGACCTCCTTCCATTCCATGCCGCATCCGATCCTCAAGAAGGATGCCATCGGCGCCAACGCATACACCAGGATCAAGCGTTCCGAGTTCAACATGGGCAAGTACGCGCCCCACGTGTCCGATGAAGTGACGCTGTCCATCGCCGTGGAAGCGGTCAAGGAATGAGGGCAGAATATGCCGGTGCGCCCATGAATTTTTCAGGACTGGAACCATGCCCCATCTGTTTGAAGCGCTGCAACTGAGAGAAGTCATTCTGCCCAATCGCATCGGCATGTCGCCCATGTGCCAGTACTCGGCGCAGGAGGGCATGGCCGGCGACTGGCACGTCGTGCATTACGGCAGCCGCGCCATGGGCGGGCTCGGCCTCATGTTCGTCGAGGCCACGGCCGTGCTGCCCGAAGGCCGCATCAGCCAGGGCGATCTGGGGCTTTGGAACGACGCGCAGATCGAGCCGCTCGCGCGCATCGTCAGCCAGGCCAGGGCGCAAGGTGTCGTGGTCGCGGCCCAGCTCGCGCACGCCGGGCGCAAGGCGGGCGTGGGCCTGGGCTGGGAAGCGCAACGCAGCCTGACGAGGGAAGAGGGCGGCTGGCAGTCCGTCGCGCCTTCCGCGATTGCCTTCGGCGAAGGCTACGACATGCCGCAGGCACTGGACGAGGCCGGCATCCGCAAGGTGGTCGAGGCCTACGTCGCGGCCACGCGCCGCGCGCGCACTACCGGCTTCGATGCAGTCGAAGTGCACGCCGCGCACGGCTATCTCCTGCACCAGTTCCTGTCGCCGCTGTCCAACCGGCGCACCGACGACTATGGCGGCAGCCTCGAAAACCGCAGCCGGTTGCTGCGCGAAGTGGTCAGCGTGGTGCGCGCCGAATGGCCGCAAGGGCTGCCGGTATTCGTGCGCCTGTCCGCCACCGACTGGGTGGAAGGCGGCTGGGACATCGACGAGACCGTGGAACTCTGCCGGGTGCTGAAGGATCTTGGCGTGGATCTGGTCGACGTGTCTTCCGCCGGCCTGGTGCCGTGGGCGCAGATTCCCGCCGGCCCCGGCTTCCAGACCGCATTCGCCGCGCGCATCCGCAAGGAAGTGGATGTCGCCACGGCCGCGGTGGGCCTGATTACCTCGCCGGCGCAGGCCGACCACATCGTGCGCACCGGCCAGGCCGACGTCGTGCTGCTGGGGCGCGAGCTGCTGCGCAATCCCTACTGGCCGCTGGCCGCGGCAAGGGAACTCGGCCAGGCGGTGAACTGGCCGAAGCAGTACCTGCGCGCCGCGCCGCCGGGATCAAGCGGGCGTTGAGTCACGCTGCGCAGCACGCCGCCCTCTGGTTTTATCCGGCAGGCGTGACCGTGGCGAACCCGGTCGCGTTGCGGAAGGAACCGCGAATGGGGCTTCATCCCCGAGCTTACTAGCCCGCGCAGCAGGACAACTGCTTCACGTCCTTGGTGAAAGTCTGGGCGCAGAGCTTCAGTCCTTCCACCATGGTGAGGTAGGGGAACAGTTGCCCGGCCAGATCGCCGACCGTCATGCGGTTGCGGATGGCGAGCGCGGCGGTCTGGATGATCTCGCCCGCTTCCGCCGCCAGGATTTGCGCGCCGACGAGGCGCCCGCTGCCTTTTTCCGCCACCAGCTTGACGAAGCCGCGCGTGTCGAAATTGGCCAGCGCGCGCGGCACGTTGTCCAGCGTGAGGGTGCGGCTGTCGGTGGCCATGCCGAGGGACGCCGCCTGCGTTTCGCTCATGCCCACCGTCGCCACCTGCGGGTCGGTGAACACCACCGCGGGCACCACGGAAATGTCCAAGGCCGCATCGCCGCCCGTCATGTTGATCGCCGCGCGGGTGCCGGCCGCCGCAGCCACATAAACGAACTGCGGCGCATTGGTGCAGTCGCCGGCGGCATAGATGTGCGGCACGGAAGTGCGCAGACCATCGTCCACGACAATCGCGCCGCTGGCATCCGTCTTGACGCCGGCGCACGCCAGCTCGAGGCCGGCGGTATTTGGCTTGCGGCCGGTGGCCACCAGCAGGCGGTCGCCGCTGATGGCGCCGGCGCTGGTGTCGAGGAGGAACTGGGCGCCGTCGAAGCGCACGGATTTCACCGCGGTGTCGGTGAGGACGCGCATGCCTTCTGCTTCCAGCACCGCCTTGAGTCCTGCGCCGATGGCCGGGTCTTCCCTGGACAGCAGCGTGCCGCGGGCGACGAGGGTGACCTGGGAGCCCAGGCGCAGATAGGCCTGGGCCAATTCCAGCGCCACCACCGAGCCGCCTTGGACGATCAGATGCGCAGGCGTATCCGTCGCCAGCAAGGCCTCGGTGGAAGTCCAGTAAGGCGTATCTTTCAGTCCGGGCGTGTCGGGAATCAGCGGCGAGCGGCCGCTGGCGATGAGGATGCGATCGGCGGAAAGGGGCCGCTCGCTGCCGTCCTGCTGCTTCACGACCAGGGTGCGCGCGTCCCGGAAGCGGGCGAAGCCGCGAACCAGCTGGATGCGCGGATTGGTTTCCAGAATGCTTTCGTACTTGGCGTGGCGCAGCTCTTCTACCCGCGCCTGTTGCTGCGCGGCCAGGGCGCGGCGCTCGATGCGCGGCGTCTGCCCACGGATGCCAGCGAAGGGGGAGGCGGCTTGCAGATGCGCCAGGTGCGCCGCGCGGATGAGAATCTTGGACGGCACGCAGCCCACGTTGACGCAGGTGCCGCCGGTGGTGGAGGCTTCGATCACCGTCACCTCGGCGCCTTCCTCGGCGGCGCGGATGGCGGCGGCGAAGGCGGCGGAGCCGGTGCCGATGATGGCGACCTTGAGCGCGGTTTCTTTCGTGGTCGGTGCCGTGCAGCAGGCGGCGCCGGCAATCTCGGCACCGTAGCCCTGGGCGCGCACGGCGTCGAGCAGCGCGGCGGGCGCGACCTCGGCGCCGGTTTCGACTTGGGCGCTAGCCGCGGCATACGACACCTCGGCGCGTTCCACGCCCGGCACATCGAGCAGGGCCTTCGCCACCGAGGCGGCGCAGTGGTCGCAGGTCATGCCGCTGATCTGGAGAGTGTGCCGGGTCATTTGGTTTTTTCCTCCTTGAGCTTGGATTCATAGCCTGCCTCGAAGGTGGCGTCTTCCAATGCCTTGACGCTGGTCTTGGCATCGTCGTAGGTCACTACCGCTTCTTTCTTCTCGAAGGAAACATTCACCTTGCTGACGCCGGGCACCTTCTGCAGGGCTTTCTTGACCGTGATCGGGCAGACCTCGCAATACATGCCGGGGACGGAGAGCGTCACGGTGCGCGTGGCGGCGAGCGCGGAGCCGCTCCAGGCGGCCAACAGGCCGAAGGAAAGGATGGAAGCAAGCAGCAGTTTTTTGGCTTGCGCCGAAACTGGCGTTTTCATGGCGACTCCTTAGTAAAAGAGAGGGGCGAGATAGGGAAAGACAATGGCCAGCGTGATCAGGGCGGCCACCAGCCAGAACAGCACTTTGTACATACGGGCGGCGCGCGGCGCGGCGCAGGCCGAGCCGGGCATGCAGGCGGTGACCGGGCGGTAGATCTTCTTCCAGGCGAAAAAAAGGAAGATCGCCGCCGCACCGAGAAAATAGGGGCGGAATGGTTCCATCACAGCGAGGTTGCCGGCCCAGGCGCCGCCGATGCCGAGCAAAACCAGTATCAGCGGTCCGATGCAGCACACCGAAGCCGCGACGGCGGCGATGACGCCGCCGATCAGCGGCCAGCGGCTTGAGTTCTTTTGCGACATGGCTTTCCCTTTTCAAAGTGAGACGCCGCAAGTTTAGATGCCGTACCATGCTACGGTGTCAAGCGGTATTTACGGGGAGACGAAATGTCGATTCATGGGCTCACCATCGGCAAGCTGGCGCGGCAGGCCGAAGTTAACGTCGAGACCATTCGTTATTACCAGCGGCGCGGGCTTTTGCGGCAGCCGCTAAAGCCCGGCGACGGTGCCAGGCATTACGACGAGCAGGATATCGCGCGCCTGCGCTTCATCAAGTCGGCGCAGCGGCTGGGGTTCACCCTGGAAGAAGTCGCCCAGCTGCTCAGGCTGGAGGATGGGGCGCACTGCGCCGATGCGCGCGTGCTGGCCGAGGAAAAGCTGGCGGACGTGCGCGCCAGGCTCGATGATCTGCACAACATCGAGTCGGCGCTCGTGGGACTGGTCCGCCGCTGCCGTTCCGCGAGCGACACCGTGGCCTGCCCGCTCATCGAGGCCCTGCAGAAGGGGCGCTGAGCCGGCTTCAGCGTATGGGCACGGCCCGCGCCAGCGGACGGTACATGAGGTGGTAGAACATTTCCAGGTAGCGCTGGGTTTCCTCGCGCTCCAGGTTGTGCACGAACTTCCAGAAGCCGTAGATGCGCGCCAGGGTCATCATGCGCTCGGCGTAGCGCGCCCAGGTGTAGCGCGCGTTGACGCGCGCGATGGCGGCGTCCGACACCGCCTGCCAGTGCGCGGGATTCGCTTTCGACTCCTGCAGGAAACGGCAGATGCTCTCGGCGCTGTCGGCGCCGTCGTTGGGGTCGATGTGGAAGCCCGAGCGGCCTTCCTCGATGATTTCCAGCGGCCCGCCGTAGCGGGTGGCGAACACCGGCAGGCCGCAGGCCATGGCTTCCACCACCGTCAAACCAAAAGCCTCGAACAGCGCGGGCTGCACGAAGACGCCGCGGCGGTCGGCGACGACGCGGTAAAGCTCGCCGGTGAGCTGCTTGTCCAGGCGTCCGCCGATCCAGCGCACATGGCCGTCCAGGCCCAGCTCGTCGAACAGCCGGTGCATGTGCTCGATTTCGGCGCGTTCCTCCGCGTCGCCGGAATCGTTGGGGTCGATGTAGCCGCCCACCACGACGAGATTGGCGATGTTGCGCAATTCCGCGTGTTCGCCGAACCAGCGCGCCAGCCCGGTGACGTTCTTGATGCGGTCGAGCCGCGCCATGGTGAAGATGGGGATTTTCCCCGCGTCGCCGATGGCGCCGCGCACGGCGTGGCCGCCGCCGTCGCCGTGCAGCATCCGTTCGATTTCTTCGTGCAGCCCCTCCAGGCGGTCGGCGCGCTGGTGATAGGGGAAATACACCGTGGCGTCCGCGCCGGGCGAGACGATGTTGAACTTGGGGTCGTACAGGTCGATGCCATGGTTCACGCGGTAAAGCCCCGGCAGCGTGTAGGCGGTGTAGCCCTCGTACTGGCCGATGGAGTTCTTGGTGCCGGCGATCTCCTGGTAGGTGCTGGCGATGATGAAGTCGGCGCTGTTCATGCTGATGAGATCGGCGGTGAACTGGCAGCCGAAGTGGTATTGCGCGTCCATGTCGCGCCAGTACAGATCGGACAAGAGGTACTTGGTCTTTTCCAGGGCATGGGCGATGTTGCACTGCGTCACGCCCATGTGTCGCGACAGCAGGCTCGCCACCAGGTTGCCGTCCGAATAGTTGCCGATGATGAGGTCGGGGCGTCCGTTCAGTTCGGCTACCACTTCCTGCCCGGCCTCCTGGGCAAAGCGCTCCAGATAGGGCCAGATTTCGAAGCGCGACAGCCAGCTCGGGTGGATCTCGCCGTTCTCGTGGCGGAAAGGCACGCGCAGGATCCAGCTGTTGTCGGTGCCGTGCACCTTTTCCATGCGCTGGTCGCAGGTGGTGCCGTCGGCCTCCGGGACCAGGCGCGTGACGATGACGATCCTGGGCGTGATGGAAACTCCCTGTCGTGCCAGGCGATGCTTCATCTCGGCCTCCAGCGCGCGCACCTGGTCGAGGATGTAGACCACCTGGCCGCCGGTGTCGGGGCGGCCCAGCACGTTGTTCTGGCCGAAATAGCCGTGCGGCGACAGGATCAGCAGGCGCGAGATCATGGGGATGCGCGCGAGAAAGGCTTCCATGGCCTCGGGCGAAGGGCCCTCCAGCACGTCCTGCAGCAGGCTCATGGTGTCGATCGCGCGGCTGGCGCAGTCGCCCCAGCCCGGCGCCAGCCCGAGCGATTGCAGGTAGGGTGCGAATTCCGCCCATGCCGTGTCGGGCGCGAGCCTTTCCAGATGCGCCACGGCCTGGCGGATCGCGCCGCGCAACGCCGCGGCATCGGGATAGGCGCGGTAGGTCAGCAAGGCCTGGCCTTCCATGGCGTGCAGCGCCAGGAAGCTGAGCAGCTTTTCCTCCAGCGCCTCGGGTTTTGCAATCAGGCGGCTGGCCAGCTGGCGGTTCAGGAACAGCACGCCGTTGCCGATGGAGCGCGACTCCTTCAGGCGCGGGAAGCCGCGGTTGAAGGGGGCGAAATCGACTTCCAGCATCGGCTCGTTCGAGGGCGCGACGACTCTTTCCTTGAACGCGAGAAAGTCCTTGCAGCCGATTTCCTCCAGGCTCAGCAGTTCGGTGTGGCCGTGGAAGAAGCGCCATTCGCCGATGCGCGGGCGATAGGCAAAGACGGCGGCGGGCGGATCGAAGCAGGCTTCCTGCAACAGCGCGGCCCAGGGCGCCAACGCCGCCATGCCCTCGGCGTGGGCGCCGTCTTCCGCGAGCTTTTGCCAGATGCGCTGCAAATCCGATTGCAGCAGAAAGGCACGCCCTTCGGTCTGGCAGCAATGCAGCCACTGGTGCCAGACCGTGCGGTGCTCGGAGATGATTTGCTGCAGTTCCTCGATGTTCATGCGTCCACCTCTTCTTCCTGGCGTTTTTCGGCAAAGCGGTAATGCCGGATGCCCTCGATGATGCCGCCGGCACAATGCCGGCGTGCGAAATAGATGCGCTCGCGTCCCTCCAGGTCGGCAAGCTCCTCGCTGTGGTTGCCGACGATGACGCCCATGGTATCGCCCAGCAGCATTTCGCGGTCGTTGCCGGAATCGCCGGCGACGAGGAAGGCGGTCAGCGGCAAGCCCCAGCGCCAGGCCAGATAGCGGATGGCCTGGCCCTTGGAGGCGCGCGCGGGCAGGATGTCGAGATAGGCCTGGTGCGAATAGATGACCTGCGCATTCAGCCGGTGTTTGCGCAGCAGCGCCTGGATTTCCCTGACGGGCGGCGCGCTGGCCGGGTCGATGAAATAGCTCAGCTTGAATTCGCGCTGCCCTTCCGGTCCCTGCAGGCGCAGGCCGGGCACGTCGGCGAGTGCGGCTTCGAGCGCATCGCGCCGCCATTCGTGTCGAATGTGGCGTATCCAGCTTTCGTCCGGCTTGAGCTTGCGGCCATAGTGGATTTCGCTGCCCACCGAAGTGATGAGTATGTCGGGGCGCGGGATTTTCCATTGTTTCAGCACCTTCAGGGTCAGCTCCAGGCTACGTCCCGTAGCCACGGCAAAACCCACGCGTCCGCGTTGCGTCTGCAGCCAGTTGACGAACTCGGCCAAGCCCTGCGCATCTCCCGTGAGCGTGTTGTCGATGTCGGACACGATCATGGCCTGCACCAGCGGCAGCGCATGGGTTTCATACAGCGCCGCGTGTTCGCGGCGCAGGCGCTTGCGCTGACGGAACAGCATCTGGTCCAGGGTCTTCAGGTATTTCTTCGCATGCGCCTGCCAGGTGTAGTGGCGGCGCACGCCGTTCAATCCGTTGCGCGCCCAGGTCTGCCAGCGCCTGCCGTCCGACAGCGCATCCTTCAGCGCGGCGGCGATGGCGTCGGTGTCGAGCGGGTTGACCAGCAGGCCGTTGCTGCAGTTGGCGATGATGTCCCTGGGGCCGCCGTCCTCGGTGGCGACGATGGGCAGGCCGCTCGCCGCCGCCTCGATCAGGGTGAGGCCGAAGGGCTCGGTCAGCGCGGGGTTCACGAACACGCCGCGGCGGCGCGCCGCCAGCCGGTAAAGGTCCGCCACCTCGTCTGCACTGTGCTGCTTGGGCAGGGCGAAGCGTCCGTGCAGGTCGTACTTGTCCGCCTCCAGCAGCAATTCGGTCAGCACGCCGCGCGGCCCCTCGTCGAGTGCGCGAATGTCCTCGCGATTGCCGGCGATGATGACGAGATTGGCGTGTTCCTGCAGCGTGCTCGATCCGCCGTAGGCCTGCACCAGACGCAGCAGGTTCTTGCGCGCGTCCGGCCGCGCCAGCGCCAGGATCATGGGCTTGTCGGGCTGCTTGAGGAAACGGTCGACGCGCTGCTGGATGGGCGTCGTCTCGAGACGCCGCGGCGCCGGGCTGAAGCGGCTGGTGTCGGTGCCGGGCGGGATCACCGCCATCGGCGTGCGCCCGTAATTTTCATAGATGCCCCACTGGCCCGAGCATTCCTGCCGCGTGCTGGCGATGATCAGCGCGGCCTCCTGCAGCACCAGTTCCTCGGCCGCGATGCGGCGCGTGAAATGGTACTGGCGGTCGATGGCGCTGGGCTTGCGCCCGGACGCAAGCAGGCGGTCGCGCTTGCAGCGGCCGAGCGAGTGGCCGGTGTGCACCAGCGGGATGCCGGTCAGTTGCGACAGCTTGGCGCCTACATAGCCCGCATCGGCGTAATGGCTGTGGATCACGTCGGGCAGTCGCTGCTGCGCGCGCATGAATAGCAGGCAGCGGTCCACCAGCGAATCCAGATGCGGCCACAGCAGTTCCTTGCGCAGATAGCGCCTGGGGCCGAAAGGCAGGCGCACGATGCGGGCATTGGGGGAAATGGGCTCTTCCGGCACCGAATAGCCGGCGTCGACCTTGGGGTCTTCGACAACCCGGGTAAGCACATCGACCTGGCCGACGCCGGGTTCGGCGGCGAGCGCGCGCGCCAGCTCCAGCACGTAGGTGGTCTGCCCGCCGGTGTCCTCGTCGCGCCCCAGTTCCAGCGCGTGCGCGCGGATGAGGCCGTGCAGGTTCAGCATCAATATATAGCGGCCGTCGCTGCTCATTGTTTTTCCTTCCAGCCAGCTTTGGCCTGTTCGTATAAATGATTGTCTTCCGGCACTGCGCCGCGGATGCCGAGGATGCTGCGCGCGAAAGCGTCCGCGCGTGCGAGCAGCGTGGCCATCGGCCAGTCGGACAGCAGGCCGGCGATGGCGACGGCGGAAAATGCATCGCCCGCGCCGACGCTGTCGACGATGGGCGTGTCCATGGGCGGGGAGACGAAGTCGAAGCTGCGCCCGTCCGGCATGGCGGCGTATGCGCCGTGCTCGCCGCGCGTCAGCAGCAGCAGGCGCAGGTCGTAGCGGTTCAGCACCTGCAGGCACATGGACTCGGTGCTGCCCTTGAGATTGAGCCAGTGGCCCAGCACTTCGAATTCCTCGTCGTTGAGCTTCAACACGTGCGCGTGGCGCATCAGGTTTTCCGTCCTGCCGCGCTCGAACCAGGGCGCGCGCAGATTGAGGTCGAGAAACTTGAGCCCGGGACTCAGGCGCAGCACGCCGAGCAGCGCCCGGTAGGAGTCC
>JAJZPR010000017.1:0-7769 GCA_021847835.1 Pseudomonadota bacterium
TGCCGGGCGGCGAAGTCCAGCATGTAGTGCTCGATGAAGACGAGGTCGACCACGTCTTCCAGCAGCTGGGTTTCGGGATTGACCTTGAGGCCCTTCTTGCCGACGGCCGACTGCACGCGGGCGATGGTCTCGTCGTCGTAGCCGGCCTCTTCCATCAGGCGCCCCGCGGTTTCGGCATGATACTTGTAGAGCCCCGTGCGCCATTGCAGGTAGCCGGTGCGGTCCATGGGGTAGTCGCTGCGCGGCACCTTCCAGCGCTCGATGTGCTGGGCGCGCACCGCCAGCTTCACGGCCTCGGGCGCGTCCGGCGCGAAGCGGTCGAGCATTTCGCTCATGCGCCGGGCATAGAGCAGTTCCTTCGGCATTTCCTTGCCGTCGACGATTTCCTTGTTGGGATCGGCGGCGTTGGCGGCATCGAACAGGGCGATGGCGCGTTCGAATCTTTGCTTGTCAGTCATGTCGTGGCCTCAATGAAAATCGGTCAAAGCCTGACCAGGTTGTCGCGGTGGATCAGTTCCGGCTCGTCCACATAGCCCAGCAGCGACTCGATTTCCGAACTCGGGCGGCCGGCGATGCGGCGCGCCTCGGCGGCGCTGTAATTCACCAGGCCGCGCGCGATCTCCTGCCCCTGCCCGTCGACACAGGCAATGACTTCGCCGCGCTCGAACTCGCCCTGCACCAGCTTGACGCCGACCGGCAGCAGGCTCTTGCCGCCCGCTGCCAGCGCGCGGGCCGCGCCGTCATCCAGCACCAGGCGGCCGCGCATTTGCAGATGGTCCGCCATCCACTGCTTGCGCGCGGCCAGCGCGGCCTTCTCGGCGATCAGCCGGGTGCCGATGAGTTCGCCCGCGGCCAGCCTCAGCAATACATTCGGCTCGCGCCCCGATGCGATGAGGGTGTGTGCGCCGCTGCGCGCGGCGCGCTTGGCCGCGAGGATCTTGGTCAGCATGCCGCCGGTGCCGACACTGGAGCCGGCGCCGCCGGCCATGCGTTCCAGTTCCGCATCGCCCGCGCGCGCCTCGTGCACGAATTGCGCATCGGGGTTTTTCCTGGGGTCGGCGGTGTAAAGCCCCTGCTGGTCGGTAAGGATGACCAGGCAATCGGCTTCGATGAGGTTGGTGACCAGCGCGCCCAGGGTGTCGTTGTCGCCGAGCTTGATCTCGTCGTTGGAAACGGTGTCGTTCTCGTTGACCACCGGCACCACGCGCAAGCCCAGCAGGCTTACCAGCGTGCTGCGCGCGTTGAGATAGCGGGTGCGATCGGCAAGGTCCTCATGGGTGAGCAGCACCTGCGCGGCATGCAGGCCGTGCTGGCGGAACACGCTTTCGTAGGCCTGCACCAGC
Organism: Pseudomonadota bacterium; assembly: GCA_021847835.1. GTDB lineage: Bacteria > Pseudomonadota > Gammaproteobacteria > Burkholderiales > Thiobacillaceae > UBA6918. The sequence continues at coordinate 1,344 of JAJZPR010000017.1, forward strand.
CCCATCTGCCCCACGGCGGCGGCGGCCTGCAATTCATGCAGCGCCTTGGGGCGCTTCTTCCAGCCCAGGCGCTGCAGGCCCTCGGCAATGGCGCCGCTGGAAACCAGCACGACCTGGCGTCCGCCTTCGACGAGTTGCACGATCTGTTCCGCCCAGCGTGCCAGCGCGGCATGATCCAGCCCCTTGCCGTCATTGGTGACGAGGCTGCTGCCCACCTTGACGACGATGCGCCTGGCCTTCGCCAGCGCGGAAACGCCTGCCTGCATCACCAGCTCCCGGCCGACTGCTTCAATCTGCGCACGCCCGTTTCGGCATCCCTGACGGGAATGCCGAGTTCGCAAAAAAGCCCCTCGAAGAGCGGCTTGTGATAGGACAGCAGCGAACGCAGCTTGATGCCCTCCCACGCCGCCCGCTTGTTCTCCGTCCACTTGCCGTCGGCCTGCCCGAAGCCGTAAATCTTGCGCTCCGCCGTTTCGCAGCGCAGTCCCTCGTAATTGACGGTGCGCGCGCCGCGCGGGCTCTCGATCACCGCGGTATAGCGCACCACGCCATCCTTGCCGACCGACACGGAGGCCGCATCGATCATGAACTTGTTGCCGGTCGCCGAGGATATCGCCAAAGGCACGAGATTCTCGTTCCTGGGATAAGCGGGCAGCGTGGCTGCAATTTCCTCCCAGGGAGTCGTATCCTCGACGAAATCCGGATTAAGGTATTCCGTCCTGCCGAAGCAGACGGCAGGCAGCGCGAGCAGGGATAGGGCCAACAGTTTCATGCCGGCCATTTTAACCTGACCGGCTGCAGCAGCTTTGCACGCATCGGACGCTCCATTCAGATAAGTGATTTCTGGCATGTGATTTCGCAGGCGGCCCGCACGGTGCCGATCTACGAGTGTCGCGGCGGCGTCAACCTCTGCTCCACCGCGAACACCGCCGCTTCCACTCGCGAAGTCAGGTTCAGCTTCGACAAGATGTTGCGCACATGCAGCTTCACCGTGTCATGGCTGATGCCGAGCTCCTTGGCGATGGCCTTGTTGCTGTCGCCCTTGGCGAGGTAGGCGAGGATTTCGCGCTCGCGCGCGGTGAGCTGGTTGATGAGCGAGGTGGCCTTGCCTTTCTTGCTGTCGAGCAGGGTCACGAGCTTGGCGGTCATCTGCGGGGCGACGACGGTTTCGCCCTTGTCGGCGCGCATGATGGCATCGACCACTTCCGACGGTTCCATGTTCTTCAGCAGATAGCCCTGGACACCGGCGCGCAGGGCGCTGGCGAGATCTTCCTCTTCATCGCTCACGGTGAGGATGAGGGTGGTGAAGAACAGGCCTTCCTCGCGCAGCTGCTGCATGAGGGTGATGCCGTCGGTGGGCGGCAGGTGCAGGTCGAGCAGCACGACGTCGGGCTGCTGTTCCTTGAGCAATTGGCGCGCGACCCCGGTGTCGCCGGTGATGCCGCAGACGTGGATGGTGCCGTAGTGTTCGAGCAGTTCGGCCAGGCCTTCGCGGAACAGGGTGTGGTCGTCGAGAATGAGAACGCGGATTTTATCGCTCATTGCTTTCCTGCCTGCTGGGCGTGTGGGAAGACCAGGGTGACGCGGGTGCCGCCGCCCACGCGGCTGCGGATTTCGACCATGCCCTTGATGCGCTCGGCGCGCTCGCGCATGATGTTCATGCCAAAGTGCATGCCGGGGCCGGTGTGGCCGGCGGCATAAAGACCGATGCCATCGTCGATGACGCTGATGCGGTAGTGCGTGCCGGTGTCTTCCAGCAATACCTGCACCATGCGCGCATAGGAATGCTTGCAGATGTTGGCGAGCGCTTCCTGCACGATGCGGTAGACCTGGGCCTCCTGGTCGGCGCTGAGCGCCAGGTCCTTGACCTGGTTGTCGAGCTTGACCTTGGCGTCGATTTTCCTGCTGACGCCGTCGAGCAGCTCCTGCAGCGCGGGCAGGATGCCGCGCGGGTCCATGCGGTGGCGGAACTGGCTGATCAGCTCGCGCAGGCCGGAATAGGCCGACTCCAGCGCGGAATCGACGTCGCCGAGGTATTTCTCGGTGAGATCGGGCTTGTTTCCGCCGATCGACTCGCGCAGCATGGCCAGGCGCATTTTCATGTAGGCCAGGGTCTGCGCCAGCGAATCGTGGATTTCATTGGCCAGCATCTGGCGCTCGTTCATCAGGGTAATGCGCAGGTTCTCGCGCGTGAGGCGCGCGTTCTCCATGGCCATGCCCAGGTGCTCGATGATGGAGGCGAACAGCAGGCTGACGTCCTCGGGGATGGCCTGGTCCTTTTTCAGGAACAGGTTGTACACGCCGAGCAGGGTGTTCTTGTACTTGAGCGGCAGCGCCACCACCCAGCCGCCTTCCATGCCGAAGGCCTGGGCGGTGTTGCCCTTGCATTCGAAGAGATAAGGCAGGTTCTTGATGGAAGCGCCGACCGGCTGGCCGCACAGCGCGGTTTCCAGCGGCATCGTGCTGTTGGCGGCCAGCGCTTCCTGCGGCAGCCCTTCGGCGCCGACGATGCGCAGGCTCTTGCCGTCCGGGGTGAGCACGCGCACGATGCCGGCATGCGCATTGGACAGGCGCACCATGGTGCCGAGAAAGCTGTCGAGCAGGTGCTCGACGTCCACGTCCATGGACAGCGACGCGGCAATGTCCGTCAGCACCTTGAGATCGGTGTTGTGCGGGCGCTCACCCCCCAATTGGGGCGCGAAGCTCTGGTCGGATTGTTGCTGGGGATCGCGCATGCGGAAACAGCCTGGAACTGCCTGATTAATTGCCTAATTATGCACTGCTGGCAGGCTTTAATGAAATTTGTTACCTTGCGCCAAAGACGGTTGAGTAATCATGAAATTTTGCAGCCATTGCGGCAGCCCCGTTGAATTGATCGTTCCCGAGGGCGACAGCCTGCCGCGCCACGTATGCCCGGCCTGCGGCACCATTCATTACCAGAACCCCAAGATGGTGGTGGGCTGCATCCCGGAATGGGAAGACAAGGTGCTGCTCTGCCGCCGCGCCATTGAACCCAAGTACGGGCTGTGGACTTTGCCGGCCGGCTTCATGGAAAACGGCGAGACCACTGCCGAGGGCGCCCTGCGCGAGACCTGGGAAGAAGCCGGCGCGCGCGTGGAGCTTGGCCCCCTCTACACCCTGTTCAACCTGCCGCACATCAACCAGGTCTATTTCATGTTTCGCGCCCGGCTGCTCGATCTCGACTGCAAGCCCGGCATCGAAAGCCTGGAAGTACGCCTGTTCGCCGAGCATGAAATCCCCTGGGAACAGCTTGCCTTCCGCACCATCAAGGCCTCGCTGGAACTGTATTTCCGGGATCGTGCCAGCGGCGGATTCACATTCCACTTCGGCGACATCCGGCCGCTGCCGGAAATCAGCCCCTAGCGCTCCGCCGCGTTGCGGGGCACCCCGTTTTGCAGGGATTTCCGATCGCCACCTGACGAGGCATCATGAGTTCAGCTCCCCCAACCGCCCTGCTGCTGTATTGCCGCGCCGGCTTCGAGAAGGAATGCGCGCAGGACATCACCCAGGCGGCAGAGAATCACGGCGTGGCAGGCTGGTGCAGGGCGGCGCCGGATTCCGCCCATGTCCTGTTCCACCCCGCGCAAGCGGGCGATCTTGCCGTCCTGCAAAAGCGGCTTGCCTTCGCGGAACTGTGCTTCGCCCGCCAGATGGTTTCCGTGAGCGGCCCCTTGCGCCTGTCGCCTGAAGATCGCCTGCCGCCCCTGCTCGATGCGGCGCGCAGCCTGCCCGGCCCATATTCCTGCCTGTGGCTGGAAACCGCCGACACCAACGAGGCCAAGGAACTGTCCGGCTTCTGCCGCAAGTTCGAACCGCATCTGAAAAAGGCCTTGAGCGAAACCGGCCTGCTCAAGCCCGACAACGCGCGCCTGCCGAGGCTGCATGTCTTCTTCACCGATTCCACGACTGCCTATGCGGGCATCAGCCGGCCCGGGAATTCGAGCGGCTGGCCAATGGGCATCCCGCGCCTGAAAATGCCGCGCGAGGCGCCGTCCCGCTCCACGCTGAAGCTGGCCGAGGCAATGCTGGAAATGCTGGGCGAACAGGAGCGCGCACAACTGCGGCCCGGCCGGCGGGCGGTGGATCTGGGGGCCTCGCCCGGCGGCTGGACCTGGCAACTGGCCAACCGCGGCATGAAAGTCACCGCCGTGGACAACGGACCCATGGACGACGCGCTCATGGCCAGCGGCCTCGTCGAGCATCTGCGCGCAGACGGCTTCACCTTCCGTCCCCGCCATGCCGTGGACTGGCTGGTCTGCGACATGGTCGACAAGCCCGCGCGGGCGGTCGATCTGATCGCGCGCTGGTTCGAGCGCGGCGACTGCAGGGCGGCGATCTTCAACCTCAAGCTGCCCATGAAGCGCCGATTCGAGGAAGTCCAACTGGCCCGCGCCGTCCTGCAGGAAAGGCTGTCCCGGCTGGAGGGTTCCTGGCGCATCGCTGCCCGCCAGCTTTATCATGACCGCGAGGAAGTCACCCTGGCTGTGCTGCCCATTGCCTGAGTAAGCACCGGCTTAAACACCGTGCGCCCCTGAGGATTAAATTCGGTCTCTTCCGGAATTGTTGCTGACATACAACAATTCAGGAAGATATTTTTAAATTACTGGCATTCACTGGTTTTATTGATTGGATTTGCTAGAATTTTGCGGGTCGGTTGGATATAAAAACCCTGACCGATTCAGGATATCCACTACTTTTGTTTAAGGGAAGATACATGAAATACTCCGTTCTGCTGGCCGCTCTGCTGGCCGTTTCCGTGACCGCCTGCGGCAAAAAAGAAGAAGCTGCCGCTCCTGCCGAAGCTCCCGCTCCTGAAGCCGCTGCTCCCGCCGCCGCTCCTGAAGCTGCTGCTACCCCCGCTGAAGCTGGTGCTGCTGCCGGTGCTGAAGCTGGTGCTGCTGCCGGTGCTGAAGCTGGTGCTGCTGCCGGTGCTGAAGCTGGTGCCGCTCCCGCTGACGCTGCCAAGTAATTCCTGGCACAACAGCATGAAAGCCGGTCGCAAGACCGGCTTTTTTTTATTGGGGCCGTCATTTTAAACCTTGGCGCCGGTCGCAAGAGCGGCTTATTTACGCAGATTTTACGCCCAGGAACCGGCGGATCCGCGTTACCGCCTCCTGCAGCACCGGCAGCGGCCTGGCATAAGCGAAGCGCACATATTTTTCCGGCAATACTTCGCCAAAATCAAGGCCGGGCGTAATGGCCACCCCTGCCTTTTCCAGCATCTGCTCGGCGAAAGCGAAACTGTCGCCGGTAAAACGGCTGACATCCGCATACAGGTAGAAGGCCCCTTCCGGCGCCACGGGCAGACCGAAGCCCAGTTCGCGCAAGGCGGGCAGCAAAAAATCGCGCCGCGCCTTCAGTTCCAGCCGCCGCCCTTCCAGGATTGCCTGCGTCTCTTCGGAAAAGGCCGCCAGCGCGGCAAATTGCGCAGGCGTGGGAGGAGCCAGGTAAAGATTCTGCGCCAGGCGTTCGATGCCGCCCATCAGATGCACAGGCGCCGCCAGCCAGCCCAGCCGCCAGCCGGTCATGTGGTAATACTTGGAAAAACTGTTGATGACGATGACTTGATCGGAATGCGCCAAGGCGGTTTGCGGCGAGCCTTCGTAAACCAGGCCATGGTAGATCTCGTCCACGATCAGCACCGCGCCGCGCGCCGCGCACAATTCGGCAATGTCGCGAATGTCCGCGTCACGCGCCAGCGTGCCGGTGGGATTGGAAGGCGAAGCCAGCAGCACCGCCTTGGTTCTTTCCGTCCAGTGCCGCTCCACCCGTTGCGGCGTCAACTGGAACGCGGTATCCGGCCCCACCGGAATGCGCACCGGCACCGCATCGATGAAACTCGCGAAATGCCGGTTGCAGGGATAGCCGGGGTCGGCCATGAGGATTTCGTCGCCGGCGTCGAGCAGCACGCCCAGCGCCAGCAGCAGCGCGCCGGACGCGCCCGGCGTCACCGCAATGCGCGAGGCCGGCACCTCGACGCCATATCTTGCCCGGTAGAAAGTGGTGATCGACTCGCGCAATTCCGGCAGCCCCAAAGCCGGCGTGTAATGCACGTCGCCATCGCGGATTGCCTGCATCGCCATCTGCACGATGGGTTCAGGCGTGGGGAAATCCGGCTCGCCGATTTCCAGGTGGATGATGTCGCGGCCCTGCGCCTCCAGCGCCTTGGCGCGCGCCAGGATGTCCATGACATGGAAGGGCGCGATGCCTTGCGCGCGGCGGGAACTGTTCATTTATCCTGAAAACCGCATTTGAACCATGGGAAAACGGGGAAAAGCAAATCAAAAGGCAAAAATCAAAAAGCAAAATTCAAAAATGAAAACCGAAGGCGGCCAGGATGGTTTGCCTTTTGCCTTTTGCCTTTTGCCTTTTGCCTTTTGCCTTTTGCCTTTTGCCTTTTGCCTT
>JAJZPR010000017.1:7869-46878 GCA_021847835.1 Pseudomonadota bacterium
TTTGCCTTTTGCCTTTTGCCTTTTGCCTTTTGCCTTTTGCCTTTTGCCTTTTGCCTTTTGCCTTGCCTCCGTGCGCCCCGTGCTTAATCGGTTTTACTGCTCTATGCCGTGTTCAGACAGGAAATCGCGCACCCAGTGCTCGGGCTTGGCGCTGTGCCAGCGGCCTTTCATCTCGCCGTCGACGAACAGCAGCACGGTGGGAAAGCCGCGCATGCCGTAATGGCCGGCGAGCTTCATGTTGTGACCTTCGTCCACCTCCACCTTCGCCAGCAGGAATTTTCCGCCGTAGGCATGCGCCACGCGTTCGAGTATCGGGGTCAGCGCGGTGCAGGGCGGGCACCAGTCGGCCCAGAAGTCCACCAGGATGGGCGTATCCTTGGATAATTCGATCACTTCCTTGTCGAACTGCTCATAGCTGGTGTTGAAAATCAGGCCGTCGTGATGCTTGATGCTCATGTTTCTCTGCGCCCCTGCGCCTCTGCGTTGAAAGGTTTTACTCCTGATCCGGCAACAGCGGCTGTGCGGGCTGCAAATGCTCCAGGTCGACCGCCTCGATCTGGCGGAAGCGCTTGCTGATCTTGTCGGAACTGATCTGCACGTCCTGCACGTCGTCGTTGGCTTGTCTGATATGCGTGGCGAGCTTCTTCATGCGCTCCTCGAAGCGGCCGAAGTCCTTGCCCAGGCGCGACAGCTCTTCCTTGATGATGTGCACCTGGCGCCGCGTCTCCACGTCCTTGATCACCGCGCGCGCGGTGTTGAGCACCGCCATCATGGTGGTGGGCGAGACGATCCACACGCGCCGCTGCATGGCGTAGTCCACCAGGTCGGCATGGTAGGCGTGGATCTCGGCGAACACCGCTTCGGCCGGCACGAACATCACCGCGCCGTCGCTGGTTTCGTGCTCGATGATGTACTTGGAGGCGATGTCCTCGATGTGCTTTTTCACGTCGGTCTTGAAGGCGCGCGTGGCGGCATTTCGTTCCGTCTCGGCGAGCGCGGAGTCGAACATGCGGTTGTAGTTCTCGAGCGGGAACTTGGAATCCACCGCCACCTTGCCGGTGGGTTCGGGCAGGGTCAACAGGCAGTCGGCGCGGCTCTTGTTGGACAGCGTGGCCTGGAATTCGTAGGCGCCCGGCGGCAGGATGTTGCGCACCAATGCCTCTAATTGAACTTCGCCGAAGGCGCCGCGCGAGCGCTTGTCGCCCAGGAGTTCCTGCAGCGTCACCACGTTGCTGGTGAGGCCGTCGATCTTCTTCTGCGCCTCGTCGATGGTCGCGAGCCGCGCCATGACGCTAGCGAAGGTCTCGTTGGTTTTCTTGAAGCCTTCGTCCAGGCGCTCGCTCACCTTGCCGGAAATTTCCGCGAGGCGCCCGTCCACCACGCCTGAGAGCCGCGCGATGGTGTCCTGGATCAGCTTCTGCTGCTCGCGGCCCTGGTCGGCAAACGTCGTCAGCGTCTTGTTGAGGAATTCCTGCTGCCCGGTCTTCAGCGCGTCGCTCGCCGCCGCCAGCGACTGCGTCTGCGCCTCGCGCAAGGCATCGAGCGCCTGGCGCAGGCGCTCGGCCGTGTCGGTCAGCGCCGCCTGGGTGCGGTCGCTCTGCAACGCCAGGCCCTGGTGCAAATCCTTCAGCATGGCCTGGTGCTGCGCGCCCAATTCCTTTTCCTGGCTTGCCGCCCGTTCGGCCTGGTGGCGCAGCACGGCGCCCAGGCGGATCAATGTCCACACCACCAGCACGATGACCAGCAGCATGAGAACGATGAGCAGCATCTCGATATTCGGCATGCGCAGATTATCCTAGAAACCGCAGTTGGACGCGCCCGATGGTGCGTTCAGGCGCGTGGCTGGCGCGAAGCGACGACGACGCAGGCTGATGCCTGCAAGGAGGAGCGACAAAGCCAGGCGCGTGCCCGGACGTGCCAGCGGGTGCGTAGCGTTCTCACCCAACAGGTGAAGGTTATCGTAGCCAGGATTCTCAGTATTCACGGGCCTTTCCAAGTGCGTTAAGCGGTTAACTGCGGTTCCTAGGATTATACTTGCCCGCCTATGCGACATTCTCTGAAAACGGCTGTTTTCCTGTTGTCGGCCTGGCTCACCCTGTCCTGCAGCGCAGGCAACGTACACACCCTGGAAGGCAGGGTGACCGGCATTGCCGACGGCGACACGCTGTACGTGCTGGACGCTTCCCGCAAAAGCCATAAGATCCGGCTGCTCGGCATCGACGCGCCGGAACGCGGCCAGGCTTACGGCGAGCGCTCGAAGCAATCGCTTGCGAAGCTGGCCTACCGTCAGCAGGTCAGCGTGGACTGGCAAGGCCGCGATACCTACGGCCGCATCCTCGGCAGAGTGCGGGTCGCCGCGGCCGACTGCCGGCAAGGCAGTTGTCCGAAAACGCTCGATGCCAACCTCGAACAGGTGAGATTGGGGCTGGCCTGGTGGAACAGGAAATTCGCCGACTCGCAATTACCCGGCGATGCGCATCTCTATGCGGCGGCAGAGCGCCAGGCCAGAAAAGCCGGGGCCGGCCTGTGGGCGGACCCTGATCCCGTGCCGCCCTGGCGCTGGCGGCGCCAGAATCCGCGGCAGGATTAGTCCAGCCGCTTCAAGGGGTTCTGCCGGTAGAACAGGCGCAACTGCTCATATACCGCCGGGTAGCAGCCGTGCAGGATTGCCGGCGCCTCGAAGAAGTATTCCGTCAGGACGGCGAAAAATTCCGCCGGGCTCTCGCTGGCATAGGCATCCACCGCCGTTTCCAGGCCGGCATCCACCTGTCTGCACAAGTCCGCGTAGGCCTCGCCGAAGGCGCGCGCCCAGGCATCACTCGACATGTCCGGGTGCAGGGGCGGACGGCCGTTGGCCTCGCCGTTCTTCATGTCGAGCTTGTGGGCGAATTCGTGGATCACCACGTTGTAGCCATCGCCGCCGCCCGACGCGGCGACATCGTCCCAGGAAAGCACCATGGGACCGCCTTCCATGGCTTCGCCGCTGCGCACGTGGCGGACATGGTGGACGACGCCGTCCTCGTCCATGTGCTCGCCTTCGTGGACGAACTCCCCCGGATAGACGACGATTTCCTGCCAGCCCTTGTACCAGCCATAGCCCAGATTGAGCACGGGCAGGACGGCGAGGCCGGCAATGACGGTGGCCATGTATTCATCCACCTCGGCACCGGCCGCGCCGGAGAAGGTCTTGTCCGCCAGCAGTTCGGCCGCCAGCTTGCGCAGCCGCGCCCGCTCCTCCGTCCCCAGGCCGCCGAAAACCGGCTGGGCCATGGCTTCGGCCCAGGCGGCGGCATCGAGGTTCAGGGACGCTTTGCCCTTGAACAGACGGGTAAGCAGGCCGGCCATGGCACCCCGGTTCAGCCGCCTTCCCGCGCCGCCCGCCGCCGATCATGCTCCTGCAGATGGCGCTTCCTGAGCCGGATGGACTTGGGCGTGATCTCCACCAGCTCGTCGTCGTCGATGAACTCGACGGCGGATTCCAGCGTGAGCTTGATCGGCGGCGTCAGGCGCACGGCTTCGTCAGTGCCTGACGCGCGCACGTTGGTGAGCTTCTTGCCCTTGATCGGGTTCACCACCAGGTCGTTGTCGCGGCTGTGGATGCCGATGATCATGCCTTCGTACAGCTTGTCGCCGGGCGACACGAACATGCGGCCGCGATCTTCCAGGTTCCACAACGCGTAGGCCACCGCCTCGCCGTTTTCCTGGGAGATCAGCACGCCGTTGTGGCGGCCGGGCAGGTCGGCCTTGATCGGGCCGTATTCGTCGAACACGTGGGCCATGATGCCGGTGCCGCGCGTCATGGTCATGAAATCGCCCTGGAAGCCGATGAGGCCGCGCGCCGGGATGTGGTATTCGATGCGCACGCGGCCGTTGCCGTCCGGCTGCATGTCCTGCAGGTCGCCGCGGCGGCGGCCGAGTTCTTCCATGACCGCGCCCTGGTGGGCTTCCTCGACGTCGATGGTGAGCAGCTCGTACGGCTCCATCTTCTCGCCGTTGATTTCCTTGAACACCACGCGCGGCTTGGCCACGGCCAGTTCGAAGCCTTCGCGGCGCATGTTCTCCAGCAGGATGGTGAGGTGCAGCTCGCCGCGGCCGGCGACCAGAAACACGTCGGCGTCGCCGGTGTCTTCCACCTTCAGCGCCACGTTGGTGAGCAGTTCCTTGTTGAGCCGATCGCGAATCTGGCGGCTGGTGACGAACTTGCCTTCGGTGCCGGCCAAGGGCGAGGTGTTGACCTGGAAATTCATGGTCAGCGTGGGCTCGTCCACCTTGAGCATGGGCAAGGGCGTCGGATTGTCGCGGTCGGTGATGGTGACGCCGATGCCGATGTCCTCGATGCCGTTGATGAGCACGATGTCGCCGGCCTCGGCTTGGTCGACCAGAATGCGGTCGAGGCCCTGGAAGCCCAGCACCTGGTTGATGCGCCCGGTCTTCACTTCGCCGTCGATGCCGGCGGCCACCGCCACGGTCTGGCCGGGCTTGATGCGGCCGTTGCGGATGCGGCCCACGCCGATGCGGCCGACATAGGAGGAGTAATCCAGCGCGGCGATCTGTAGTTGCAGCGGCGCATCGGGGCTGCCTTCCGGCGCCGGCACGTGCGAAAGGATGGTCTCGAACAGCGGCGCCATGTCGGCTGCGGCACCGCCGGAAGACGGCGCGTCCTTGATGTCGAGGCAGGCCCAGCCGTTGAGGCCCGAGGCATACACGATGGGGAAATCGAGCTGCTCGTCGGTGGCGCCGAGCTTGTCGAACAGATCGAAGGTGGAATTGATGGCATAGTCGGGGCGCGCACCGGGGCGGTCGACCTTGTTCACCACCACGATGGGGCGCAGGCCCAGGGCCAGCGCCTTCTTGGTCACGAAGCGGGTCTGCGGCATGGGGCCTTCCACCGCATCCACCAGCAGCACCACGCCGTCCACCATGCCCAGCACGCGCTCCACCTCGCCGCCGAAGTCGGCATGTCCGGGCGTGTCGACGATGTTGATGTGATAGTCGCCGTACTTGATGGCCGTGTTCTTGGCCAGGATGGTGATGCCGCGCTCCTTTTCCAGGTCGTTGCTGTCCATGATCCGCTCGTCCATCTGCTGGTTGTCGCGGAAGGTGCCGGATTGTTTGAGCAGCTGGTCGACCAGCGTGGTTTTGCCGTGATCGACGTGGGCGATGATGGCGATATTGCGGAGTTTGCGGGACATGGTGCGGCCTGGCTTGGAAAACCGTATATTTTAGCAGATTTGAATATATACCCCGTTACTGCCGATAAAGAGGATGGCCGGCCAGCCGCCGCTCGATTTCCGCCAGCTGGGCCCGGTAGGCCGCGCTGCCGACCGTGCCGAAGCGGCGCACGAATGCCGCTTCCGGCATGAATTCGGGGAGATCCGAAAATGAGGGCGCAAGCGCGCCGTCCTTGTTGCCCAGCTTTGCCAGCCTGGCCTGCATGTCCGCCGCGCGCGGGCCGGCTCCCAGTTCGCCCAGTTTCGCCCCCGCCCGGTCGTAGGCGATATCGGTAAAGCTGAAGCCGGAGCCCGATTGCACGTCCTCCTCCTCCTTGGCCAGGCCCATGGCATTGGCCAGACGGCTGCCGCCGTTGGCAGACAGCGCCGCGGCGATCAGGAGGTGCTCGGCGGCATCGCGGCGGCCATGCAGGGTGAGCAGCACGGGCGGCGCCCGGCGCGTGCTGCGGCCGCGCCCTTCCAGCAACTGGTGCAGGCTTATCCCTGCCACATAGGCAGCCAGTGCCGTGAAGGCGGCGCGGTTCTCGGCGGCAGCGTCGCCGCCGCGCCGCTGCGCATAGCCGAACACCCTGGCCAGCACTTCGTGCGCGGGCTGCAGGCTCTTGTCGGGATAGCGCTTCATGGTCCGGTTCACGAATTCCGCATAGACGAGCAGACGCTGCTTTTCCTCCATGCCGATCAGAACTTCCGCGCCCTTGCGCTCCACCAGGGTCAGCAACTCGGGCCGCCAGTGGAAATCCAGGCTCAGATGGTTCTCGGCCACCCGGATGCCCTGCATGGCTTCGATCAAGGCTGTGTAAGCAGGATCCTGGCGCAGCCAGCGCTGCGCCACCCACAACACGCCGCGGCCCAGAAAGGACGGCAGAGGCAGGCTGCCTGCCTGCATGCCGCTCAGTACCAGATTGCGGTCCTGCTGGGACAGTTCCGCGGTGAAATTCAGGTACTCGCCGAAGGGGTTCTCCGGCACGCGCAGGCTTACGTTCAGCAAGGCCTTGCCCTCCTCCAGGCTGGCCGCTACACCATAAACCGGCTTGACCACGATCGCGTAATTGAGCAGGCGGTTGACTTCCTCCGCCGACAGTTCCAGGGTCTGCACGGTATCCGCCGTGCGCGCGCGCGGCAGGTTTCTCTCGAACAGGCGCTTGGCCCACACCAGGTCGTCGCGCGTGATGCGCCCGCCCGGCTCGACGCGCGGCTGCTCATCCAGCGCTGCCCAGGCCAAGGCAGCCAGGCCGCCTGCCAGGAACAAGAGGAAGGCAAACAGGCGTTTCATCGGCCCTCTTGATTGCGCATGAAATCGGCCGTCTTGAAGAAGGCGGCGGCGAGTTCGGCTTTCAACTGCGCTTCGAGCCCCACGTCATCCATGGCGCGCTTCATGCAGTCCATCCACTGGTCGCGCTCGGACTCGCCGATGGCAAACGGCAGGTGGCGCCGGCGCAGGAAAGGATGGCCGAAGCGGTCGGTGTACAGCGGCGGACCGCCGGTCCAGCCGGACAAAAACCAGTACAGCTTGTTGCGCGATTCGGCAAGGTCGGCGGGATGCAGCTTGCGGATGCCGTAGTAGTCCGGATCTTCGTCCATGAGGTCGTAAAAGCGGTCGACCAGCTTGCGCACGATCTCATCGCCGCCGATGCGGTGGTAGTGGGTTTCCATCGTTCGATATCAATCAGGTTGTACAGCGGACAGGCGCTATTTTGCCTCAGACATAATACTGCACGGCAAACAGGCCCTCGCCGTCCCGCCAGCCCGCCTCGCGCGCAAATCCCGCCTCTTTCGCGAGCGCATCGAATTCCTGCGGCGTGTACTTGTAGGAGTTTTCCGTGTGCAGGCTTTCCCCGGCCTCGAACATCACCGCCACCCCGGCCACCGTCACCTGCTGGCGTACACGGCTGACCAGATGCATTTCGATGCGGCCTTCGGCGGGATTGTAGAAGGCGTAATGATCGAAGCCGTCTGGCCGGAAATCCGCGCCCAGCTCGTGGTTCATGCGCACGAGCAGGTTGCGGTTGAAGGCGGCGGTCACGCCGGCGGCGTCGTTGTAGGCCGCATGCAGGCGCGCCGGTTCCTTTTTCAGGTCGAAGCCGATCAGCAACCCGCCATCGGCGCCGGCCAGCGTGCGGAAAGCCTTCAGCAGGGCCACCGCTTCCGCCAGGCCCGCATTGCCGATGCTGGAGCCGGGGTAATACACCAGACGCCTTCCGGTTGCGGGCAAATGCGGCAACAAAGGGGCGAAACCATCGGCAGCGGTGAAATCCAGATGCACTGCCGTCACGTCCAGCGCCGGATGCTCGGCTGAGAGACGGCTGGCCGCCTCGGACAGCGCTTCGCCGGAGATGTCCACCGGCCAGTAGGACGCCGCTTCCAGCTTGCCGAGCAGGAGCCGTGCCTTGGCGCAGCAGCCGGCTCCGGGCTCGATCATGCAGGCCACCGTCCCGATGCAGCGGGCGATGGCTTCCGCCTCGGCCTGCAGCAAGGCGGTTTCCGCGCGTGTCAGGTAATACTCCGGCTGCCTGCAAATGGCCTCGAACAGGCGCGAGCCTTCGCCGTCGTAGAAATACTTGGGCGGGATGCGCTTGGGCTGCCCGGACAGCCCTGTCAGGACGGCTTCCTTGAGCGTATCGGCGGGTAAGCCAAGCGTTAGCAGGCGGACAGGCATCGGCTCAAACCAGGACAACAAGAACCTATGCTAGTCTGAATCCATGAACTTTCCCACCAGCGGATTCTCAGCCGCCAGGCTTGTTTCCCTGCTGCGCGAGGCGCGCACCGACCTCGATGCCTTCGCCGCCCGCCTGCCGGAACAGGCCTGGCTGGGGCCGCGCGCCAGCATAATCAATCCGCCGCTATGGGAATACGGCCACGTCGTCTGGTTCCAGGAACGCTGGTGCCTGCGCCAGCAGGCCGACGGCACAGTGGCCCCCTCGCGGGTGAAGCATGCCGATGCCCTGTACGACTCTTCGCAGGTCGCGCACGATACCCGCTGGGACCTGGCGCTGCTGGACAAGTCCGCGCTGCGGGATTACGCCACGGGAGTATTCGAGGACGTGGAAAGCAAGCTCAGCCATGCCGCGCCCGGCGACCCGGTTTTTTACTTCGCCGAGCTCGCGCTCTATCACGAGCACATGCACCGGGAAGCCTGGTGGATGCTGGCGCAATATCTGGGTTATCCGTCGCCCGCCGGCTTGGCCCTGCCCGCTGACCTGCCTCGCCACAGCCCGCGCCTTGCCATCTCCGCAGGTACGATCGAGCTGGGTGCGGACAACAGCCGCTTCCGTTTCGACAACGAGAAGGCCCGCCATACGCTGGATTTCCCCGCCTTTGCCATCGACCTGCAGCCCGTCAGCCAGGGCGCCTTCCTGGAATTCGTCGAGGCCGGCGGATATGCGGGTTTGAATGGGTGGTCGGAGGAAGGCCAGGCATGGCTGTTTCAAACCGGCGCCTGCCACCCGCTCTACTGGCGCAGACAAGGAAACAGCTGGCAAGTGCGTCGCTTCGACCGCTGGCAACCGCTGGCGCCCGGCGAACCCATGCTGCATCTCAATTTCTACGAGGCCGAGGCCTACGCCGCCTGGCGCGGCGCGCGCCTGCCGAGCGCAGCCGAATGGCAGCGGGCCAGCCAGGAACAGGATTTCCGCTGGGGCCATGGCTGGGAATGGTGCGCCGACGCCTTCGCGCCCTACCCGGGCTTCTCGCCCGATCCCTACCGCGACTACTCCGCCCCCTGGTTCCACAACCACTGGGAATTGCGCGGCGGCAGTCCTGTCACCCATCCCTTGCTGAAGCGCGCGGGCTTTCGCAATTTCTATTTGCCCGAGCGGCGCGATCCTTTCACCGGCCTCAGGCTTGCGTGGGATGGCGTTTAATCGAAATCGGGCCACGCAAGATGCGGAAACAAAGTGGACAAGTGATATTTTCGCTCCTCCAGCCTCGCCCGCCCAACAGCATCCGGTTCGGTCATGGTTCTCTCCATGCGAAACATGGCTTGTCAGGCAAACGGGTTTTCGATTTTCAGGCCATCCATCAGGCGCATTCCATTCTGGAAATCCTCGGAATACAGGATGCCGCATTCCGCAAGGGCCGCGCTGGCGGCGATCATGGCATCGTAAACCGGCAATTGGTACCGCTCTGCCAAATCCAGCCCGCGCTCGTGGACGTTTATGGTAAGCGGCTGGACTTCGCAGACCGCGCGCAGCACTTGCAGCACGTCCCTGACTTCCGTCCAGTTCATGCCCAGCTTGCGTGTGGCTACGCTGGAAAACTCATTCAGCACTTGTACGCTGATCACGCCGCCCTGTTCCAGCAAGGTTTCGGCGCGGCCGGCTTTGGCGCTGTCGCCGGACAGCAGGTAGAGCAGGATATTGGTGTCGATAAAAACCCGCTCCGCGCTCATCACCGGCCTTCGTTGGCCTCGATGCGGTCAAACTTGAAATCGGCGGGCAGTCTGCCCCGGTAGGCATGCAGGCGGGCAAGCATTTCACGGCGGCCGGGTTTCTTGCGCACCTCGAACGTGCGCTCGCCGACAACCAGGATTTCAATATCGTCGCCTTCCTTCAGCTTCAGCACTTCGGTTACGGCGGCCGGCAAACGCACCGCGAGACTATTGCCCCACTTGGATACCTGCATGGCAATCCCCCTTTGATATACACGAACGTATTGTATATTTACGCCAAATCCGCTTTAATGCAAGCTCGGTATCAGTTGCCCTGCAACGCCGGAGCCCGGCGATCATGACCGGGGTTGCCCTATCGCCATGACCGCCCCCTCACCCCGGCCATCCCGCCGGGGGAGAAAGTGACGCGGGTGTCCTGGCGCGACGCTCAGCCTAATCCAGAGTAAAATAGTCAACTTTGTTATTGAACTGTTTTTGAAATGCGTCCCGCCCAACTGATCCCGATTCTCGAACGCGAATTCCTCAGCGCCGCAGAAGGCCACCACACGCCGGTGATGATGTGGGGCCCGCCCGGCGTGGGCAAATCGCAGATGGTGAGCGAGGTCGCGGCCAAGCACAAGGTGCCGGTCATCGATATCCGCCTGTCGCAGATGGAGCCCTCGGACCTGCGCGGCATCCCCTTTCGCGTGGGCGATCATGTGGACTGGGCGATTCCTTCCATCCTGCCGGACGCCAAGCGCCACGGCGAAAAAGGCATTCTGTTCCTGGACGAGATCACCTCGGCGCCGCCTTCGGTGTCGGCCGCGGCCTACCAGCTGATTCTCGACCGCCGCCTCGGCGCCTATGAAGTGCCGCCGGGCTGGGCGATTTTCGCCGCCGGCAACCGCCAGGGCGACCGCGGCGTGACCTACGCCATGCCGGCGCCGCTCGCCAACCGCTTTTCCCACTTCGACGTCGAAGCGAATCTGGATGACTGGTCGCAGTGGGCTTACGAAAACAACATCGACGAGCGCCTGATCGGTTTCCTGCGCTTCCGCCCGGAACTCTTGTTCGATTTCGATCCGGCGCGCAACCCGACGGCCTTCCCCACCCCGCGCTCCTGGGAATTCGCGCACCGCGCGCTGCAGAAATTCGGCGACCACCCCGACCTGCTCGGCCCCGCGCTCGCGGCCTGCGTGGGCCAGGCGGCCGGCATCGAGTTCTCGGCCTATCTCGCCAACCTGTCGCGCATGCCCGACCTGGATGCAATTATCGAGGGCCGCAGCGCCGAAGTGCCGCGCGACACCGACCTGCAGTACGCCGTGGCCTCCGCCCTGGTGGCGCGCGCCATCCGCAACAAGGCGTCGCCGCAGATCCGCGACATGCTCGGCCACATCCTCGATTACGCCGCCAAGTTTCCGCTCAAGGAAATGGGCGTGATGCTGGTGTCCGACATCCACCGCAACGTCGGCCAAACCCTGTTCGGCGTGCCGCAGTTCGCCAACTGGGCGAACCAGGTTGCGGATATCGTTCTCTATGAGTAACAAGATTCAAGTTGCAAGGTGCAAGGAGTTTTCTTGAAGGCGCGCAGCGCCGCTCTTGTATCTTGAAACTTGTAACTGCTACATGACCTCGCTTAACCAGCTCACCTTCGCCCACGACCCCGCCACCAAACTGGCGGCGGCGCGCACGCGCCTGATCCTGGACAAGCCCTTCCTCGGGGCGCTGGTGCTGCGCCTGCCCATGATCGAGGCGGGGCCGTGGTGCCGCACCACCGCCACGGACATGAAGAGCTTCTATTACAACCCCGCCTACATCGACAAACTGTCCTTGTCCCAGGTGGAGTTCGTGCTGGCGCACGAGGCACTGCACTGCGCGCTCACCCATTTCGTGCGGCGCGGCCACCGCATCCAGAGGAAATGGGATCTCGCCTGCGACTTCGCCATCAATCCCATCCTCATGAACGACGGCCTGCAGCCGCCGCCCGAGGCCGTGGTGCTGAACCAGTTCGAGAACATGAGCGCGGAGGAGATTTATCCCTGCCTCGACGACAGCCTCGACAACGAGACGCTCGACCAGCACCTCTACGACAACAACGCCGAGGGCAGCCAGAACGGCCAGAGCCAGGAGCCGCCGCCTGAGGATGCCCCGCAGGACCAGCAAGGCCAGTCGGGCGGCGGCTCGCAGCCCAAGAACGAGGAGCCGCAGCAGAACGAAGGCGGCGGCGCGAAACCGAATCCGCAGCAGGGCCAGTCCGGGCAGAAGGCCGGCGAGGATGACGACCAGGACAATCCGCCGGTGCCACTCACCGCGCAGGAGCGCGAGGAGCTCGCGCAGAAGTGGCAGCAGTATCTCGCCAGCGCCGCGCAGCAGGCCCAGCAGGCCGGCAAGCTCGGCGGCGCCATGGCGCGCATGGTCGATGCCTGGCTGGAACCCAAGCTGCCGTGGAGAACCTTGTTGGCGCACTACTTTTTCGACCAGGCGCGCAACGACTACAACTACATGCGGCCCTCCCGGCGCGAGGGCGACATGATCCTGCCCTCGCTGAAAAGCTCGCAGTGCGACCTCGTCGTCGCCATCGACACCTCCGGCTCCATCGGCGAGGAGGAGCTGTCGGAGTTCCTCTCCGAGATCAACGCCATCAAAGGCGCGCTACCGGTGCGCATCACGCTGCTCGCCTGCGACGCCAAGCTCGCCGAGGACGGCCCCTGGGTGTTCGAGCCCTGGGAAGAATTCCGCCTGCCGCGCGCCTTCCAGGGCGGCGGCGGCACCGACTTCGCGCCCGTGTTCGAATGGGTGGAACACGAGAACCTGCGCCCCGACGCGCTGGTCTACTTTACCGATGCCGATGCCGAGTTCCCCAAAGAGCCGCCGGTCTACCCCGTGATCTGGCTGGTCAAGGGCAAGAAGCCCGTGCCCTGGGGCAAGCGCATCCAGTTGAATTAAGCATGAGGGATCAGGATTCAGGGATCAGGATTCAGGGGAGATGCGGCCACGGCCTCACTCTGGGCGCGGGCTTTGCCCGCTCGTTCCCTGGCCCCTGGCCCCTGACCCCCGACCCCTGGAAAAAATGAACGACCTCTCCTCCGAAGACAGCCTGCGCCTCAACGTGCTGATGATGGCCAACCCGGTGCAGGCAGTGCGCATCGACGAAGGCGCGATGACGCTCTACGCCCTCACCGGGAACGGCGAGGCGAAAATCCAGCTGCACCCGAACTGCCGCGCCGACCAGTACATCGGCCGGGTCAAGGAATTCCTCGGCGGCCATGCGCTGGGCTCGCCCGGCGGCTATCCGGTCTACCTGCAGCGCTGGACGCGCATGGGCCAGACTTCGGACAAGAATCTCGAAGCCCTGCTGCTCCTGGGCGAGCCCGAAGCCGTGGTGGCGGTGGCGCACGCGCCCGGCCTCACCGACGAACTGGCCCGCCGCGCCTGGTGGTGCCAGCCGACCATGGAAATCGCGCGCTGGATGCTGGAAAAGGAAGCCGTGATCCAGGGCCGCATGGGCAAGGTGCTGGCCGATTTCCTGATCGAGCACCTGCCCTTCGAGGAAAGCCCGGACGCGCGCATGCACACGATCCGGCTCATTCTTTACGGCAAGCTCGCCGACGAGCAGACCACGGCCAAGCTCTGGCGCATGGCCAAGGGTGTGCCCTATTACTTCATCGGCTTCCTGGAGTTCATGCCGGAGCAACTGCCGGCAGACCAGCCCGCACGCGCCGATTATGAGGAAGCGAAAAAAGTGCTGGCCCCGCTGACCGAAGCCGGCAACATGTACGCCGAGCGCTTCCTGGCGCTGCTTGCCGCCAACGGCCAGACCTGGCTCAAGGCCGTGGCCGAAGTGCTGGCGCGCCCGTCCACCTCGCTGGTGGTCTACGCTTTGCTCGACGCCATCAGCCGCTACTTCCACGCTATGGGCTACCCCATCCAGACCGAGAAACTGGAAGACCTGTTCGCCCAGGCCGGCGCCATGAGCCGCGGCGAGATCGAAGCGCCGCAGGACCTGCAGGCGCTGCTCTCTGCCGCGCCGCAATACCGCCAGGGCATCGAAGCCATGCTCGCGCTCTCCGGCCTCACCGGCAAGACCGCCGACCCCTGGCTATTGCGCAACACTGCCGTGGGCGCGTTGATGCGGCGTAAAATCGAACCGCTGGTTTCGCCCATCAACATGGCCGTGCAAGTCCTGAGGGCACCAGTAAAGAGTGAGACTCTGCAATGAAACTTTATCTCGACCCCGCCCAGTCCAAGGAAGTGCCCGCGCTGATCCGCAGCCCCAACAAGACGCGCAAGCGCTACCCGGAGGGCGTGGTGGAAACCGTGGCGAGCGAAGCCGAGGCACTGGCGCGCGCGGAAGAAAACCTGCATCCGGCGATCGTGATCGGCCCTTCACGCTCGTCCGAAGGATTTCGAATTTTTTATCTGGTGAGGTGGCTCTGATGGAATTCAAGCAAAAGCCAATCAACATCCCCGTCGTCTCGGCGGAACAACAGGCGGACGGCGCCTTCGGCGCCTGCTCGGAAGCCGAGCCGTTCGCGCTCATGGTACTGGGCGACAGCATGGAGCCGGAGTTCCACGACCGCGAGATCATCGTCATCGAGCCGGAAGGCCTGGCCAAGGATGGCTCCTATGTCATCGCCTTCCACAACGAGGAATACACCTTCCGCCAGCTGGTGAAGCGCGAGGCCGGCTGGGCCCTGCATGCGCTGAACCCGGCCTACCCCGACCACCCCATCGCTGATCTGTCCTGCGTGAAGGGCGTGGTGATCTTGAAAAAGAAGCCGGGGCGCCGCAAATCAGTCAAATACTATATCGACCAGGAGAAGCATTAAATGCCGTACTACGTTTACGAAATCCACCCCATGCACATCGTCAAGAAAGTCGCCGACTTCGACAAGTTCAAGGACGCCTCGGCCCACGCCAAGGAACTGCGCGGCAAGCTCACCAGCAGCGACAACTATTCGATCAAGGTCATCTTCGCCGAGAACGAGCTGCATGCCGAGGAGATGCTGGGCGAGGTTCGCGAGAAGCCGCCCACCACCGGCGAGGATTATTGAGCCAGTTGTCAGTTGTCAGTTGTCAGTTGTCAGTTGTCAGTTGTCAGCAAGAGCAAAGCACACTGCATGACTGTTAACTGAAGACTGAATACTCTTTAGCCCATGAGTGAATACAACGAAGACGCCTACCGCGACGCCCGCAAGTCGGTGAACCCGACGCCCTGCGCCTTCGAGAAGGGCGTGCTGGCGCGCTGCATTTCCTGCAGCAAGGCGGAAAAGCACCTGCTGGCCGAGCGCGAGACGGTGAACTGCGCCGATGCCGCCGCGCAGACGCGCTGCCTGTCACTCAAGACGCTTTTGCGCGGCCACTCCGCCTTCGCCCTGAAGATTCCCCACATCGGCGCGCAGCTGCCGCACGCCAAGGAACTCAAGATCCAGTGCGGCGGACTCAAAGGGCTGCAAACCGCGATGAGCGGCAGCGACAGCGTGGAGGATGCCTTCGCGCTGATCGAATCCGCCCTTGCAGCGCATGGCAGCCTGGAAGATTTTCCCTATTCCGGCATCGTGCAGGGCGTGGTGCATTTCGAGGCGCGCCGGCGCGGCTAAAATGGGATCATCGATTTCCCGAACAGGAGGGAGCATGCGCGACTTCCCCGAACTGGTCGAGACGGTGCAGAAGAACTGCCACATCGCGGACGCCAACCACGCCCGCAACATGACCATGTGCACCTATCTGCTGGAAATGCGCGAATTCTTCCGCTGGGAGAACGAACTGCCGCTCTCCCAGCAGCCGCCGCGCGCCGAAATCGGCCCCTGGATGATCGCCCGCGAGTCGCTGTGGGAAAGCCTGGAGGAAGACGAGTTTTCCGCCCTGCCCGTCAATGGGCGAAGCATCGCCCCCTTCGAAAGCCGCGCGGTCAACGCGGTGCTGCTGCCGGAAGGCTATGTCTACGGCGCCGGCATCGGCCGCTACCGCAAGCCGCACTTCTTCCTGGGCGAACTCAAGCGCAGGGAAGAGCGCGAAGGCCTCACCATCTACGTCACCGGCTGCGAATACGCGCGCGATCTCTCCACACTGCCCGCGGTCTACCAGGACGGCGCCATTTTCCTGCGCACCGATGCGCTGAAGCGGGCGTTGTGGGAAAAGGTCGAGTTGTGGGGCCAGAAAAAGCCCGAAGGCGCCATGAAGGCGGCACTTGCCTGCTATGGCTTCGAGCACGATCCCGAAGCCGCATTGGTCCGCATGACCGAAACGGAAAGCGAGACAGTGATCCTGCACGAGGTGGGCGAAGCGCGCGCCGACAGGCTGTTGGGGCCGGACTGGCAGAAAATGCTCGCCGGTTTCACCCACAAGCACGCAGAAATGCTGGCGCGCTCGGTGCGCGACAATCTCGCCGACTGCCTCTCCACCCTGCCCGCGCTGATCGAAAACGAGGCCTGGTGCAGCCTGCACTACTACATGGCCGAATTCGACGGCCTGCGCCTGGCGCTCTTCCCCAGGCTGACTGAAGCCTACAGGGACTGGCGCGACAGCGGCCGGACGAACGTCCTGCGCGAAGTCGCCGGCGAGGGCCAGAGACACTGGCTGAAGCAGGCAGAAATGCTGCTGAACCTCCATCGCGAGGACCCGGATGCCGCGCAGGCCCGCATCCAGCAGCTGCTCAAGCCGAATCCCTGCCCGCTCACTTTCTGATCGACTGGCGCTGCAAGGGGCCCATCGCAAAACGCATGGAGCCGGCACGGCTCCATCCTCCCGCACCGAACGGCAGCGCTGCCGGCAATAAAAAAGGGATTCCAGCGAATCCCTTTCATGCGGCATTCAGCCTCTCCTACACCCGGATGTAGGTCCAGCCTTCCTTCATCTTGCTGACCACTTCACCGATGGCGGAAGGCACCATTTTCGCTTCCTTGACGAGCCTGATCTGCTTGCCTTCACGTTCGTAGCGGGCCACGGCCTGGCCGCAGGCGATGAAGGTCAGATTGGCATGTTTGGCTGCCAGCGCATCAATGCGCTCACGGTAGGGGGTAAAGCCCTCGCGCAGCAGGTTGAGGCCGTAGTTGTTGGCGACGATTTCCAGTTCGGCCTGCACCCCCTCCTGCCTGGCGCTGTCCAGAATCTGGTCGGCATAATCCAGCACTGCGGCCATGTGTTCCGGCTTGTCGGAATCGATGTGCAGGATGAAGCGGTTGGCTGCACTTTGCTGCCCGGTCCTCACGAACTCGCCTTTTTGTGCCAGCACGGCCGGAAGAATGCCGCCCGTGGCGGGATGCAGCGACCAGCCCACGATACCGCCCACCCCCAGCAGCAGGGCGGCAGCGAGCGCCTGCATGCCCGGACTGCGTGCGACACGCGCAGGACGACCGGGCTCGATGCCATCATAGGCATGCCTGACCATGGATTTCAGTTGGCGGACGCCGCAGATGCGCTGGGCCAGCCCGGCATCCTCGCGGGCGGCTTCGAACATCTCCTCCATCTCGCCGGAGGTAAGCTGCTGGTCGACAAAAGCATTCAGGATTTCGTCGCTGATCGGCATCTTCATTTCACTCTCCTGAGACGGCCCGCCTGGGCAGCCGGTCTTACCTCGGACAGCATTTCCTTGAGCGCGGCGCGAGCGCGCGCCAGGCGGCTCATCACCGTGCCTGCCGGCACGCCCAGAATCTCGGCCACTTCGGCATAGCTTCTGTCCTCCATGTCCACCAGGGTCAGCACCTGACGCTGGCCCAGCGGCAGACGGGCGATGGCCTTGCGCACGGTGAGCGCGGTCTGCCGGCCCGCGAGGTTCTGTTCGGGCGAGAGCTCTTCGGCTTCCAGCCGCTCGGCCCAGTCGTCGATGTCCTCCAGGATGCCCGCCATCTTCTTGCGCAGGCAGTCGCGCCAGCAGTTGTTGAGGATGACCATGAGCCACCCCTCGAGCGCGCGCGGCTCCTTGAGCGGAGAAGTCGTGGCAAGCGCGCGCGCCAGCGCCTCCTGCACCAGGTCTTCCGCCATATCGCGGTCGCCGCACCAGGCATAGGCCAGGCGATACAGGCGGGTGCGGTGGCGCAGCACTTCCTGCTGAGTGCTTCCGCAAAACCAGATCATTTTCTCCTCCGCTACTCCATAAGACGCGGCAACCGCCCGCCTTATTCCATGATCGGCCCATTCTGTTCTTTGGGCTTCCGTAAGGCAACGGTACATGTCGACTACGGCCCTAAAGCGGCTATGATGGCGGCATTCGTCCAGTTTGCGTCGAGCGCCGATGAGCCCCCCGTCCTCCAGCCCCGCCGACCCCGCGCTTACCCGGCGCCTGTTCTTCCTGTTCGGCCTGGCCTATTTCGCCCAGAGTTTCGCGCAGATGGGCGGGCTGATCGGCCAGCCGCTCAATTATTACCTCAAGGAGGAACTGGGACTTTCCAGCGCCGGGATATCGGAATACCTGGCCATCGCTTCGCTGCCATGGGTAATCAAGCCCATCTACGGCCTGGTCAGCGATTACATTCCGCTGTTCGGCTACCGGCGCAAGACCTGGCTCATGCTCGTGAATCTCGTCGGCGCGGGCGGCTTTCTCTGGCTGTCCGGGCTGACCGACGCGGGCAGCCTCATCATTGCGCTGACGCTGACCGCCTTCGGCACCGCCGCATCGGACGTCATCATCGATGCGCTGATGGTGGAAAAAGGCGCGGAGACCGGCCTCACCGCGCGCTTCCTCGGCACGCAATGGTTCTGGTTCAAGATCGCGGCCGTGGTCACCGCGCTTGCCGGCGGCTTTCTCGCGGCCAATTTCAAGCCCGCCACCGCGCTGCACATCGCCGCCACCCTCACCATGCTGGCGCCGATCGCCGTGCTCACGGCCGGTTATTTTCTGGTGCAGGAAAAGAAGAGCCGCATCGAGCTTGCGGCGATGAAGCAAACCACGCAGAGCATGTGGCTGGCGATCCGTTCGCCTAAACTGCAGCTGACGGCGGCATTCGTGGTGCTGTGGTGTTTCAGCCCCGGTTTCGGCGCGCCGCTGTACTTCCACATGACCGACGTGCTGCGCTTCGACCAGCAGTTCATCGGCCAGTTGTCCGCATTCACGGCAGTCGGCGGCGTCATCGGCGCCTGGCTCTTCGGCCATATGCTGGCCAGACGCTCGTTCGCGGTGCAGGCCAATGTCGCCATCGGCGCCGCCATCCTGGCGGTGCTGGCCTATCTTGCGCTGGCCCAGCCAAGCAGCTACGCGCAGGCCGTCGCCGCGCCGCTGCATGTGTCGGTCGGCATGTTGAACCAGATCGGCATGCTGATGATCCTGTCGGTGGCGGCGCGCGCCTGCCCGCCGCGCGCCGAGGGCTTCACCTTCGCGGTGATGATGTCGCTCTACAACGCCGCCGAACAGTTTTCTTCCGTGATCGGCTCGCGTCTGTACGAACAGGTGTTCCACCAGGCTTTCGCGCCCCTGCTCTGGGTCGCGGCCGGCTCGCTCGCGCTCTGTTTCCTGCTGGTGCCCTTTCTCGGCCGCCAGCAGCAGCCGCACTAGCCTTTTTCCCCGGCCACCAGCAGCATGCCGCCCCAGGGCAAAGCATCCGGGACGCATTTTTCAACATACCTCGCCAGCTTCGTGCCCGATGGCAGGAAAATCGCCGAGCGCAATTTCAGTTCATGCACCGGCAGGCCGGAAAAAAACTCGCGCAATTCGGAAGCCGTGTGCCAGCGCGCGCCGCGGTAGGCGCCGCTGCCGCCGTGCCTGCCCTTCTCCCGGTAGAGCAGGCTGTCCCGGTTGAGCCAGCCGATGACGAAGCGGCGCCGCGCCACGCGCACGATTTCGGCCGCGGCCTGGCGCTCGTCCCCGACAAAGCACAGGGCGGCGATGGACAGCACGTGATCGAAGCTCGCATCGGCATACGGCAGCCGCCGGGCGTCGCCCTCCACCCAGCGCATGGCGGGGTCGCCGTGGGCGCGGGCAAAGGCCAGCCAGTCGGGATCGGCATCGAGGCCGGTGGCCTGCAAGCCCTGCGCAGCGAAGCGGCGCGTGAACCAGCCGGTGCCGCAGCCCACGTCGAGCAGGCTGTCGCCCGGAGCGGCCGCAAGCAGGCGCGCGGCCAGGCGGAACTCGGTTTCGCCGATCCAGCGGCCGCGCGGGGTGTCGTACCAGGCGTCGTAGTCGGCGGGGTTCATCGCAGGGCGATCACGCGTCGGCAGGATTGAGGCGCGGGTGCGTCTCCTCGCAGGCCGCCAGCACCAGCGCGCCGGAGACGAACATGGCGGCTGCGGTGAACCAGAACCCCGCCTCGATGCCGCCGAAGACGGCCGCCACCGCGCCCAGCAGCAGGGCGCCGATGCCGTAGCCGAGGTCGCGCCAGAAGCGGTAGATGCCAATGGCCGAGCCGCGCCAGTTGGGATGCGCAATGTCGGATACGGCGGCGGACAGCGTGGGATACAGCAGCGCCATGCCGAAGCCCATCACCGCAGCGGCGAACGACCACCACAGCTCGCCCTCGCCCATCAGCACCAGGGCGACGCCCGCGCCGCACAGCCACATGCCCCAGACGATGGGCTTCTTGCGGCCGATGCGGTCGGACAGATGGCCGGTGAAGAACTGCGAAATGCCCCAGACGAAGCCATACACGCCCACCACCCAGCCGATGCCCGCGAGCGAAAGGCCGTGCTGATACAGATAGACGGGAAAGAACACCCACACCAGCGCATCGACGAATTTCTCCACCAGGCCGGCCTGGCTGATCGAGGCCATGCGGGCGTCGCGCCAGGACATCAGGGTGAACACTTCCCAGGTGCCTGGCTTGTCGGAAACGTTTTCGGGGTAGCGCGGCCTGGGGCCCGTCATCTGCCCGGCCGCGTGTTTTTTGCCTTCCGCGTGCGCCCACGGCAGGGTGTCCTTCACCCACAAAAGCGTCAGCAGGCCGGCCAGCAGAACCACCACCAGCCCGAACAGCATCAGGCCCTCGCGCGGGCCGTAGGCGGCGGCGAGATAGCCGGTGAGGATGCCCGCCACCGCCACGCCGAAGTAGCCGGAGAATTCATTCAGGCCGATGGTGAGGCCGCGCTGCTCGGCGGTGGTGAGGTCCAGCTTGGCGGTCTGCGTCATCGACCAGGTAAGGCCCTGGTTCACGCCCAGCAGCACGGTCGCCGCCACGATCCAGCCCCACGACGGCGCATACAGGATCATGAAGGGGATGGGAATGGCTGCCAGCCAGCCGATGAACAGCACCTTCTTGCGCCCCATGCGCTCGGACATCCGCCCCGCCACGAAATTGAGCGTGCCCTTGACGAAACCGAAGGCGGTGACGAAGGCCATCAGCATCATGAACGAGCCCTTGGCCACGCCGAACTCGGATTCGGCCAGCGCCGGCACCACGGTGCGGGTCATGCCCAGGGTCAGGCCGACGAAAAACACCTGCACCAGCTGGTGCGAAAACTGGGCGAAGTTATGGCGGATGCCATAACGATATTCGGCGACCTCCTGGGCCACTTCCCGAGCCAGCGACATGATCATTTACCCAGGTTGAATGCGACCATGCGGTCCATTTCCGCGGGCCGCGGCGGAATTTCCGCGGTCAGCGCGGCGACGAATTCGTCCTTGCTCATGGACAGCATGGGATTCCAGCGTTTCTCGAATCCCACGGTCGAAGCCGGCTTGCCGGAAATGCCGGCGCCGCAGGCGCTGCCGGCGACATGGCCGGCGTAGATCTCCACCTCGGCGGGCAGGTTGAGCAGCTTGCCGTGCAGGGTGTCGTAAAGCTGCGCGGCCATTTCGGCTTCCTTCCCGGCCAGGTCTGGGCGGCCGGCGCTGCCGACGAACAGGGTGTCGCCGGTGAGCACGAACCAGGGCGCTTCCGCCCGGCGCTTGTCGGTCACCAGCATGCAGAGCGAATCCGGCGTATGGCCGGGCGTGTGCAGCACATCGACGTAGACATTGCCGACCTCGATGCGCTGGCCGTCCTTCAGGGGTTCGAAGCCGAAGTTCACGCGCCCGGCGTTGGATTCGTGCAGGCAGTATTTCGCGCCGGTTTTTTCCGCCAGCGCCCGTCCCCCGGAATAATGATCGGCATGCACGTGGGTGTCGATGACGTGGGTGATCTTCACATCCTGCTTCGCGGCCTCGTCGATGAACCATTGCTCGTCGCCCAGCACCGGGTCGACGGCGATGCCGACATGGCAGGAGCCGCAGCCGAAGAAATAGGAAAGCGTGGCATCCTTGGCAAGAAGTTGGCGAAAAAACATGTCCGTATCCTCAAATCAATCAAAAAAACAATCCGGGCTGCGCCCGCTTCATTGCTCGACGGGCAGGCCCGCCGCCACCCATTCCGGCAAACCGTCGGAGATCTTCCGGGCACGGTAGCCGTGTTTTTTCAGCAGCGTCACGGCTTCCTCCGACATCATGCAGAAGGGGCCGCGGCAGTACGCCACGATTTCCTTGTCCGCCGGCAGTTCGGCCAGGCGCTGCTTGAGCTCGGTCAAGGGCAGCGAGCGCGCGAAAGGCAGGTGCGCGTTTCCGTACTCCTCCGCGGGGCGCACGTCGATGACCACGACGTCGCCCTGGCGGGCCTTTTCCAGAAGCCCGCGCCGGGTCTCGGCATCCAGCTTCTCCGGCGCGGCGAACAGCCGGTCGAGCGCCATGCGCAATTCGATCAGATGCTCTTCCGCCACCGTGCGCAGGCCGACCCACAGCGCGCCGACGTCTTCGCCGGACAGGCGATACGCGATGAAGCGGCCCTCGCGCCGCGACTCGATCAAACGCGCCTCCTTGAGCACTTTCAGATGGGCGCTGGCCAGCCTGACGTCGATGTCGGCTTCGGCCGCCAGCAGTTCCACCGTCTTCTCGCCTTGGGCGAGGATTTCGAGCAGTTCCAGACGCTTGGGGCTGGAAACGGCCTTGCCGATGCGGGCGACCTGCTCGTAGAGCAGATCTTTTAGCTGTCGTTTGTTCATTTGAATAATATTCCAACGACTATTGGAATATGTCAAGCAAAAAATACAAAGAAGCGGACGAGCATGGAAAATGCCGCCC
Organism: Pseudomonadota bacterium; assembly: GCA_021847835.1. Lineage (GTDB taxonomy): Bacteria > Pseudomonadota > Gammaproteobacteria > Burkholderiales > Thiobacillaceae > UBA6918. The sequence continues at coordinate 30,446 of JAJZPR010000017.1, forward strand.
TGAAGAGCTTGGGGGCAGAAAAAAAACCGGCCCGCTGCGGGGCCGGTTCGTTTCAGAGGAAAGCCTCTGGCGGAGCCTGTTCAGGCGCCGGCTAGGCGGTCGTCCTCGCTCACGAACCACCTGAGCTTGTGGTGCAGGCTCACGACCTTGCCGACGATGATGAGCGTGGGCGGCTTCAGCTGGGCTTCCACTGCCAATCCAGGCAGGGTTTCAAGGGTGCCGGTGACCACGCGCTGGTGCGGCGTGGTGCCCTGCTGCACAATGGCCGCGGGCGTCTGCGGCGAAAGGCCGTGCCTGACCAGTTCCTGCGCCAGCACCGGCAGGCCCTGCAGGCCCATGTAGATGACGATGGTCTGGTTGGGCTTGGCCATCGCGTCCCAGTCCAGGTTGGGGGTATCGTCCTTGAGGTGGCCGGTGACGAAGGTGACCGACTGCGCGTAATCGCGGTGGGTCAGCGGAATGCCGGCATAGGAGGCCACGCCCGCCGCCGCGGTGATGCCGGGCACCACCTGGAAAGGCACGCCATGGTCGACCAGGGTTTCGATCTCTTCGCCGCCGCGCCCGAAGATGAAAGGATCGCCGCCCTTGAGGCGCAGCACGCGCTTGCCTTCCTTGGCCAGACGCACCAGCATCATGTTGATGTCTTCCTGCGGCACGGCGTGGTTCGCGCGCTTCTTGCCCACGTAGATGCGTTCGGCATCGCGCCGGCACATGTCGAGGATGGGCTCGGAAACCAGGTTGTCGTGCACCACCACGTCGGCCTGCTGCATGAGGCGCAGCGCGCGGAAGGTCAGCAGATCCGGGTTGCCCGGGCCGGCGCCGACCAGGTAGACCTCGCCCTGCGGGGCCTCGTCCTTCTCGCTGTCGAGCGTGTGCTGCAGCAGTTTGGCGGCATCGCCTTCCCTGCCGGAGAACACCAGCTCCGCCACCGGGCCCTGCAAGGCCTTCTCCCAGAAAATGCGGCGCATGGGCGCATGGCTGAACTTGGCCTTGACCTTCTCGCGAAAGCTTTCGGCCAGGTGCGCGAGACGCCCGTAGCTCGCCGGAATCAGGGTTTCCAGCCGTGCGCGCAAGAGCCGCGCCAGCACCGGCGAGGCGCCGCCGGTGCCGATGGCCACGATCATGGGCGAGCGGTCGAGGATGGCCGGCAGCACAAAGCTGCACAAGGCCGGCTTGTCCACCACATTGACCGGCAGATGGCGCGCGCGCGCCGCCGCGAACACCTGCCGGTCGATGGCATCGTCCTCGGCCGCGCCGATGACCAGCTCCATGCCGTCCAGCAGGCTGGCGGCAAAGGCAGTGCACTTGTGGCGGATGCGCTCCGGTTCCTTGATATCGGCAAAGGCCGCAGCCAGTTCGCCGTCATGCGCGACACAGACATTGGCGCCGGCGCTCACCAGCATGGCGGATTTGCGCGCGGCGGTTTCGCCGCCGCCGACGACGAGGCAGGTCTTGCCGCGCAGATCGAGGAAGATGGGAAGGAAGTTCATAACCGAATTAAGCAGACTTAAAGCAAATCAGCCACAGAGAACACAGAGGACACAGAGATGGAATTGTGCAAGTGCCATTGATCCCTTGCCGGCAGCCACCTTCGATTCACCGGCTTTTCTCTGTGTCCTCTGTGGCTTGTTTTTTCCGCTGGCCAATCAGCGGCTGGAGCCGCAGCCGCCGGAACCGCAACCGCCGCTGCCGCAGCCGCCGCCACTGCCGGAGCTGGAGCTGGAGCCGCAGCCACCGCCGCCACCGCTGATCGGGCCGGTATCGTTGGGATTCATGAACACGAACAGCGGCTCGCCGTTTTCCTCGACGAAATCGACGGTCACGCCGTTCAGCAGCTCGGCGCTGTGCTCGTTGACGAGCAGGGTAATGCCTTCGACCACGACGGTCTTGTCGTTTTCGCGCTCGTTGTCCATGCCCATGGCGTATTCGATGGAACCATCGAATGCGCGGCGGCGCGCGGCGATGCGCAGGGCCAGACCCTCGAAGGAGGCCTCGGGCGGGATCGCCGACTGGATCTGGTGTACGGCGGCTGGGGTCAGGGTAATCATGATTTCTCCAAGTTGATTAAGGTCAGGCAGCAGCCTGTCTGGAAACAGACCCTGCGGATTTGCACTTCTCCACCAGAGCCAGGAAACGCTTCACCCAGGAAAACCGACGGGTGGAACGCAAATGCGTGTAGGACGCCAACAAGTTCTTGTATACCAGGCCATCGCGCCTGCCGTCGATGCCGTAACCGCGCGACACTTCGTAGGCATACGTGAGGCCGTCAGGCAGATTCTCAAGGCTGGAATAGTGAAATTCGTGCGCATGGATGTCGTCTTCCGGCGCCGCGCTGTTCCACGGGCTGGCACCGGTTTCCTTGAGCCGCACATAGCCGCGGCCGACGGGACGATCGTGCATGACCACGTCGCCCGGAATCACGCCGGCCATGGCATGGGTCTTGCCCTTCCAGCTCATCGAGCGCGCCAGGTACATGAGGCCGCCGCACTCGGCGTAGGCCGGCAGGCCGTTGTCGATGGCCTGCCTGATCTCGCTGCGCAGGCTGGCGTTGGCTTCCAGTTCGGCCATGAAGGACTCGGGAAAACCGCCGCCGATGACGAGGCCGTCGATGGCGGGCAGTTGCGTATCCCGCATGGCGTTGATGGGCACCAGTTCCGCCCCGCCTTCGCGCAGCGCTTCGAGATCGTCTTCGTAATAGAAGCCAAAGGCGGCATCACGCATGATGCCGATGCGCAATTTGCGCGAAGCGGGCGGGACGGGCGGCATGACCAGATCGGTCCGCACCTGCCCCCGGGTCAGCGCCAGGAGGCGGTCCAGATCAACCTGTTCTGCCACCCGCTTTGCGATCTGGCGAACCTGATCATCGGCCTCCCCCGCCTCGTTGCTCGGAATCAGGCCCAGATGGCGTTCGAGAATCTGCATGCCTGCCTCGCGCTGCACCGCGCCGATCACCGGCACGTCGGTATAGTGCTCGATCACCGCGCGCAGCTTGCTTTCATGACGGCTGCCGCCAAGCTGGTTGAGGATGACGCCGGCGATGCGGATGTCGCGGTCGAAAGCCTGATAGCCGAGAATCAGGGGCGCCACCCCGCGCGTCATGCCGCGCGCATCGATCACCAGCACGACGGGGATGTCCAGCAGCTTGGCAAGCGCGGCATTGCTGTTGCTGCCGTCGAGATCGAGGCCGTCATAGAGCCCCTTGTTGCCCTCGACCAGCGCCACTTCCGCGCCGGCTGCCTGGGTCTCGAAGACCTCGCGCACCTCGTCCTGGCCCATCAGGTAGAAATCGAGGTTGTGGCAGGGGCTGCGGCTCGCGCGCGTGAGCCACATGGGATCGATATAATCCGGGCCCTTCTTGTAGGGCTGCACCTTGAGCCCGCGCTCGGTGAGCGCCGCGCACAGGCCGATGCTCAGGGTGGTCTTCCCCGAGGACTTGTGGGCGGCGGATATCAGGAAGCGCGATTGCATAAAATCTTAAAATTTAACTTCAAGCCACAGAGGACACAGAGAGAAACCCCGCGAGCCCGAAACCTGGCCAGCCATAGGCCTTTTTTTCTCTGTGACCTCTGTACTCTCTGTGGCTGGTTTTTTCGTGTCTTGCCGAAACGCCTAAAACCAGAACCCCAGAAGGCAAACAAGGGCGCTTGCGCGCCCTTTGTCTTGCGTTAGGCACCGGTCTTCTGGCCGGCATCCTTCACTTCCTGGCGTGCGGATCAGCCACTTCATCCGCCAGACTTTCCGGCAGCACGCGCAGGATCTTCACGGCGAAGACTACCATCGCCAGGGCGATGGCGAAGCCGCCAATGCCCAGCATCCACTCCCAGTGGCTGGGGGTGTAGGCATGAATCTGGCCGTCGAAGAAGCTGCTCCTTTCGACAAATCCGGGGAACAGCTCCAGCGGATAGGCCTGACCGCCGATGATGGTGACGTACATCTGCGCCAGCGCGCCGAGCACGATCATCACGGCAGCGGCGGCGATCGCGGTGCGGTTGGCACGCGTATTCGGCGCCACCATCAGGATGAAGGGAATGGCATAGCCGATCACCACCTGGCCGAGCCAGAACAGCACAGTGTAGACGCCGCCGTCGAGCAGGATGAAGCGCTCGAATTCCCACTGCTTGGCAAAATAGAGGTTGGTCAGGTGATAGACAAAGGTCATGTAGAACGAAGCGGCGATGAAAATCAGCAGCATGTTCTTCAGCCGGCGCAGCACTTCGGCACCCAGCGGGCGCTGGCCCCAGACGTAGGCAGCCATCAGCACCAACACGTAGACGGCGGTGCCGTAGAGCAGCGAAAAGACGATCAGCTTCGGCGCCAACAGCGCAGTGGCATAAGCCTGACGCGCGACCAGGAAGCCGAAAATGAGGCCGGTGCCGGTGGTAAGCACGAGACGCCAGATAAAGGCGCCATAGGCGGCGAAGGCGTAGAACGGCTTCGCGGTCTTGTCGAGCATGGTCCACAGGTAAGCGGCCGCAAAGCCGAAGAAGCCGCTGTACAGCACCACGTTCCAGGAGAACACCGATGTCGGATTCACTTCCCAGGCGGTGATGATGGCGCGGTCGGCGCGGCCCAGGTCCAGCATCAGCACGGCCAGGCCGCCCGCGAGCAAGGCGATGGCCAGCAGCGCGGACAGCGGCGCCAGCGGCTTGTAGGCCTTCTTGCCGAACACGCCGGCGACCGAAGCCACGTTGAGCGCGCCGGAGGCGGCGACGATGAGGAACACGGCAAACACATGCGGCAGGCCCCACACGATCTGGTTGTTCATGCCGGTGATGACATGGCCATGGTGCTCCATGTTGTAGGCGGCGAACAGGCCGATCAGAATCAGGGCGCCGAGGCCGCCCAGCAGCGCCCAGTAGCCGGTGCTGTTTCCTTCGATTTCGCGATTGATGATTTGCATGGATCAGATCCCCGTGTAGCGCACGCCGGTATTCAGGCCGAGGTCGGCGCGAATTTCCTTGCTGGCATAGGTTGCCAGACGCTGGGCGATTTCGCTGCTGGCGTCGTTCAGGTCGCCGAACAGGATGGCCTGCTCGGGGCAGGCTTCTGCGCAGGCGGTGGTGTTGTCGCCGCGATCGACCTTGTGCACGCACAGTGTGCAGGATTCGACGCAGCCCTTGCCGCGCGGCATGTGCGGCAGCTGATTTTCGAGATCCTCATGCACCAGCGAGCGCGCCTTGTACGGGCAGGCCATCATGCAGTAACGGCAGCCGATGCAGATGTGGCGATCGACCAGCACGATGCCGTCCTCGCGCTTGAAGGAAGCACCGGTCGGGCACACATCCACGCAGGGCGGGTGTTCGCAGTGCTGACACATCACCGGCAGCGAATGCTGCGCGCCGGTCTTCTTGTTGGTGAGCTCGACCTTGCGGATCCATTGCGAATCCTGCAGCCCGGTCTTGCCGGAGAGGCCATTCTCGGTGTTGCAGGCGGTCACGCACTCGGTGCAGCCGGTGGCGCACTTGGTGGTGTCGATCAGCAGGCCCCAGCGGTTGCGGCCGCTCACGGCCTCTTCGGGCGCACGACTGTGCGCCATTTCCACCAGCATCACGCCGGGCACCAGGGCGGCGCCCGCGGTGGCCAGCGCACCGCCCAGGAAACGGCGGCGATACTGTTCGAAATTGTTCATTTGAGCACCCCCGCGATGTCTTTTACCGAAAGGGGAGAATCCAGCTTGGACGGCTTGCCACCCGAATGGTGGCGCATGCTGGCCGCAGTTTGCGAGCCGGGGCCGCCTGTCGTGGAAACGATGGGATGCGCTGCGCCATTGCCCTCGGGCTTGCTGGAATGGCATTGGAAGCAGTCGATCTTGACTGCCGCATAGCTGTGGCAGCTCTGGCAGAAGTTGTCCTTGCCCAGCACCGTGCGTTCGCCTTTTTCATTTGGCGTGGCATGGCATTCGATGCAGTTCTTCAGACTGTACTGCTTGGTGCGGATGCCCTCGTGCACGGTCTTGTCGCGTTGATGGTTCAACACCTTCATGTGGTTTTTGCGCATGAACTCGGTGTCTTCCACGCACTGCTCGCCCTTTGCCTTTTGAATCACAGGCTTGGGCACGCCCGCGCTGTCACCCGCTGATGCCAGCGGGGACAGCGCGACCAGAATGCCCAGGGCAGCGGATTTAAGCCAGCTTGCCAGCATCTTCATCCCTTGTCAGTTTACTTATTCGCCCATGCCCATCTGGATGTAGCCGGTGGGGCAGACATCCGCGCAGATGTGGCAGCCGATGCACTTGGTGTAGTCGGTGTCGACATAGCGGCCGGTGGCGCGCTCGTTCTTCTTCACGCGGAACACCGCCGTCTGCGGGCAGTACACCACGCAGTTGTCGCACTCGAAGCACAGGCCGCAGGACATGCAGCGCTTGGCTTCGGCAACCACTTCCTTCTCTGACAGCAGCTTCAGGCGCTCCTCGAAGTTGCCCAGCGCCTCTTCGGCGGTCAGGTGCACCATGTCGCGCTTCTTGCGGTCTTCGTACATGAAGTGGCCGAGGAACAGCTCGTTGGCCGGAATCACGTACTTGGCGGAACGGTCTTCGTAGTTGTGCACCGCGAACTTGGCAGAGGAGGTGCCCCAGTCCTGCTGGTGGTTGTACTCTTCGATGGTCAGGCCGGACTCGACCATCTTGCGCATCAGGTCGAAACGGTGCGCGTCCACCTTGGGACGCTTGCCCAGCTCGGTGGTGCCCTGACGCAGGAAGGCGTCGATGCCGTCCGCAGCGATGGAGGCATGGCCGATGGCGGTGGTCAGCAGGTGCGGCTTGATCACGTCGCCGCCCACGAAGATGTGCGGCTTGCCGGGGAAGCGGTAGTTGCCGTCCGGCTTGATCAGGCCCTTGTTGTTGTTGAACTGCTCGAGGCCGGTGAAATCCACGGCCTGGCCGATGGCGGAAACGATCAGGTCGGCGGGCAGGTCCTGCTCGGTGCCTTCCTTGATGATGGTCTCGCCTTTGACGACATCGAACTCGGCCACGCGCAGCGCGGTGGCGCGGCCGTCGGCACCGACCACGACGCCGATCGGGGTCACGCCGCCGATGATCTTGATGCCTTCTTCCAGGGCATGCTCGATCTCGTGCTTGTTGGCGTTCATCTTGTCCATGGTGGCGCGGGAAACCAGCACCACTTCCGCACCTTCACGCGCGGAAATCTTGGCCACGTCGTGCGCGGCATGGCCGGCCAGCACGTTCTCGGGACGGTCGAGGTCGGTGACGTTGGTGATGTTGCCCAGACGGCGGGCAACGGTCGCCACGTCGATGGAGGTGTCGCCGCCGCCGATCACGACCACGCGGTCGCCGACGTGCTGCAGGCGGCCGTCGTTGAAGGCTTTCAGGAAGGCCATGGCGGTCACGCAGTTGGGGGCCTCGGCGCCGGGAACCGGCAGCGCGCGGCCGCTCTGGGCGCCCATGGACATGAAGATGGCATCGAATTCCTTTTCCAGGTCTTCGAACTTGACGTCGGAGCCGACGCGGGTCTTCATGCGGGTTTCCACGCCCAGGTCCAGGATGCGCTGGATCTCGCCGTCGAGGATGTGGCGCGGGGTGCGGAAGCCGGGAATGCCGTAGCGCATCATGCCGCCCAGAAACTCGTGCTCGTCGAAAATGGTGCAGCTGTGGCCCTTGAGAGCGAGCTGGTAGGCGGCCGCCAGGCCGGCGGGGCCGCCGCCGATGATGGCGACTTTCTTGCCGGAAGGCTGGACGTCGTCGGGACGCTTGAACGCCAGCTTGTTCTCGATGGCGTAGTCGCCCAGGAAATGCTCGACGGAGTTGATGCCGACATGGTCTTCAACCTGGTTGCGGTTGCAGCCGGATTCGCAGGGCGCCGGGCAGACGCGGCCCATCACCGAGGGGAAGGGGTTGGCTTCGGCGATGCGTCGGAAACCGTATTCCTGCCAGTTCATGCCTGCCGGCGGCTTCTCGATGCCGCGCACGATGTTGAGGTAGCCGCGGATGTCTTCGCCGGCCGGGCAGGAAGCCTGGCAGGGCGGGGAGGACAGCATGTACTCGGGACACTTGTGAGTGTGGTCGGCATCGAAGATCCATTCGCTGCCCTTGCGGTACTGGCTGGTTTCACCGTCCTTGAACTTGCGGAAGGTAAGGCCTTTTTTCACGTCATCGGAAGTGGTCGACATTGCTGCTCTCCTAAAAAATTTCCAGTCTGTATTATTAACAGTCATTCATCGCCAGCCGCTGCGGCTTCGGCTTCTTCAGCCTCGGCCTCGACCGGGCCTGCACCCAGGCCAGGCAGTTCAATGGCAGTGCTTACAAGCTGGTGGACGCCGCCCACCATGCCCATGTTGTAACCGTAGTAAGGCAGAACCTTGGTGAATTGCGCCTTGCAGATGGCGCAGATCAGGGCAAGGAAGTTGACCTTGCTGTTGTCCACCACGTCCTTGAAGGCTTCCATGCGCGGCTGCGCGCCCTTGACGCGAACCTGCATGAGATCGTCGGTCAGCAGGCCGCCGCCGCCGCCGCAGCAGAAAGTGGCTTCGTGCGTGGTGCCCGGCGCCATGTCCTGGTAATTGTTGGCCACCATCTTGATGACTTCGCGCGGGATGATGAACTGCCCGCCGGGCATGTCGCCCATGCGCGAGGCGCGCGCCACGTTGCACGAGTCGTGGAAGGTGATGACGCGATGGTCGTTCTTGGACTTGTCCGCCTTGATCACGCCGCGCTTCAGGAGGTCGTGCGTGACTTCGCAGATGTGCGAGGGCTGGGGAACGCTGGGATCGAGCTGGGCCTGCAGCCTCCTCGCGAACTCGTCGTCCTCGGGCGCGCCGGCACCGACGCCGATCAGCGTGTTCCAGAAGCTGTAGGCGACGCGCCAGGCATGGCCGCACTCGCCCACCACGATGCGCTTGACGCCCAGGTCGAGGGCGGCATCGCGGATGCGCAAGGCAGCCTTGCGCATGTTTTCATAGCTGCCGATGAAGAGGCCGAAGTTGCCCGCCTCGGAAGCCTTGGTGGACAGCGTCCAGCTGATGCCGGCGGCATGGAACACCTTGGCATAGCCGATCAGCGATTCGACGTGCGGCTCGGAGAAGAAATCGGCGGAAGGCGTCACCAGCATCACTTCGGCGCCTTCGACGTCGAGCGGGAATTTGACCGGAATGCCGGTTTCATCCAGCACGTCCTCTTCCAGGCCTTCCAGGGTATCCAGAATGGCCGGGCCGGGCAGGCCGAGGTTGTTGCCGATGCGGTGCAGCTTGCCGAGGATCTCGTTGCTGTACTTCTGGCCGATGCCGACGCTGTCGAGAATCTCGCGGCCGGCCATGGTGATCTCGGCGGTGTCGATGCCGTAGGGGCAATACACGGAGCAGCGGCGGCACTCGGAGCACTGGTAGTAGTAGCTGTACCAGTCGTCGAGGATTTCCTTGGTCAGGTCCTTGGCGCCCACCAGCTTGGGGAAGTACTTGCCGGCGAAGGTGAAGTGGCGGCGATAGACCTGACGCATCAGCTCCTGGCGCGCCACCGGCATGTTCTTGGGATCCGAGGTGCCGAGGTAGTAATGGCACTTGTCGGTACAGGCGCCGCAATGCACGCAGGCATCCATGAACACCTGCAGCGAGCGGTATTTCTTCAACAGCTCGCCCATCTTGCCGATGGCGCGGTCATGCCAGTCCTCGACCAGTTCGCCGGGATAACCCAGCGGCGCCTGAATCTTTTCGTTGGCGTTGAACGACTTGATGCCAGCCATTGCGCCTTCGCGCAGTTTGGGAACGGTAATCTCGCCGGTCAGCTTGGCGACTTCAAAATCCGGTGCAGCAGCCACGCAAGTCTCCTGTCTTATTTCTCGAGCTGGGCAGCCCAGTCCGCCAGATGGCGGCGCTCACGGGGATTGTCCGCCTGGTTGCGGGTGGGGCTGAAGAACACGCCGGGCGCATGCAGCAGCTTGCTGATCGGGAAAACGATCATCAGCACGGCGACCATGGCCAGGTGTGCCAGCAGGATCGGGTCGGTCGGTACGGGCTGCGGCGACAGGCGCAGCAGGCCGAGCGTAAACATCTTGAGCGCGACGATGTCGGTGTGCGCCACGAAGGTCATCAGCGCGCCGGAAATGCCGATGCCCATCAGCAGCGCCAGCATCAAATGATCGGACGGCGTGGAAATGTAGCGCACGCGATCGACCAGGAAGCGGCGCGCCCACAGGCCGGCCAGTCCCGCCACCATCATGAAGGCGGCATATTTGCCGAAGGGCTGCATGGCGGCAAGCCAGCCCGGCACGTCAGCCACGAAATAGCGCAGGTGGCGTACCAGCACCAGGAACATGCCGAAATGGAAGAGCCAGCCGAAAATCCAGGTCCACTTGCTGGATTTGAACAGGCTTTCGAACAGCACGACCTCGCGGGCCATGCGGTAGGTCACCCCTGACGTCGTCGTCGGCGCAGGCGTGGTAGGAATCTTTAGCGGCGCCGGGCTGCGCGTGTATTGCAGTATTTTTCTGGCCAGGCCGGCAACCAGGAACAGGGTTGCGGCGTAAAACAGCACCACGTAAAAAATGGAAAGCGTAGACATGCGTGAGCCAGTCTTCCGTTGATGGACAGTCGAAACAAGCGGCAGCCCGCGAAGGCCACCGCTTTTGCATCACTTCTAAGCCGGGGCTTAGATACAGCCGGTGGGCTTGGGCAGGCCGGCGATCTTGCACGCCTGCTTGCCGGGGCCGTAGGGGAACAGGTCGTACAGGTACTTGCTGTTGCCCTTGTCCGGACCGAGCTTCTTGCCGATCGCCTTGGTCAGCACGCGCACGGCGGGAGCAATTTGATACTCGTCGTAGTACTCGCGCAGGAAGTTGATGACTTCCCAGTGCTGGTCGGTCAGCTCGATGCTTTCACCCTTGGCCAGCTCCAATGCAACATCAGGATTCCAGTCGCTCAGATTGACCAGGAAACCTTCTTCATCAGTCTCGATAGAAACGCCGTTTACATCCATTGCCATGATTCAACTCCTCTCGAAAGAATCACCAAAAAACTTACAGCCAGGATTGCACGTTGTCGTGCCCTGCCACCAAATCCACAAAACCGCCGTAGTCGACCATGCTAACGCCATCCATGAGCCTGCTCTGGAGGCCGCGGGCGTCCGCGTCGGCTTGCAGTACATACACCGGCATGCCGGCTGCTTTCAAGCTGGCTTCGGTCGCGCTGTTCTTGACGGCGGCATAGACGCCGTCTTCGATCAGCAGCACGGCGCCGCCGTCTTTCTTGGCCACACGCAACACGCTGGCCAGCGAGCCGGTGTCGAATGGGGATTTGTTCACGATATGCAGCATTTTGAGGTTCCCCTTAGAAGCTGATTACGACATCCTGCTGGGCCATCACGTCGCCCATTTCGGCGGCGGACATGACCTGGACGTCAACCAGCAGATCATCTTCGGTCAGGCCGCGCGCTTCCATCGACTCGCGCTCGACGTACAGCTTCTCGATGTCGTAGCCTTCCAGCGCACGGTAAGTGGGCGAGAAGTTCTTCATTTCGATGCCGTCGGTCTTCTGGCCCTTGACCAGCTGGAATACGCCGTCATCCACGAACGCCAGGCTCACGTCCTGATCGAACGCCGCGGAAATCAGCACGACTTCCAGGCCTTCCAGCGCATAGATGGTGCCGTAGGGAGCCTTGCGGTTCACGAACATGAACTTTTTGACCGCGCCGCCTTCTTCGAAATCCATTTCGTCAGACATTTTCCTAATTCCTAAATCTGTCAGTCACCAAATACGACCAGGCGGTCGGACTGGATGCCGGCTTCCACCAGCTGGCCCAGACCGGAAATGCGGAAGCCCGGCGCGATGTTGTTGGCATCCTTGCCCTGGCGCTTCGCTTCGTTCTCGTCGAGCAGACCGCGACGCTGGGCGGCCGCGATGCAGATCACCAGATCGATGTTGTGCTGGGCCGCGATTTCGGACCAGCGGTTGACGATGTGGCGGTCATCCTGCGGCGGGACCGTCAGCCGCGTGCCGTTGTTGACGCCGTCGTGATAGAAGAACACACGGGTGACTTCATGGCCCTTGGCAATGGCTGCCTTGGCAAACTGGTAAGCAGAATCGGTTGCCTGATGGGTATAGGGACCCTCATTAACCATAATCGCGAATTTCATGCTCGATCCATGCAATCTCTAGTTTTATTTAATGGCATGCCCGTCGGCCGAGGGCCGGCGGGCATGCTTTCTCCCCAACGCGCCGCTTAGAAGCGGATGTGGTTGGAGGCGTTCAGGTTGACACGGGAACCGCGCCAGTCATCAATGTGATACTTGGTGAAGGGCAGACCGGTCTTCTCGAAGAAACGGGGCCAGCCGATGCGATCGATCCAGTCGATCATGCGCTCCCAGGGACGGCCGTCTTCCTTGTACACGCGCAGGATTTTCTTCACCACTTCGCCAACCTCGGGCCAGCGCGGGGCGTTGTTGGGCAGACCGGCAGCCACCAGCTTGTGGAAGGTGGGCTTGGAGCGGGCGTTGGAGTTCTTGCCGCCAACCCAGATCGCGATCTTGGAATGCTCGGGATCGTTGATCTGCATCGGGGGGCAGGGCGGGTAGCAGGCGCCGCAGCAGATGCACTTCTTCTCGTCCACTTCCAGCGAGGGCTTGCCGTTCACCAGGGCGGGGCGGATCGCAGCGACCGGGCAGCGGGCCACGACAGCGGGGCGCTCGCAAACGTTGGCGACGAGGTCGTGGTTGATCTTCGGCGGCTTGGTGTGCTGCACGATGATCGCGATGTCAGCCTGGCCGCCGCAGTTGATTTCGCAGCAGGAAGTGGACATCTTGACACGGTTGGGCATTTCGCACTTGATGAACTCGTCATAGAGTTCGTCCATCAGCGCCTTCACCACGCCGGAGGCGTCGGTGCCGGGGATGTCGCAGTGCAGCCAGCCCTGGGTGTGGGCGATCATGGACACGGAGTTGGCGGTGCCGCCGACCGGATAGCCGGCGTCGTTGAGCGCCTTGATCAGGGGCTCGACCTTGGCTTCGTCGGCCACCATGTACTCGATGTTGGAACGGGCGGTGAAACGCACGTAGCCGTCGCCGAACTTGTCGGCGATGTCGGACAGTTCACGGATGGTGTAGGTGTCCATCTGGCGCTGGGTGCCGGCCTTGACGGTCCAGATCGCGTCGCCGCTTGCGGCACGGTGATACAGGACACCAGGCTTGGGATGGGAGTGGAACACCCACTTGCCATAGTTCTTCTTCATGACCGGATGCATGTAGGGCATCGGGTCGGGTGCGCCGCTTTCGATCGGGGGACGCAAATCAGCCATGTTAATAACCTCCAGTATTTAAACACAGCCGCACGGGCTGGCCCGTGCGGCGCATCTCAGCGATCAAGCGCTCTTGCGCTCTTCCCACTTGGCCGCTTCCTCTTCCCAGCCGTCCATGCGGACATAGGGGTTGGAACGGGGCTGGGCGACCATGTTGGGATCGATCTCCAGGCCAATGCCTTCCAGGAAGTTGACCAGGCCGATACGGTCGATCATCTCGCCGGTACGCTCGTGCTCCAGCGCGTTTTCGGCAAAGAAGTCGAGGATGTTGCGGGCCAGATCGTTCAGCTTCTCGAAGTCTTCGTCGGACTCGAGCTTCATGAACGGGATCACCACGGTACCCATGGTCGCGCCGATCTTCAGCACGCCCTTGCCGCCGACCAGGATGGTCACGCCCTTGTCCTTGCCGGGCAGCAGGCCGCCGGGGATGACGTTCAGGCAGTGCATGCAGCGCACGCAGTTGTGGTTGTCGATTTCCATGCAGTCTTCGGCATCGACCGCAACGGCAACCACGCCGTCGGCCTTGCTCTCGGCACCCTTTTTCTTCAGGGACAGGGCCTTGGTCGGGCACATGTTGATGACCTGGTTGACCAGCTCGCCCTTGCCGTTCTTGGCAACCCAGGCCTGCACCAGCTCTTCGTTCACCTGCATGTTGTCACGCCAGGTGCCGATGGTGGCCATGTCGGAACGCTGGATGGCGTTCACGCAGTCGTTGCCGCAGCCGGAGAACTTGAACTTGAACTTGTAGGGCAGCGCCGGACGGTGCATGTCGTCCAGGTTGTTGTTGATGACGGTGCGCAGCGCGCGGGCTTCGTCGAAGCAGGACATTTCGCAACGGGCGGCGCCCACGCAGGACATGGAGGTGCGCAGGGCGGGGCCGGCGCCGCCGAGGTCGAAGCCGTTCTCGTTCAGCTCGTCAAAGGCAGCCTGCACGTTCTCGGTCTTGATGCCCTGGAACATGATGTCGCCGGACTGGCCGTGGAAAGCGATCAGGCCGGAGCCGTGCTTTTCCCACACGTCGCACATCCAGCGCAGGGTCTTGGTGTCGTAGTGCATGCCAGCAGGCGGCTGGATGCGCAGGGTATGGAACTCGGCCGCCTCGGGGAAGACGGGCTTTTCGTTCTCGTCCTTCAGTTCGGTGAAACGGGGAATCACGCCGCCGCCGTAGCCGAACACACCAACCGTACCACCCTTCCAGTAACCCTTCTTGGTGTTGTAGGACGCTTCCAGCTGACCCAGCAGGTCAACCATCATGTCGTTGTCTTTGGCCAGACGCTTGAGACCGGTCACAAAGCTGGGCCAGGGGCCGCTTTCCAGCTGGTCGAGCATGGGCGTATCGTGCATTTTCTTTGCCATGATTTACTCTCCGTTTCAGAAGTTGAATACAAAAACTCACATGTGAATTCACGGTTGCGCGGCTCGTCACCCGCTACACCCGAGCGCGATCAACACCCGAACTGCCACTTCATTACGCATCCGAGCCATTACGAAACCGTGACAGGCATCGTACCCCGGGGCTTCGTCATAACACCATTATCAGAATGGGTTAATACAACCTACCCAAATGGGTTATATGACCCTCCCCCCTGTTCGGGCGGCTTTTCACAATGCACGGCCGATGCCACACTTCGGGAACCGCTAATATTAGCACTTGTTATTATTGAATTCCAAACAGCCGCACTTATATAAGATCGAATCACCTGGGAAACCAGGCCCTGACGCACTTTGCGCAATACAAGTAAAACCAAAATGGACGAAATCGAGATCAAGACCCTGGAGAAATTCACTGCCTCGCCCTACCGGCAGGAAATCGAACTCCAGCACGTTATCCACCGCGCGGATTACGTTACCCTGCGCGTGCGCATCCGGGAAATGAAGCGCTTCACCATTTTCGACATCGACCCCCGCACCGCGAAGATCTGGGGGCAGGCCCTGCTGGACTGGGCTGCGCAGCATGAAAGCCAGGCAAGCACCGCTGGCGAAGGAGAATCAAAATAGGCTGGCTATACGAAGACCACGCGGAGGCGCGGGACATCGACGTCTCCGCCGTGTCGGACATCCAATTCGAGCTCAAGGGGGATGCCATCCCCCTCGATCACGCCTGGGCGCTTTACCAGGGCCTGCTCACGATCGCGCCCTGGCTGGCAGATGAGCCGGCCCTGGGCATCCACCCCGTACTGGGCGCGGACACCGGCAGCGGCAAGATGATCCTGAATCGCCGCGCCAAGCTGGTGATCCGTTTCCCGGCAGCCCGCCTGGCCGACCTGGAAAGGCTCAGCGGCGAGTCGTTCACGGTCGACGGCCATGCCCTCACCCTTGGCAAGAGCAAGGTCAAGGCGCTCACCCAGCACACGCCCCTGTATGCGCATACCGTGTGCACGGGCAGCGAGGACGAGCATGCCTTCACGCGCGACATCCTGCGCGAACTCGACGCGTTGAACATCACCACGCGTTTCATCTGCGGCAGGCCCCAAAAGTTCTTCGATGGTGAGAAAATAGCGACCGGCTACAGCCTGATGCTGCACGGCCTGCCCATCGAGCATGCCATCCGCGTGCAGCAGCAGGGCCTGGGCTTGCACCGCAAGCTGGGCTGCGGCATTTTCATCCCGCACAAATCCATTACCGCCGTCGGCGCGATCGACGCGGTCTGATTTATTTTTTGTTCAACCAACTTAAATAGGAGAGTCAAACATGGGAGTCATGTACAACGGCGAAGAACTGGAAACCGGCGAAGAGGATTTCCTGCTGGAGCCCGTATACGACGACGAGATCTGCCCGATCCTCGCGGAAAAGGAAAAAATCACCCTCACCGACGACCACTGGTTCGTGATCAACTGGCTGCGCGAGCAATACAAGCAGCACGGCCAGACCCCCAACTTCCGCAACATGCTGATCGCGCTGAAGGAAGAAGACGACAGCAAGGACTGGAAAACCCTGCTGTACACGCTGTTCCCCAACCAGCCCGCCCGTCAGGCCGTGCGCATCGCCGGCCTGCCCAAGCCCTACGGCAAGGGCGGATACTGATCGGGAATCAGAAAACAGGGATCAGGGATCAGACCGCACGGTCCGACACTGATCCCTGATCCCTGATCCCTGATCCCTGATCCCTGATCCCTGATCCCTGATCCCTGATCCCTGATCCCTGATCCCTGATCCCTGATCCCTGATCCCTGATCCCTGATCCCTGATCCCTGATCCC
>JAJZPR010000018.1 GCA_021847835.1 Pseudomonadota bacterium
CGGCCTGTACAAGACCGAACTGATCCACAGGCGGGCGCCGTGGAAATCAAGGGAAGTGGTAGAACTGGCGACGCTGGAATGGGTGGCGTGGTTCAACCACGTCCGATTGCTCGAACCCATCGGCTATGTCCCGCCCGCCGAAGCTGAGGCAAACTACTACCGGCAACTCGCCGAAGAACGTGCCCGGGAAACCGAGCTAACTTAAACCAAACAGCCTCCATGAAACCCGGGGCGATTCACTATGCCGGCCTTCGGCTTCCCTTAGCCTGGAGCTTGCGGGCGGGCGGCGCAGAACTCGCCCCGCTTTTGTTTGTTTGCAGAAGTGAGCGGGGTTCAGACATGCTGCGCCGCGCTGTTCCGCCCGCAAGCTCCAGGCTGCGGCGGCAAAGACGGGAAGAAACCTAAACCCTTCACCCTCCCCTGCCCTCTCCCGTCAAGGGAGGGGGTGGCCCGAAGGGCCGGGTGAGGGGGTGGTGTTTCCCCCTCTACGCCACCGAGGAGGCGCAGGCCAAACGGGATGAAGGCGAACCCGTCCGAGCTCCGCAGCAGGGCGCGTCTTGTGCGCCCTGCCAGGGCGAGTTGGTGAGCCGCCCGTTTGGACAAGCCGACGAGGGAACCCGAAGGGTGGCGTAGCGGGGCCGCCTTCTTTTGGTTACTTTTCTTGGCGGAGCAAGAAAAGTAACTTGCCGCCGGGCAACCCCCGACGGTTTTTCATTGAGCACGCAAATGCCTCAACAGAGGTTTAGTTACTCACCAACCCCTGCGGCAGATCAGCCAGCCGGTACTGGCCGCTTTGAACAGCTTTTGCAAGATGGTTCAGGGTGACGCCGCCGAGGCAGGCAAGAATGTCCTTTTTGACGGGCTTCCAATTGCGATGCATCGGGCAGGCAGCCTCGTCCTGGCATTCCTTGTGTCCGAGCAGGCACTCGTGTTGTACGCGGTAACCCTCCGTGGCCATCACAATATCCAGCAGATTGTTGTTCTCGACGCCGCGGCGCAGGCTGAACCCTCCATGGCGACCGCGCGTCGAATCCAGAAGATTTTCGCGGCACAACTCCTGAAGCACCTTGGCCAGGTAAGGTGTTGGCACACCCAGTTCAAGTGAAATATCGCGGCAAAGCACTGCTTGGCCCGCCGGCCGGGTGGCTAGGTAGATCAGCGCCTGGATAGCATATTGGCTGGTTCGTGAAAGAATCATGGCGTTAGCAAAGCAACGCCTGTGCCACGCAACAAGATACCCGCAGGCCGCACCAATTCAGGGCCCGCTGATCCTGTTCTTTGTCACAAACCTTACACCTGACACCGCCTTGTCCTACATGCGACATCGATTTTTTTGTTGCTTGGCCGTGCGCGCCCGCGCCAGACGTGGTCAGCGCATTCGGAACGTTTCTTGCTGATAGGCGTTCGAACAAGACATTCAGGAGAGAGTTATGCAAATCGGTGTAGAAACAGCCAAGGCAGTGGACAACAAGCGCCTGTTCGTGGTGGCCAACGACGACGTCACCCGCATGGCGCTGCAGTTCATGCTGCACGACGAGAACGAAACCCACGACTTACCCACCCTGGAGGCGGCTTTCGACAAGTGCGTCGAGTGGAAACCCGACCTGCTGCTGCTGGGCATCGACGTCGTCGCCGAGCGCGGGGTGGAGGTGCTCCCGCTCATTCGCTCGCGCTTGACCGACGCGAAACTCCTGCTGGTCGCGGAAACTCGCGAAGACCCGCTGGTCGCGACGTGCCAGGGCGCCGGCATCGACGGACTGCTGGTGAAGCCGCTCACCGTGGAAGAGACGCGCCGGCGCGTTGACGGCCTGCTGGGCCGCAAGCGCGCGCCGATCCAGATTCATGCGCTATGACCGTCGCCGCCTTCAGGGGGCACAGCGCCAACCTGGTTGGCGTGCCCACCGGCCTGCTGGCGAGCGCGGCATTCAACGACCATCCGCTGCCGCTGCATATCAGCGGCGTGCATGAAAGCCATGCCCGGCTGTTCGATCTGCTGAACTTGGCCGGCAGCCACGCCGAGGCGGCGAAGATTTTTCAGGACTATATGGACGAAACATTCGGTTTGCTGCAGCAAAACCACGAAGCTGCGGTGCGGCGCTTCCGCGCCAGCTACCTGCGCCTGCTCAAGGGCTGGGGTTACGACTCAAACAGCCGCGAAGGCGCGGTACTGAAAGGCTGGGTGGAAAGCCGCTTCGGCCTGTTCCCCACCTTCCACAAGACCGCGCTCACCCGCTTTGCCTCCGCCACCTGGTCGCGCTACGTGGAAGAAAAAATGTCCAGCCGCTTCCACAACAACGGCATCTATGCGCAGCTCGATCTTTTATATGAGTTCTGCCAGGGGGCGCTGGCGCATTGGTTCCGGCCGGGACAGCACCACGTCAGACTGTACCGCGGCGTCAACGACTTCAGCGAGGCCAGCCTGCTGCACGGTCAGCCGCACCCGCGTAGCGGACCGGCCATGGTGCGAATGAACAATGTCGTGTCGTTCACGGCGCACCGCAGCGTCGCCTGCGAGTTCGGCGACACCATCCTGGAAACGCTGGTGCCGACGGCAAAGATCCTGTTCTTCAATGATCTGCTACCGCACCACGCCCTCAAGGGCGAAGCCGAGTACCTGGTGATCGGCGGTGACTATCGCGTCACGGTCAACTACCTCTGAGGAATGAGTGTGACAAGCAATGACGTGCACGACCGCGCACTGGGCGCCTATCTCGGATTCGCAGTCGGCGACGCATTGGGCGCAACGGTGGAATTCATGATGCCCTCCGAAATCCAGCACGCCTACGGCATGCACCGCGACATCATCGGCGGCGGCTGGCTCAAGCTCAAGCCGGGGCAGATCACCGACGACACCCAGATGTCGCTGGCGCTGGGGCAGTCCATACTCGACAGCGGCGATTGGAATGCCGTTGCCGCCGCTGACGCCTTCGTCAGCTGGCTTCGATCGAAGCCGATCGACGTCGGCAACACCTGCCGCCGCGGCATCCGCCGCTACATGACGGAAGGCACGCTGTCCGGGCCGTACAACGAAGGCGATGCCGGCAACGGCGCCTGCATGCGCAACCTGCCGCTGGCGCTGGCGATGCTGAACGATGATGCCGCGTTTACGCGTGCCACCCTGGCGCAATGCCACATCACCCACCATCACCCGCTCTCGGATGCGGCAACGCTGGCGCTGGGAAGAATGGCGCAGGCCTTGATCCGCGGGGGCGGCATCAGGGCATGCCGCGCCGAGACCAACCGCCTGATCGCGGAATTCCCGGCATTCCGCTTCGAGCCTTACCCCCGACGCGCATCGGCCTACATCGTCGATACCGTGCAAACCGTGCTGCATTACTTCTTCCGCACCGACAGTTTCGAGTCCTGCGTCACCGAAGTGGTCAACCGCGGCGAGGACGCCGACACCAACGGCGCGCTCGCCGGCATGCTGGCCGGCGCTGCCTACGGCGTGGCAGACATTCCTGGTTACTGGCTGAAGAAGCTGGACAGGCGCATCAAATCCAAAATCGAACAACAGACCGAGGCGCTGCTTGCGCTGGGGCAGATAGCGAAGGAGTAAGCGCCATGGCCACATTGATCTTCTACGAGAAACCCGGCTGCGGAAACAATGCGCGTCAGAAACGCATGCTGCAGGAAGCCGGCCATGAACTGATCGTGCGCGACCTGCTCAGCGAGCCATGGACGGCACAGCGGCTGCACGATTTCTTCAAGGGCCTGCCGGTAGCCGACTGGTTCAACCGCGCTGCGCCGCAGGTAAAGTCCGGCGAGATCAACCCTGCCGGCGTCGAGGCTGATGCCGCGCTGGAAATGATGCTGGCCAACCCCCTCCTGATCAGACGGCCGCTGATCGAGGCCGAGCATTGGAAACTGACCGGCTTTGATGCCGAGCAGATCGAAGCGCGTCTTGGTCTGGCCAGCAACAAGGACGATCCGCGCAGCCTGGAAACCTGCCCGCGCGCGCATGCGGAAACGCCCTGCCCCAACCCCAACGACAGCGAGCGCGCCAGGATCGTCTTCGACTACCACGAGCGCACCAAACACCGCCCTGAACGTTATGCCGCCGGCCCGGAGACGCTGGACTGGACCTGTCAGCCCGACCCTTTCCGCACGTTCAGAGACAGTCCTTCCCTCCGCCTGCCGCTTTGCGCGGGGCGGCTTGCTCACATTAGCGCGGAGCAAACCGCACCGGCATTCTCGCTGGACTTGATCGGCGCCATGCTGGAACTCTCGCTGGGGCTGTCCGCCTGGAAGGAATACGGGCCGGACCGCTGGGCACTGCGCTGCAATCCGTCCAGCGGCAACCTGCATCCAACCGAGGCCTATGTGATCGCGCACGGCGTAACCGGTTTGGACGACGGCCTCTACCACTACGCCAGCCGCAGCCACGAGCTGGAACAGCGCTGCACCAGCAGCGCGGAACACCCATCTGGCCTGTGGATCGGGCTCTCCTCCATCCACTGGCGCGAAGCCTGGAAATACGGCGAGCGTGCCTTCCGCTACTGCCAGCTCGATGTCGGACACGCCCTTGCCGCACTGCGCTATGCCGCCGCCCTGCTTGGCTGTGAACTGCACCTGGTCAACTCCGACAGCCGACACTTGGCGGAATTGCTGGGTACCGACCGTGACCAGGACTACACCGAAGCCGAACGCGAGGAGCCCGATCTGCTGGTGCAGGTGATCCGCAAAGAGCCGCCTGCCGAGCCGCCAGCGTGGAACACGACACAAACCATCTGGAGCGGGCAGGCCAATATCCTCGACCCGCATCCCATGTACCACTGGCCGATCATCGACGAAGTCGCCAGCGCCACCGAACAGAACCGCAGAGAGGCTGCCGCGCCAGTGCGCGAGTATCCTCCCGGCAGCACCGCCACCTCCCTGCCTGCGCCGGAAATCGTCATGGGCCGTCGCAGCGCGCAGCGCTTCGATCCGCAGTACAGCATGCAGGCAGCGGACTTCTATCACCTCGTCGACAGCCTGTTACCGCGCGTGCAAGCACCGTGGGACGTCTGGAACTACGCGCCATCCATCCATCCGGTGTTTTTTATGCACCGCGTAGAAGGCCTGGATTCCGGCCTGTACATCCTGGTACGCAATGCCGAGGCCGGGCCGAAACTCTATGCAGAACTGAGCGGCGAGTTCGAGTGGGCTCGCGTGGAAGCTTGTCCCGAACACCTGCCGCTGTTCCGCCTGCTGCCCGGGCGCTGGCACAAGGTCGCGCGCGCAGTGAGCTGCGCTCAGTCGATTGCCGCCGACAGCTGCTTCTCACTGGGCATGCTGGCCGAATTCGAGGCCCATGTGGAAAAGGACGCCTGGCGCTATCGCCAACTGCACTGGGAGGCCGGCCTGCTCGGCCATGTGCTGTACCTGGAAGCGGAAACCCTGGGCCTGCGCGGCACCGGCATCGGCTGTTTTCTCGACGACGCCTTCCACGAACTGCTGGGCCTGCGCAGCAGAAGCTTCCAGTCGCTTTATCACTTCACCGTCGGGCGTGCGCTGCCAGACACCCGCATCACCACACAGCCGCCCTACCCGGATCGCTTTGCGGATGAAAAGTAAACCATGCAAGAGCAACTGAGTATTCAAACGCATTGATGCTGCCGCCAAGAAATTCACCCGGCACCCCACAGAAATAATGGCGTCCATCTTGAAGTATTCGATCTCCCGCACAACCTCCCGGCCACACTCCGTTTGAACCGTTGCATTATTTGCAACAGTTGCCGAACACTCCAATTCCCCCTCTTTGAAGACATTGCGAAGGTGGCGTGATATTACGGATTTGTCCCTTCCGAAAATGACGATTGCCGTCCTTCGGCCAGAAGCCTGGAACATCGCCTTTCACAGCGCAAACCGGGGTTCGAATCGGGGGCAGCGCAAAGGCCGATCAGCAGCACAGATTACTCCATCACGCTCACTGATTCCGGCCCCAAATCCCCCAAAATCTCCCTGAACTGCTCCAACGCCGCCTCCAAATCCTCCACGATCTCCGCCGCGATCACCTCCGGCGCAGGCAGGTTGTCGGAGTCGGATAGCGACTCATCCTTCAGCCAAAAAATATCCAGGCTCGCCTTGTCGCGGCTGACCAGTTCTTCGTAGCTGTAGGCGCGCCAGCGGCCATCCGGGTTTTTCTCCGACCAGGTTTCCTTGCGGGTGTGGCGGTTCTCCGGGTTGTAGCACTGCACGAATTCATCCAGGTCTTCGCGCTTCAAGGGGTTGGTCTTGAGCGTGAAGTGCATGTTGGTGCGCAGGTCGTAAATCCACAGCTTCCTGGTCCACGGGGTCTCGGAAGCGGGTTTCTTGTCGAAGAACAGCACGTTCGCCTTCACGCCCTGGGCGTAGAACAGGCCGGTGGGCAGGCGCAGCAGGGTGTGGACGTCGCAGTCGTGCAACAGCTTTTTGCGGATGGTCTCCCCCGCCCCGCCTTCGAACAGCACGTTGTCCGGCAGCACCAGGGCAGCGCGGCCGTTCTGTTTCAGCAGCGTCTTCACGTGCTGGACGAAGTTGAGCTGCTTGTTCGAGGTGGTGGTCCAGAAGTCGCCGCGCTCGACGGTGTCGCGCTCCTTGCTGACCTTGCCCTCCTCGCCCACGATGGTCGTGCTGCTCTTCTTGCCGAAGGGCGGATTGGTCAGAATCACGTCGAAGCGCTCGCCGGGGTCGGCGGCCAGCGAATCGCCTACCGCAATCGGCTCGAACTCCTGGCTGCCGATGCCGTGCAGCAGCATGTTCATCGCGCACAGCCGCGCCGTGGCCTGCACCAGTTCCCAGCCCTTGAAGTTTTCCCCGCGCAGCTTCTTCTTCTCCGCCGACGTCATGTTGGGATAGTGCTTCACCACATAGTCGTGGGCCGCCAGCAGAAAGCCGCCGGTGCCGCAGGCCGGATCGGAGATGGTTTCTTTTGGCGTCGGTGCCATGGCATCGACAATCGCCTGGATCAGCGGGCGTGGCGTGAAGTACTGGCCCGCGCCGGACTTGGTGTCCTGCGCGTTCTTCTCCAGCAGGCCCTCGTAGGCGTCGCCCTTCACGTCGGCGCTCATCGACACCCAGGTTTCCTTGTCGATCAGGTCCACGATCAGCCGCCGCAGCTTGGCCGGGTCCTGGAACTTGTTCTGTGACTTGTTGAAGATTAGGCCGAGCAGGCCCTTCTGCTTGCCCAATTCCTCCAGCGTGTGGCGGTAGTGGTCGAACAGCTCGTCGCCGTCCTTCTTCACCAAGCTGGGCCAGTCGTAACCGGCGAGCACCGGGCTCTTCTGATTGTAGGGCGGCTTGCTGCGCTCGTCGGCCATTTTCAGGAACAGCAGATAGGTGAGCTGCTCGACGTAGTCGCCGTAGCTCATGCCGTCGTCGCGCAGGACGTTGCAGTAGTTCCAGAGTTTTTGGACGATGGTTGCGGTGTTCATACTTGATCCAACTTCCCTATTTGTTCAAACCGCTGCACCAGCAGCTTTACCCGTCCGGCAAGCGATTCGTCCGGGAATACCATGCCGGGCAAGGCATCCATAAAACCCGGCATGGCCAGAAGCGCCCTGCATTGCGCAGCCTGATACTGCCGCAACTCCGGTACCGCCGAGGCGACTTCAGAAACAAGCTCCGGCCGCCCATCCACCACATTGACGATATCCTCCAGATCATGACTGCCCAGCAAATCGCCCCGGCCACGATCGAGAAACGCCTCGAATTTTGTGGCCAGAAAGGCGGGCGCACTGATCAGTGCGTATCGTCATTCCAGCCGGTAGCGCAACCTCATGCGCCGTTTGCACCGCCAACGGGTACCAAGGGTTGGCAAAACCGAGCACGCCAGAGTCCATTGGCATCAGGTCCACTTCGAGAGTGTTGTAGCGCCAGCGGCAAATTGGCGCATCCTGCGCCATATCCCGCTTGAAGCCCAACAGGGCAAACTGCTTTTCCAGTGCGTGATACCCGGACAGCGCCTCCACCCGCGCCACCAGGTCCACATCATAAGTCACCCGCGCCGGCGCGGCGGCCGGGTCGGTCAGAAGCAGGTCCACCGCGCAACCGCCCACAAACACCAACTGCTCGCGCAGTGCGCCAAGCGCCTCTGCAATAAGCTCAATCTTGGCCAGATTCGGATGCTGCCTGCTCATCGAAAGAATGGCTCCAACAACTTCTGCGCCGCCTCACGCTCGCGGGCCTGGCCGCTGCGGATCGCATCGAACAGCGCGAGCACCGCATACAAGCGTTCATCCTTCAGCGCGGCATCAGGCACCGAAGGATAAAGCGGCGCCAGACTCAGCCCGCGCACCGTGCCCTTGGGGTGCGGCCATACCGGCACCGGGTCGCTGGAAGGCGCAATCACGCTGTTCAAAGGTGCGGCGCCATAAGCCGTGGGAACACCGCGCGTAAGTGTGCCCCACACCGGCGCAAACGCATACTTGGCGCCGTGCAGCACAAACTCCCGCAGCTGAGGCTTCAGCACCACCGGACGGCGTTCCTCAAACATGGCCAGCCGCGCCGTGGCCGCCCGCTTCAATGCACCGTGCACTGCCGAGACAGCCAGGCCAGTCTGCTCCGCCAGTTCCGTATAACCCGCACTGCCGCCATCACGGCTCAACAGCGCCAGCAACACATAAAGGTCCTGTGGTTTCAGAACCGCCTGGCGGTTGCTTATTTTAGACATATTCCTTATTCATGAAATGAGAAAACATGGCAAGAATCATATGCTGCACGGAATATTAAAGTCAATATTCTTATTTCTTGAATAAAGAAAATCGGGGCAGGTTCATCCGTTTCTGTTGGCCTTGATGCTGGGGTTCGCCATTCTCGAATAGCGAACGGGCAATGCCGACCATGGATTTCGTGCGCAATCGTTCACCTATACGATGGAAAATTGCGCACACCCTATACCTGTCGCGCCACTATCGCCTAAATCAGCGCCACCGCCTCCAGCATCGCCTTTTCCGGCCACACGCACTTTCCGTAAACCGTCGCCGGCCGTTCGTTGAGATGGCAGGACATCGCCAGCGGGTCCAGGTCCATCACATTGGGCACCCGGTACAACCACGCCTCCAGATCCTGCTTCGCCACCCGTAGCGAACCCTGCACCGAACGGTCGGTCGCCGTGTCGAACCGCATCGGCCCCAAGGCCAGTTCAAGCTTCTTGATCTGCGTATCGGGACAGCCAGACATTGCCAGCGTTGCCAGATAAAGCGGGCGAAACCACTTGCCGCCCAGCTCGGCGAAATGCTCCTTGCGCAGCCCGGGTAGAAACAGCACATAGCGCGTCGCATCATGGCAAAACATCACGCACTGCCGCCGGTCCAGCGTAAACAAATGTCCATGCCAACTGCCCAGCGGGCTGGTTTCCTCAAGCGGCACCGGCGAGACATCGGTTAGTTTGGCGGCGAGTTTTTGGGAGCAGTGGAGAATCATCGCAAGGCTGTGTCCATGCTAGTGATCGCTGTCAATCCGAAACCGCAGGGCAAATGCATGAGTAGTATGCAACCGCAACACCTGGCGCAGCGTTTCCTTCATTGAGAGCAGCCTTCATCAAACTGGCGAGATCATTCCCTGCAAGGTCGCAGGCAGCCCTTTCGGATTCGCGCAGCAGGAAAAAATGGTTTTTCACAGCGTCCGCCATAGAAGCCGAGAAGTCCATGCCCGCTGTTTCATCGTCCAGCGAAATGGCCACGGCAAAACCGCGCGAAACGAATCCAAGCCAGTTTCTGAAAGCCGCGTAGACAGACCAGCACGGGAATAAGCGCACCGGCCAGCCTGAATCGGGCTTTCCATTGATAAGCAGCAGATTGCTGCCGAAAAATCCAAATTCAAGCAGCGTGCCCGGAGGCTCGATCGGCTCATGTGTACCGAATAGTTCGCAATCCAGCGCCAGTGCACGATCCAAAGCCATGCCGCCAACATCGGGGGCAAGCTCACCCACCGGCAATTCCGGACTGCCGGCACCGCGAATGGCGTCCAGCATGGCGCAAATGTCGTGCTCGTAAGCCTCGCGGCTAAATACCAGCCGCACAAAACCATGGCGGCCAGCCCACTCCGGTGTCAGCGTGTGTGCCAACGCAAGCGCATCGATCTCCCATATCACTGTGTCGGCGTCGGGGTGGCTGACAAACACCGGTGCTTCGATTTCCGCATCCGGCGGATACCCGCAATCACAGTTCAGAACCTGATAGGCCCCCGGTCGTCGCGCGGACTCAAAAAGCTCAAGCACATCCCAAACGATGCCCGCATCTGCGATGGCCGGATTGCAGCCGGGAAACCCCGGGATCAATCGGATGCTCAGCCAAGGGGGCTCGCCGTGGATCGTCTCTTGACCCAGAGACCAGCACAAACGGCCTGCAAATTCGGCCAGCGGCAATGACTGCGGATCAAGGCGCATTGGCAAAAGCGCGCCGCAAAATGGCCTGACGCAGGCGCTCGGCGCGCTGGAGATTGGCGGCCACCTGCGCTTCAGCTTTGCGGATGAGGGAGAGGCGGCGGTCGACTTCGGCGACGATGCGGTGTTGTTCGGCGATAGGGGGAAGCGGGACAGGCAAGCATGAAACTTTGCCCGTGCTCAACGTATGTAACCCAGATGTTGAACTCGACACCCGTTCAATTTGATGCCGTCCGCCCGGCGAGAGCAGCCAATTCATCACCCATTTTGGTAGTGACACATCGCTGAATCGGACTTTGATAATATGGTTCTGGTGCACGCAATTTGATATAGATCCATCCCAAAGCGCCACTCTGCCAATCTGGTCAGGGCTACCGTTACCCTCGACCACCAGCAAATCGTTTCTCTGCAACAGCAGCTTCCCTAGCTCGGACTCCGCAACACCGATGTACTCAATTTCGTTGAGACGGAGTTCATTGGCATAAACGTTGGCAACGCGTAGATATGGATACTTGCTGGGTAGTGCTTCACGCTTCGGGTTCTTGGTCAGGCCGCTGATGATCAGCGCCGTCTGTTCCACCGATACCCAAACCCACCCCTCCGGCAATTCGGGCAGGTCGGTGATGTCTGGCGCGGCGGGTTCTTTGTATTTGCCCTTGCCTTGCCACTGGCTGCGGCGGGTTTCGAGGATGCGTTGCAGGAGTTTGGCGCCGGTCTCGTAGCTGCGGCCTTCGCGGCGGGCAAGTTCGGCTTCGGTTTCGACGAGGCAGCCTTCGACGGCGGCTTTGAGGACGGCGGCTTTGTAGCGCTTGAGGTTGGCCTTGACGCGCTTGAGGTTGGCGACGGCTTCGTCGAGGCGGGAGAATTGTTTTTCGATTTCCGCGACGATGCGTTTTTGTTGATCAGGCGGAGCAACAGGGATCGTGCTTTGTTTCAGATAGGTCGTGGACACACGCTTCTGCCCCACAGCCCCGGTCATGTACCTCTCAGCCTCGCCACGAAATACCTGGCTCGAAACATAGTCTTTACTTCACCAGCAGGGCGGGTTTCTTCCACGTGAATTGATCCGTCGCCTGCGCCAACAGCGGGCATCGGAACAAACGAAACAGGGAGGTCATCAGATATTGATTTTTTGTCGACACCAGGATTCACCTCGGCGATTTCCTCAATCATCATTACAGGCCAATCCTGGCGATTTACCAAAGTGGCCAAATAATCGGCCCGGGCTTCTTCGACTCTCATGCCACCAACGTCTCTTTCAATTCTTCAATGATCGCGTTCAATCTGCCGCCGAACAGTTGATGCACATTACCAAAGGCGCCCTCACCCCAGCCCTCTCCCGAGTGTGGGAGAGGGGGCGATGAACAAGGGACGTGGTCGCGGATCACTTCCATAACAACCGCTCCGCTTGCCCCAGCAGGTAGCACAGGATGTGTGCCGGCACCTTGAGGAAGCGCGTTGTCACGCCTGGCAGTTCGGTCACGCCGAAGTCGGTGTCCTGCTTGGTGACGAGGTAGGCCTGCTTGAGTTTTTCGGCATTGCAGTAGAGGGCCAGGCCGCTCTTGGCCTGCACTTCGGCGCGCTCGCGATATTTGATCTCGATGGCGAAGTGGTAGGCCGGGCTTTTGACGATGATGTCCACTTCCTTATCGGTCACGGCGTCGCGCCAGTAGGCGATCTGCGGCGTGTCGCGATAGTGGTAGGCGTAAAGGTGCCGCAGCACGGTGGTTTCGACGATCATGCCCATGTCGTCGGCATTGGCCAGCACCTCTTCGCCGCGCAGGAGGACGGCGTTGCGCAGCGCGGCGTCGACCAGATAGTACTTGTTGCGGGCACGCAGGACCTTCTTGCCGCTGATGGCGACGGGGGGCAGGCAGTAGACGAGGTTGGCGGCGCGCAGCAGGTCGAGGTGGTTGCCGACGGTGGCAGCTGAGGTTTCCAGATCGCGCGCGACGGTGTTGTGCGCGAGGATGCCGCCGGTGTGCAGGCACAGGTAGATGAACAGGCGCTCCAGGTCGTTGACGTTGCGCACGCCGAACAGCGCGGTCATGTCGCGCTTGAGCACGCGCTCGACCACGTCCTCGCGTAACAGGCGCTGGCAAAGAGCGATGTCGTCCTGGCGTGCCGTCTCGGGGAACCCACCGGTGAGCAGATAACGATTGAACAGCGGCAGCAACGGGCGCAGCTGCGCGGCAATGCGCAGGCGGTCGGCGTCTGTGGCGATGAACAGGTCGGTGAGCCGTTGCGTGGCGGGAAGGTCTGGTACGGCCTCATTGCGGATGTGCACGAATTCGTAAAACGAGAGCGTCGGCACGGGGATGGTTATCCAGCGGCCAACGCCGCTTTCCGCGAGTTTTTCCTTGTGCACGACGCTGGCCGAGCCGGTGGCGACGATGCGGTAGGCCGGCTGGTGATCGACCAGGAGTTTGACTTCGGTTTCCCAGCCGCTGGCGTACTGGACTTCGTCGAGCAAGAGCAGCGCGGGCTTTCCTTCCGGGTGGATGTGGGCGTGGTAGAGCGCGAGGATGTCGCGCAGGCTAAGCAGCTTGAGCAGCGGGTGGTCGAGACTCAGATACAGAACGCCCTTGGGGTCGGCATCCTCGTGCATGAAACGTTCCGCAAGCTGTTGCAGCAGCGTGGTTTTGCCGACACGGCGCGGGCCGGATAGCAGGATCGCGCGGCGCAGGTCCGGGTTATCCAGATAGGAGCGGCAGGCCCCGTAGGCAAGCCGCCGGAACGATGGGACGGCATACGGACGCCCGCTCCACCAGGGATTGAATCCGTGGAGGACATTCAGGATCTCGGCGTTATCGAAAAAACCCTTCACTTATCAGCCTTATAATGAAAAATATTAAATATATGCTAACCGTGATTTGTATATATATCAAATAAAGGCAATTTACAGGCCTTACGCAACCAAAGCCACATTCAGGTCCGATACGAGCGGACCGAGTCGATCGCCGAACAGTTGATGCACTTTGCCAAGGCCACCCGCCTGCACGAAGGGGGCGTAGTTAAAGTCGTCGGGCTCGATGCCGAGGTTGGCGGCGATGTGGTCACGGATCATTTCCAGCCACTTCATTTGTTCGGGGGTGAAGCGGGTTTGGTTTACCGGTGTTTCACCCCCACCCCAACCCTCCCCCCTCAAGTGGAAGGGGGGTGTGATGCCCTCTCCCGCAAGCAACCGTGTTAAAGGTCAAGCCAAATCTGGATTCCATGGGGTGTTATTTTTCAGCATGGCATTCAGGATGGTGAGCAACTTGCGCATGGCGGCGACCAGGGCCACCTTGGCGGGTTTGCCTTTTCCCACCATGCGCCGGTGGAATGCGGCAATTGCATTTTCGCCCCGGATCGCGGCAAGCGTGGCCATGTACAGCACTGACCGCACCTCGGCCCGCCCCCCCCCCAGATCATGCGCCGGCCCCGCATCGTTCCGCTGTCCCGGTTAAATGGCGCAAGGCCTGCCAGGGCCGCAACCTCGCGCCGCCCAAGCCTGCCAAGTTCTGGCAGATGTGACAGCAACGTCAGGATCGTTACCTTGCCCACACCGGGGACGGACTTGAGCAAGTCTTCCTTCACCTTCCAGGACGAGGACGTGCGCAACGCCGCCGTCAAATCGACATCCAGCGCGTTGATACGTTCGTCCAGCCAGCCGATGTGCTCCCGGATGCTGTCCTTCTGGCGCCCGCCTGCCGTGGCAAGCCGCGTCTTCTCCTGGGCGCGCATGCTGACCAGCTGCCGCCGTCTGCCCACCAGCTCGGCCAATTCGCGGGTTTCCTTATCCGGCGTTTCACGCACCACAGGCCGGATCGCGGCGGCAAACCGCGCCAGCACCGCTGCATCCAGGCGGTCAGTCTTGGCCAGCACGCCGGTGGCTTTGGCAAAGTCGCGCACCTGGCGCGGGTTGACCACGGCAACGTTTAACCCAGCCGCCCGCGCATCGACAGCAAACCGGGTTTCAAAGCCGCCGGTGGCCTCCACGACGATCAGCCGGGGCTCAAACGACGCCAAGACTTCAATACAGCGGGCAATGCCCGCTTCATCGTTGGCATAGTGCTGCGCTGGGCAAATGGGGTGGAATCCCACGTCCAACCAGGCCTTGGATACATCAATACCAATAAAAACTTCGCTCTTCACGTCCATTTCGCGTCTCCCATCCTTGCAGATGATTCGGGCTTGCGCCCCGGCAACCGTTCGGGCTCTGGCGATAAAATCCGGAAACGGCGATCATGGCTCCCCACCAAGCTCGGCAATCCCGGCTTCGAGGGCAATCGAACTGCCGTCCCGGCGCAACAACAACTCAATTCTTATACTATGGGGTAAACATACAAGCACATCGTCTTCGGTGTTGCCGAAGGCGACGGCCTGCATGAGTTTTTCGAAGCTGACGGTGGGCTTCTGCTCCATGGGGCGGGAGTCGGTCTTGTCCTGCTCGCAGACGCCGACGGCATCGACGATGACGAAGTGGTCCTTGGCGCGGGCGTCGGGGGTGACGCTTTGCAGGTCGTCGGGCTTGATGACGCGCACGCCGCGGCCCTTCATCTGCTCGAAGAAGGCGCGGGATTTGACGGCGCGCATGAACATGACGACTTCCACCGCCTTGATGTCGGTGCCGGTGGCGATCATGTCCACGGTGACGGCGATGCGCGGCATGGGGCTGGTGCGGAATTCGTTGATGAGGTCTTTGGGCTTGGCGCCGGTGGTGCGGTAGGTGATCTTCTGCGCGAAGTCGTTGCCCTTGCCGAATTCCTCGCGCACGATCTCGACGATGTTCTCGGCGTGGGCGTCGTCCTTGGCGAAGATGAGGGTCTTGGGCACCCACTCGCGGCCGGGGAAGATTTCGGTGAACAGCTTGTCGCGGTAGGTCTGGATGATCTTGCGGATCTGGTCCGGGGCGACCACGTCGCGGTCGAGCTGGTTGGGGTCGTAGCTGAAGTCGTCGTCGAGCTGTTCCCAGCGTTTTTTGCGCGTGTCGCGCTCCTGGATCTGCACCGAGTAGCCGGCCTCCACCTCGGAGCCTTGTTCGGTGATGGCGGTGCGAATGCGGTAGACGTCGTAGTTGACGTTGACGCCGTCGGCCACGGCCATTTCGTGGTTGTATTCCATCACCAGGTTCTGGTTGAAGAAGCCGAAGGTCTGCTTGCTGGACGTAGCGGTGAGGCCGACGAGGTAGGCATCGAAGTACTCCAGCACCTGCGCCCAGAGGTTGTAGATGGAGCGGTGGCATTCGTCGGTGACGATGATGTCGAAGCTCTCGATGGGGATGGCCGGGTTGTATTCGATGGGCTCGGGCTGCTTGAACAGGCCGCCGAGCTGGTCGACGGATTCCTCTTCCAGTTCTTCGGGCAGTTCCTTGCCCTTGAGCATGGAGTACATGCGCTGGATGGTGCAGATGCAGACCTTGGCGACCGGATCGATCGTGTTGCTGCTCAGGCGCTGGACATTGTATTCCTCGGTGAACTTGTAGTTGTTGTAGGGCGAGGCGTATTGCTGGAATTCCTTGAGCGTCTGGTCGCCGAGGTTGCCTCGGTCGACCAGGAACAGCACGCGCCGGGCGCCGGCGAACTTGATGAGCCGGTAGATGAAAGAGATGGCGGTGAAGGTCTTGCCCGAGCCGGTGGCCATCTGGATGAGGGCGCGGGGGCGGTTTTCCTTCAGGGATTGTTCGAGGTTGCGGATAGCTTGAATCTGGGCGGGCCAGAGGCCTTCTTCCTTGAGGGCCGGCATGGATTGCAGGCGGGCCAGGAAGGTGGCGGCGGGCTGGGCAGCGAGCTTCTCCCCCTCACCCCAGCCCTCTCCCGCCAGGGGAGAGGGAGTGGCATAGCTGAGCCATTCGGCCAGCAGGTCGGGCTTGTGGAAGGCAAAAACCGGGCGGGAACGCGGCTGGGGACCGAGCCCGTTGGTGAAGCGGGTTTCCACGCCGGTGGATTGGTAGGCAAACGGCAGCGGGTTGCTCCAACGCGGCAGGCCGGAAGGCAGGCCCTTGGTGTATTTGTCGGACTGGGTTTCGACGCCGGTAAGGGTGACGCCTTCTTTCTTGGCTTCGATCACGCCTGCGGCCTTGCCATCCACGTACAAGAGATAGTCGGCGAAGCCGTAGCCTGGCAAAGGGAACTCGCGTATGGCCACGCCGCGTGAGGCATGGATATTGGCAGCGGAAGCGTCGAACACATGCCAGCCCGCCGCTTTGAGCAGCGCGTCGATGTTTTCCCTGGCTTGCTGTTCCGGCTGTGGAACCAAGACGCCTCCCTTATGGGTGTTATGGGCCGGATTTTCGCATGATCGGGCGGGATGGGGTACCCGTTGGGCGCTAGGTGAAGGGTTGGTTAAGCGGCGGCGTGGCGATCCAGTTGATAAGGCTTAGCCTGCCTTGTTCAATCCTTCGAGGATAATCTGCCTCAGCAGGTTGTTGTCCGCAGCGCGCACGCAGGCGATGGAGGCCCGGATGTAGGCATTGGTCTCGCCCTCTGCCTTATTGAGAGTCTGGCTGTAGTCGATGGGGCCGTAGCCGTTGTAGATGGCGATAAGGTCGAAAACAGACGGGTGCGGGGCAATGAGTTCGCACTGGTAATGCGCCAAGCCGCTCGGCGAATTTCTCTATTGGCCAACTGCATAGTCGGCGGGCAGGAGGTCCTCCAGTTCAACCACGAAATCAAGGTCGCTGGTTGAGGGGTCGAAATCGGCGCGGACTGCGGAGCCGAACACATCCAGCCTGCGCGCACCGGTGCGGCGGCAGAGGTCGGCGACTTCGCCCTGATGCTGTTCGACTACATTGGACATGGCTTATCTCCTGAAAACATTATGCCCCGGCCTTGTCAGGCTCGCAACGACGGCTCCCCGCAAGCACGCCCAATATCCCGTTTGCAGGCGCGTTGGCTTGCACTTAGAATCTCGTCACGGAGAAAATCAAAAACAACAATTACCTGTCCATCCGATTTCGCCACGAACCATTATCAGGGAGGCTACACCGTGAAGTTCCGATCCGCATTCATCGCCGCTGGTATCGCCGTCGCTCTGCTGGGCGGCTGCCGCAGCGCCGCCGTCTACAATGTCGATGCAGCCCCTGTCACGGCGAACAAGGCCGTCACCATGGCAGACATGCAGAAAGCCATCATACGCGCCGGCGCCGGCCTGGGCTGGCAGATGAACGTGGTGCAGCCGGGCCTGATCGTGGGCACGCTGCGCCTGCGCAGCCACATGGCCGCGGTCGACATCAAGTACGACACCAAGGCCTACAGCATCAGCTACAAGGACAGCAGCAACCTGGACTACGACGGCACCAACATCCACAAGAACTACAACGGGTGGATCCAGAACCTCGACAACGCCATCCGCGTCCAGGTAGCCAATTTGTAAAGTCGCGCCGTTTCTGCCGGCCGTCCCCGCAAGGATGGCCGGCATATCGCGAATCCCCATCCAGGGTTCCAACACTATAAGATAGTCGCCGTTGTCTTTTACCGGCTCTGGAAACATGGCCATCGGGATTAGGGCCGTGGATTTTTAAGATGGAATCAAAAACTGAACTGGAGCAGGCCGTAGCCGAGCTCATCGTCGCTACGCTCAATCTTGAAACTCCCGCCAACGAGATTGATCCCCTCGCCCCTTTGTTCGGCGACGCCGGCCTGGGGCTCGATTCGATCGACATGCTGGAACTGTCCCTCGCCATTTCCAAAAAATATGGCTTCCAGCTGCGCGCGGACTCGGTAGACAAGGCCAGCGTGTTCGCCTCGCTGCGCGCCTTCTGCCAGTACATCGAGCAGCACCGCGCACGCTGATGGGCCTCAGGGTCGGAGTAACGGTCTTCCTGGTGCTGGTGGTCTATCCACTGGCCAGCCGCTACCTCCTTAGCCATGGCTGGGCCGCGGGCCAGCTGTCCTTCGTGCTGCCGGTCGTCGTCTACTGTGCGCTGTTCGCCGTGTTCGCCGGCACGCTCAGGCCGGGGCGCACCCCCATGATCAGCCGCTTCGCCCGCATGGAGCAGGGAGAACTCAACGAGGAATTGAGCGCCTACACGCGCCGCCTGACCGCAGTCTGGAGCGCATTCTTCCTGGGCATGGCGGCGCTGGCCGCGGGACTGGCCGCGTGGGCGCCGTTGCAGGTCTGGTACGTGCACACCTTCTTCGTCAGCTACGCGCTGATCGCCGCGCTGTTCCTGGGCGAATATCTCTATCGCCGCTGGCGTTATCCAAACTACCGGCACGCGCCGCCCTGGGAACTGCTGCGCAACGTCATCAAGCAGGGCCTGCGTTGAGCGCCCTGCCGCTGTTTCCCCGCCACGACGGGCGCCAGACGGTGTATGCGGACGCGCAGCGGAAACTGGACCGCGACACTTTCCTGGGCATGGCGCGCGCGCTGGCCGCGCAACTGCCGGAACAGACGCACTGCCTGAATCTGTGCGACGACCGCCTGCCCTTCATGCTGAGCTTCTGCGCCGCGCTGCTGCGCCGCAAGTGCACCCTGCTGCCGCTCAATCGCACCGAAGCCGCGCTGGCCGAACTCGCCGCGATCCACCCCGGCATCATCGCGCTGTGCGACAGCCCGCAAACCCATGCCGGGATCGGACAGATGGATGTCAGAAACTGGATGACGGCCGCGCCGCCCGCCGGCCGGGACGAAAACATCCCCGCCGACATGCCGTCCGCCGAGCTGTACACCTCGGGCAGCACCGGCGCGCCGCAGCCGCACCGCAAGACCTGGGCGATGCTGGTCCAGGGCGCGCGCGTGCTGGCCGACGAGTTGAACCCTGGCGGCACCCTGCTGGGCAGCGTGCCCTCGCAGCACATGTTCGGCCTGGAAAGCACCATCCTGCTGCCCATGCAGTCCGGCCTCGCGCTGGCGGGCGGCTGCCCGCTGCTGCCGCAGGACATCCAGTCCGCCATGCAGTCCATTTCCACGCCGATCTGGTGGGCGACCACGCCGCTGCACCTGCGCGCCTGCGTGGAAAGCGGGCTCGGGTTTCCCCGGCTTGCCGGCATGCTCTGCGCCACGCAGACGCTGGCGCCTGAACTCGCGCGCGCGGCCGAGGACTGCTTCCAGGCGCCGCTGCACGAAATCTACGGCTGCACCGAGGCCGGCGCCATCGGCCTGCGCCGTCCCGCGCAATCCGAAACCTGGCGCCTGCTGCCCGACTGGGAAATGGAAAGCGACGGGGAAACCGCGCGCATCAGCGGCAACCGCTGCGAGGGCAGGCTCGCGCTGCCCGACCATATCGAAATCGCGGACGCGCGGCACTTCCGCCTCCTGGGCCGCCACGCCAGCCTGATCAAGGTGGGCGGCAAGCGCATGCACCTGGATGCGCTGAACCGCATCCTGCAGTCGCTGCCCGGCGTGAAGGACGGGGTTTTCTACCAGCCATCCGAAGGCACGCGGCTGACGGCGCTGGTGGTCGCGGACGATCCCGACCCTGCCGCCCTGATGGCGGCCTTGCGCCAGCGCATCGATCCCGTGTTCCTGCCGCGTCCGATACACTGGGTGCCAGCGCTGCCCCGCAATGCCGTGGGCAAGCTGCCGATGCAAACCCTGCAAGAACTGGTGGATACACTTTCCCGATGAGCGCGGCCTTCGAATTCGGCGGACGCATTCCCGCCGGCCATCCCGCCCTGCCCGGCCATTTCCCGGGCCATCCGCTCGTGCCCGGCGTGGTGCAGATGAACCAGGTGGCCAAGGCCTGCGAGCGCTGGCAGCCGGGCACGCGCATCACGGGCTGGCCGCAGGTCAAGTTCGTGTCGCCGCTGCTGCCGGAAGAGGCGTTCGTCGTGCGCCTGGAAAGCACGGCGCCTGGCCGCGCCCGCTTCACCCTGCACGTCGGCGAGCGCCTGGTCAGCAACGGCCAGTTCACCTACAGCGCATGAGTACCGAATGGAAAACCCGCCCCGAGCGCAGCACGCTGTGGGTGATGCGGCTCTATGCCTGGATTTCCCTGCGCGCCGGGCGCACCGCGGGCCGTTTGCTGCTGCCGCCCATCTGCCTGTATTTCCTGCTGTTCGCACGTCAGGCGCGCCGCGCGTCGCGCGCCTACCTGACGCGGATTCTGGAACGGCCGCCGGGCTGGCGCGAATTGTGTCGCCACTTCTTCTGTTTCGCCAGCGTAGTGCACGACCGCCTGTTTTTCGCGGCCGGCCGGTTCGATCGCTTCGAGGTTTCCATCGAGGGCGAAGAACATGTGCGCAACGCGCTGGCCAAGGGGCGCGGCCTCATCCTGCTCGGCGCCCATTTCGGCAGCTTCGAGGTACTGCGCGCCGCGGTGGCGGCGCATGGTGCGCTGCCGCCCCTGAGTGTGCTGATGTATCTTGATAACGCCGCCAAGAGCAACCGTATCTTCGAAAACGCCCGCAAGCAGGGCGTCAACGTCATTCCGCTGGGCCAGCCCGATTCGCTGCTGCATGCGATGGAATGCCTGCACCGCGGCGAAATGCTCGGCATCCTCGGCGACCGCGCCCTGGGCCGGGATAAAATCGTCAGCGTGCCCTTCCTGGGCGGCATGGCGAATTTTCCGCAGGCGCCGTGGCTGCTGGCCGGCCTGGCGCAAGCGCCGGTGGTGCTGTTTTTTGGAACCCATGAAGAAAAAAACCGCTACGCCATCCGCTTCGAGGCGTTTGCCGACGGCATCGAGATGCCGCGCGAGCAGCGCGCCGAACGCTGCGCGCAACTGGCCGGACGCTTCGCCCAAGGCCTGGAAGCGCAGTGCCGGCAGTCGCCCTACAACTGGTTCAATTTTTATGATTTCTGGAAAACGCCTGATTAGCGCGGGCATGCTGCTGGGGCTGCTGTGTGCCGCCCTGCCCGCGCACGCCGCCGAGTGGGGGCTGCCGCAGCTCATGTCGGGCTTCGCCGCGGTGCAGGAAAGCCGCGCGCGCTTCCAGGAAGAAAAACACCTCGCCATCCTCAGCGAGCCCCTGAAGCTGTCGGGCACCCTGTGCTACGTGCGGCCCGACCGCATCGAGAAGCACATCACCCGGCCTTATGCCGAATCCATGCGCATCAAGGGCGACCAGTTGGAATGGGAGGCGCAGGGCAAGACCCGCACCCTGTCCCTGCGCAGCCAGCCGCAGTTGTGGGCGCTGGCGGAAAGCCTGCGCGCCACCCTGGCCGGCGACTTGGCGGCGCTGCAGAAGCACTACACGATCAAGCTGGACGGCACGCCCGCGCAATGGAGCATGACGCTGGAGCCGCGCTATGACAGCCTGTCGCAGTTCGTCGAGCAGATCCGCATGCAGGGCGCGAACAGCCGGCTGCGCCAGGTCGACATCGTCGAGGCCAACGGGAGCCGTTCGCTGATGAAGATCGAAGAGGTGGCAAACTGAAAGCCGGCGCATTGCGGCTGTTGTGGATCGCGGCGCTGCTGCTCGCCGCGCTGCAGCTCGCGCGCACGCCGCTCAACCTCGACTTGAGCGGCTTTCTGCCGCGCGAGGCCGACCCGGCGCAGCGCCTGCTGATCGACCAGATGCGCGACGGCGTGGGCGGGCGCCTGCTGCTGCTGTCGATCGAAGGCGACAGCGCGGAAGCGCGCGCCCGCGTCAGCCGGCAGCTTGCCGAGCGCTTGCAGGACAGCGGCCAGTTCAGCCTGGTGGCCAACGGCGCGCCGCTGCCGCCCGCCCAGATGGAATGGCTGATGCAGCGGCGTTACCTGCTGACGCCCGGCCTCGGCGAAGAGTCCTTCGGCGCCGCGAGCCTGCGGCAGTCGCTGGAGCAAAGCCTGCGCCTCCTGGCCTCGCCGCTGAGCGGCATGGTCCAGGCCTGGCTGCCGCGCGACCCCGGCGGCGCGATGCTGTCACTGCTGCAGTCGCTGGCGGGAGAAAATCCGCCGGCCATGCAGCACGGCGTCTGGTTCTCGCATGACGGACGGCGCGCCCTGCTGCTCGCC
Organism: Pseudomonadota bacterium; assembly: GCA_021847835.1. Lineage (GTDB taxonomy): Bacteria > Pseudomonadota > Gammaproteobacteria > Burkholderiales > Thiobacillaceae > UBA6918. The sequence continues at coordinate 22,209 of JAJZPR010000018.1, forward strand.
TACATGCAGGCTGCGGGCACCGACGCGCACGCGCAGGATCAGGCGCTCGCAAGCGTGCGGCGCGCTTTCGACGCAAGCCTGCGAGCAGACGACGGGAGCGTGAGCACGGCGCGCCTGCAAATGAGCGGCGCGCCCGCGTTCGCCGACGATGCGCGCCAGCGTATCGAGCGCACGGCGCTACGCACCACGGTGTTGTCGCTCGCGCTGGTGTTGTTGATTCTGTCGCTGGCCTATCGCGCCTGGAAGCCGGTGGCGCTGAGCCTGATCCCGCTGGCGACCGGCCTTGCCGTGGGCGCGGCCGCGGTCGGCGCATGGTTCGGCTCGATCCACGGCATCACCCTGGCGTTCGGCGCCATCCTCATCGGCGAGGCAGTGGATTACCCCGCCTACCTCTTCAGCCACCGCACGCCAGGCGAGGCGCTCGCCGGCGCCGCGCAGCGCATCCGCCGCGCGCTTTATCTCGCCATGCTGACGACCGCGCTGGGCGCGCTGTTCATGCTGCTGTCCGATCTGGAAGGCCTGCGCCAGCTGGGCCTGCTCACGGCGGCCGGCGCCGCGGCCGCCGGCCTGACCACGCGCTGGATCCTGCCCGCGCTCGATCCGGGCGACTACCGCCTGCCGCGCCTGCCGCAATGGCCGTGCCTGCCCGGATGGGTTGCGATCCTGCCGCTGGCGGCGGCGCTCATCGTGCTGGCGCGCGCCGATACAGTGTGGGACGACGACCTGGCGAAGCTCTCGCCGGTCCCGCCGCAAGCTGTCGCACTCGACCGCGAACTGCGCGGCGAACTCGGCGCGCCCGACGTGCGCTTCCTGCTCGCATTCTCCGCGCCCAGCGCCGAAGCGGCCCTGGCCTTGAGCGAGCAGCACCACGGCTGGCTCGAAAGCCTGGTTCGCGAAGGCATCATCGGCGGCTATGCGCTGGCCGCGCAAACGCTGCCCAGCCAGGCGGCGCAACTGGCGCGCCACAATGCCATCCCCGACAGCGCCACCGCCCGCCGCAACCTTGAGCAGGCCTTGCAGGGCCTGCCTTTCCGGGCCGACGCCTTCGCGCCATTTTTGCAGGACATCGAGCGCAGCCGCAGCCTGCCGCCCATCCAGCGGCGCGACCTCGATGGCACGCCGTGGGCGACGCGCGTGGATGCCCTGCTTGTGCCGGGGCAAGGCCAGTGGGTCGCGCTGGCGCCGCTCTCAGGCATTTCCCAGCCCGCGCGCCTTATCGCCGCAGCCAACCAGCACCGCGCGCCCGGCGTGGCCCTGCTGGACATCAAGGGCGACACCGAATCGCTGTTGCGCAACGCACGCACGCAGGCGCTCGGCCTGATCGCGGCGGGCGTCGTGACGGTCGGCCTGCTGCTTTGGCTCTCTCTCGGCAGCGCAGGCGCAGCCGCCGGAACCATGCTACCTGTGCTGGCCGCCATGCTGACCGCCGCCGCCATGCTGCTGGCGCTGGGCATACGGCTCAACTTGTTTCACTTGATATCGCTGCTGCTGGTCATGGGCACCGGGTTGAACTATGCCCTGTTCTTCCAGCGCCGTGCCGAAAACGAGGAATCCGCCCGCCGCACCGCCCTTGCCGTCGGCTTGTGCGGCCTGACCAGCCTGACTGCGGCCGCCTGCCTGGCAATCGCGCCCATCCCGGTGCTGCATGCGATCGGGCTGACGGTTTTGCTCGGCACGCTGTTCACGCTGTTTTATGCCATTGCCTGGCGCGGCGGCAACAGGGTAAAAGAAGCCAAGTAGAATTCGATTTTTTGTCCGGTTTCGTGAATCCGCTCCCCATCACCGCCTTCGCCACCGCCAGCCCCATCGGGCTGGGGCTGGACGCATCGCTGGCCGCGCTGAGGGAGGGCCGCAGCGGCCTGCGCCCGAACGATTTCGAGGATGCCGCGCTTGCGACCTGGATCGGACGCGTGGACGAAATCGAGGCCTGCACCCTGCCGGCCTCCTTGCAGGCCTACGACTGCCGCAACAACCGTCTGGCGCACCTGGGGCTGGAACAGGACGGCTTCCGCGCCGCCGTGGCGCGCGCGCGCCGGCGCTGGGGCAGCGCGCGCATCGGGGTATTTCTCGGCACCACGACTTCGGGCATCCTTTCCCTGGAGCACGCCTACCGGGCGCGCGACGAGGCCGGTGCGCTCCCCGCCGGTTTCGACTACGCCCGCACCCAAAGCCTGTACTCCGTCACCGACTTCGTGCGGAAAGCCCTGGAACTCGCCGGCCCGGCCTACAGCATTTCCACCGCCTGTTCGTCCAGTGCCAAGGTGTTCGCCGCCGCCCACCGCATGATCGCGGCGGGCATGTGCGACGCGGCGGTGGTGGGCGGCGTGGACAGCCTGTGCAATTCCATCCTGTACGGCTTCGATTCGCTGGCCTTGCTGTCCGCCCAACCCTGCCGCCCCTGGGACGCCGCGCGCGACGGCCTGAGCCTGGGCGAGGCCGCGGGCTTCGCGCTGCTGGAACGCGAAGGCAACAGCGACATCGCGCTTCTGGGCTACGGTGAAAGCTCGGACGCCTATCACATGTCCAGCCCGCATCCGGCCGGGGCGGGCGCCCTGCTCGCCATGCGCGAGGCGCTCGCGCGCGCCGGCCTGGAAGCCGAGGCCATCGACTACGTGAACCTGCACGGCACCGCGAGCCCGGCCAACGACCGGGCCGAGGACCAGGCGATCAGCCAGCTTTTCGGCGCGGATGTCGCGTGCAGTTCGACCAAGGGGCACACCGGCCACACCCTGGGCGCGGCCGGCATCACCGAGGCCATCATCTGCGCGCTCAGCCTGCGTTCCGGGCTGGTTCCCGCCACCTTGCACCAGCGCGAGGCCGACCCGGAATTGCGGTGCCGCGTGCTGACCGAGACCCGGCCCATGAAGCCGCGGCGCGTGATGAGCAATTCCTTCGGTTTCGGCGGCGACAACTGCGCGCTGGTGCTGGGGTGCGCGGCATGATGCGCGTCGGCCTGCAAGGCATCGGCCTCTACGCCCCCGGCCTGCCAAGCTGGCAGGAAGCCGTTCCGGTATTGCGCGGAGATCAGGCATGGCATCCGGAGCCGCCGCCGCCGGTCGCCCTGCCGCTGCCGTCCGCCGAGCGCCGCCGCACTTCAGCGAGTGCGCGCGCGGCCTGGACCGCCGCCGCCCAGGCGCTGGCGGATGCAAAAGCCGACGCGCGCGCGGTCAGCACCGTATTTGCCTCCAGCGGCGGCGACGGCGCCATCCTGCATCAACTCTGCCTCGCGCTGGCAGCGCCGGATCGTGCGGTGTCGCCCACGCAATTCCACAACTCGGTGCACAACGCGCCGGCCGGCTATTACGGCATCGCCACGGGCAGCCACAGCCCGTCCAACAGTCTGTGCTGCCACCGCGCGCCGTTCGCCGCGGGCTTGCTGGAAGCCGCAGTCCAGGTCGGCACCGAAAACCGCCGCGTGTTGCTGGTGGGCTTCGACCTGGCCGCGCCCTTCCCGCTCGCGCCGCTGTGGCCGGCGCGGCAGGATTTTGCCGTTGCCCTCTTGCTGGCGCCGCCGGGGCAAGGGGAAGAACTCGCGCAATGGCGCATCGGCACGGGCGAGCAGGCACCGGCTTCGCATGCGGATCGCGAGGACTGGATCGGCGAACTCGTCGAGGCCAACCCGGTGGCACAATGCCTGCCGCTGCTGGCGGCGCTGGCTGCCGGCACATCGGCCAGGCATTGCCTGCCCTACCTTGACGGCCTGTCCCTGGAAGTGGAGGACGCAGCTTGAACAGCACCGACATCGCACGGCTTTTACCGCACAGCGGCAACATGGTGCTGCTGGACGACGTGCTCGAATACGACGCCAATACCATCCACTGTCTGGCCCGCCGCCACCACGCGGACGACAACCCGCTGCGCGAAGACGGGCGGCTGCCTGCCTGGTGCGGGCTGGAGTATGCCGCGCAGGCCATGGCCGTCCATCAGGGATTGTGCGCCGGCGATGCCGCGCCGCCCGCGCGCGGCCTTCTGGCCGTGGCGCGCGACCTGGCGCTGTCGGCGAGCGATCTCGACGAACTGCCGGGCGAGCTGCATATCCGCGCCGAGAAAATCATTGCCGAAGGCGGACGTTCGCTGTACCAGTTTCAGTTGGAAAGCAACGGACAGCGCGTGCTCAGCGGCCGCGCCGCCGTCGTGCTGCAAGGAACAGCCGAATGAAGCGCGCCCTCGTCACCGGCGGCAGCGGCGTCATCGGCGCCGCCATTTGCCGCCGCCTCGCGGCCTGCGGCCATCATGTCATCGTCCACGCCCACCGCCATCCCGAGCGTGCGGCCGCATTGGCCGGCGAAATCAGGCAAGCGGGCGGCAGCGCTGAAGCCATCAGTTTCGACGTGCGCGATGCCGACAACTGCCGCATCGCGCTGGAGCAATGCCTCGAAGCCGGCGTGGTGCAGATCCTGGTCAACAACGCGGGCTGCCACGACGACGCGCCGCTGGCCGGCATGCGGTCGGAACAGTGGCACGAAGTCATCGACACTTCGCTGCACGGATTCTTCAACGTGTGCCAGCCCCTGCTGCTGCCGATGATGGCGACGCGCTGGGGGAGGATCGTCAGCCTGTCTTCTATCGCTGCGCAACTGGGCAACCGCGGCCAGGCCAACTACGCCGCCGCCAAGGCGGGGCTGCACGGCGCAAGCAAGTCGCTCGCGCTGGAACTCGCTACGCGCGGCGTCACCGTCAACGTGGTGGCGCCCGGCATCATCGAATCCGGCATGACGGAAGGTATCTTCGACAGCGACGCCATCAAGCGCATGGTGCCGATGAAGCGCGCCGGCACGCCGGACGAAGTCGCCGCCCTGGTGGCGTTTCTCGCCTCCGACGACGCGGCCTATCTCACGGGCCAGGTCATCGGCCTGAACGGGGGCATGGCATGAACGCGGCCGCCGATTTCAAGCGCGTCGCGCTGGTCATTCCCGCCTACAACGAAGCGGCCACGCTGCGCGAGGTCGCCGCCGCCGCGCTGGAAAAACACGCATGGGTGATCGTCGTCGACGACGGCTCGACCGACGCCACCGCGCAAAGCGTTGCAGGCCTGCCGCTCACGCTGCTGCGCCTTCCGCACAACCAGGGCAAGGCGCAAGCCCTGCGCCACGGCATGGAACATGCGCTGAGCCAGGGCGCCGATGCGGTCATGACCATGGACGCCGACGGCCAGCACCGCGCGGAAGACATCCCCCGGCTGCTGGAAGCGATGCAGGCGCATCCGGATCGCCTCATCATCGGCTCCCGCCTGCATGATCGCAGCCAGTTTCCCTTGAAGCGCTATCTGGCCAATCGATTCGCCAACTTCTGGATCGCGTGGGCAGCCGGCCATCCGGTAAGCGACAGCCAGTCGGGGTTCCGCATCTATCCGGCTGCGCTGCTGAACGCGTATCTGGCGTCCAGACACAAGGCGCATGGCTTCGTGTTCGAAAGCGAAATCATCATCGAGGCCGGGCGCAGGGGATACGCCACTTTTGCCGTTCCCATTCCGGCCATCTATGTTGCCAGTGCGCGCAAGAGCCACTTCAGGCCGATCCTGGACATTTTGCGCATCACCCGCATGGTCGCGCGGAAATTGCTGCAGCGCGGACTGGCGCCGTCATGGATGCGGCGCAAACAACATGCCGCCGACCATCCGGGCAACAGTTTATCGCCCGCACGCATTCCGTCTGCCGGCCACAAGTACCTGAAGGTTGCCCAGAAACCCAGGGCCGATATTTGAAACGGGTTGGCGGAGATAACGCGAACTCTCCAATGCCGCTCGACCACGTTGCCCCCTGCGCAGCGTCAGCCATAATGACAATAAGAAAACCGCCTGGGGGATATGGCCATGCTGCCCTTGACGCACGCCCTGCCGGTCAGGATGCTGCCGCAGCCGGATGAAACCACTTGCGGGCCCACCTGCCTGCATGCGGTCTATCGCTATTGGGGCAAGGATGAACCGCTGCAGAAAGTCATCGGCCGCACGCGCAAGCTCGACCAGGGCGGCGGCACCTTCGCCGTGTTCCTCGCCTGCGACGCGCTGCGCCAGGGTTTCGAGGCGACGATCTACACCTACAACGTGACGGTGTTCGACCCCACCTGGTTCGCGCCGGGCGTAGACATCGCCGAGCGCCTGCGCCTGCAGGCAAAAGCCAAGAAGAACGATGAGCGCCTGCAGCATGCCACCGAGGGCTATCTGGAGTTCCTGAGCCTGGGCGGGCGGCTGCGCTTTACCGACTTGTCGCGCACCCTGATCCGCGGGCTTCTGCGCCGCAACCTGCCCATCCTCACCGGTTTGAGCTCGACTTATCTTTACCGCACCGCGCGCGAATACGGCCCCGACGACACGCCCGACGACGTGCGCGGCAAGCCGGGCGGGCATTTCGTGGTGATGGCAGGCTACGACCGCGGGCGGCGCCAGGTGCTGATCGCCGACCCCTACGGCCCGCACCCCTACGGCCCCAGCCACGAGTACTGGGTCAGCATCGACCGCGTGGTATGCGCGGTGCTGCTGGGCATCGTCACCCATGACGCCAACCTGCTGGTGATCCATCCGCCCCGCATTCAGGGGCCTGCGGTGCCATGAGCGCCCTCATCGTCGTCGACAATCCGAAAGACTGGCCGCTGAAAATTCCCAGCGTGGACGTGGTTTCCGCCCGCGCCTATCTGAGCGATCCGTCCTACGGCGACGACCACTCGGTCAAGGTATTCAACCTGTGCAAGTCCTACCGCTACCAGAGCCTGGGCTACTACGTTTCGCTGCTGGCCGAAGCGCGCGGACACAAACCGCTGCCCAAGGTCGGCACCATGGAAGATCTGCAAAGCCCCAACCTGGTGCGCTTGCTGACCGAGGATCTGGACGAGCCGATCCAGCGCCTGCTCGCGCCGATCAAATCCGACGGTTTCGAATTGAGCATCTACTTCGGCCGCAACGTGACGCGGCGCTACGACGCGCTCAGCCACAAGCTGTTCGGCCTGCTGCAGGCGCCGCTGCTGCGCGCCCACTTCGAGCGGCGCCGCGAGCGCTGGCGCATCCGCAGCATCCGTGCCATTGGCGCGAGCGACATCCCGCCGCCGCACCAGGACTTCGTGGTGCAGGCGGCAAGCGATTATTTTTCCGGCCGCGGCCAGCGGATGCGCCAGCGCCCGCCGCCGCGCTTCGACCTCGCCATCCTGCACGACCCGGGCAACCCCGAGCCTCCCTCCAATGCGAAGGCGATGCAGAAATTCCAGAAAGCTGCCGAGGCACTCGGCATGCATGTGGAATTCATCACGCGTTCCGACATCAACCGGCTGCCCGAATTCGACGCCCTCTTCATCCGCGACACCACCTACGCCAACCACTACACCTACCGCTTCTCGCGCCGCGCCGTGGCCGAGGGCCTGGTGGTGGTCGACGACCCCGACTCCATCCTCAAGTGCAACAACAAGGTCTATCTCGCCGAGCTGCTGGCCAGGCACCGGCTGCCTGCGCCCAAGACCCTGGTGGTGCACAAGGGCAATGTGACCGACATCATCCCCGCGCTCGGGCTGCCGTGCGTGTTGAAACAACCGGACAGTTCGTTCTCGCGCGGCGTGGTCAAGGTGGAAACGGAAGACGAACTCGCGTCCAAGGTCGGCGCGCTGCTCGCCGAATCCGACCTGATCATCGCCCAGGAATGGCTGCCGACGGAATTCGACTGGCGCATAGGCATTCTCGACCGCCGGGTGCTGTTCGTGGCCAAGTATGTGTTCCCGCACGGGCACTGGCAGGTCATCCGCCGCGATGCGCAGCACCGCACGGTCGAGGAAGGGCCGACGTTGGCAGTGTCCATCGGCGAAGCACCGACGAAAGTGGTCAGAACCGCGCTCAAAGCCGCCAATCTCATCGGCGACGGCATGTATGGCGTGGATCTCAAGCAGATCGGCAGCCGCTGCTACATCATCGAAGTCAACGACAATCCCAATGTCGATGCCGGCAATGAGGACGGCATATTGAAGGATGCGCTCTACCGCGAAGTCATGGGCGTGTTCCTCAAGCGCATCGAGGAACGCAAGCGCGGGGGCGCGCGATGACGGCTGCCGCCGCGCTGCATGCCTTCGCCGGCTACGGCATCGAACTCGAATACATGATCGTGGACCGGAAAACGCTGGCGCTGCTGCCCATCTCCGACCGCCTGCTGAATGATGGCGGGGAAGTTTCCCGCGACCGCTTCGCATGGTCGAACGAAGTCGTGCTGCATCTGATCGAGGTCAAGAACAAGCGGCCGGATATGGCACTCGCGCCGCTGGCCGCCGCTTTCCAGGGCGAAGTGCGCGCAGTCAATGCGGCGCTCGAACCCCACGGCGCCTGCCTCATGCCCACCGCCATGCACCCGTGGATGAACCCCGCATCCGAAACCCTGTTGTGGCCCCACGAGCATGCGGAAATCTACCGGACCTACGACCGCATCTTCGGATGCAGACGCCACGGCTGGGCCAATTTGCAGAGCATGCATCTCAACCTGCCTTTCGCCAACGCCGCCGAGTTTGCGCGGCTGCATGCGGCGGTTCGCCTCGTGCTGCCCATCCTGCCCGCACTGGCCGCCAGTTCGCCGTTCGCGGACGGGCAGTTCAGCGGATTCCTGGATTGCCGCATGGAAAATTACCGCAGCCACCAGATCAGGGTGCCGGAAACGATAGGCGTGGTGATCCCGGACAGCGTGACAGGCATCGCCGATTACCATGCGCGCATCCTTGCGCCGATGTACGCGGCCGTCGCGCCGCTTGACCCGGAAAACATCCTGCGCCATGAATGGCTCAACGCACGCGGCGCCATTCCGCGCTTCGAGCGCAATGCCTTGGAGGTTCGCGTCATCGACATGCAGGAGTGCCCGCAGGCGGACCTGGCCATCGCCGCGGCAGCGTGCGCCGTGGTCAAGGCGCTATACGACTCAACTGCCGATTTGTCCATGGATACCGGGCGGCTGGCAGAGGTGTTTCTGAAGTGCATACAGGACGGCGAGCAGGCGCTCATCGACGATGCGGACTATCTGACGCGACTGGGCTGCCTGGAGTGCCGCTGTGCCGCCGCCGACCTGTGGCGCTTCCTGATCGAGGCCCACCTTGCCGATTACCGCGGGCACTGGCGGGAACCGCTGGAAACCATCCTCGAACAGGGGCCGCTGGCCCGCCGCATCCTGAACGCCGTTGGTCCGGACTGCGAACGTTCGCGGCTGCAAGCGGTGTATCGCGAATTGTGCGATTGCCTGCGGGACGGGCGCCTGTTTGGAGGGAAGGATGGCTAAACCTATCAGCCTGCTCATCACCTGCGAACACGGCGGCAACCGCATCCCGCCGCGCTACCGGCCTCTGTTCAGGGGCTTCGAGGCGCTGCTGCAAACCCACCGCGGCTTTGACCCAGGCGCGCTGACCATGGCTCGGGAACTGGCCAAGGCATTCAAGGCGCCGCTGTTCGTGTCCACCGTGAGCCGGCTGCTCGTCGACCTCAACCGCTCCATCGGCCACCCCAGGCTGTATTCCGAAGCCACGCGCACCGCATCAAAAGAAGTGCGGCGCGAAATCCTGGAAGCCCACTACCTGCCCTACCGCAGCCAGGCCGAGGCGCATATCGCCGGGGAAGTCACCAAGGGCCGGCGCGTGATTCACATCTCTTCGCACAGTTTCACGCCGGTGCTGGACGGCGAGGTGCGCAAGGCCGGTATCGGCCTGCTCTACGATCCCGCGCGGGCCGGCGAGCTCGATCTGTGCCGTCAGTGGCAGGCTGCGCTCAATGAATTGGCGCCGGATCTGGGTGTGCGCCGCAACTATCCCTACCGCGGCAGCTCGGACGGCTTCACCGCCTGGCTGCGCAAGCGCTTTGCGGAAAAGGACTACGCGGGCATCGAGCTGGAGATCAACCAGCAGCTTGTCGCGGCAAGAAGCAGGGCATGGCGCGAACTGCGCAGGCAAGTGCGGGCCGCTCTGAAGCAAGCGCTTATCGCCCTTGCGAACGAGAGGTAGACAAATGACAGATAAATAGATGATTTCATCTATTTATTTCGATCAAGCCCCCAATATGCAGGGAGGCATTGCGGGCGTAGTATGGAAACGTCTCCCAACAAGGAGTTGTTGCCATGAAAGATACCCTCCCAAACACCTCGCGGCGCGCCTTTTTGCGGGCGCTGCCGGCCGTGACGGCAGGCGCCGCTGCGCTGCCGGCGCAGGCCGCCGGCAAGGACAGCGCTCACCGCTGGGCCATGCTGGTGGACGTGCGCCGCTGCATCGGCTGCCAGGCCTGCACCATCAGCTGCATCATGGAAAACGCGGTGCCGGAAAACAGCTTCCGCACCATCGTGTCCACCTATGCGGTGAAGACCGGCGACACCACCGGCACCTACGTGCTGCCGCGCCTGTGCAACCACTGCGACAACCCGCCCTGCGTGCCCGTGTGCCCGGTGGGCGCCACCTACAAGCGCGAGGACGGCGTGGTGCTGGTGGACGGCGAGCGCTGCGTGGGCTGCGCCTACTGCGTCCAGGCCTGCCCCTACGACGCGCGCTTCATCAACCATGATACCGGCAAGGCGGACAAGTGCACCTTCTGCGCGCACCGCGTCGAGGCCGGACTGCTGCCCGCCTGCGTCGAAACCTGCGTGGGCGGCGCGCGCATCTTCGGCGACCTGAACGACCCGAAAGGCGAGCTGAGGCAGCGCCTGGACGCCGCCAAGGACGAGGTGAAAGTGCTCAAGCCCGAGGCCGGCACCGAACCTCATGTTTTCTACATCGGGCTCGATCCCCGATTCCAGAGCCGGGTGGACGGCGTCGCCGCCCTCTGGAAACCCAGCGAACACGGAGGCTGAAAATGAACGCTCCCATCGTCGAAGTCGTGAACGTGGCACGGGAAGTCGCCTGGCTGCCCTGGGCGGTGCAGTACTTCTTCCTCATCGGCCTGTCGGCCGGCGCCTTTTTCCTTTCCCTGCCCGGCATCCTGCTGCGCAAGGCGGCCTGGAGCGGCATCTCGCGCCGCGCCCTGCTCGCCGCCCTGCTGTGCGGCCTGACGGCGCCCGTGGCCCTGCTCGCCGACCTGCACCAGCCGGGCCGTTTCCTGAACTTCTACCTGCACCCCAATTTCGGTTCCTGGATGGCCTGGGGCGCCTTCTTCATTCCGCTCTACCTCGGCGGGCTCATGCTTTACGCCTGGCTGGCGCTGCGCCCGACCCTGCAGGAGATGGCCGAAGAAGGCGGACGCCTGGCCAACTGGTACCGCCGTCTCGCCTACGGCGGCCATGACAGCCGCGGCGCCCTGGCCGTCGCCGCCGGGCTGGCCGGCGTGGGTGCGCTGCTGGTGCTGCTCTACACCGGCATGGAAGTGATGGTGGTGAAAGCCCGTCCGTTGTGGGACACGCCCTTCCTGCCGGTGCAGTTTGCCGTCACCGCCCTGGCGGGCGCCGTCGGCCTGGTGCTGGTGCTGGAACGCCTGCTGGGCACGGCGACCCTCGATGCCTCGGTACGGCTCAACCGGGTGCTCGCCGCCACACAGGCGGCGGCGCTCGCCGTGGGCGCGGCCTGGCTGGCCCTGTCACTCTCCGGCCTGTCGCCCGCCCATGCGGAAGCCCTCGCCCAGGTTGCCCCTTCCGCAGCCTGGCGGCTGACCGCGCTGTGGGCCGCGGGCAGCGCCCTGCTCACGCTCGGACTCGCCCTGAAGCTGCCGCACGGCGGCCTGCTGGCCGGCCTCATCGCCATCCACAGCGCCTGGATGATGCGCTGGACCGTGTTCATCGGCGGCCAGGAGATCCCCAAGACCGGCGCCGGCTACTACAGCTACGAGCTTCCCCTGGGGCATGACGGCCTGCTCGGCATCGTCGGCACCGCGGGCCTGTGGATCTTCCTGTTCATCCTGCTCACCAACGTACTGTCCTGGGGCGGCCGCAACGGACGCACCGGGGCCTGAGGAGAATCGTCATGGATATCAAGAAACGCCAACTCATCCTCGCCGGTGGCGGCCTCGCCGCGTTCACCGCGGGCTACGCCGCCACCGCGAAGCAGGTCGTGAACAAGCTGTTGGGTAAGGACATGCCCAAGCACAAGACCTGGGGCGATGCGCCCGCGCCCGAGTTCAGCGTCGACCCGGAAACCGGCGCCCTGAAGCTGAACACGGCCCAGCAGGTGAGCTACACCATGTGCACCGGCTGCACCACCTTCTGCAGCGTGCGCGTCCGGGTGGACCGCGCCAGCGGCAAGGTGCTGCGCGTGACCGGCAACCCCTACAGCCCGCTTTCCGCCGATCCGCACCTGCCCATGAAGGCCAGCGTGCGCGACAGCTTCCTGAGCGTGTCCGCCTTCAAGGACAAGGGCCTGGCGGGCCGTTCCACCGCCTGCGGCCGCGGCAACGCGGTGCTGGAGCAGATGGATTCCCCCTTCCGCGTGCTGACGCCGATGAAGCGCGTCGGCCCCCGCAACTCGGGCAAATGGGAGCCCATTTCCTTCGAGCAGCTGGTCAAGGAAATCACCGAGGGCGGCGATCTGTTCGGCGAAGGCCACGTGGACGGGCTCCGGGCATTGCGCGATCTGGCCACGCCCATCGATCCGGCGCAACCCGGACTCGGGCCCAGGGCCAACCAGGTGGCCATGCTCATCAGCACCAACGAGGGGCGCTCGGCCTTCGCCAAGCGCTTCATGCAGCAGGCCTACGGCTCGATCAACTTCGTGGGCCACGGCGCCTACTGCGGCGGCTCCTACCGTTCCGGCTCCGGCGCCGTGTTCGGCGACCTCAAGAAAATGCCGCACGGCAAGCCCGACTACGGGAACGCCGAGTTCGTGATCTTCATCGGCACCGCCCCGGCCCAGGCCGGCAATCCCTTCAAGCGCCAGGGCACCCTGCTGGCCAAGGCGCGCACCGACGGCAAGCTCGACTACGTGGTGGTGGACCCCGTACTCACCAACGCCGACAGCCGCGCCGTCGGCGAACGCGCACGCTGGGTGCCGATCCGGCCCGGCACCGACGGCGCCCTGGTGATGGGCATGATCCGCTGGCTGATCGAGAACGAACGCATCGACGCGAACTACCTGGCCCGCCCCAATGAGGCGGTGGCCAAGGCAGCCGGCGAGCCTTCGTGCAGCAACGCCACGCACCTGGTGGTAGTGGAGCCCAAGCATCCGCGCCAGGGCCGCATGCTGCGCGGCTCCGACCTGGGCATGAAGCTCGCCGAGGAGGAACGCTACAAGGAGACCGATCCCTACGTGGTGCTGGACGCCGACGGCAAGGCCGTGTTCCACGACAAGGCCGCCGCCCCGGCCCAGCTCCATGTCGACACCGTGCTCGACGTCGGAGGCCAGCCGCTGCGCGTGAAGTCCTCGCTGCAGCTGCTCAAGGAAGAGGCGTTCAAGCAGGACCTGGAACAATACGCCCTGGCCTGCGGCGTGCCGGCCGACGTCATCGCCGGGCTGGCGCGCGAGTTTTCCTCGCACGGCAAGCGCGCCGCGGCCGTGGCCCACGGCGGCATGATGTCCGGCAGCGGCTTCTACAACGCCTACGGCGTGGTGATGCTCAACGTGCTCATCGGCAACGTGAACTGGAAGGGCGGCTTCGCGGACAAGGGCGGCGGCTTCAAGGACGTCGCCGAAGGTCCGCGCTATAACCTGGAAACCTTCCCCGGCATGGTCAAGCCCTCCGGCGTGCCCCTGGGCCGCAACGTGCCCTACGAGAAGACCGCCGAGTTCGCCCGCAAGAAGGCCGAAGGCAAGCCCTACCCGGCGCAGGCGCCGTGGTTCCCGAACGCGCCGGCGCTCGCCAGCGAATGGCTGACCGCCGCCCTGAACGGCTATCCCTACGGCCTCAAGGCGCTGATCCTGTGGAGTTCCAACCCGCTCTACGGCATCCCCGGCCTGAGCGGGCAGATCGGGAAGGATCTGGCGGACCCGAAGAAGCTTCCGCTCATCGTGTCCATCGACCCCCTCATCAACGAGAGCAACGCCTACGCCGACTACATCGTGCCCGACTCGCTGCTGTACGAGAGCTGGGGCTGGGCCTCGCCCTGGCACGGCGTGCCCACCAAGACCTCCACGGCGCGCTGGCCGGTGGTGGAACCCAAGGCGGACAAGACGCCGGACGGCCAGGCCATCGGCATGGAGACCTTCCTCGTCGCCCTGGCCAAGACCATGGGCCTGCCGGGCTTCGGCCCCGGCGCGCTGGCCGATGCCGAGGGCAACACCTATCCCCTGGAGCGGCCCGAGGACTGGTATCTGCGCGGCGGCGCCAACATCGCCTGGCTGGGCAAGGAGCCGGTGCCGGACGCCACCGACGAGGACATGCTGCTTTCCGGCGTCGAGCGGCTGCGGCCGCTGCTGGAGCGCACCCTTAAGCCCGAGGAGGTGCGCAAGGTGGCCTTTTTGTACACCCGCGGCGGCCGCCATCAGCCGGCCAAGGAGACCTACGACGAGGAAAACCCGGAGTGGATGCGCAACCGCTTCAAGGTGCCCCTGCTGCACGTGTGGAACGAGAACGTCGGCGGCGCCAAGAACAGCCTCACCGGCAAGCGCTTTACCGGCTGCCCCACCTGGACGCCGCCCGCCTTCGCCGACGGCACACCCATGCGCAAGGTCTACCCCGAGACGGAATGGCCGCTGCAAGTGGTGAGCTTCAAGTCGGCGCTGATGAACTCCTATTCCATCGGCGCCACCCGGCTCCTGGGCGTGCATCCGGAAAACCCGGTGGTCATGCATCCGCGGGATGCCGCGCGCCACGGCCTCGAAACCGGCGACATGGCGGAAATCCAGACGCCGGGGGGCAGCGTGACCGGCCGCGTCATCGTGCACGAAGGCGTGATGCCCGGCGTGCTGGCGGTGGAGCACGGCTACGGCCACCGCGAGCTGGGCGCCCGGGCGCACCGCATCGGCAAGCGGGAACAGCCCGACATGCCCGAACTCGCGGCCGGCATCAACCTGAACGACCTGGGCTTTGCCGATCCCACCCGCGCCGGCAAGTCGGTGTGGATGGACGCGATCTCCGGCGCCACGGTCAGGAACGGGCTGCCCGCGCGGGTGAAGCGCGCCTGAGCGGGAGGTTCCGGTCAGCCCTGCGGCCCGGTGAAATAGCCGGCTAACCCAGGCTGGCCGGATCCGCCTGCAGCATGAGGCGCGCCAGTTCCGCCGCCGAACCCACCCCCGCCTTCTCCATCACGTGCTGGCGGTGGATGTGCACCGTCTTCTCGCTGATGTTCAACTCCCGCCCCACCAGCTTGTTGGGCAGCCCCCGCGCCACCAGCCGCGCCACGTCGAGTTCCCGCGGCGAGAGCCGGGCCAGCGCGGCCTGCGCGTCCCCCTGCCGCCTCGCCTCAGCCAGCGCCTCGCGCCCTTCGCGCACCGCCCGCGCCACGGCGTCGAGCAGGGCCTGATCGCGGAACGGCTTCTCGATGAAGTCGCAGGCTCCCTGCTTCATCGCCTGCACCGCCAGCGACACGTCGCCGTGCCCGGTGATGAAGATCACCGGCGGCTCGAAGCCGCGCGCCTTCAGGGCATGCTGAAGCTCCAGGCCGCTCATGCTGGGCATGCGGATGTCCAGCACCAGGCAGCCCGGCAAGCCTGGGCGGTAGGCGGCGAGAAATTCCTCGGCGCTGGCGTGGGCCTCGACCCGCCAGCCGACCGATTCGAGCAGGAAGACCAGGGAGCGGCGCAGCGCGGCGTCGTCGTCCACCACGTAGATCAGGGCATCATCAAGCGCTTGTGTCATGTGCAGGCAGTGTGAAAGTGAAGGTCAAACCCGGGCCGTCGGCGTTGGCATCCGCCCACAGGCGGCCGCCATGGGCCTCGACGATGGTCTTGCAGATGGATAGCCCCAGGCCCATGCCATCGGGCTTGGTGGTGAAGAAAGCCTCGAACAGGCGCGCGCGCTGCGGTTCCGGCAGGCCGGGGCCGCGGTCGCGCACGGATACGCGGTACCAGGCCCCCTCGCGGGAAAGCCCGACCTCGATGCGGTGGCGTTCTTGCGGCAGGCCCTTCACGGCATCGGCGGCATTCTTGAGCAGATTGAGCAGCACCTGCTCGACCTGCAGGGCATCCGCCTCCACCATAGCGCCCGCGTCCAGCTGATTGTCCACCGTCACCGGCGGGGCGTGCGCCAGCATGCCGCTGAACATGGCCACCGCCTCCTGGACGATGTCCGCCAGCAACTGGCGATCGCGCACCGCCGCGCGCTTGCGGGAAAAGCCCCGGATGCGTCGCAGGATGCCGCCCGCCCGCTCGGCCTGGGCGGCGATGCTCGTGCCCGCCTCCTCCACCGCCTCCGGCGTGAGGCGGCCGGACGCCTGCCTGCGCAGCAGGCTCTGCGCGTAATTGCTGATGGTCGTGAGCGGCTGGTTCAGCTCGTGGGCGAGCGTGCCGGACATCTCCCCAAGGATGGACAGGCGCGAAAGATGTTCGGCCTGCTCCTGGTGTTCGCGCATCCGGACCTCCGCTTCGTCGCGGGCCGTGAGCGCCCGCCGCAGTTCGGCGGTGCGCACGTAGACCAGGTATTCCACCCGCACGACGTGTATCACCCAGCCGGCGAACGCCAGGAAGCCGATGAGCAGAAAATGCCAGTAGCGCCGCGCCAGCCCGCTCAGGGTCGTCTCGCGCAGGTAGGTATAGGGCCCGGTCTTGAGTTCGCGATAGAGTTCATGCACGCTGCGATAGTCCGCCGGCACGCCCCAGCTGAAACCATCCGGCGTGGGCGGCACGGAAAGCAGGGCCGTCGCCACCGCGCCGGCGAGCCGGCGGTCCGTCGCGCGGGTCGTGGCGATGAGCCAGTCCGGATACAGTTCGGAGGAAAGGCCGCAGTTGAATCCCGCCACCGGCCGCGGGGACAGCACCTTGAAATCGGCAAGGTCCACCAGGCCGTTGCGCGCCATCGTCTCCAGCAGGCAGGCGCGCACGATGCCCGCATCCGCCCTGCCGTCCGCCACCGCCTGCACGACGCGCTGCATGGGGAAGCCGACGAACTCGATGCTGCCCATGTCGTATTCCGGCTCGATCCCCGCCCGCCTGAACTCGCGCACCGCCACCAGGTAGCCGCCGAAGGCATCGGGTGACACGGCTGCCAGCCGCTTGCCCTTGAGATCGGCCAGCACGGCGAGGTCGTGGCGCGCGGCGCGGGCGATGACCGCGGAGCCGATGGCCTGTTCCGGCGAAACCGCATCGGGCGTTTCCAGCGTCGCGATGCGGGAAACCCCGTATTCCGCTTCCAGCGACACGTAATGGCCGCCGTTGGTGATGACGAATGACACTTCCTGGCGGTCGACTGCCGCTTCCAGGCCTTTCACGTCATAGAACCCCAGCGAAAAATGGTAGGCCGGAAGCGCCTTGTCGAGATGCGCCGTGACATGGGACCAGTCGGCGAGCGCGGCCTCGGAACCGCTGTAGGCCAGCACGCCGATGCGCACCGGCTGCCGCTCCTGCGCCAGCGCCCCTCCCTGGCAGAGTGCGAGGCCGAATGTGAAAAGCCACAGGATGATGCGCCGGGACAGGGTTGGGCGTATGCCGCCGTACAGAAGGAAAACCATGCGCAAGTGTACCTCCACAGCCGCGCCGTGGGGCAAGCAGCCGCTCATGCGCTTTCGGCGCCAGCGGCATGCCCGGCGGAAGGTCTTTCAGGAGCAAGGCCGGGCGGGGATGCCGGCCCGCGCTCAACGCTGCCGCGCGTACATGTAATCGCGCGAATAGGGGTAGTTGGGCTGCCTGCCGTTGACCGCCTTGCCGGCCAGCAACTGCCACAGTTCCAACCAGCCGCTGTCGAAGGCGTAGGCCGAGCCGGCCATGTAGATGCGCCAGATGCGGTATTTCCTTTCGCCGATGAGTTCGCGCGCCTTGTCACTGTGCGATTCGAGGCGATTGACCCATTCCCACAAGGTGCGTCCGTAGTGCGGGCGCAGGTTTTCGGCGTCCAGGCATTCCAGGCCGCCGCTCACCGCGTGATGCATGACTTCGGAGATGTGTTCCAGCTCGCCGCCGGGAAACACGTATTCGTCGATGAATTCGGAGATGCCGCTGCCCAGGCCGCGCGAGCTCGGCGAGGCCGAAGTGATGCCGTGGTTCATCACCAGGCCGCCGGGCTTGAGCAGGCCATGGATTTTCCGGAAATATCCGTCGATGTGGGCGCGCCCCACGTGCTCGAACATGCCGACGCTGGCAATCTTGTCGTAGCCGCCTTCTTCCGGCACGTCGCGGTAGTCCATGAGGCGCACTTCCACGCGGCCTTCGAGGCCGCGCTTTTTGATTTCTTCCTTGACGTGGCCGTGCTGGTTGTCGGAGAGCGTGATGCCGACGGCATGGACGCCGTAGTGCTCCGCCGCCCACAGGATGAGGCCGCCCCAGCCGCAGCCGATGTCCAGGAAACGCTCGCCGGGCTTGAGGTCGAGCTTTCTGCAGATGTGGTCGAGCTTGGCTTCCTGCGCGGCTTCCAGGCTCATGCCGGGGTCGCGGAAATAGGCGCAGGAATACACGCGCCTGGCGTCTAGCCACAGGCCGTAGAACTCGTTGGAAACGTCGTAGTGGTACTGGATGTTCCTGCGGTCGCGGCTGCGCGTGTGGCGCCACCATTTCCAGGCCTCCGAGCCCTTGCGGTCGCGGCAGGCCTCGCCTTCGCACAGGCGGTCGCCAAAGGCCAGGATGTCGCGCGGATGGCCGTGGATGTCGATGCCACCTTCGACGTAGGCGCGCGCCAGCTTGCCGAGCGAAGGATTGATGAGCGACTTGACCAGCGCGGGCTCGTGCACCTCGAGCCTGACTTTGGGCGCGATGCGGTCGCCCGCCTCCAGCCCGTTCCAAAGCGTGACGTGAACCGGCAGGCCTTCGATGCGCGCCTGCAACTGTTTGGCGAAAACAGATTCCAGCATGTATCCCCCCCTTGGGAAAATCGAAGCATCCCGGGAAGCCGGACATCAAACACGCCACCGCCTGGGCTCGCGCCAGGCAGAACTCAGAAACTGCTTATGGCTCCCCTTCAATCAATATAGAAGACCGCCGGAAACATGAGGGCAGCCCGTGCCCTCATGCACCCCGCCGTCAGCCCTTCAGGTCGCCTGCCAGGCTGTCGCGCACATTCTGCGCCACCACGGTTTCCGCCATGTACAGGGCGTGGTCCACCCCCATGGCGATGGCGGCGCCGGCCCTGGCGGCGGCGATCATTTCCGGCGTGAGCTCGAAGCGCAGGAAATGCACGGAGGAGGTCTTCTCCTCGTTTTCGCGTTCGAGGTCCTCGTCGGCGATGGCGTGGACGCGGGCGAAGTCCATCACCTGCACCCACACGCGGCTCTCGATGCCCTTCAATTTCGTCAGCATGGCGCGGCGTTCAGTCTCTTCCGGATACTCGATCATCATGGTCGCCTTCCAGTTGCTGCCGTCCGGCACCAGCGGGGTGTAGGCTTCCAGCTCGTCCAGGATGCCGGCTTCCTCGAAGGTCTTTTCGATGCGCAGCATTTCCTGGATCTGGTAGCGGACGGTGAGCTCGTCCTCGAACACCAGGGTGACGTTTTCGCCCAGGTGCACGGTGCGGTTCTTCTTGTGCGCCATGACCTTGGCACGGAATTCCGGACGCGCCTTGGCATAGGCTTCCAGCGACATGAGGGATTCGCGGGTGATCTGCGGCATGTTCAATACTCCTTGCTCAATCATGATGCTGGCCGGTGATCGGCCCTTCCTTGAATAACGTGTCCTTCAGTTCGTGGTCGAACCTGGGGTCGCGGCGGCGGATCCATTCCAGCACCATGGCGGCGTGCTCCTTTTCCTCGTCGCGGTTGTGCGCGAGGATGGCCTTGAGTTCGGGGTCCGAGCAGGCGTCGACGCGCTGGTTGTACCAGTCGACCGCTTCCAGCTCTTCCATCAGCGAGACGATGGCGCGGTGCATGTCCATGGTCTCCTTGCTCAGTTTTTCGACGGGTTCGTGGTAGCCCTCGTTGGCCATGTCGTTTTCTCCTTAAAGTCCGTAAGCCATTCTCAACAGCGTGATCGGATGCCGTTTCTCCGCCGTGGCGCCCTCGCCCATGCCCTGCAGGATGTGGCGGCCGGCGATGGCGCAGTCGGAGCTGACATACTTCGGCTGCGCCTCGTTGGCCATGCGCGCCACCGGCTTCACGATTTTCATCGAGTTGGCGAAGAACTCGCTCTTCACGCCCCAGGTGCCGTCATGGCCCGAGCAGCGCTCGATATTGGTCACCTCGGCGCCGGCCAGCTGCAGCGCTTCCTTGGTCTTGGGACCGACGTTCTGCACGCGCTGGTGGCAGGGCGCGTGATAGGCCACGCGGCCCAGGGCGCGCTTGAAATCGGTTTTCAGCAGGCCGTCGGCGTTGCGCGCCATCAGGTATTCGAACGGGTCCCACATGGCTTCCTTCACCGCCTGCACGTCGGCGTCGTGCGGGAACATCAGCGGCAGCTCCTGCTTGTACATCAGGGTGCAGGACGGCACCGCGGTGAGGATAGCGTAGCCTTCGCGCGCGAGTTTCGCCAGCTGCGGGATGTTGATGTCCTTGAGCTTCTCGACCTGGTCGAGGTCGCCCAGTTCCAGCTTGGGCATGCCGCAGCAGGCTTCCTTGTCCACCAGCACGGTCGGCACTTCGTTGTGCTTGAGGATGGCCAGGAGGTCGTGGCCGATGCCGGGCTCGTTGTAGTTGACGTAGCAGGTCGAGTAGATCGCCACCTTGCCCGGGGTGCGCTGGCCGTCTTTCACAGCAAAGCTGCTGTCGGGACGCGCGGTGGCACGGAATTTTGCGCTGTCGTACTCCGGCAGCTTGCGGTCCTGGTGGATGCCCATGACGCTGTCGATGGCCTTGCGGACGGGCTTGCACTTCAGCGAAGCATTCACCGTCTGCACCACCACGGGGATGGTGGCGAGTTTGCCCACGGCATCGGTGGCGGACAGGATCTTGTCGCGCAGCCTGACCTCGCCCTTCCTGAACTTGACGGCCTTGGCGCGCAGCATGGCATGGGGGAAGTCCAGGTTCCACGGGTGCGGCGGCACGTAGGGGCACTTGGTCATGTAGCAGAGGTCGCACAGGTAGCACTGATCGACCACTTTCCAGTAATCCTTCTTGTCCACGCCGTCGACTTCCATGGTGGAGGATTCGTCCACCAGGTCGAACAGGGTGGGGAAGGACGTGCACAGCGACACGCAGCGGCGGCAGCCGTGGCAGATGTCGAAGATGCGCTCAAGCTCGTGCATGAGCTTGTCTTCGTTGTAGAAATCCGGGTTCTTCCAGTCCAGCGGGTGACGGGTGGGGGCTTCGAGGCTGCCTTCGCGTTGTGTCATGTTTATTCAAATCCTAAATGACCACAGAGGCACAGAATAAAACCGAAAGCCTCACAGGAAGGGCAGGAGGTTAAGGGAAGGCTTTACTTTGCCAAGCCCCCTATTACACCGTTTCTCTGTGTCTCTGTGGTGATTCAACCAGGGCGGGCAAAGCCCGCCCGCCTTGCTTACGCGCCCAGGGAGTCCAGGGTTTTCTGGAACTTGTTGGCGTGGGAACGCTCGGCTTTCGCCAGGGTTTCGAACCAGTCGGCGATTTCGTCGAAGCCTTCGTCGCGCGCGGTCTTGGCCATGCCCGGGTACATGTCGGTGTACTCGTGGGTTTCGCCGGCGATCGCGGTCTTCAGGTTGTCGGCGGTGGGGCCGAAGGCCATGCCGGTGGCGGGATCGCCGCAGGTTTCCAGGTATTCCAGGTGGCCGTGTGCATGGCCGGTCTCGCCTTCGGCGGTGGAACGGAACACGGCGGCCACGTCGTTGTAGCCTTCAACGTCGGCCTTGGCTGCGAAATACAGGTAACGGCGGTTGGCTTGGGATTCGCCGGCAAAAGCGGCTTTCAGGTTGCCCTCGGTTTTGGAGCCTTTGAGTGCGGCCATGGTTTATCTCCTTTGATCAAAGCTGGAAGGACAAAAATACCGCGGGCGCCCGGTCCTCCTTCAGGCGCCCTGCGCATGATTTAGACTAAGTCTAAAACCTGTACGAACTATAGACTGCGTGAATGCCGGTGTCAACTATGCAGCCGCCCCGTGTCGCCGCCCCGGCAATTCCATGTTGCCATCATAGTCATCGCCGGGGAATTTGCTGGCAAAATGCAGCATCTTCAAAACAACTGCGACAAAGACGCACGCCGCAGGAGCGCAACATGTCCCGCAAAGTAGAAAAAAGCGATACCGAATGGCAGGCCGAACTGCCGCCCGAGCAATACCACGTCTGCCGCCTGAAAGGCACCGAGCGCGCTTTCAGCGGCAAGTACTGGGACAATCACGAAAAGGGCGTGTACCGTTGCGCCTGTTGCGGCGAACCTCTGTTCGATTCCGCCGCCAAGTTCGACTCCGGCACCGGCTGGCCGAGCTTCTACCAGCCCATGAGCAGCGAAGCCATTGAAGAAGAGATCGACCGCAGCCACGGCATGGTGCGCACCGAGGCCCTGTGCCAGGCCTGCGGCGCCCATCTCGGCCACGTGTTCCCGGACGGCCCGCGCCCGACCGGGCTGCGCTACTGCATCAACTCGGCCTCGCTGAATTTCGAAAAGAAAGAATAATCCCGGATAATTTATCAGGACGCGAGACGATGACGAGGCGATTTGTGAGACAGTTTTGGCGCTTGGGAGAAGCCCATGGCTTGGCCTATGGGCGCCGAGCAAGCGGAAAAAATGGCCGCAAAGCGCCCGTCAGCGCTCGCGCAGGCTCGAAGAGCCGCCTAATGGATTATCCGGGATAAATCCCAGGTGAGAATTTTCTCCGCGCGCATCGTGCGCATCCGGCAGGCCACGCCGACCATCAAAACCTTCGAATTCGAGGTGGGCGACCACGGCTTCAAATATCTGCCGGGGCAATGGGTGGAAGTGTCGGTGGTCATCGACGGCGACATCAAGACCGGCGGCTACTCCATCACCACCACGCCCACTCAACAGGGCGTGGTCGGACTCGCCATCAAGACCAGTTCCCGGCATCCTGTCACGCGCTGGCTGCACGAAGCCAGGGAGGGCGATACTGTCGACATCACCCGCGGGCAGGGCCCCTTCGTGTTCCTGCCAGACATGGGCGAGGACATCGTGCTGATCGGCGGCGGCGTGGGCGTCACGCCCCTGCTCTCGATTTTCCGCTATGTGCGCGACGCCTCGCCGGAAACCCACGCCACGCTGTATTACAGCGTGAGCCACCCGGACGAGATCCTGTTCCGCGAGGAGCTGGAGCAGGCCGCACGCCGTCACAACAACCTGAGCCTGGAAATCACCGTGACCCAGCCCTGCGCCGACTGGAAAGGCCAGACCGGGCGCATCAACAAGCACAAGCTATCCGCGCTCAACGCCGCGCCGGAGGCGCTGTTCTACCTGTGCGGCCCTGCCGGCATGGTCGACGACATGGAGAAACTCCTGCGCGAACTGGGCGTGCCGCCGAACCGGGTCATTTTCGAGAAGTGGTGGTAAGGAATCAGGGCCTGCCAACGGGGCAATAATGACTTGGCCGCATCATCCGTTGTAAAATACGACTCCGTTATCCTGAATTTAACGGCGAACATGAAAAAAACCATCTTCCCCGCACTGGCCGGGCTGTTGCTGGCCATGTCTGCGCATGCAGTCGAGCCGAAAACGACCCCCAGGGAAACCGCCCTCAAGAATGGGCAGAAAAGCGCCCAGTTCTGCCGTCATTGCCACGGCGTGGGCGGCAGCAGCATGCGCGGGGACACACCCAACCTGGCAGGCCAGAACGAGGCCTACCTGCTCGCCCAGATGGAGAAATTCGCGACGGGCAAACGCAAGAACGAATTCATGGAAGGGCTGATCAAGGCGCTCACGCCCGAGGAGCACAAGAACATCGCGCTGTACTTCTCGCAGCAGGCAGTGACCGTGCAACCCGCCGCGAATACGCAACAGGCGGCAGCCGGCAAGAAGCTGTACGAAAGCCTGTGCATCAACTGCCACGGTGCCAACGCTTATGGCACGGAAAAAATCCCGCGCCTGGCCAGCCAGCAGCCGGCCTATCTGAAGGATTCGCTGACGCGCTACCGCAACGGCACCGGCGAGCGCATCGACCCGCTGATGCAAGCTTACACCCGCAACCTCAAGGACGCCGACATCGCGAACCTGGCGGCTTATCTGGCGAGCATGCGGTAAGACAGTTATTAAACACAGCGTCATATGTAATGCCGCACTGATGAGCTATACTCATGCCAGTTCCCCGCGCCGGAGGTGCCATCATGAGAAAGCTGGAAATTGCCGACCCTGAAGTCATGCGAATCGCCATCCAA
>JAJZPR010000056.1 GCA_021847835.1 Pseudomonadota bacterium
ATGCCGAGGCGCTGATGCGGGTGAACCATGTGGGCGAGGTGTGCGCGCAGGCGCTGTACCAGGGCCAGGCGCTGACGGCGAAGAATCCCGAGGCGCGCGCGGCGCTGGAAGAGGCGGCGCGCGAGGAAACCGACCACCTGGCCTGGTGCGAGAGCCGCATCGAGGAACTGGGCGGACGCAAGAGCCTGTTGAACCCGCTGTGGTACGCGGGCTCGTTCGCGCTGGGCGCCACCGCAGGCGTGTTGGGCGACAAGTGGAACCTGGGCTTTCTGGCGGAAACCGAGCGCCAGGTGGAGGCGCACCTGGACGAGCACCTGCGCCAGCTGCCCGAGCAGGACGCGAAGAGCCGCGCCATCGTGGAGCAGATGAAGAAAGACGAAATCCGCCACGCCGAAACCGCGGTGCATTACGGCGCGGCCGAACTGCCGCCGCCGGTGAAACTCGCCATGCGCGGCATGTCCCTGGCGATGAAGCGAATCGCGCACCGCATCTGACGCGGATAAACCTTGCGTTGAGCGAATTTCTGGTGTTGCGTAATATAAGGCAATGAAAGTCAGCGAAGTTCTGGCCAGGCTTGTTGCGGAAGGCTGGGTTCTCGTGGCACAGCGCGGAAGTCATCGCCAGTATAAACATCCGGTGATTTCAGGGCGCGTGACGGTCGCCGGCAAGCCAAGTGACGATCTAGCGCCAGGAACGCTGAACAGTATTTTTAAACAGGCCGGCTGGAAAAAGTGAGGTTGCCATGAGATACGCAGTAGTGATTGAAAAGGCTGGGGACAACTTCTCCGCTTATGCGCCGGATTTGCCAGGTTGTGTGGCGACTGGGCAAACCCTTCAGGAAGTAGAGGCCGAAATCAAGGCGGCTATCGAGTTTCATATCGAGGGATTGCATGCCGATGCCCTTCCAGTGCCTCAGCCCAGTTCAATCGTTGAATATGTCGATGCCGTTGCCGCCTGAGCGAAACCGAAAAGCGCGATGCCGAAGCACTGTGCTGGTGATGAAGCGCATCGCGCACCATTTCTGATGGCGTTCAAGGAAAACCTCGCTGCCCTGCCCGAAGTGCAGGGCAAGCGGCTCAGGCTGTTTGACGGGCAGGGCCGGGAAGTGGCGGCGATAGAAAACGCACCCGGCACCGCGGGTTCGTTTCGCGTCTATGCTCACCTGGCCAGCAAACACGGCGTCATCAATGCCGATGCTGCACAGGAAGGTCTCATGCTTTACGCCGAACACTCCGAGGATGCGCGTTTGCATCCCGGCAGGCATCCCAACATCGACCGGTTGCTGGAATTGCTGCAAAGCGGCGGTTGCCTGGAGGCAAGCCTGGATCTGTAGGAGCAGGCTTGCCTGCGATGAAACCCGATCGCACCCAAGGGTGCTCCTACATTTCCTGGATCTCGAAATCGTGGGTCACATCGGCCACCTTGCCGAGCATGATGCTGGCCGAGTCTTTACGCCGAGCATACCGAGGATGCGCGTTTGCATCCCGGCAAGCATCCCAACATCGACCGGTTGCTGGAATTGCTGCAAAGCGGCGGTTGCCTGGAGGCAAGCCTGGACCTGTAGGAGCACCCTTGGGTGCGATTTGTCTATCGCAGGCGAGCCTGCTCCTGCAAAAATATTGCGTCCCACAGGGGGTAATCCCCCAATCGGGCGACAAGCCCGGCCCGCAGGGGGTTCGCCACCACATAGCGGGCGACTGCGTGCAAATCCTCCTCTTTTCGCAACGCATGGTCGTGATAACCTCGTTGCCATAACTGGCCGCCTGTCCCATTCGCCCGATTAACCGCAATCGCACTTCTGGAACGCACTCTGCCCATTAATGCAGCGAGGCTCCCGTCTTTCAATGTGATCAGCCAGTGAAAATGGTCCGGCATCACGACAAATGCCAGAGACTCGCACAAGCCAGCCTCATGGGCCTGTCTAAACTCGGCCACCAACAGTCTGCCAAGCTGCCAGTTTCCGAAATGCGGTTTGCGCGCCTTCGTGACGGAGGTCAGGAGGTAAATGCCGCCTGGCTGTGAATGGCGGCCCTTGCGAAGGGCCTCGCCATGCGGTGATTCAATATCCATCCCAAGCGGCTTCATTGTAGGAACAGGCTTGCCTGCGATGAAACCCGATCGCACCCAAGGGTGCTCCTACATTTCCTGGATCTCGAAGTCGTGGCTTACATCGGCCACCCTGCCGAGCATGATGCTGGCCGAGCAATATTTTTCCGCCGACAGCTTGATGGCCTGCTCCACGCGCCTGGGATCGAGCCCCTGGCCTTTGACGATGAAGTGGACGTGGATTTTGGTGAACACCTTGGGGTCGGTATCCGCCCGCTCGGCGTCGATTTCGGCCACGCAGTCGCTCACCGGCTGGCGGCTTTTCCTGAGGATGTGCACGACGTCGAAGGCGGTGCAGCCGCCCATGCCCAGCAGCAGCATTTCCATGGGGCGCACGCCCAGGTTCTTGCCGCCGGCGTCGGGCGGGCCGTCCATGACCACGGTATGGCCGGATTCGCTCTGGCCGGCGAAGCTGACGCCTTCTATCCACTTGATGCGGGCTTTCATGGGGTCTCCAGTCGGGAAATCGTTTCCGGCTCTTATACCACAGGGCGGCGGGGCTTTCGTCTGATTGCAGGCCGGCATTGACACGCTTCCGGTTTGCCCCGTAAAATCTCGCTCTTTTCGAGTGCTGCCCTGTTGGCGGCGCCATAGACTTGGGATCAGAGGTTGCGATGAAAACCTTTTCCGCAAAACCGCATGAAGTGAAGCGCGACTGGTTCGTGGTGGATGCCACGGACGCCGTGCTGGGGCGGCTCGCCGCCGAAATCGCCCGCCGCCTGCGCGGCAAGCACAAGGCCATCTACACGCCGCACGTGGATACGGGCGACTACATCGTCGTGGTCAACGCCGACAAGCTCCGCGTGACCGGCAACAAGGAACAGGACAAGAAGTATTACCGCCACTCCGGCTATCCGGGCGGCATTTACGAAACCACCTTCGGCAAGATGCAGGCCCGCTTCCCCGGCCGCGCGCTGGAGAAGGCGGTCAAGGGCATGCTGCCCAAGGGTCCGCTGGGCTACGCCATGATCAAGAAAATGAAGGTCTACGCCGGCGCCGAGCATCCCCACGTTGCGCAGCAGCCGCAAACTCTCGAAATCAAGGGTTAAACAACCATGATCGGTAACTACAACTACGGTACCGGCCGCCGCAAGGAAGCAGTGGCCCGCGTGTTCATCAAGGCCGGTTCCGGCAACATTGTCGTCAACGGCAAGCCGGTGGACATCTTCTTCTCGCGCGAAACCGGCCGCATGATCGTGCGCCAGCCCCTGGTGCTGACCGACAGCGCCGACAGGTTCGACATCATGGTCAACGTGACCGGCGGCGGCGAATCCGGCCAGGCCGGTGCGGTGCGCCACGGCATCACCCGCGCCCTGATCGACTACGACGCCAGCCTGAAGCCCGCGCTCAAGGCCGCCGGCCTGGTGACCCGCGACGCCCGTGCGGTGGAACGCAAGAAGGTCGGCCTGCACAAGGCGCGCCGTCGCAAGCAGTTCTCCAAGCGTTAATTCACTTCGGACGAAAAAAGCCACCTGCGGGTGGCTTTTTTTACGTCCCGCGAAATGCGTTTCTTGCCATAATTCAGTTATTCGGATTTGGAGCGACAAAAATGATCAAAGTCGGCATCGTCGGCGGCACCGGTTACACAGGCGTGGAATTGCTGCGCCTGCTGGCCCGCCATCCCCAGGTTGAACTCACCGCCATCACCTCGCGCAAGGAAGCGGGCATGAAGGTGGCGGACATGTTCCCCAATCTGCGCGGCCGCGTGGGCCTGGCATTCTCCACGCCGGAGGAAGCGGGGCTGGACAAGTGCGACGTGGTGTTCTTCGCCACCCCCAACGGCGTGGCCATGCAGCAGACCCGCGCCTTGCTCGATGCCGGCGTGAAGGTCATCGATCTGGCCGCGGATTTCCGCATCAAGGACGTGAAGGAGTGGGAGTCCTGGTACAAGCTGGAGCACGCCTGCCCGGATCTGGTGGGCGAGGCGGTGTACGGCCTGCCGGAAGTCAACCGCGAGGCCATCAAAAAGGCGCGTCTCATCGCCAATCCCGGCTGCTATCCCACAGCGACCCAGTTGGGCTTCCTGCCGCTGATCGAGCACGGCCTGGTGGATACCGGCCATCTGGTGGCGGACTGCAAGTCGGGCGTGTCCGGCGCCGGGCGCAAGGCGGAGACCCACATCCTGTTCGCCGAAGCCGCCGACAACTTCAAGGCCTATGCCGTGCCGGGACACCGCCATCTGCCGGAAATCCGCCAGGGGTTGTCGCTGGCCGCCGGCCATAAGGTGGGGCTGACCTTCGTGCCGCACCTGACCCCGCTGATCCGCGGCATCCATGCCACGCTGTACGCCAGGCTGACCAAGGAGGCGGACTTGCAGGCCTTGTATGAACAGCGCTACGCCGGCGAGCCCTTCGTCGACGTGCTGCCGGCCGGCTCGCATCCGGAAACCCGCTCCGTGCGCGGCGCCAACGTCTGCCGCATCGCCCTGCACCGGCCGCAGGGCGGCGACGTGGTGGTGGTGCTGTCGGTCATCGACAACCTGGTCAAGGGCGCGGCCGGTCAGGCGGTGCAGAACATGAACCTGCTGTTCGGTTTCCCCGAAGCCACGGCGATCGACGATATCGGCCTGCTGCCCTGACCGGGCTGGAAGGCCGGAACTTCCTTAGTGGAAACAAGGTCTTTGCTTGACTGGCCTCGTGCTTTGCGGATAATTGACCGCTAATTTACTCAAGGAGTACCCCAAATGAATGCCATGACCGAAACCCCGCTGAACTTCACCGACAGCGCGGCCAACAAAGTGAAGAGCCTGATCGACGAGGAAGGCAATCCCGACCTCAAGCTGCGCGTGTTCGTCACCGGCGGCGGCTGCTCGGGCTTTCAGTACGGCTTTACCTTCGACGAAGTGCAGAACGACGACGACACCGTGATGCAGAAGAACGGCGTCACCCTGCTGATCGACTCCATGAGCTTCCAGTATCTGGTGGGCGCGGAAATCGACTACAGCGAAGGCCTGGAAGGCGCGCAGTTCGTGATCAAGAATCCGAACGCCACCACCACCTGCGGCTGCGGTTCCTCTTTCTCGGCCTGAGCCCTGCTCACACCCGCAAAAAAGGACTCCTCGCGAGTCCTTTTTTGTTGCCCTCGCGTGGGAGGGGGCTAAGCTCCAGCCGCCTCACGCCTCACGCCTCACGCCTCACGCCTCACGCCGGATAAATCGCACCCAGGATGCGCGGCCCGCTTGCGCCGGTAACGGCGGGCAGGTTGCCGGGGTTTCCTTCCAGACACTGTTTGGCCAGCCAGGCGAATGCCAGGGCTTCCATCCAATCCGGTTCGATGCCCAGAACGGCAGTTGACTGAACCGGCTTGCCCGCGAGTTCCCCCAGACGTTTCATCAGTGCGGTGTTGTGCGCCCCGCCGCCACAGACGTACAGCGCTTCGAACCCGCTGCAATGGGTTTGGGCGGCATCCACGATGCCGCGCGCCGTCAGTTCGAGCAGCGTGGCCTGAATGTCCTGCGGCGCTTCATTGCCGTGCAGGTGGGCGTGCAGCCAGTCGAGATTGAACTGTTCGCGGCCAGCGCTTTTCGGTGCCGGTGCGGCGAAATAGTCGTGCTTGAGCAGACGATCCAGCAGGGCGGGCAGGATTTTGCCGCCTGCGGCCCAGGCGCCGTTTTCGTCGATCGGTTTGCCAAGGTGCAAGCCGGCCCATGCGTCCAGCAGCAGGTTGCCGGGCCCGCAGTCGAAGCCGGTAACGGGGCTGTGCGGCGCGAGATCGGTGAGGTTGGCGATGCCGCCGATGTTGACGATGACGCGATGCTCGCCTGGGCTGGACAGCATGGCGGCATGGAAGGCGGGTACCAGGGGCGCACCCTGGCCGCCGGCGGCGATGTCGCGGCTGCGGAAATCGACGATGCTGGTGATGCCGGTGAGTTCCGCCAGCCGCGCGCCGTTGACAAGCTGCACGGTGTAGCCCGCCTCGGGACGATGGCGGATGGTCTGGCCGTGGGCGCCGAGCGCGGCAATCGGCGCGGGCGCCACGCCGGCATGTTCCAGCAGTTCCCGCACGGCCTGCGCGTAAAGCCCGGCCAGTTCCTGCGCCTGAACGCAGGCCAGGTGCAGTTCGTTCGGCTGGGGCGCGTGCAGGGTCAGCAGGCGCTGCCTGAGCTCGGGGGGGTAGGGGAGGTAATGGGTCCCTGCCAGTTCGGGCGCCTGGCCTGGAGAGAAACCAGCCAGGACGGCATCCACGCCGTCCAGGCTGGTGCCGGACATGAGGCCGATGTAAAGATCGGCCTCATGAGGTTTTGCGTCGTTCAATCCAGCGCGGCGAGATTGGTGCCGCGCAGTTGGTCGAGGCGCTGCGTCCAGGCGGCGGTCTGCTCGTTGAAGCGGGCGCGCTGCGCAACGGGCAGGGGCGGCGAGCCGGGCAGCTTGACCGTGACGGGGTTGCGCGGCCGGCCGCCGATGCGGACTTCGTAATGCAGGTGCGGGCCGGTGGCGGTGCCGGTCATGCCGACATAGCCGATGATCCGGCCCTGTTCGACGCTGGTGCCGCGGCGGATGCCTTTGGCAAAGCCGTTCAGGTGGGCGTAATAGGTTTCATAACCGTTGTTGTGGCGGAGGATGACCAGGTTGCCGTAACCGCCCTTGCGACCCGCGAAGGAAACGACGGCATCGCCCACCGCCTTGACGCGGGCACCGGTCGGTGCGCCGAAATCGGTGCCGGTATGACGGCGGTGGAAGCCGTAAACCGGATGCTTGCGGGAGTTGCTGAAGCTGGAGGTGATGCGCGAAAACTCCAGGGGCGAACGCAGGAAGCCTTTTTTCAGCGATTCGCCGTCGGGCGTGTAGTATTCCGCTTCGCCGGAAGGGGTACGGTAGAGCACGGCGCGGTAGGCCTTGCCGGCGTTGACGTATTCTGTCGACAGGATTCTTCCCGTGCCGGTGGGCTCGCCGTTGCGATAATCCATTTCATAGACGACCGAGAAGGTGTCGCCGCGGCGCAGGTCTTCGCGGAAATCCAGCTGGGTGCCGAAAATTTCGGCCATTTTCGTGGCTACGCTATCCGGCAGGTTGGCGGCGTCGGTGGCCGCGAACAGGGAACTGTCGATGCGTCCGGAGCGCATGACGATGCGCGTTTCCAGTGCGGCCTCGGACTGGTCCAGCACAAAGCCCTCGGCCTGGCGCGAGATGCGCTTGAGGCTGCCATCCGGAGCGGTCACGAGCAGCTCCATGAGCCCGCCATTTTCGCTGACAACAGCCTGTACGCGCTGGCCGGAACGCAGGCTGCGGCCGATTTGCGCGGCCGACTGGCGCAGCAGCAGGGCATTGTCCTGCGGGGACACGCCAAGCCGGGTGAGGAGCGCGCCCAGCGTCTCGCCGGGCAGCACTTTTTCTTCATGGTGGAAGACCTGCGCGGCCTGGCCCGGCATGGCTGTCACCTGGGGCAGGGCCAGGTTCTCGATCAAGGTCTGGACCGGGATGTCGCGGGTGTCGGTGTCGGGGGCTATGCCATAGGCCGTGACCATCCCGAACAGCGGCAGCAGGGCGGCGGCCAATATCAGGCGCATGGGGGATTTGCGCTTCAGGGGGGTGACGGGATGGGTTAAACTTTCGGGATTTTGTTGCTGCATGGAACGCTCGGCTCCCTGGTCAAATTAACGGGCAAGTGTAGCAAAAGTTCGTGAGAACAAGAAACTCAAATAAAACATAAGGTTATTTTCCCCCGCTCGGGCCGTCCGGAATACCATGGCAAATACTTCGGCAGCGAAAGGGGTTTTCTTGAGTGCTGATATGGAAAACATGCTGAAAGAAATCAAACGCGGGGCGGACGAGCTGCTGGTCGAGGCCGAACTCAAGCAAAAACTTGCCGCCGGCAAACCCCTGCGGGTGAAAGCGGGCTTCGACCCCACCGCGCCCGACCTGCACCTGGGCCATACCGTGCTCGTCAACAAACTGCGCAGCCTGCAAGACATGGGACATCACATTTTGTTCCTGATTGGCGATTTCACCGGCATGATCGGCGACCCCACCGGCAAGAACGCGACCCGTCCGCCGTTGACCAAGGAGGCGGTGGCGGAGAACGCCAGGACTTATACCGAGCAGGTGTTCAAGATTCTCGACCCGGACAGGACCGAGGTGGTATTCAACTCCACCTGGATGGGCAAGATGGATGCGTCCGACATGATTCGCCTTGCCGCCACCCATACCGTGGCGCGCATGCTGGAGCGGGACGACTTCCACAAGCGCTACACCGGCGGGCAGCCCATCGCCATCCACGAATTCCTCTATCCGCTCATCCAGGGCTACGACTCGGTGGCGCTGAAGGCGGACATGGAACTGGGCGGCACCGACCAGAAATTCAACCTCCTGATGGGACGCGAACTGCAGGGGCATTTCGGCCAGCCGCGCCAGTGCATCCTGATGATGCCGCTGCTGGAGGGGCTGGACGGGGTGAACAAGATGTCCAAGTCGCTGGGCAACTATGTCGGCATCAACGAGCCGCCCAACGAAATCTTTGGCAAGCTGATGTCGGTGTCCGACACCTTGATGTGGAAGTACATCGAGCTGCTGTCCTTCGAGTCACTGGCGACCATGGAGAAGTGGAAGCGGGAGGTCGCGCAAGGCCGCAACCCGCGCGACATCAAGGTGGGGTTTGCCCAGGAGATCGTGGCGCGCTTCCACGGCAGGGCTGCGGCGGAAGGTGCGCTGGCCGATTTCGAGGCGCGCTTCCGCCAGGGCGCATTGCCCGAAGACATGCCCGAGATCAGCGTGCAGGCGCCGGCCGGTGGCCTGCCGATCGCCAATGTGATCAAGGAGGCGGGACTCACTGGCACCACCTCCGAAGCCCTGCGCATGATCCAGCAAGGCGGGGTCAAGCTTGACGGAGAAAAAATCAGCGACAAGGCGCTGCAACTGACACAGGGCGCCAGCGTGGTGCTGCAGATCGGCAAGCGCAAATTCGCACGGGTGAAAATAATTTAAAAAATTTCCGAATGAAGTGTTGACGAAATTCTATGGCTCTGTAGAATGCGCACCTTCTCGAAACGCACTGCAACAAAAACGCAACGCGAATCGAACTGCTCTTTAAAAATCTAACAGCCGATAGGTGTGGGCATCTTGGTTACCTGGCTGGGTATTTTGGACGCGAGTCTGGGGTATCTGGCTGGGGGATAAATTGAAGCTGCTCACACTTGAAGAAGTAATTGAT
>JAJZPR010000057.1:0-2296 GCA_021847835.1 Pseudomonadota bacterium
GGCAAAACAAACAGCGCCGACTGGACGCCGCGCTCCGCCATGGGCTTTTGCGTTCGAGCGCCTCGCCAGCGCCCCGCAAAGCAAAAAGCCCAGCGGTTAGGCTGGGCTAAGTGCTTGAATCCGTTGGGGGCACAACAACAGAATAACTATTGTATTTTGTTGATTTAAAAGAACTCTTGAAAATTAAATTTTCACAATGCCCCGAATCGTGCCCCTTTTTTTCAACAGCGTTGCAGCCAAACGAAAAAAACGCGGATGGGCGCCCGCTCGATCCGCGCAATGGGCTTCACCTGCCCAAGGAAACATGGGGAGAGGCCTCGGGCGCCTGGTGCGGTCGCCCGACCACAAATTTACCCCGCACCAGGCGCCTTCGGCCAAACTGGATCAGCTCGTGAGCGCGTCCGTCATCACGGCGAATGATGCGCCGTGGCGGATGCCAACGTCGATCGTCTGCATGGCACGGATCAGCACTGCGCCGGCTTTGTAGGCCGCATCGTCGTAGGGGTTCGGCAGGATTTCCAGCACGCCCCACTCGCCGATGATGACATCCGACCAGTTGCCGAAGATGATGGCCGAGCAAATCCCAACGGAGGTGCCTTTGGTCAGGTTGTCCGGCGCCTGATTGGAAATCGCCAGCGGATAGCCCAGGGCCGAGAAGTCGCTCATGCGGGTGTTGCCCGTGCCTCCGGGCACGGCGTTCGCCGGTGCCGCGTTTTCCGCGCCAGCCTGCCCGCGCGTGGGCCACAGATATTGGCCCGTGCTGGCCTTGGACTTGGACAGCGCGCCGAGCACCTTGGGCGAAGCCAGATAGGCCAGGCTGCCGCTATCGGCATTGGCTGCGGCCACCGTGGTGGCCAGATCGATCAGGTGGTCGAACGTCACCAGCGCGCCGTTGGCGCCACCGATCACGGAACCCACGCCCGCGGCATTCAGAATGCCCAGTGGCGTGCCGGCCGTGCCGGGGCCGTTGATGGCGGCAGCGTCGATGCCCAGCGCCAGCACGGCGGCCAGGTCCGAGCGCACCAGCATTTCAATGTCAGGCGTGCCCTGCATCAGCATGTTGCGGCTGTATCGGCTATAGGCGCCGATGGTCTTGGGCGTGAGCGACAGCTTGTCGAACGTGCCTTCGCTCTCCGTCAGGGCCTGGTCCTCGATCACCCAGGATGCGGCCGTCGCCGATGTGCGGCGCGGGATGTCCACATTGCCCACCAAACCCGAAAGCATGGTGGCACCCAGTTCGATGACGCGGGTCTTGTTGCGCAGTACGTCCACGAAAGAGCCGGCCAGCAGTTCGGTGCCGACCAAGGTGCCGCCGGTCGCCGGGGCGCCGGTGGCATACGACGCGCGGGTGAGAACATCGCGCGGCACGAAGAAGCCCTGCGATTCGCGCCCGAGCTGGCGCGCCACGGCGTCGGACGCGGCGCGCTCCAGCCCGGCCTTGCGCCAGTCGTTGTTCACGATGGCGTTCATCGCGCGCACGATGCTGAACCGGCGCGCTTCGCCGGGTTCCATGCCCAGAATGTCACCATCGGAACCACGCCCAAAGCTGCCATAGTCGCTCAGCGGGCGCTGAGGCGGCCGGGTGCGCGTCATGTAGGCAAGCGCAATGTTGCGGGCCTCCGGGATGGTGGTGCCGTCTCGGATCATGTCCGCGCGCAGATCGGCGGGGATCTTGTGCGCAGCGCACATCGCGTCGATTTCGGCGCAGCGGGCGCGCTCGAGTTCGGCGGCGCTTTGTGCGGCTTCGGCGTCCAAGCGCGCGGCCCGGCGCTGGCTGCGGCTGAGATCGGAAAGCGGGGTTACGTTTTGGTCGTCGTTGCTGTCCATGATGCGGGTTTCCAAGTTGTGGGATCGATAGAAGCCCGCGTTCGGGTCGGCTGGTACCGAGACCGCCGACACCTCGAGGGGCTTGAATTTGAAGCGAAGGGTGTTGCCGTCGCCCTGCGGGGCAGGGTTGCCGACGTATTCGTAAGCGATGCTCACACTGCGCAAGATGCCGTCCTGGATGTCCTGGAAGACTTCCTGCGCGCGCTGCGAATTGCCGAAGCGCGCCACACCGCGCAGCTTGCGGTTTTCGACGCGCAGCTGGTCCACCGTGCCGATGGGCAGGCGGCTGGCGTCGTGGCTTTCGATCAGTGGCAGCGGTGCGCGCGACAGATCGACGCTGCCGGGGCCGGCATGGTCGAGCACTTCGCGGTAATCGCCACGATCCACCGGGGTTTCGGTGCTCAGCGTGAGCGGAACCGTCCGGCTTTTGGCGTCTGGCTTGCCCAGGGCAAGCTCACGGGTTTGCATG
>JAJZPR010000057.1:2396-9233 GCA_021847835.1 Pseudomonadota bacterium
GGGGCCGGCATGGTCGAGCACTTCGCGGTAATCGCCACGATCCACCGGGGTTTCGGTGCTCAGCGTGAGCGGAACCGTCCGGCTTTTGGCGTCTGGCTTGCCCAGGGCAAGCTCACGGGTTTGCATGGGAGATGTCCTTTTCCGCGCCCATGGCCCAAACAAAACGGCGGGGCCTGGTCGAGCGCAAAGATTCGCCGTATGGCGCGATGCGTTTTGACCAGACTCCCGCCGTGCGGAAAGTCTCCCGTCTTGCGACTGGCTTGCCGGCCAGCCCCCAGCGCGTGGCAATGGGGACCTCCAGGGCGAGCCTTCTGCAAGACTCAAACACTGTCGCCATTCTGTTCATGTGACTTCTGAAAGTCAAGCGGATTGGCTGTTGGCCGGCGGGGAAACCGCTAGCGCGCTGTCGTTGCACAGCGCCGCCCAGCGGTCTTCCGGCATCGCGGGGTAGACACGCCATCCGGCATTTGCGAGGCGCAGTTGCAGCAAGGCGCCGCGCTGGCTGTGCTGGCAGTAGGCGAAGAGCACGCCACCATCGCTTTGTCGGTGTCCGCGGGTTCGGCTCTGGTCGGCGTAGCAGTCATCGCAGATTTCGGCGGGCGGCGGTGGAAATTCAATGACCTTCATCATCAGAGTTCTCCAGGTCTACAGAACAACCCACGCCCCCCATGGGCGCAGGCGGCAAAACTTCGGCGCAGGCAAGGATGGATGCCGGCGGCGTCGGGCTGGCCTCGGCCTGCTCCAGCCAATCCAGCAGCGCGTCAACCACGGCGGCGCCAGGCAGCAGGGCCAGGGCTTCACGCTCGCGGAGCAGGCCATCGCGCAGCGCGTTGGACTGCGCGGCCAGTTCGTCGGCCGCGCCTTGGTGGAATTCGGCATCGTCGCGGGCGGCGTCGAGCTGGCGGCGCAGCTCGGCCGTGGTGTTCTTGGCCTGCAGCAAGGCGCGGCTGACCGGCTCGAAGACCTTGCTGCGCAGCTTGCCGGGGTCGCCCGTGGTGAGCAGTTGCAGCACGGCCCGGCGCGGATCGACGCGGCCGTCAGGTCCCAGGGCGATGCGCTTGTGCTTCACCCACTCATGCACGGCTTGACGGCTCACGCCCAGCAGCCGGGCCAGCTCGCTCGGGCGCATCCGCAGCGCGTAGGCGTCAAGCGCCGCCGGCAGCGGCTCCAGCAAGGCCAGTTGCCGCTCATAGTCGGCCAGGGGGTCAAAGTCATTGAGGGCTGTCATCGCTGTTGTGTTGCCTATGTCTGGTCATCACGCGCAACCTCCGTTCCGCGTCGCTTCGTACCCGTAGGCGGCCAAGCCGAGAAGGACCCGCCGGGCAGTGGGTAAGTGTGTTTAAGTGGGTTTGTTTATCCTTATGCGGGAGAAATAGGTTTTGGTTTGAGTGGAGATAAACCGACCCACTTAAACACACTTACCCACTTGCGCCGGGTCTTGCTCTTCATTCGGCTGTTGGTTGGCCTGCACTACGGCCCAGCGTTGCATGCCATCGCGCAGGTTGCCGCGTTCGATCTTGAGCCCGCCCTGGATGCGCCCGGCCACCTTCGCCAGCCAGCGGCCCAGGCGTCGCATGTTCACCTCGCCGCGCTCGCCGGCCACGTCCACCAAGGCATCGCGCAGTGCGTATTCCTGCATCAGTGCGCGGTCGCTCGCCGCCTTGACCACATCGCGCGCGGTCATGGGCTTGGCGCCGAACTGCTCGCGCCAGCACTCCATCACGGTCTGGTGTTCGAGCCGGCGTGGGTCTGACGCTTCGCCATGCCGCAAGGCATCAAGGGGATCAGGGATTCCTGCCCACACGATGGCCGCGCGTATCAGGCGGTCCCAGTCAGGGAAGCGTTGCCAGGGTTCGATGGTGGGCTTGTCCTTGGCCTGCAGATAGCCGCATAAGAAGGTCAGCGCGGCAGGCACCAGGCGGGCACGCTGCGCAGGAATCCAGGCGGTCAGGTCGCGTGTGAATTTGCGGTGTTCGGGATGCGCGCATCGTGGATCAAGCCTGCACACCAGGGCACGCGCTGACAGGTCGCCCGCGATCACCAGGTTGTTTCCTGTCACCAGGAAGGTGCAGGCAGTCGAAACAGAAGCGGTGCGGCTCGAGCCCAGCACGCGGCCGCGCAGAGTTTCGCTCGTGAGCACGGCGCACAGCAGGTCGCTCGACAGTTGAAACTCCACGTTGTCATAGACCAGGATGGCATCGCCTTCCAGCATGGCCGAGAACAGCGTTTTGTCTTCTTCCTTGGCGTCCTTGGGTGGCGCGATCACGGGTGCCATGCGCCCGCAGGCAAGCAAGCTCACGGCATGCGCCAGATAAGTCTTGCCTGAGCCCATCACCGTGGCAGAAAAACCGAACAGCGGCGCGGCGGTGAGGCTTTGACGCACAAGCCCAGTCAGCAGCGCGGCCAGCGCCACGGCGCGATCCGTTTCTCCCTCAAACGCAAACTCGGTGAGGATCTCGAGTACCTGTTCGAGCGCGTTCATGGCTTCTTGTCTGGTGGGCTTGAGATTCACCGGATCGAACAGCGTCGATCCGGTATCGAGAAACAAGCCGGTTTCAGGGTCGTAGCCGATTGCTTCGAGCACGGTTCCATCCGGTCGCAATGTGGGCGCTTCGACCAATCCCGTGAGTGCATGAAAGCGCCATTGCCCGCGTGCGAGCAGCACGTTTGCCACCTCATGCGGGCAATTCATCACGCGATAGCCGCCACTGCGCTTGTCGGTGCGCAGCCAGTCGGCAGCCTCGGTCAGCAGCTCGACCAGCGCCGGGGCATCGACCGGGATCAGCGCCAGCGAACCGGGCGCGCGATGGATACGCCTCGCGCTGGTGGGTGCACGCCTCACGATCCGAATCAGCATGCCACCGCGTTGATAAAGGCGCGGCAGGCCAGGCACACGCAACAGGGCTTGCTCGGCCTGGTCGACCACCTCGGGCAATTGGCCTTCGGCATACACAATTTGGGCACGGCCATCCTCGGATGGCGCGGGCACCGTTGCAGCACCCTGCACGATCTTGGCCATGTGTTCGCGTAAATCAGTCACTCGGCCCATGCGCGCGCCTCGTCGTTGATGTCGTTGTGGCCGTCGCTCGCTCGCACGATGCGCACGGTTCGGCCTGTTTGCGCCCAGCGCGTGGCGCAGTCTGAGGCTGCTTGTTCGCCGATGGGATCGTTATCGGCTGCAATCACCAGCTCGGAGACGCCGCGCAGCACGGGCAGCGCGCCCAGGTTGCCGGCATCGATGCAGGCCCATGCCGGCACCACGGCCCAGGCCAGCGAAAGAGCCGTCTCGATACCCTCGGCAATCGCCAGGGGTTGGCCTTGGCATTCGGGCCAGAGCCGGATCACGCCGCCGGCCTTGGCGCAGCCCTTGAGCAACAGGCGCGGCGGCTCGACGGCGGCCTTGCGGCCATCGGCACGAATCCAGGTGCGATGCAGGCTAATGGCTCGGCCCGTGATGGCATCGGTAATCAGGCCTAACAGTGCCGGGCCAGCGTAGCCGCTCGGGTGCCGCAAATCGGGCAGCCAGCGCAAATGCCCATGGTCCGGCGGGATGCGGCAGGCGCGGGACTCGAGATAAGCCAGCGCCGGTCCCGCCAGGGGCCGTGCAGCGGCCCACAGCCTGCGCCCATGGTCGGACAACGCCCGCATTGGGCGTGCGGTCTTGCGCGGCAGCGTCGGCGCTGGTTGCTGCGTGCCGCGTCCACTGGAACCCGTCCAGCCGCAGCGGTGGCACTTCCAGATGGCGTGTCCGTCCGGCGCCAGGCGCACCGAAAGCGCCGTGTCCCTGGGTCCGCGTTCGCAATGCGGGCAAGGGATGCGGTTTTCGCCGGGGCGCAGGCTGGCCAGGTCGAACGGCAGCGCGCTCATGTCCAAATCTCGCCGGCGAACGAGGCCAGGTGACGGCCGTTGCGCGTGCTCACGGTGCTGAACGCGAGGCCACGCCGCACGCGGAACTCGACCCCGCCAAACTCAAAGCGCGGGCCTTGGGCTTGCCGGGCGGCGGCGATCAATGCGCGCAGGTCGTGGCAATCATCGAGGGAGCCGCCGTTCATGCGGCATCGGTCGATCTGGTTTCGAAGCCGGCGATGCACGGCCAGCTTCATGCGTCGGGGTGCGCTTGCTGCGCGTTCGCTCC
Organism: Pseudomonadota bacterium; assembly: GCA_021847835.1. Lineage (GTDB taxonomy): Bacteria > Pseudomonadota > Gammaproteobacteria > Burkholderiales > Thiobacillaceae > UBA6918. The sequence continues at coordinate 6,532 of JAJZPR010000057.1, forward strand.
GCAAGCTGCAGCGTTCTTCGCGCGGCATGGAAGACGGCGCGGTGAGGGCGCGACGGCGCGTCATTTGCGCCCCTTGTCACGCTGCGCTGCGCAGCGGTCGATCCACTGCTGGATTTCCGACATGCGCCAACCCGTGGCGCGTTCACCGAGTTTGATGCCGCGCGGGAATTCCCCGCGCTGCATCATGGTGTAGATGCTGGTGCGGCCTAAGCCTGTGATTTCGGATACGCGGGCGAACCGTAGGATTGCGTCGTTTTGCATGGCACGTTCTCGATTGCGAGTGAACATGCCGGCATTGCATCGGCTTTGCGCCGATTCACCGAACGCGAAACAGGTCTATTTCCCGGTTGACTCTTTTGCGCGGACCATCAGGCCGCGATATTCGTCACGCCAACCGCGCAGCGTGTCGCATCGATACTTGCTGTCGCATTCGTCTAAAACCAGCTTCATTGCCTCCGCTGGTTCGAGACCATCCCCGTCTTCGAGCATGGCCAAACGTCTCCCCCACAATAACTCGGCGGTGTCGCTTGCATCGTTTTCGTGCTTGCCGCGGCCGCGTTTGATACCAAGACTCTGCAAAAATTTTGCAGGGTCGCGCCGGCTTGACTCTATAGCTTTGGCCAATAGTTGTAGGGTGAGAGGTGAGACAGTCTCGCTCTCATGAATGCAGCGTGCTAGCTCCTCAAGTTCCTCCCAGGCGTAATCGGTGGAAGATAGCCTCTCGTTTTCCTCGACTACTCGCCTGCGCGTTTCGGCCTCGATCTTCCTCAGTTTCTCCAATCCGTCATCCTGCTTTTTTATGCGTCGGCGCATGGCCTCCAAGTTGCGTGCCTTGCGTTGCTCATGAGCTGTCACGATCTGCGCCCCTGCGTGCCCCGTGTTGGAATCCCGGCCAGCCTGCCCAGGGTCGGCAGGCGTTCGGCGGCCAAACCTAGGCCGGGCAAAACTGAAATAGTCAGCAAGTCGCTGTTTTTTGCATCGAAGCGTCGATCATGCGTGCGGCCTGCGCCATGAGTTCCTGCGCTCGCAATAGCTCGTTGCTTTGCTCCAGGAATTCGCTATTCTTGAGAAGTGCACTTGCGCCAGAAACGAGGGCTGCCGCAGCGTAAAGCTCATCAAATGAGTCTGTGGTGGTCTTTCCCATGTCGAACCTCTCCTGTTGCTTGATGCCCGGTGCCGCCGGGCGCGGTTTTCAAGCCACGCCGCGAATTGGCACGATGTCGGCGCCGATTTTCAGCTTGTCCAGGTAGTCTGCCCATGCCTGCATCATGCGGCGGCGTTCTTCAATGAATTTGGTGCGGTTGTAGGCGCGGCCCAGGGTGTCGGGCACCGCGTGTGCGAGCTGGTGTTCGATCACGGCCGGCTCATAACCCAGACGCTCATGCAGGAAGGTTCGCGCCACTGCACGCCAGCCGTGCCCTGTCAACTCGTCGCGAGTATCGATGCCCATCCTGCGGTAAGCGGCATTGATGGCCACGTCGCTCATGGGCTTGAGCGGCGTGCGCCCGCCGATGAACACCCAGCCGGCCGGCAGGTGTCCGGTCAGGGGATAGAGGTCGCGCAGGATGGCGATGGACTGCCGAGACAGGGGGACAAGGTGTTCCGTGCTGGTTTTGGACGTGGTGTAGCGCCACTCGGCCGCGTCCATATCGATCTGTTCCCATCGCATGATGCGCAGTTCGCCTGGACGACAAAACAGCAGGGGCAGCAGCTTGATAGCGGCAGCGACGGCAGGGCTTCCCTTGAAGGCGTCCAGCATCCGGAGAATGGCGCCGACAGCAGCCGGATCATCAGCCGGGGCGGCCATGTGCTTCGGTCTGCGCGCAGGCAGCGCGCCGCGTAGGGACGGCGTCGGGTCGCTTGTAGCGCGGCCTGTGACGATGGCATAGCGGATCACTTGGCCGATGTTTTGCTGGACGCGGTGGGCAGTCTCGAGCACGCCGCGCGATTCAATCCGGCGCAGGAGTTGAAGGATTTCAGGCGCGGTGATTTCCGAGATGGGGCGTGCGCCGAAGTAGGGGAAGACTTCGCGCTCCAGGCGGCCCATGACCTTATCGCGATGGCTGGACGCCTTGTCCGCCATGTGCCGAGCAAACCAGTCGCGTGCGACAGTCTCGAATGAATTCTCGGCCAATGCCGCAGCGCGGGCTTTCTCGGCTTGCTTGACCGCGCCAGGGTCTCGGCCTGCTGCCAGGTGGCGCTTGGCTTCGTCGCGCCGTATGCGGGCATCCTTCAAGCTCACCGCAGGGTAGGCACCCATGGCAAGGCGCTTTTCCTTGCCCGCAACGCTGTACTTCAGCCTCCATAGCTTGCCCCCGGCTGGAGTGACCTCCAGATACAAGCCTTGCCCATCGAAAAGCCTCACAGCCTTCGGGCTTGGCTTGGCGTTGCGGATAGCAGTGTCGGTGAGTTTCATTCAGCATGCCCCGTCGCTTTTCATCATGCCCCGAATCATGCCCCGCCTAAAAGCGGGATGTCAACGAATGCAGACGAACAGAGATGGAATGAAAAAAGCCGGAAAGCCTTGATTTCTCTTGGCTCTCCGGCTTTCTGCGAACAGTGCCGAACTATGTAATGGTGGGGGCACAGGGACTCGAACCCAGGACCTACTGATTAAGAGTCAGCTGCTCTACCAACTGAGCTATACCCCCGCGAAGCCGGCAATCATAGCGTAGTTCGCAGGCGTATGGCATCGATCGGGC
>JAJZPR010000019.1 GCA_021847835.1 Pseudomonadota bacterium
GCCAACTGCGTGTTGCGCAACGTCACCGTGGCAGCGGGCACGCGCATCGACGCCTTCACCCTGATCGACGACGCCGAGATCGGCGAAGCCGGCCGTCTCGGCCCCTTCTCGCGCATCCGTCCGGGTACGAAGCTCGCGCGCGACGTCCACGTCGGCAACTTCGTCGAGATCAAGAACAGCCAGATCGACGACGGCTCCAAGATCAACCATCTGTCCTACGTCGGTGACACCACCATGGGCAAGAAGGTCAACATCGGCGCCGGCACCATCACCTGCAACTACGACGGCGCCAACAAGCACCGCACGGTGATCGAGGACGAGGTCTTCGTCGGCTCCGATACCCAGCTGGTGGCGCCGGTCACCGTCGGCAAGGGCGCGACGCTGGGCGCCGGCACCACGCTGACCAAGGACGCGCCCGCCGGCGAACTCACCTTGTCGCGGGCGAAGCAACTCACCATCAATGGCTGGAAGCGGCCGGTCAAACAGAAGAAGGAAGGCTAAGCATGTGCGGCATTGTCGGCGCGGTTGCGCAACGTAACGTCGTTCCCATCCTGCTCGAAGGCCTGCGCCGCCTCGAATACCGCGGCTACGATTCGGCCGGGCTGGTCACCATCGACGGCGGCCTGAAACGGGCGCGCAGCGTCGGCCGTGTCGCCGCGCTGGCGGAATCCTGTGCGGCACACGGCCTGAGCGGCAACCTCGGCATCGCGCACACCCGCTGGGCCACTCACGGCGCGCCGTCCGAGGCCAACGCCCACCCCCACGTGAGCGGCGGCCTGGCCGTGGTGCACAACGGCATCATCGAAAACCACGAAGCTTTGCGCGCGCGTTTGAAGGCGGCCGGATTCGTTTTCACGTCGGAAACCGACACCGAGGTGATCGTGCACCTCATCGAGTTTTACTACCGCCAGAGCAAGGATCTGCTCGCCGCCACCCGTGCCGCGGTCGCCGAGCTCGAAGGCGCGTATGCCATCGGCGTGGTGAGCGCCGATTCGCCCGGCCGGCTGGTGTGCGCACGCAAGGGCAGTCCGCTGCTGATCGGTCTCGGCATCGAGGAAAACTTCATCGCCTCCGACGTCTCGGCGCTGCTGCCGGTGACCCAGCGCGTGATGTACCTGGAGGAAGGCGACGTCGCCGACATCGGCCTGCTGACGGTGACGGTGTACGACGCCGCGGGCAACCCGGCCGACCGCAGCGTGCACGTGTCCGAACTGTCGGCCGACATGGCCGAGCTCGGCACCTACCGCCACTTCATGCAGAAGGAGATCCACGAGCAGCCGCGCGCGCTGACCGACACGCTGCTCACCGCAGTGGCGCAGGACCGCGTCCAGCCCGAGTGGTTCGGCTTCGACGCCATCGAGGTCCTGGGCAAGGTGAACGCGGTGACTTTCCTCGCCTGCGGCACCAGCTACCATGCGGCGAAAGTGGCCACCTACTGGCTGGAAGAGATTGCCGGCATCCCGGCCTATGCCGAAATCGCCAGCGAATATCGCTACCGCACCAGCGTGCCGAATCCGGACGCGCTCATCGTCACCATCTCGCAGTCGGGCGAGACCGCCGACACACTGGCGGCACTGAACCACGCTAAGGCTCTGGGCCAGGACAAGACGCTGACCATCTGCAACGTGCCGGAGTCGGCGCTCACCCGCGCCTCGCGCCTGAAATTCCTCACTCGCGCCGGGCCGGAAATCGGCGTCGCCTCGACCAAGGCCTTCACCACCCAGCTGGCCGGACTGTTCCTGCTGACGCTGGTGCTGGCCAAGCTGCGCGGGCGCCTCACCGAAGAACAGGAAACCGCGTACCTGAGCGAACTGCGCAGCCTGCCCAACAAGACGCAGAAAGTGCTGGCGCTCGAGCCGCAGGTCGAGGCCTGGTCGCAGCGTTTCGCCAACAAGCACCACGCGCTGTTCCTCGGTCGCGGCGTGCATTACCCGATCGCGCTCGAAGGCGCGCTGAAGCTGAAGGAGATCTCCTACATCCACGCCGAGGCGTATCCGGCCGGCGAACTCAAGCATGGTCCGCTGGCGCTGGTCGACGAGGATATGCCGGTGGTCACGATCGCGCCCAACGACCAGCTGATCGAGAAGCTGAAGTCGAACCTGCAGGAAGTGCGCGCGCGCGGCGGCGAGCTGTACGTGTTCGCCGACGGCGACGTGCACATCGAGGAATCCGCCTTCGTGCACGTGATCAAGCTGCCGGGCGGAAGCAACGGCGCGCTGTCGCCGATCCTGCATACCGTGCCGCTGCAATTGCTGTCGTATCACGCCGCCCTGCAGAAGGGGACCGACGTCGACAAGCCGCGCAACCTGGCAAAGTCGGTGACCGTCGAGTAGGACGGCGTCAAAACGCGGGCCACATAAAAAAAGCGCGGCTCGATGCCGCGCTTTATTGCAGGAAGACGGGTGTTCAATGCCGCTTCCTGTCTTCCTTCAGCGCCAGGGTGGCGACCTGAACGCGGTTTCTCAGGCCGAGCTTCTCCATGATGTTGCGCAGGTGGTTGCGCACGGTGTTTTCCGAGAGGGTCATCTTGTAGGCGATGGCCTTGTTGGAGAGCCCTTCCTTCACGTGGTTGACGATCTCCATCTCGCGTGCCGTCAGCGCGGACAAGGCGTTGTTGTTGAGTTCGCCGCGCGCCATCTTCTGCATGATGTTGAGCGGGAAGCTGCTCTGGCCGTCACATACGCTGCGGATCGCAGCGAGCACCTGGTCGGGGTCGCTGGACTTGACGACGTAGCCGTCGACGCCCGACGAGATGGCTTCGGAGATTTCCTCGTCGGAATCGGCGATGGTGAGCATGATGACCTTGATGCCGAGGTCGCGCAGGTCGGAAACCAGATCCAGTCCGTCGGCATCCGGCAGCGAGCGGTCGAGCAGCGCGGCATCGGCCCGGTTGCCGGCGGCCAGCCAAGTGCGCAGCTCGGCGGCATTGGCGAGCTGCGCAGTCAGCTGCAGATCGGGTTCCTGCTGGATGTAGCCGGCCACGCCCATGCGCAGGAGCGGGTGGTCGTCGATGAGGATGATGTTCAGGGGTGTAGGCATGGGTACTCCGGCGTGGGGCTGCCAAGGGACAGCCGCTTCGTCATTATGTCGGCAACCCGCGCGGCTTGCGCGGGGCTTTTTCGAATAATAAATCATAGAGTGGATTAGGCAGCCATTTCATCGCGCGCGCCACCCAGGCCATCTGCCAGGGGATGACGGTGTAGCCGCGGCGCTGCGCGATGCTTCGGGCCACCTTGGCGGCGGCGGCCGGTGCGCTCATCCTGAACGGCATGGCGTACGGATTGACCCGCGTCATCGGCGTGTCGATATAGCCGGGCGCCACGGTCACCACGGCGATGCCACGCGCTTTCAGCTCCAGCCGCAGGGCTTCCAGATAGACGGTGGCGGCGGCCTTCGACGCCGAATAGGCGCCGCCGCCCGGCAGCCCGCGCACGCCTGCCACGCTGGAGATGCCGCACAGCACACCGCCGTCCGGCATGGCGGCGATGAAGGGCTGGAAGGTATGCACCAGCCCGAGCACATTGGCGTCCATCACCGCGCGGAACACCGGCGCGTCTTCGGCGGCAGCGGTCAGGGTGCCGACGCTGATGCCGGCGGCCGCGATGACGATGTCGGGTGCGCCGACGTCGCGCAGGAAGGCGTCGGCTGCGGCCTGCATGGCGTCGGCGTCGCGTACGTCGGCCTGATAAAGCCGTGCATCGAGTCCCGCGGCGGTGGCCTGCAGGCCTTCAGGACGACGCCCCACCAGGCCCAGACGTGCACCCGTCGCGCCGTAGTGGCGGGCCAGCGCGGCGCCGAGGCCGGAACTGGCGCCGGTGATGAAAACCTTCAGGGGGTTGTACCCTGAAGGCGTATTCAAGACCTTGAGCGGGACGGTCGGCAACAGGTTTACTTCGCCGGCTTCTTGCCGCTGCGTTCGGCGCGCGCCTTGACGAGCAGCTGGTCGAGCACTTCAAACAGGCGCGCTTCGCTGCCGGTCATGCCCACCGTGGTGGTGTATTTGCCGTCGATGATGAAGGCCGGCACGCCGGTGATGCCGTAGGTCGTGGCCAGGCGTGCGCCCTGGGTGGCCTTCGACTGGGTGGAGAACGAGTTGTAGATCGCCTCGAATTTCTTGCGGTCGACGCCCTGCTTGGCGATCCAGCCGCCGAGCACGGCAGGATCGTTGAGATTGATGTTTTCCAGGTGATAGGCGTCGAACACCTTGTGGTGCAGGCGGCCCAGAAGATTCATTTGCTCCAGCGTGTAGTAGAGCTTGGCACCGGGCAGCCAGTCGTCGCGGAACACCGCCGGCACGCGGCGGACCTGCGCATCCTTCGGCAGCGTCTTCAGCCACTTGGTGAGGCCGGGCTCGAGCTGGAAGCAGTGCGGACAGCGGTACCAGAAGAATTCCAGCACCTCGATCTTCTTGCCTGTGGCAACCGGCTGCGGCTGGCTCAGACGGGCGTAATCGTGTCCTTCGAATGCGGATTCAGGTGCGGCGAACGCGGAGAAAGACAATACGGCGGCGGCCAGCATGGCCAGTGCGCGGGTGAACATCAAGGCGTCTCCTGTGGATTGGGAACTTCTTTGACCAGCGTGGCCGGAATATTGTTCTGGGTGAGCAGGCTGCGGGTGCGGTTGACGTCGTCCATGGCGCGGAAGGGACCGACGCGCACGCGGTGGAACACACCCTTGTCGGCCACATCGCTGCTCTGGATTACCGCTTCGACGCCGAGCAGCGCCAGCTGCGCCTTCAGGTTGTCGGCGTCGGCCGGGTTCTGGAAGGCGCCGGCTTGCAGGTAGTACAGCGGGGTGTCGGCCGGCGCGTTCTGTGCGGGCGGCAGTTCGCTCGGCGCGTCCCCGGGCAGGACCTTGTAGAAGTCGAAGCTCGGCGCGGTGTCCGGCGTGTCGGGTGCGGCCGGGGCGGGCTCGGGCTTCGTTTCCGTGGTGTCGAACTTGAACGGATTGTTGCCGGTGGCCCACAGCGCCACGCCGACGGCGAGCACGGCGCCGACGATGAGGCCGATCAGCACGCCGGTGAAAATCGAACTGCCGCCGCGCTTGGCGGAGCGGGATGCGGGTTTTGCCATGGCTACATTTTCTCCGGGGCGGATACGCCGAGCAAGGCCAGTCCGTTGACGATTGCGATGCGGGTGGCGTCGGCGAGCGCCAGGCGGGCGAGTTTGGTGGCCTCATCCTCGACCAGGAATTTCTCGGCGTTGTACCAGGCGTGGAAATCGCCTGCGAGGACCTGCAGGAAATGCACCAGCAGGTGCGGCGCCAAGTCGCGCGCCGCGCCGGCGACGACTTCCGGGTATTCGGCGAGCCGCTGCATCAGCGCCAGTTCGTGCGGCGCAGTCAGCGGCGCGAGATCGGCAGCGTCGAGCGCATCGGCCATGCCGCCCCATTCCTCGAACACGCGGCAGATGCGAGCGTGCGCGTACTGCACGTAATACACCGGGTTGTCGTTGTTGCGGGCGAGCGCGAGGTCGACGTCGAAGATGTACTCGGTGTCGGCCTTGCGCGAGAGCAGGAAAAAACGCACCGCGTCCTTGCTGGTCCACTCGATGAGGTCGCGCAGGGTGACGTAGCTGCCGGCGCGCTTGGAGATCTTCACCTCCTCGCCGCCGCGCATGACGCGCACCATCGTGTGCAAGAGGTAGTCCGGATAGCCTTGCGGAATGCCAACGCCGGCGGCCTGCAGCCCCGCGCGCACGCGGGCGATGGTGCCGTGGTGGTCGGTGCCCTGGATGTTGATCGCGCGCTCGTAGCCGCGCTCCCACTTGGCGATGTGGTAGGCAACGTCGGGCACGAAGTAGGTGTAGGTGCCGTCGGACTTCTTCATCACGCGGTCCTTGTCGTCGCCGTAGTCGGTGGTCCGGAGCCACAGCGCGCCGTCCTGCTCGTAGGTCTTGCCGGCGGCGACGAGCTTCTGCACCGTCGCCTCGACGCGGCCGTCGGTGTAGAGGCTCGATTCGAGATAGTAGTTGTCGAAGCGCACCGCAAAGGCCTTGAGATCGAGATCCTGCTCGTGCCTCAGGTAGGCGACGGCGAACTGGCGGATCGAGTCGAGATCGTCGACATCGCCCGACGCGGTGAAGCTGCGGTCGTCCGACTCCACCGTTTTTTTCTCCACGAAATCCGCCGCGATGTCGGCGATGTAGTCGCCGTTGTAGGCCGCTTCCGGCCACGCGGCGTCACCGGGCTTCAGCCCCCGGGCACGCGCCTGCACGCTGTTGGCGAGGGTGGCGATCTGCACCCCGGCGTCGTTGTAGTAGAACTCGCGATAGACGTCCCAGCCCTGCGCCGCGTACAGGTTGCAGAGCGCGTCGCCGAGCGCGGCCTGGCGGCCATGGCCGACGTGAAGCGGGCCGGTCGGGTTGGCGGAGACGAATTCGACCAGGACCCTGTGTCCTTTTCCGGCATCGCCACGGCCGAACCCGGCGCCCTCGGCCCGCACGCGCCGCACGATGCCGTGCCACGCGGCCGGCGCGAGATGGAAGTTGATGAAGCCGGCGCCAGCGATGTCGGCCTTGGCGATCAGCGGCGAAGCCGGGAGTTCGGTGAGGATGAGCTGTGCCAGTTCGCGCGGGTTCTTCTTCAGCGGGCGCGCCAGCTGCATCGCGGCGTTGCTGGAAAAGTCGCCGTGATCGGGGTTTTTCGGGCGTTCGATTTCGAGGCTGACGGGAGTGTCGGGCGCCACGGTTTCGAGGGCGGTGCCGATCAGTAGGGCGAGTTGGTCTTTGAGCGGATGGGTGCTGGACATGTCGATCAAGCGGACAGGAAGACGCGCGCGTCTCCGGTGTCGAATGGGTAGCCGGCGATTATAAGCGCCGCACGCGGGGCCTCAAAACGCCGGCGGGCAGTAGCGACATTCAAAACACCAGCGGATCGACGTCGAGCGACCAGCGCGCAATGCGCGGCTTGATCGTGTCGAATTGCGGGCGCCAGGCGCGCACGAAGGCCTGCAGCGCCTGCCGCGAAGGGGACTGGATCAAGAGCTGGGCGCGTTCCAGATTCGCGACGCGCGCCATCGGCGCCGGGGTGGCGCCGAACACGCTGACCTGAGGATGCTCGGGCGCGAGGGTGGCGGCACGCCGCAGGAAGGCGAGCGCGGCCTCCATCGTCGTCGCCTCGGCGCGTACCAGTACCTGGCGGGTATAGGGCGGCAGGTCGAGCTGCTTGCGTTCGGCCAGGAGTTCGCGCGCGTAGCCCGCATAGTCGTGGCGCTGCAGGTAGCGGAACAGCGGATGGTCGGGGAAGGCGGTCTGGATCAGCACGCGGCCGGGTTTGTCGGCGCGCCCGGCGCGTCCGGCCACCTGCATCAGCTGGGCGAACAGGCGTTCGGTGGCGCGGAAGTCGGGGCTGTAGAGCGCGCCGTCGGTGTCGAGGATCAGCGCCAGCGTCATGTTGGGGAAATCGTGGCCCTTGGCCAGCATCTGGGTGCCGACCAGGATGTCGACTGCGCCGCCGTGCACCGCTTCGCCGAGCTCGGCCCAGGCGCGCGGGCGCATGGTGTCGCGGTCGATGCGGCGGATGCGCGCGGCGGGCAGGCAGGCGGCGAGCGTTTCCTCCAGCCGCTGCGTGCCCTGGCCGAGCGGCTTGAGGTCGGGGTTGCCGCAGCTCGGGCATTCGGGCGGAATGCGCATCTCGAAGCCGCAGTGGTGGCACTTCAGACGGTGCGAGGTGCGGTGCAGCACCAGCCGCGCCGAGCAGCGCGGGCACGGCGAGACCCAGGCACAGCTCGGGCAGTACAGCGCCGGCGCGTAGCCGCGACGGTTGAGGAAGACCAGGCTCTGCTCGCCGCGCGCCAGAGTTTCGGTCAGCGCCGTGAGCGCGGGGCGGGTGAGGCCGTTGTCCTGCGGGATGTGCTTGAGGTCGATCAGTTCGATGTCGGGCAGGCGGGCGGCGCTGACCGCGCGCTGCTTGAGTTCGATCAATTGGTAACGCCCGTTCAATGCCTGTGCATAGCTTTCCAGCGAGGGCGTGGCCGAGCCGAGCACCACCGGCACATTGGCGAGTTTGCCGTGCGCGATGGCGACGTCGCGCGCCGAATAGCGCAGGCCGTCCTGCTGCTTGAACGAGCCGTCGTGTTCCTCGTCGACCGCGATCAGGCCCAGCCGCGGCAGCGGTGCGAACACCGACAGGCGGGTGCCGAGCAGCACGTCGCAATCGGGCGCGGCGAGCCAGTTCTCCGCGCGCGCGGTCTCGGCGAGGCCGCTGTGCAGGGTATTGATGCGCCGGCCGGGAAAGCGGGCGCGAAAATGCTGCTCCAGCTGTGGCGTCAGCGCGATTTCGGGAATCAGCACCAGCGCCTGCTTGTTCGCGGCGAGCACGGCGTCGATCAGGCGCAGGTAGAGCTCGGTCTTGCCGCTGCCGGTGACGCCGTGGATCAGGTGCACGCCGAACTGTCCAAGCGCAGGCAGCAACGCGTCGAGTGCGGCCTGCTGCTCGGCGGTGACGGGTGGGGATGCGGCGGTTTGCGGCTGTTCGCCTGCCGTGGGCGGCAGGCGAACCCATGCGGCCCAGCCGGCAGCTACCAGCGCCGTGGTGTGGCGTCCCTGCTTCTGCGCACGCAAGGCGTCGCGCGATTGCGGCGCGGCGCGCAGTGCATCGAGCAGGGCGCGCTGGGCTTTGGCACGAAGGGACGGCTCCGCCGCGCGCCCGCTTTCGGTGACGACCAGCCAGGGCGTATCCGCGGCGAAGGGCGTGGCGTTCTTCAGGCGCGGCGGCAGAGTGGCGAGCAGGATCGCGCCCAGTGGATAGTGGTAATAGTCGGCGCAGAACTGCGCCAGCCGCAGGATGTCAGGCGCCAGCGCGGGGCGGTCGTCGAGCACGCGGATGACGTCGCGCAGCTTGCCGGTGTGGACAGTGCTGTCGGCGGGCGGACCCAATGCGACACCGACCTGATGGGTGCGGCCGAACGGGACTTCGACCAGGCCGCCCACCGGCACCGGGCCTATCCCATCCGGCAGGCGATAGTCGAACAACCGGTGGAGCGGCGTGTCGAGCGCGACCTGGAGAATGGACGGCATGGTGGCTTGGGCTTGCAGGTGTGTTTTGGCTAAGTGCCTGTTAAACAAAGGGTATTTTGCATTGTCCACGCAAGCTGTGGATAATTGTGTGGGCGATTTGTGTCGACAGCCCTCAAATGCCCGTATTCAGGCGCATGGCCCTCGCCGGCTAAAAAGCAGGCAGACCAACAAATTTATATTTTTCAGCAACTTATAATCTTGGCTCGACTGTCAAGGGCTTGACACAAAAAAAGTTCCCTTGCGCCAAAACTGTGCATAAGTCATTGCTTCTATGCACGAAAACATGGGCCTTACGCACCGTATAAGTGCGCAAGGCCTTGTTTTTTCTGGATTATGCCTGCTGGATGCCGGCGACCACCCAGCCCCCCGAGCCGCTGGTCGGCTTGGTGAGGTGCCAGACTTCGTCGAGTGCGACGGGGGCTGCCCCATCGGCTTCGCGTACCTGGCCGGTGAAGCGCACGCTGACGACATGGCGGTTGGTCTCGTCAAAGGCTTCCAGCACGTCGGCGTCCAGCGTCATGACGTCGGTGGTCTGGGCGGCGTCGCCGCGCTCGGCGATCTGCATCGACAGTTCGGCGAAGATTTCGGGCGAGGTGAAGGCGCGCAGATCGTCCAGGTTGCCGGCATCGAAGGCGGCCTGCAGGCGGATGAAATTGAGCTTGGCTTCGCGGGCGAAGGCGGCGGCATCGAAGCCGGGCGGAAAGCTGCGGCCAGTCTGGTTGTTGCCCAGCGCGGCAGGCGTGGCGTCGAATGCGGCCGGCGCGCCGGCATTGATCGTGGCGGGCGGCATGCCGGCGTACTGCATGGCGGGCGCCGGCGCGTTGCGGCGCATGAAGAAGCGGAACAGCATGAAGGCGGCCATCGCCAGCAGCGCCAGCATCAGGAAATTGGCCATTTCCTCACCCAGGCCCAGGTGCGAGAACAGGGCGGCGAGGCCCAGGCCGGCGGCGAGGCCCGCGATCGGGCCCATCCAGCTGCGTTTTTGCGGGGTGGTCTGCGGCGTACCGGCCGTCTGCGGGCGCTGCGGCGCGGGGGCGGCTTCCTGCTTGGCGGGCGCGCTGCGCTGCATGCCGAAGGACTTGCCGCCCCCCAGGCGCTTGGCTTCGGCATCGGGTGAGGCGAAGCCGAAGCCGAGGAAGAGGGCAAATAGGCTGATCAGGAAGGTCTTCATGGGGATGCTCCGTTGTGATGTCGACGAGACCCGGTATGGTGGCGTAAATCCGAGCGCGTCGAAAAGTCGTTTTATATGCGTGGATCATTCGAAATTTTCGATTCATCGACGTCGGAAATCAGTTTCCGCCTGATGCACGCACGGCGCGGCTGCGGCTGTGCACCGCCTCGACCAGCACGGCGACGTTGTCGGGGTTGGTGAACTGCGAAATGCCGTGGCCGAGATTGAACACGTGACCGGGATGGGCGCCGTAGCTGTCGATGATGCGGTGGGCCTCGGTGCGGATGCTGTCGGGTGTGCCGTGCAGCGCGCAGGGGTCGAGGTTGCCCTGCAGCGCCACGCGGTCGCCGACCCGGCGGCGCGCCTCGCCGATGTCGACCGTCCAGTCGAGGCCCACAGCGTCGGCGCCGATGCCGGCCATCGCTTCCAGCCAGTTGCCGCCGCCCTTGGTGAAGATGATGCTGGGGATGCGGCGGCCTTCGCGTTCCTTGATCAGGCCGGCGACGATGCGCTCCATGTAGGCGAGCGAGAATTCCTGGTACGCGTGCGGCGTGAGGCTGCCGCCCCACGAGTCGAAAATCATCACCGCCTGCGCGCCGGCTTCGATCTGCGCGTTGAGGTAGTCGGTCACCGCCCGGGTGTTCACTTCGAGGATGCGGTGCAGCAGGTCGGGGCGGCTGTACAGCATGGTCTTGATATGGCGGTAGTCGTCCGAGCTGCCGCCTTCGATCATGTAGCAGGCCAGCGTGTAGGGGCTGCCGGAAAAGCCGATCAGCGGTACCGAGCCGTCGAGCGCGCGGCGTATGCTTTTGACGGCATCCATCACATAGCCCAGCTTGTCGGTGGGATCGGGCGCCGAGAGGTCGCGGATTTCCCATTCGTCGCGCAGCGGTCGCTCGAAGCGCGGACCTTCGCCCTGCGCGAAATAGAGGCCGAGGCCCATTGCGTCGGGCACGGTGAGGATGTCGGAGAACAGGATCGCGGCGTCGAGCGGATAGCGCGCCAGCGGCTGCAGCGTGACTTCGGTCGCCAGGTCGGGCGTCTTGCACAGGGTCAGGAAATCGCCCGCGCGCGCGCGGGTGGCGTTGTACTCGGGCAGGTAGCGCCCGGCCTGGCGCATCAGCCACAGCGGGGTGTAGTCGGTGGGCTGGCGCAGCAGCGCGCGCAGAAAGGTATCGTTCTTGAGGGCGGACATGGCTGAGGCCACAAAAAAGGCCGGGACGCAAAGCCCGCATTCTAGCAGGCTTGGCGTCCCGGCCCGGCAGCCGCCCTGGGTCAGCTACGGCGGAAACGCCATTCCCCGCGGCCGGCCGGGCAGGCCAGCACGTCGCGCGGACGGCGTCCGTCGACCACCAGGGTGGCTTGACGGCAGCCGTCGCGGGCGTCGCCGCGCGGGGTGAAGTGGTAATGGTGGCCGTCATGGCGCCATTCGACCGGAACGCCGGGGCGGCCGAGCTCCAGCGCGTGGCCCATGCAGGCGCGGTCGCGCTCGTCCAGACTGTCGCCGATGGCATGTCCCACTACGGCGCCGAGCACGCCACCGACCACCATGCCGACCACGCGGTCGTCGCGATCGGCCACCTGGCCACCGATCACGGCGCCGGTGACGCCGCCGATGACCGCGCCGATCTCGTCGCGATTGCAGCGACCGGCCGAAATGCCGTAATCGCGCACAAAGACCGCGCCGCTCTTGCCCCGGTAATGCTTGGCCTGGTGATGCTTCTTGTAATGGCCGTGGGCAGGCGCATGCGCGGGCGGATCGGCGAGCGCCGGGCCGGCGGCCATCCATGCGGCCAGCGCCAGCGTAACGGGAATCTTCATGTGTGTGCTCCTTGTGGATGAGGACGGGGGGTTAACGGCGCGCCGCCGGCCAAATCAGGCATCGCGCGCTTCAGTCCCGCCAAGGGGAGGTATTGTAGGCGTAGCGTTGCTGGCGGTCGTGCTTTTCTGCCCGGATGTTGCGGCTCGCCCTGTCGAGGGCATGGCCGAGATGCCGGAATTCACGTCCGTCGATGAAGCCATCTGCACGGAAATGACGTTCCATGGAACGGATCTCGCGCTGTTCGTGCATCAACTCGCGGAATTCCGCACGTGTCAGGCGGCCTTCGTGCATGCCGGTGCGGATGCGGTCCATCTGCCTGTCCTGGCGGGCGTTGACCTGCTGGCTGAACTGCTGGCTTTGCCGGAAGGCGTAGCGGTCGTGGCCGTCACGGTCCCAGCCGGCCATGGCGCTGGGGGCGGACAGGACCAGGCTGCCGAACGCCAGCAGGCCGAGGGCGGTTTTCATCAGAGTGCTTTTCATGGTGTGGCTCCTTTTGGTTGCGGATACCGCTGCAGGGCTTGCTGCAGCGGACAATTGCACTCTAGATCTGCCGTGTAAGCGGGATGTTTGGCGCAGGTAACGAGGTGTAACGTTGTGTAACCGGGTTCAGGGTTCAGGTTTTGCCAAAACTTGCCGTTTAATCAATTGAACAGGGCGGAAACCATGCTGGACGCCTGGTTTTTGCCTTTTTTCTTGCAATTCCCAGCGGGACAGCGGGGCCGGAGGCGGCTCTGTCTAGGTAAATAGGTTAGAATTTCCCGTTTTTGCTCAACCAACCCGCGTCGTAGGAGACCCAGATGCAACTCAAGAAACTCGCAGCCACGCTAGCTGCGGTGGGCATGGCTGTGCCCGGACTGGTCCATGCCACCAATGGCATGCTGATGGAGGGCTACGGCCCGATCGCTGCCGCCATGGGTGGCGCTGCCATGGCGTACGACAACGGCACGGCGGCGATGGCCAACAATCCGGCCACCCTCGGCCTGATGGCCGACGGCAGCCGCATCGACCTGATGCTGGGCCATGTCGGTCCCGACGTCTCGGCGACGGCCATGGGCACGTCCCGTGCCGACGCTTTCTACATGCCGGCCTTCGGCTACGTCAAGAAGCAGGGCAAGCTGGCCTACGGCGCGGGCATTTACGGCCAGGGCGGCATGGGAACCGAATATGCCAACGGCGACATGGCACAGGTGAGCGTGGGCCGCGTGATCTTCCCGCTGGCCTATTCCGTCAACGAGCGCTTCAGCCTCGGCGGTAGCGTCGACATCGTGTGGGCTGGCATGGATCTGGTGGCGGGCATGCCCGGTATCAACTTCAAGGATGACAGCGATTACAGCGGCCAGGCCAAGGGCTACAGCCTCGCCGGCAAGCTGGGTTTCACCTACAAGCTCAACGACGCGCTGACTGTCGGCGGCGTCTACCAGACCGCCGGCAACCTGCCCGACCTCGAGGACAGCACCTACAAGGTCGAAGGGTTCGACATGCCGCCCATCGTCGGCCTCGGCCTCGCCTGGCAGGCGAATGATCGCCTCATGATCGCCGCCGACGTCAAGGACGTGATGTGGGGCAGCAGCATGAACACCGTGACCATCTACAACAACGGCGTGGTCGCCGCCCCGTTCCGCCAGGACTGGGACGACCAGATCGTGGTGTCCGTGGGCGCGTCCTACCGGTTCACCGACGCCTTCACCGGCCGCATCGGCTACAACCACGGCAAGAACCCGATTCCCGATGAAAACGTCAGCTACCTGTGGCCGGCGATCGTCGAGGACCACTACACGGTGGGCTTCGGCTACGCCTTCAGCAAGCAGTCGCAGATCAACTTCGCTTTCAGCTACGTGCCGGAAGTGTCGGTGACGGGCACGGGCGCGGCCATGCCTATGGGCAACGGCGGCATGACGATCGAACACAGCCAGACCAACTGGCAGCTGATGTACAGCTACACTTTCTGATACAGGTCATGAGAGGCCGACCCGGCCATACAGAAACGGGGGCGCGCGCCCCCGTTTTTTTTGCGCTTGCGATCCGATCACGGCTTCTGGATGTCCTCACCCAGCTGCTCGATCTTCTCGCCTGCCTGTTCACGTGCTTCATCCAGCGCGCGCCCGGCTTCTTCGGCCGGTCCGGGCGGTGCCGTGGCATCGTCAACCAGCTTGCTGGCCTCTTCCTGCATGTCCTGCACCGCCTGGTCGACCTGTTCGCCGGCTTGCTCCGCAGGACCCTTGCTGTCGCAGCCGTTGAGGATCAGCAGCGTGGTCAGTACGGCAAGTACGCCGTAGGAAGCATGCCAGGGATGGCTGCGTTTTGTGCCGGCCGGAAGGGCGTGCAGCATTCCGGTTCCAGCGCCGCTCCATTCGTAGAGCCGCATGTGTTCGTCTTCGAGGTATTGCGTGCTGTACATGTAATTCTCCTGATTGTTCTCGATCAGCCGGCCGCGGACTGCCCGCGGCGCGGCTGGATGCGCGGTCAGCGCTTGATTTGCAGATCGTTCTTGACGCCTTTCACGCCCTCGACGCTGCGCGCAAGTTTTTCGGCCGCTGCGATCTGATCCGGGGTGGTGACCCAGCCCGACAGCTGCACCGTGCCCTTGCTGGTTTCCACGTTCACGTCCAGGCCTTTCACGCTCTCCTCTTTGAGCAGCAGCGTCTTCACCTTGGTCGTGATCCACGCGTCGTCGACGTATTTCGTCGCCTTGGAACGATCACTGTTGGCGGCAGCCTTGAGGTACTCGTCGTTGCTGAGGCGCTTGTCGCGATTGACGTCGCCTTCATTGAAAGCCTGTTCATGGCCGCCCTGGGCCTCGAACTCCTGCAGGCTGATCATGCCGTCGCCATTGCCGTCCATGGTCTTGAAGCCGGGCATGCCCGGCGCGGCCCAAGCCGAGACGCTCAACGCGCCCAGGGTGCCGGCCAGGGTCAGATTCAGAATGCGATGGTTGATGGGTTTCATGTCTATCTCCTGTGATGAGTCGATACGAATGCAGATGCACGAATGCAGGTGCACTCAAGCCGGATACAGCGACGACCGTGCCAGATCGATTTTATTTAACAGAATCAATCGCTTGATGAGATTGCCCAGCGTCGGTGCGCAAGGGCGGCGGGGCTTGCCCCCTCTATTTGTCGTCCGGCGGAGACAAATAGAGGGAGGATCTACAGTTCATTGTTTTGCTTGGATAAATTTGTCTGGCATCGGCGACAGAGGACGCAGCGCGGTGCGACAGGCACGAAAAAGGGGGAGCCAGGCTCCCCCATTCAGGCGGTTGCAGGGTCTACACCGTGGGAGGGCGACGACCGGTGGCCAGCAGCACCAGAAAAACCACCAGACCGACGACGAACAGCACTTTGGCAATCCAAGCCGCGGTGCCGGCCACCCCGGCAAAGCCGAAAATCCCGGCGATGATGGCAACGACGAGAAACGTAATGGCCCATCCGAACATGGTGTGCTCCTTTCAGGATTGATGAATGCCCACGAAGGCGGGTCCAGTCCGTTGCAGGAGCTGTGCCAATCAAAAATGTCCTTTTTGATCAGCCTGTTATGTTTGGCGGTGGGGTGTTGCCCGGCTCCGGCCGGGCAGGAGGGTCGTCTGGGCCCGACACTCAGGCGGTTTGGTCGCGGTCCTTGAACAGGGCGGGGGTGAGGCCGTGGCGTTGCAGCAAGCGATAGACCTCGGTGCGATTGCGTCCGGCCAGGCGGGCCACTTCGCTGACCTGGCCACGGGTGAGCTTGAGCAGGCTGATCAGATAATCGCGTTCGAATGCGGCGCGTGCTTCGGCCAGCGGCTGGATCTCCGCGGGTTTGTCGCGCAGGGCGCGCGCCACCAGGCTGGCCGGGATGGTGGAGGTGGTACACAAGGCCACGCATTGTTCCAGAACGTTGAGAAGCTGGCGGATGTTGCCCGGCCAGTCGGCCGCCGCCAGCATGTCGAGTGCATCGGGTGCGAAGCCGTGAATGCGGCGCTGATATTTCTCGGTCAGCACGGTCAGGAAATGCCGGGCCAGCAGCGGGATGTCCTCGCGCCGCTCACGCAAGGGCGGCAGCGTCAGGGTGACCACGTTGAGGCGGTAATACAGATCCTCGCGGAACTCGCCACTGACGATCGCTTCCTCCAGGTTGCGGTGGGTGGCCGACAGGATGCGCACGTTGACGGGGCGCGTTTCGGTCGCGCCGACCGGCCGCACCTCGCCCTCCTGCAGCACGCGCAGGAGCTTGACCTGAAGCGGCGGAGGCATGTCGCCGATCTCGTCGAGGAACACGGTGCCGCCCTCGGCGCTGAGGAAGAGGCCGGGATGGTCGCGCCCGGCGCCGGTGAAGGCGCCCTTGACGTGGCCGAACAGCTCGGACTCGAGCAGTTCGGCCGGAATCGCGCCGCAGTTGATCGCGACGAAAGGTTTGTCGCGGCGCGGGCTGGCGCGGTGGATGGCGCGCGCCAGCAGTTCCTTGCCGGTGCCCGACTCGCCTTGGATCAGCAGCGACGCCCCGCTTTGCGCGGCCAGCCGGGCTTCGGCGAGGAGGGTGTCCATCGCCGGGCTGACCGTGACGATTTCGCTGCGCCAGGCGTCATCGCTCGTTTCCGGACTGCTGCCGGCGAGCCGGGTGGCGCGCTTCAGCAGGTCGATCAGCGTCGGCGCGTCGTAGGGTTTGGTCAGATAGCCGAACAATCCCTGCTGGGTGGCGGCGACCGCATCGGGAATGCTGCCGTGCGCGGTCAGCACGATCACCGGCAGCGCCGGGTCGCGTGCATGGATGGCGCGGAACAGCGCCATGCCGTCCATGCCGTCCATCTGCATGTCGGTCAGCACGGCGTCGGGCCTGGCCAGCGCCAGCTGCGCCAGCGCCGCCTCGCCGCTGCCGACCGCGTCGACCTTGAAGCCGTTGGCCTCCAGCCGCAGCGTGATCAATTCGCGCAGCGCCGCGTCGTCGTCCACCACCAGTATGGCCGGTTTCTTCATGGCGTTTTCGGCAGCCCGTTGCGCTGCTGCAGGGATTTTTCCAGCGCCTTGATCTGCCCCAGCTTGTCCTGCAGTTCCTGGCTGCGCGCGGTCTGCTGGATGAGTTCGATACGGGTCTTGAGCGACTTCTTCATCAGGTCGAGCAGGGCTTGCGTACGGGCGTCCGCCTCGGCCAGCGAATTCAGGATCTGCACGCTGCGTTCGAGCGGTTCCGTGCCGTCCTCCCGTGCGAGCAGGGCGGCCATCTGGAAGCGTCGGGCGGCATCGGGGCGGCGCAGGGTTTCCAGTTCGGCCAGTTCGCGGCGCCGCTGCGCGGGGGTCAGCGCATCCACCCGGGCCAGTTCGCCCAGCATGGCCGACGCGCCCTGTTCTGTCACCCCGGGGATGACCGGGTGGTCGGGCGGGAGCGCGCAGGCGCCCAAGCTCAGCAGCAGTCCGGCAACAATCAAAGGTTTGAACGTCATTGCGGCGAAGGCCTGGTTATTCGGGCCACATCAATCGGGCCAGGTTAATCGAAAGCAGGTCGACCACGGGGGGCAGTCGACGATGTCCACCCTGCCGCCGGCCGCCCGCAGCGATTCGCGCACGATCGACAGGCCCAGCCCGCTGCCCTTGATCGTGCTGGCGGGCTGGCGCGCACCCTGGAAAAACGGCTCGAACACGCGGCTGCGTTCGGCCTCGGGGATGCCGCCCCCCTGGTCGCACACCCACACGGCGACCGCCCCCTCGGCGGGCTCGCTTTTCACCAGGATGCGCCCGCCTTCAGGACTGAATTTGACCGCATTGGACAATAGGTTGTCGAGTACGGTTTCCAGTTGGCTGCGGTCGGCGCGCACGGTGGCGGCGGCCAGCTGGGTCTCCACCTGGATGCGGCGGGCGTCGAGCGCCAGCCGCTGCCGCGCCAGCACGCCGGCAAGCAGCTCGGCGAGCGCCTGCGGCGTGGCCGGCGGTTGCGTGGCATCGTGCACCATGCCGCCATAGCGGATCAGGTCCTCGATGCGCTTCTGCAGGTCGCGGCTGCCGCTGTCCATGATGCCGACGATGCTGCGCTGGCGCGCGTTGAGGCTACCCGCGAGTTCGTCGTTCAGCAAGGCGACGCCTTCGCGCAGCGAGGCGAGCGGCGTTTTCAGCTCGTGCGACACGTGGCGCAGGAAGCGCAGCTTCTGTTCCTCCAGCGCCTGCAGACGCTGGCGCAGCCAGTCGATCTCGCGTCCCAGTTCGACGATGTCCTGCGGCCCGCTGATCGCGGGCAACGGGCGCAGGTCGGCCTGGCCGAGTTGCTGGATGGCGGATTTCAGCTGCTTGACCGGACGGTTGATCATCCAGGAAAACACCGCAGCCAGCAGCAGAGTCAGCGGAATCAGCGCCAGCGCCAGCGCGATCAGCCGCTGGCGGGTGGTCTGCACGGCCTCCTCGAGCGCCTGCAATTCCCGCTGCACCGCCGTGTCGGCCTGGCCGAGCAGGGTGCGCGCATTTGCGTGCAGCGCATCGAACGCAGGATCGAGCGCATGAAAGCGCGCGCTGTCGAGGAAGGCGCCGGGTCGCAGCTGCCGATACAGCGTCCTGCTGTGCGTTTGGAGCGTGGCCAGGGTGGCGCGCGACGGCGCATCGGTCAGTTGTGCGTCGAGTTGCGCCAGCCGGCTTTGCAGTTCGCCGAAGCTGGTGCGCAGGGCGGGCTCGAATTCGGCGTCCTGCAGCAGGTGGTATTGCCCGGCCGCGCGTTGCAGCTGGCTCACCGACTCGACGATCTGCCGCACGTCACGCGTGATCGCGAGGCTGTTGCGGGTGAACTGGCGCTGGGTATCGACCACGCCCTGCAGCACGTGCACCGCATTGATCAGGCCGCTGGCGAGCGGCACGGTCAGCACGCCCATGGCGACGATGACCAGGATGGTGAACGAGCGGGGATAGTAGCGACCGGCGGGCATGCGAACGGGGCGGGGCGGCAATGTCACAGCATACCCCGATCGGACCGCACGCCGGCAGCGCCGGCGTGCGGCACGGGTTTACGCGAGGTCGAGATAGGCGAGGATGCCCTTGGCGGCTTCGCGGCCTTCCCACACTGCGGTGACCACCAGGTCGGAGCCGCGCACCATGTCGCCGCCGGCGAAGACCTTGGGGTTGGCGGTCTGGAAAGCGTACTGCTGGCCATTGGCGATCACGCGGCCGCCCGGGTCGGTCGTGATGTTGAGGTCGGCGAACCACGGCTGCGGATTGGGGCGGAAGCCGAACGCGACGATGACGTGGTCGGCCGGCACGATTTCCTCCGAGCCCGGAATGACCACCGGAGTGCGGCGGCCGCGCGCATCCGCAGGGCCGAGCTCGGTGGTGACGAGCTTCACGCCCTCGACTTTTCCATTGCCCACGATCTCGACCGGCTGGCGGTTCCACAGGAACTGGACGCCTTCCTCCTTGGCGTTGCCGACTTCGCGCTTGGAGCCGGGCATGTTCTTCTCGTCGCGACGGTAGGCGCAGGTGACCGAGGCCGCGCCCTGACGGATGCTGGTGCGGTTGCAGTCCATCGCGGTGTCGCCGCCGCCGAGCACCACCACGCGCTTGCCCCTCATGTCGTGGAAGACTTCGCCGGGCTGGGTGAGGTCGAGGCATTTCCTGACATTGGAAATCAGGAAGGGCAGCGCTTCCAGCACGCCGGGCAGGTCCTCGCCGGGGAAGCCGCCCTTCATGTAGGTGTAGGTGCCCATGCCCATGAAGACGGCGTCGTATTCGTCGAGCAGGCTTTGCATCGACACGTCCTTGCCGATCTCGGTGCCGAGGCGGAACTCGACGCCCATGCCTTCCAGCACTTCGCGGCGGCGCGTCATCACCCACTTTTCCATCTTGAATTCGGGGATGCCGAAGGTGAGCAGGCCGCCGATCTCTTCGTAGCGGTCATACACCACCGGCTTCACGCCGTTGCGCGCCAGCACGTCGGCGCAGCCCAGGCCGGCGGGGCCGGCGCCGATCACGGCGACCTTCCTGCCGGTCGGCACGACGTTCGACATGTCGGGACGCCAGCCGGCCTTGAAGGCCTCTTCGGAGATGTACTTCTCGACCTGGCCGATGGTCACCGCCCCGAAGCCGCCGCCTTCGCCGAAGCCGTCGCTGTTAAGGGTGCAGGCGCCTTCGCACAACCTGTCCTGCGGACAGACGCGGCCGCACACCTCAGGCAGCGAGTTGGTCTGGTGCGACAGTTCCGCCGCTTCGAACAGGCGGCCTTCGGTCACCAGCTTGAGCCAGTTGGGGATGTAGTTGTGCACCGGACACTTCCACTCGCAGTAGGGGTTGCCGCAGCCGAGACAGCGGTCGGCCTGTTCCTGCGCGTGCGCCGTGTCCATCAACGCGTAGATCTCGCGGAACTCGTGCTTGCGCACCGCCGCTTCGGTTTTGTCGCCGTCGCGCCGCGCCTGCTTCAAAAACTGGAATACGTCACCCATTTTTATGCTTCCACTGCTTCACGTGACTGGCCGGGAATGTCCTCGACCAGGTCTTCAATCGAAATGCGCTTCGGCTTGACCAGCCAGACCTTCGCCAGCGTGGCGTCGAAGTCGGCCAGCAACGCCTTGGCGCGTGCGCTGCCGGTGAGCCCGAGGTGGCGCTCGATCTGGGCCTTGAGGAAGACGCGGTAGGGCTCGGTCTCGACGCTGGTGATGCGGGTCAGCTCGACCATTTCCTTGTTGGTCTTGGAAACGAAGTCGCCCGCCTCGTCGACCACGAAGGCCATGCCGCCCGACATGCCGGCGCCGAAGTTGAGCCCGGTGTCGCCCAGCACGATCACGGTGCCGCCGGTCATGTATTCGCAGCCGTGGTCGCCGATGCCTTCCACCACCGCCAGCGCGCCGGAGTTGCGCACGCCGAAGCGCTCGCCGCCCATGCCCGCGGCGTAGAGCTCGCCGCCGGTGGCGCCGTACAGGCAGGTGTTGCCGATCAGGGTGTTGCGATGCGCGTCGAAGGTAGCGCTCTTCGGCGGATAGATCACCACGCGGCCGCCGCCCATGCCCTTGCCGACGTAGTCGTTGGCGTCGCCTTCGAGCGTGATCGTCAGGCCCTTGTGGTTCCACACGCCCAGGCTCTGGCCGGCCGAGCCGGTCAGGTTGATGCGAAGGGTATCGTCCGGCAGGCCACGGCCGCCGTGTGCCTTGGCGATCTCACCCGACAGGCGTGCGCCGATCGAGCGGTTGACGTTGCGGATCTCGTACTGCAGTTCGATCGGCGAGCCGGCCTTGATCGCGGCAAGTGCGTCGGCGACCATGCGCTCGGCGAGTTCACCCTTGTCGAACGAGGGGTTGCGCTCCTGCTGGGCGAAGCGCGGCGCATCGGCCGGAATGTCGCCCTGCGAGAGCAGCACGTCGAGCTTGAGCCGGCCCTGGCGCGGCGTGTCGCCGGCCGACAGGTCGAGCAGGTCGGTGCGTCCGATCAGGTCGGTGAGCTTGCGGATGCCGAGCGAGGCCATCAGCTCGCGCGTTTCCTCGGCGACGAACTTGAAGTAGTTCACCACCATGTCGGGCAGGCCGATGAAGTGCTCGCGGCGCAGCTTGTCGTTCTGCGTGGCGACGCCGGTGGCGCAGTTGTTCAGGTGGCAGATGCGCAGGTACTTGCAGCCCAGCGCGACCATCGGGCCGGTGCCGAAGCCGAAGGACTCGGCGCCGAGGATGGCCGCCTTGACGACGTCGAGGCCGGTCTTCAGGCCGCCGTCGGTCTGCACCCGCACCCGGCCGCGCAGGCCGTTGGCGCGCAGCACCTGCTGCGCCTCGCTCAAACCGAGTTCCCACGGCGAGCCCGCGTATTTCACGCTGGCCAGCGGCGAAGCGCCGGTGCCGCCGTCGTAGCCGGAAATGGTGATGAGGTCGGCGTAAGCCTTGGCCACGCCGGCAGCAATGGTGCCGACGCCGGGCTCGGCGACCAGCTTCACCGACACCAGCGCGTCGGGGTTGACCTGCTTGAGGTCGAAAATCAGCTGCGCCAGGTCCTCGATCGAATAGATGTCGTGGTGCGGCGGCGGCGAGATCAGCGGCGTGCCCGGCTTGCAATGGCGCAGGCTGGCGATCATCGGTGACACCTTGTCGCCCGGGAGCTGGCCGCCCTCGCCGGGCTTGGCACCCTGCGCGATCTTGATCTGCAGCACTTCGGCGTTGGCGAGATAGGTTGCCGTCACGCCGAAGCGGCCGGAGGCGATCTGCTTGATCTTGGAGGTCTTGACGGTGCCGTAGCGCGCAGGGTCCTCGCCGCCTTCGCCCGAGTTGGAGCGGCCGCCGATGCGGTTCATACCCTCGGCGAGCGCCTCGTGCGCTTCCGGCGACAGCGCGCCCAAGGACATGCCGGCGGAGTCGAAGCGCTTGAGGATGGTTTCCAGCGGCTCGACTTCCTCCAAAGGAATGGGCGTGGCGCCGGCCTTCAGCTTCATCAGGTCGCGCACCATTGCCACCGGGCGGGTGTTCACGATCTCGGAGTATTTCTTGTACTCGGCGTAGTCGCCGGTCTTCACCGCCTTCTGCAGCTGTTGCACCACGTCCGGGTTGTAGGCGTGGAATTCCTCGCCGAACATGAATTTCAGCAGGCCGCCGGCCGACAGCGGCTTGAGCGGGTTGAACGCGGTCTTGTGCAGCAGCTTCTGGTCGGACTCGAAGTCCTCGAAATTGGCACCGGAAATGCGCGACACCGTCCCCTTCAGGCATAGCTCGACCACGTCCTCGTGCAGGCCCACGCCCTCGAACAGCTGCGCGCCACGGTAGCTGGCGACGAGCGAGATGCCCATCTTCGACAGCACCTTGTAGAGGCCTTTATCCATGCCCTTGCGGAAGTTGGACAGCGCCTTGTCGAGGCCGGGCTTGATCTCGCCGGTCTTCACGAATTCGCCGATGACCTGGTAGGCGAGGTAGGGATAGATCGCGGTCGCGCCGTAGCCGATCAGGCAGGCGTAGTGGTGCGGGTCGCGCACGGTGCCGGTCTCGACCACGATGTTGGCGTTGCAGCGCAGGCCTGCGGCGATCAGCGCGTGGTGCACCGCGCCGGTGGCAAACAGCGCGTGGATCGGCAGGCGGTCCTTGGCGAGGTTGCGGTCGGACAGGACAAGAATGACTTTGCCCGCCTTCACCGCGTCGACCGCGCGCGCGGTCAGCGCTTTCAGCGCGGCTTCGAGCGTGGTCGTTGCCGGATCGTAGTGCAGGTCGAGCGTGATCGGCGCGAATGCCGGGTCGTTCAGGTTCAGCAGCTTGTCGAAGGCCTCCTTCGACAAGAGCGGGGTGTGCACTTCCACCCGGTGCGCATGGGCGGGGCTTTCCTCGAACAGGTTGCGCTCGGGGCCGAAGGCGGTGTTGAGCGACATCACGATCGCCTCGCGGATCGGGTCGATCGGCGGGTTGGTGACCTGTGCGAACTGCTGGCGCAGGTAGTCGAAGGGCGAACGCACTTTCTGCGACAGCACGGCCATCGGCGTGTCGTCGCCCATCGAGCCGATCGCTTCCTGGCCGTCCTCGGCGAGCACGCGGATGATCTGGTCGCGTTCCTCGAAGCTCACGTTGAAGAGCTTCTGGTGGGTCAGCAGGCTGGCGGCGTCCATCACCGCCAGGTCGGCGTCCTGATTGATCGACAGGTCGAGCTTCACCGCGTTGGCCTTCAGCCATTCGCGGTAGGGCTGGGCGCCCTTCAGTTCGTTGTCGATGTCTTCCGGCATCAGTAGGCGGCCGGTATTCAGGTCGGCGGCGACCATCTGGCCCGGCTTGACGCGACCCTTGCGGTCGACGTTCGCCGGGTCGATCTGCCACACGCCGACTTCGGACGCGATGGTGAGGATGCGGTCCTTGGTCAGCACCCAGCGCGCCGGGCGCAGGCCGTTGCGGTCGAGGGTGCAGACCGCGTAGCGGCCGTCGGTCAGCACGATGCCTGCGGGGCCGTCCCACGGTTCCATGTGCATCGAGTTGTATTCGTAGAACGCGCGGATGTCGGCATCCATCGACTCGACGTTCTGCCAGGCCGGCGGGATCACCAGGCGCAGCGCGCGGAACAGGCCCGCGCCGCCCATCACCAGGCCCTCGACCATGTTGTCGAGGCTCATCGAGTCGGAACCCTTGGTGCCGACGATCGGACGCACGTCGTCCAGGTTCGGGATCAGCGGCGTCGCGAACTTCTGCTCGCGCGCGCGGCTCCAGTTGCGGTTGCCCTGCACCGTGTTGATCTCGCCGTTGTGCGCGAGGTAGCGGAAGGGCTGCGCCAGGCGCCACTGCGGCCAGGTGTTGGTCGAGAAGCGCTGGTGGAACACCACCAGCGCGGAGGCGAAGCGCGCGTCGTTCAGATCCGGGTAGAACACCGGCAGGTTGGCCGGCATCACCAGGCCCTTGTAGCTGATGACGCGGCACGACAGCGTCGGCAGGTAGAACACCGGGTCGACCGCGTCCAGCGCCTTCTCGGCCTGGCGGCGGGCGATGTAGAGCTTGCGCTCGAAGTCGTCCTCGCTCATGCCGGCGGGCGCGTTGACGAACACCTGCTCGAAATGCGGCAGCGATTCCAGCGCCGACTCGCCGCACACCGACGAATCGGTCGGCACCAGGCGGAAGCCGGCAACCGTGAGGCCCTGCGCTTCCAGCGCGGACTTCAGCGTGGCGCGTGCATGCGCCTGCGGGGCGGCATCGCGGGAGAGGAACACCAGGCCGGCGGCGTACAGCTCACCCAGCGTGAAGCCGGCCTCGCTTGCCACCGCGCGCAGGAAAGCGTCCGGCTTCTTGAACAAGAGGCCGCAGCCGTCGCCCGACAGGCCGTCGGCCGCGATCGCGCCGCGGTGCGTCATGCAGGCGAGCGAGCCGATCGCGTTCTGCACCAGCGTGTGGCTGGGCTGATTGTCGATCTGCGCAATCAGGCCGAAGCCGCAGCTATCCTGTTCGAAATCGGGCGAATACAGCGTCCCGTCCAGCCAGCGTTGTCGTTCCATGGTTCCGTATGCTCAGGCAACAGCGGCCTGCCCATAGGGCAAGCCGCAAAATTTAAGCGAAAAGTGCGGCATTTTAATCCCGTCCGGCGCTTGGGGCAATGCGTGCCCCCGCCAAGGCCTTGCCGCGGCAGGGGTTTACGGCCCGTGCGCCACAACAGATGGGAGTGCACCCAACCCGGAAAATTCCTTGCCCATGCCGACGGCGGCGCCCGCTTGGATCATTCCGCACCCATCGTCCGGGCCGAGTCCTTCGTCCGGCTCGGGACAGGCCCGTCAAAGCTCCTCGCATCCATTCGGGCAGTACGCTCTAACCTGGTTCGTTACTCACCGCCGTTCGGGCTGAGCTTGTCGAAGCCTCCCAACATTCCGCCGACCCAAACGGAGCCATTCACTATGCTGACAGGAAGGATTGGGGAGCAGTCATGAAACTCTTGAGCTGGAACATCCAATGGGGGCGCGGCATGGACGGCCGGGTCGACCTCGCGCGCATTCTTCAGACCATCCGGCAGCTGGGCGATTTCGACCTCATCTGCCTGCAGGAAGTCGCGGTCAACTTCCCCGGCCTGCCCGGCAGCCGGGGCGAGGACGAAGTCGCCGAACTTTCCGCCGGCCTGCCCGGCTATACGGCCATCTATGGGGCCGCCACCGATGTCCCGGACGGCCGCGGCGGCCGCAGCCAGTTCGGCAACGCCCTCTTTTCGCGCCTGCCGGTCGGCCAGGTGTGGCGGCATCTGCTGCCGTGGCCGGCCGAACCGGACGCCCCCAGCATGCAGCGCGTGCTGGTCGAAGCCGTGGTCGAGGCCGACGTCGGCCCGCTGCGGGTGATGACCACCCACCTCGAGTACTACTCGCAGCGCCAGCGCGAGATCCATATCGACGCCATCCGGCGCCTGCACGCCGAGGCCTGCGCCATGTCGAAGCGTATACCGCTAGCCGAGGAGGCGGGCGGCTCGTTCGAGGTGTTCCCCCGGCCTGCCGAGGCGATCCTGTGCGGCGACATGAATTTCCCTGCCTGGGCCGCCGAGCGTATGCGCATCCTTGCCCCCTTCGCCGGCGGGGAACCCCTCTTCCGTGACGCCTGGGAGGTGTTGCATCCCGGCGAGCCGCACGCCCCCACCGTAGGCATCCACAAGGTCGATTTCGTCGACCGGCCCGAGTGTTTCGATTTCGTTTTTCTGACCGAAGGGCTGGCTGGCTGCCTCAAGGCGCAGGGTATCGACGCGCTGACCGAGGCGTCGGATCATCAGCCGGTGTGGGTTGAGCTTGCTTGAGGAGCATCCCACCATGAACCGGCGAAGGAACGTGGCATGGTCCGCCCGTTCCTAGACTCTGCTGCTTACTGCTTCACGCGTTCCAGCGGCTCTTATTCCCACGGCCCCCGCTTTCCGTACGGAAGTTTTGGCCGCTTCAGCCGGTTTTGCCGCGGGTGCTTCGGCCTGCCGGGCACACAGTATCCGCGCGGCATTATGAAACTCGTCGTTCAAGCCTTTCCATTTTTTCGCTTCGCACTAAACTCATGGGCCGTCTAGGGCTTTGCCCAGCGGCTAACAAACGCAAAGGCCAGAGCAATAATCCGGCCACCCATCACTTGTCCGCCAATTCCCGATATAAATCCACATAAGCATCAACCATCTGGTCTGCCGTGAAATAACGCCAATACCGTTCCTCGGCGCGCATACCCATTGCGGCTGCTTCACCCGGATGGTTCCACAGATACTGCATGGCGTTTCGTAATGCAGTGGGGTCGCTGGGGGGGACGACCAGTCCGGTTTCGTCCCCAATGTTGATGTAAGTGGTGCCTGTGCCTATCTCGCTGGAAATCATCGGCTTGCCATACATCGCGCCTTCCAGAAGCGAGATGCCAAATGCCTCGGACCTCAGATGTGAAGGGAACACAACGCCATAGCAAAGCGTCAGGAGCGCAACCTTGTCTTCATCGGGTAGGTGTCCCAGGAAGTGAACGTTCCGCAGACCGAGTTGTATGGCTTGCGCCTTCAATTCCGCCTCGATCGGGCCGGCCCCCACAATCACGATGGGATAGTCGGTTCCTTTGGCCGCCTCCAACAGGATGTGCAGGCCCTTGTAGTAGCGAATCACCCCCACAAAAAGAAAGAACTTCGGACCAAGTTTCTCCCTCCAAAACCGCAGCAGCTCGGGTTGGGGTTGGGGGTAGGCAGATTTGTCCAGACCAATTGGAATCACGCTGACCTTGTCAGAGTATTTCTCCAGCACATCGCTCGTTGCCAAGTAATTCTGCGAGGTGGCCACAATGCGATCCATGCTTCCAAGGAACTTGCACATCAAGGGTCGATAGAGCCTGAGCAGTTTCTTCTGACGGATGATGTCCGAGTGGTACGTCACCACGGTAGGCTTCTTGATGCGCATCGCAAAATGCACCACGTCCATGAATGGCCATGGAAAATGGTAATGAATGACATCTGCCTTCTTGGCCAATCGCGAGAACCGAGCAAAGGCGGAAACAGAAAATGCTGTCGACGCAACCTGCAGATCAAGTCGGGCCCTGTGTGCAAGATAGCCGTCAATATTGACCGTCCGGGAAAAACGGTCGGTCGTTAGCGAGAGCACATCGGTCTTGACCGCAAGCTTGCTGGCGCCTCTGGCTATCTGGTTGATGACCTGCTCGACGCCTCCCATCGTGTCTGGGAAGGACGTCTTATAAAAATGTAGAACCCGCATGAACCCTGTTCCAGCTAACCAGCAATTGATTTAAACCAAACAGCGTAAGGCTGCGCCAACCACCATTTCAATGGTACCTGGCCATGGTATTTGCGAACGATCGCCATGGCCTCCCGATAATGTCGACGGCGCTGGGTCTTGGTTTTGGTATTTTCGTGTTCACGATTTACGGCCACAAAATCATCCAGGAACTGCAATGGACCAGCTTGCTTGAACATGCGCCACCACAGATCGTAGTCCATCGCCATGTGCAGCGTCTCATCGACGCCACCCAAAGCTTCCCAGGCCGTGCGCCGTATCAGGGCCCCAGGCTGGGAGATGATGCAACGCAAGGCGAGGCGACGTTCATTGAACGGCTCTACCCAGACCGGATAACGTTTTCCGGATTTTTCCACCACATTCCAGCAACGGCCATAAACAGCAGGTGCTTCCGGGTATTTCTCCAATACACCAAGCAGTTTTTTCAAACCGCCCGGCAACAGCCAGTCGTCACTGTTCAACCAGCACACAAAAGGGGCCCCGCCCTGTGCAATGCCCTCGTTGATCGCTGCTGCCTGGCCTTCGTCAGCATGACTACGCCAGCCAGCCAGACGGTGCTCCCACTTGCGAATAATTTCCAGAGAGTTATCCGATGATCCGCCATCGAGGACAAAAACTTCGACAGGAACTTCCTGCTGAAAAATCGATGCCAGCGCATCATCCAGGAATCGTCCCTGGTTGTATGAGGGGACGGCAATCGTCACCAGCGGTTTTGTCATCTTACTTGGCGGCTTGTCCAAAATCGGTTGCGAATGCAGTGTCGGCTCGCCGATGTTTTGAGAGATAGCGCCAATGATGGGCGGCCAGTCTGTAACGGCCCGTGTCGGCATCTAAATGACGGAATCGCAATTCCGCCATTTCCTTGGCGCCGCGCGCGACAAAGTCGGTCTGCGATTTTTGTTTCCCGTGCGCCCTGAAAATCCCGAACAAGCCAGGGAGATGGTGGAATACCGCCCTCGCATCGACAAATCGCAAAATCAAATCCCAGTCCATGGCGAAATGGAGACTGGGATCAAAGCGCCCACCCACGCGGTCCCAAATGCGGCGGCGCCAGAACATCGATTCCTGTGGCACATAATCGACGAAGCGGAGAACCAGCGAGTCATGCCCCGGCAGTATCCAGCGACCGACCTCCAGGCCGTCTTCGTTGATGATCAATCTATTTCCGTAGATCACGTCGACTGAGGGGTTGTCCCGGAAATAGCGCCCAACATAATGCAAAGCGCCGGGTAATAGAAGATCATCGGAGTTCAGATAGCCCATCACTTCTCCGGTTGTGCGTGCAAATCCGCGATTCAGTGCATCCGTTTGGCCTTCGTCAGGCTCAACCCGGATGTCCACCCCTTTCCCGCTGAAAGGTCGCAGGACATCCGCTGTGCCATCCCGAGAGCATGCATCCTGTACAACGTATTGCAGATGAGGATACGCCTGCCCCACGACGCTCTGGATCGTTTCTCCTACGAATCGGGCGTGATTGAAGGATGGCGTCACCAGCGATATGCACGGCAGGTCGCTATCGTCTATATGAGGATCGATGCGGGAAACCGACAACGGCCGCGGCGGGTATTGATGCAAACGCCCCAGCCGAACGCCAAGCAGACGGCGAAGCAGGGTGCCGAAACCCCAAGCGGACAGCCGAGCTCTAACGGGTTGGATACGGCCTGACATACATTCCGATCACCCCGTTGGTTATTGGGGGCTTTGCCCGCAACTACTTAAAGTTAATGCCAAGGTAGGCTTCGATTTTTTCAGACGCAAAAGCCAACATCTCTTCCGTAAGGGAGGGCTGTACCCCAATCCAAAAAGTATTATTCATAACGATATCAGTATTGGTCAGGCGTTCACTAATGCGGAAATTTCTACCAATCATGTAAGGTTGACGTGTCAGATTGCCTGCGAAGAGCAAGCGGGTGCCGATCTTGTACTGGTCGAGGTATCGCAATAGATCAACTCGGTTGACTGGGGCGTTATCTTTAAGGGTAATCGGAAAGCCGAACCAAGATGGGTCTGAGTGAGGTGTGGCCTCCGGGAGGATCAGAAGCTCCTCACAACTCGCGAGGTGCTCGCGAAGATAGGTAAAGTTTTGTTTACGTTTCTGGATAAAGGCAGGCGCCTTTTTCAGCTGGGCCAAACCACAAGCAGCCTGCATATCGGTAATTTTGAGGTTATAGCCCAAGTGGCTATAGGTATATTTGTGATCGTAGCCCTCGGGCAGGTCGCCGAGTTTCCAGCAAAAACGCCGATTACAAGTGTTGTCTTTCCCCGGTGGACAGTAACAGTCCCTCCCCCAGTCGCGGAAGCTTTCTGCGATCTGCTTCAAGTCGGGGTTGTTAGTAAAGACCGCGCCGCCTTCTCCCATCGTGATGTGATGGGCAGGATAGAAGCTCAGGGTGCCAATGTCACCAAAGGTGCCGACAAGCTCGCCATTATAAGTGGAACCCAAGGCATCGCAGCAGTCTTCCACTAACCAGAGGCCATATTTCTTGCACAGGGCGGTGACGGCTTCTAGATTGAATGGATTGCCTAGGGTGTGGGCCAGCATGATGGCCTTGGTTTTCGGATTGATGGCCGCTTCTATCCTGCTGGCATCGATGTTGTAGGTGCCAAGTTCAATATCGACAAAGACCGGCACGGCACCAAACTGAAGGATGGGATTGACTGTTGTCGGAAAGCCGGCAGCAACTCCGATGACCTCATCCCCCGGTTTGATGGCCCGATCCCCTAGTTTTGATGAGGTGAGTGTGCTGAACGCCACTAGGTTGGCTGAAGAACCAGAGTTGACGGTAAACAGATGTCTAACCCCCAGGAATTTTGCCAACTTTTCTTCGAATTCATCGTTGAAGCGACCGGTCGTAAGCCAGCCATCCAATGAGGCTTCGACCATGAGCTTGAGTTCATCAGCCCCAATAAGCTTGCCGGAGGGCGGAATGGCACTAGTGCCAGGGCTGAAAGGCTCTGGGGCCAGCGCGATGGCAGCATACTCATCGACCAGCTTGGCAATTTGCCACCTTAAGGTTTTAGTTTGATCGGTCTGCATAAAATTTAAAACTGCGCGTTGTTTGTTGGTAGGACTTGATCTGGTCCTGGGTAAGTCCACGGACATCGACCCCCGCATTGCGCTGGCGGGACCAGTCGACGATGAGATTTAGGGCGTCCCCCAGATTCAGGGCAGGACTCCAGTGCAGCCTGCAACGCGCCTTGGAAATATCCAACTTCAGGTAACCAGCTTCATGCGGATGCTCACTCGCATCTAGATGCCATTGTGCCCCATTGCCCCATCGCGCGGCCATTTGTTCAACAATCCAGCCGACCGGCTTTGCATCTTCATCATTGGGGCCAAAATTCCAAGCTTCCGCATAGCCGGGGCCCTGTTCGACGAGTCTTTCTGCCAGCAACAGGTAACCGCGCAAAGGCTCCATAACATGTTGCCAAGGGCGAATGGCATTGGGGTTGCGGATACGTACCGGCTTGCCTTGTTCGAAGGCGGCCACAATGTCCGGGATGAGCCGGTCCTGGGCCCAGTCTCCGCCGCCAATGACATTGCCGGCTCGCGCTGTGGCCAGCGCAACCCCGTGTTTTGCATAGTCACCTGGATTGAAGAACGACGAGCGGTAGGCCGCGCTGACGAGTTCTGCACAGCCCTTGCTGTTGCTATAGGGATCGTAACCACCCATGCGGTCGTTTTCCCGATAACCCCAAACCCATTCGCGGTTTTCGTAACACTTATCGGTAGTAATGTTGACCACAGCCCTGACGCTTCGCGTGGCGCGCACAGCTTCCAGCATATGTACCGTACCCATTACATTGGTAGCATATGTTTCGACAGGATTCTGATACGAGTAGCGTACCAAGGGCTGGGCAGCCATATGGATGACAATTTCGGGCCGGGCGTCTTGCATAGATTGCCTGAAATGCAACAAATCACGAACGTCGCCGACAACGGAGTGCATGCCTTCGGCCACACGGGCCTCTTCAAAGAGGCTTGGGGCTGTAGGCGGTTTGAGCGCATACCCTGTGAGTTCAACTCCCAGATTTTGTAGCCAGAGAGACATCCAGCTGCCTTTGAAGCCCGTATGGCCGGTCAGGAAGACGCGTTTGCCGCGCCAGAATGCAGGGTTCAAGGCCAAACTTTCCAAGGGGCACGGCCAGACTGCCACAACTCTTCGAGGTGCTGCTTATCTCGCAAGGTATCCATCGGCTGCCAGAACCCATGATGCAAATAGGATGACAACTGGCCTTCCCGGGCGAGACGTTCCATTGGGGCTCGCTCCCAGATGGTAGTGTCATTCTCGACATAATCGATCACCTTGGGCGACAAGACGAAAAACCCTCCATTGATCCAACCGCCGTCGCCATGCGGTTTCTCCTCGAAGCTGGCAACACGGGCACCATTCAAATTCAGAGCGCCGAATCGACCTGGTGGCTGCACCCCGGTTAATGTCGCCAGCCTTTTCTGCGCGCGATGAAACTCGATTAGTTCACTAATATTTACGTCGCCGACCCCATCGCCGTAGGTAAAACAGAAGTCCTCGTCGCCCACATACGGACGAATCCGTCTTAGGCGCCCGCCGGTCATAGTAGAGTCACCTGTATCGACCAACGTAACACGCCAAGGTTCGGCATTGTTCTGGTGCACAACCGTCTGATTGTTCGCCATATCAAAAGTTACGTCCGACATATGCAAGAAGTAATTCGCAAAGTACTCCTTGATGAGATATCCCTTGTATCCTAGGCACACAACGAAATCATTGATCCCATGCGCAGAATATATTTTCATAATATGCCAGAGGACTGGTCGACCACCTATCTCAACCATTGGCTTCGGCCTTAATGATGTTTCTTCAGCAAGCCGTGTACCTAATCCACCAGCGAGAATGACCGCTTTCATCTCTTTCAAACCTCAGTAGCAGCTATTTAAAGGAAGGGGCCGACCCTTGACGGCAGTTGGCGAAATTTTTTCTTCCCGCACTCTGAGCCATAAAGGCCGACAATCAGGCAAGTCTTTCAGCGGGCGCAGCTAGTGCTGCATCAAGCAAACGAGGCACGAAGCTAGGCTTGTTTTTCGCAAAACCGGCAAGCCAATCAACCTTGATGTCTGCATCCGGATGCCAATCGTTTTCAACCGCATGCCGCAACTCTGCCGATGCGGCCTCAGGAGTCGCTGAAAGCTTAAGCACAAGACCGTCAGGCAGTTCGTCACAATAGCTTGTTGGATTGCTCACGACCACGACTGCTCTAGCGCAGGCGATGCTTTTCACCAGAGCGCCCTCGATAGGCGCAGACCAGAGAGAGGGAACGGCCACGAATCTGGATCTACCAAGTTCATCTCGCAGACCACTCTCCCAGGTACATGGAACGAAACTGCAGTTTGCTGGCGCCTCAAACCAATCCGGTCTTGGGAAGGGAAACATGAAACGCAGCTCCGGACATTGCGTTGCGACATGTGCGGTCCATTTTGCCCCCTTCGCATCCAAGCAATGCCCATGGAACAAGACATCCCATGAATATTCAGCAGGGGCCTCATCCAACGTCAGGTCAGCATCACAAGAAAACACCTCATCCCAGTCTTGCGTCCACAACCCGATCACCGGTGGACAGGACGGCAGTCCAAACTGCCGTTGCGCCAGCTCAGCCTGCCGCAGATTTTGTGCGGCCACTTTTACACGTCCTGTCTTCACCAGTTCCTCCAGGCTAGGGGCAAACTCGGTAGCGGCTGGATCCGGTTTGGGGAACGGCTCACATCCATTTTTGGCAATTTGGTCGTAGCCAAATTCCAGACAACGCAAGCAAGGGCCGGTCTCGTCCCGCAAATGGTTATAACTCACTAAACAAAAGAATGAACTGTCCAACAGATAAATGAGAGGAGGCTCTTTCCGAGACTCGAGCAAGCGAAGCGCGAGGCGGTATCCCACGTTCTGCGGATGAAGCAGGACCAAGCGCCGGCCACGCTTAAGCAAGACAAGAGACACGCCCCACCAGAAGCGACTTAGAAGAAAACCATAGCGGATAATCTCACTAGCTGCGAACTTGTATGCCTTATTCCTCAGCCATAATCGAATCTGCCAAAGCGCGGGACGTTCTGGTCTGGAAAACAGCCTTATCCGATTACCGACGATTTCGGCCATGCGCGCCTGAAGATGCGCTACAAACCGTCCAGTCCCAGTGTCGCCTGCCGGTATTCCTGAGATAACCACGAGATTCGAAGCCAGTTTTGGATCAATTGCACTTCTCATCCCAGAGCCCGCCTACGCACCCAGGCCAACAGCCTTCTCAGAAATGCCCTCATGTTTGAAACCGGGATGGCCGAATCTTCACCGCCTCTTGGTCTGCCATCGTAAAAGGTCGCAAATCTTCTGTTAATTTCATCGTCGACTTGCAATCGGCCAGGCTCAGGGAATCCAAAGGTAGATTGCGTATTGATAGTGACGTCGAATTTGTCTGTCACCCCACAATGAACGCCAGTTCCATCATTGCCTGTATTCCCCACAATAGAATTTACCGGCCTGAAGCAATAAGCATCGTTCTTGAAATGAGCATAATCCCAGCGAATACCCCATGAGCTGATCTTGCCCGCCATTTGCAACTTGAGAATCTGGAACATGTCATTGCCACCTCGATTGAAGCCGCTGACCCTATCTTGATCTTTGCAGAATCTGTCGAAGTCCTGGACTTCCCAATCCACTTTCTCCCATCGGTCTTGCCAAGTAGCCCAACCCCAGGTACAGCATCGATACGAAAGATACGAATCCTCCTCATAACCTGCTGGCATTCCCAGGGGGGGGCTATAACCGCCGATGGAAAATATTCTCTGGTCATCCTGATAACGAGCCAATGCCTCATTCATATAGTTCAGAAAGTGTGGCGAGAACTGCAAGTCATCTTCAATCACGATAACCTTGCCGTACTTCTGGATAACGTCCGAGACGCCCTCGATCACCGACCCGGCAAGTCCACGATTTACTGTTTTCCTATGAATTGTTACGTTCTTGAACCCGTCCACGGCCTCGATGATTGCCCTCACGGCTTCTACCTCGGCTTCATCATTCTTACAGCGTGGGCCATCTGAAAACACGAACAGTTCGGTCTCCGCCGCCAGCAGACTTTCCTTCAGGGAATCGATGGTTCGTTGGGTATGTCGTGGGCGATTGAACACGAACAGAACGACAGGTGCGAAGGCCATCCTAGCTCCTGCAACGGGATGAACCCGAAGCCTTATGAATCGCATTTCTCAGCCGGCAAGGAAGCACGTTGAGCAAGCCTGCCAGGATTCTGTACTTGGCACTAATGGTCGGTTCACCTGATAAGCCTGCGCCACCCGTTCCCTGAATATCCCATGCGTCCAGATTGCCTAAAGCATCCAGTTCATGTTTCGAAAGCAGGCCTTTCCGATGGAAAAACTCGGCCAGTTCGAGCCCATAGTCGTAGCACTGCTGAAGCGCGCAAAGGGCCAATACCTTTTTGACCTTGTGTTCGCTGAAGTTCAGGGCATCGAACCGCCCCTGTCTGTCCAGACCTATATAGTCTTTCAACCATACCGCCTCTGCCCACAGTATCTGCTCCATACCCGAGGGGCTTTCCTTAAACCTGTTGTTACGTGATATTCGGTGGTTTACGTTGATATCGAACATCAAAAAACCATTGGCCCGCATGAAGCCATCAAGCTGCGAAAAGGTCGTCTCCCCCACATAGTTTTCGGTGAATCCCGTTTCGGTTTCGACATAAAAAGCGCTCTCCAGCAGATGCCCTGCATCGCTCAAGATCGGTAGCTCCAGCCCCTGAACATCGATCTTGATGACATCCGGCGAGAAACCATTCAATTCTTCGATCTTGTGGATCGCTCGTACGGGAATGGGTTCCTCCCCCTGCACATCAAACAGTTCATGAAAGGCGAAGCGATCCAACCACTCCTTGTTGGGCTTCAAGAGTGAGTAGCAATATATGCTTCGAGTCTTGTATAGCGTTTCCACACCGTCCTTACCATGGACCGCATATGGCAGGAACGTCGAATGCCTGTATGGGGATGGCAACTTATTCTGACGTTCGCACTCCTCCTTGTTGGGATCGAACCCAACCAAATTGATTAGCTCTTTAATGGGCGCCCATTTGGCATCCAGCGAGCCACTACTACCAATATCGATAAGGTTGACCCCCACATTCTGGAGTTGCTCAACGTAGCTGAAAATCATGTGCCATCCATGTCCATTTATTTAACAGAAACATCCTATCGGGCCATCCGTTCAGGCGCCGACCACTATTTGCCTGGGAGAATCTTCCTCATTTCCCGACACCATATCTCCAGCACTAGAGCCTTGAACGAGATTGGTGCGATGGCACCTCTCGGGAACAGGCCGCTCGCCAAAGTGGCCCCCGCCTCTTCTGTCAGAACGCCTGATTGCACCAAATAACCGCCATCTAGATATTCCCCATACACCTTGAACAATGCGTTGTGCCATTCGATGACTGGTGGCGCAAAACCCTGTTTCGGTCGTTCGATTATGAAGTCGGGAAGGATCCCTTTCATCGCCCCCCGCAACCAGGGCTTGGGAAATCCCTGGTAGTCGGGATCGGCCTGGTGCGATTTGCGCAGACCTATGACCAGTTCCACCAGTTTGTAATCGACGAAGGGCAGACGCAATTCGACTGAATTGGCCATGCTCAGCCGGTCGCCTTGCGCGATGCCATTCTCCAGCAGATACGTGTCGCAGATCAGCCGAGTGATCAAGATGTCGGAATGCTTCCACGGTTTGTCAAACGTAAACAGGTCGTAAGCGGAAGCCCCGCCCAGCGCCTGTATGAACGAATTCGTGTAGTAATTCCTGACGTCCGTCAGCGCCATGCGGAAGTCGGGCGCTAACTCATGGAATATTGGGCGATACCCATTTACCGGTGGTTGAGGTTCGGCATGTTTGCCGAACAAACTCTTAAAGGACGTCTTAATGAATCGCTTTATTGATGGTGGCCCATCCCTGCCGCCAATTTTTTCGTCCGTGGCTTCTGCGGCATCTTTTACCCACTGATATCCCCAGAAGACTTCGTCGCCACCCTGTCCTTGCAACAGCACAGGAACGCCATTTTCCCGCGCAATCTTGCTGACCGAGTAATACCCAAACCCCGAGATATCGGCAATGGGATCATCGCGATGAAAGTTCATCTTCTCGAAGTTGTTCACAAGATCCGCAGTCTCGAGTTCAATCTCGTGAAACGGCATTCCTAGCAGATCGGCAAGCGCCTTTGCATCGTTTCGCTCGTCATTGGGTGGTCGCCCCGGATAACCCACACTGAATGCATGCATGGTTCCCGGATATTTCTTGGCGGCCAGCGCGGCAATCGCGCTGGAATCCAG
Organism: Pseudomonadota bacterium; assembly: GCA_021847835.1. Lineage (GTDB taxonomy): Bacteria > Pseudomonadota > Gammaproteobacteria > Burkholderiales > Thiobacillaceae > UBA6918. The sequence continues at coordinate 36,957 of JAJZPR010000019.1, forward strand.
GCCGCCACTAAGCGCCACCCCTACGGGAACATCGGCGCGAATAAGCAACTCGCATATCTGATCCAACTCGTTGCGAACCAACTCCACCGGGTCGCCCTCGACAGGCGCGAGCGCTTCCATGTCCCAGTATTTATGCTGTTCCACCTTCCATTCGGCCAACTCGATCTTCAGGTAATGTGCCCGCGGAAGCTTTCTGACCGCCTTCAACGGGGTCTTAGGTTCCGGCACATATTGGTAATGGAAATAATCATTTACCGCCACCGGATCGAGTTCAAAAGGAATGCAACCAACACTCAACAATGCCTTCATCTCGGAGGAAAAATAGATGGAGTCTGCCGTCTCATGCAGGTATAAAGGCTTCTCCCCCATCCGATCACGAACGATAAACACCCCTCCCTGCTTAATATCCAGAAGCGCAAATGCGAACATGCCGCGCAACTGGTGAAGGCACTCAATTCCCTCTTCCTCATAGAGGTGCAGAATCACTTCGCCATCACTATGCGTCGAAAAGGTATGCCCACGCATTTTCAAAGCGTCAGTCAGCTCGATGAAGTTGTATATCTCACCGTTCATGATGAGTACTAGGGATTTGTCCTCGTTGTAAAGTGGCTGCCAGCCCCCTTCCAGGTCTATGATGCTGAGCCGCCGCATGCCCATGGCAACATGCTTGTCTGTGTATTCACCTTGACCATCCGGGCCACGATGCACCAAAGCTGCAAGCATATTTGCAAGTGATTCCTGCCCATTGGACAAATGAATGCTTTTTGAAATTACTCCGGAAATTCCACACATATATCGATATCAGTTTACTTAGGTGTTGCGTCTATAAAGACAAACTACGCGTTATGGAATGGCGTGAATCCTGCCAGCAATGGCCTCACCGCTCAGCGAATATTTCGCGGATGCCCATCTCTAAGTCAATATTGGGGCGCCAACCCGGCAGGGGCTCGCCCAGCCACGGGATCATTACCTCTTTTGTTCTGTATGGCCTACCGCCCCAATTCGGATGAATTGATATTCCGGTTTCGCGTATTACTAGTTCTACAAGTTCTTTCAACGTCATTCTGCGTCCTGATGTAACTGCATACGTATCCAACTTGGCAATGTGCCCCGCCAACAACTTTTCAGCCGCCTGAATATAAGCTGCCACAACATCGTCAACGTGAGTCATATCCACAATCTGCTCACCTGGCGTCATATCGAGTGATCGGTTTTCAAGGGCTGCGAGTTTCAGGAGGTTGAAGAGTTTTTTTCGTGGATCCGCCGGGCCGTATGTATCAAATAGGGCGAGCGAAATTGCCTGAACAGCCCCAGTACTCACGTAGTAGTAGAGAATGTCGTGAAACGCCTGTTTGGTGGCCGCATAAAGGCACATCGGCTCGTACTCGTCAGAACCTTCAGCGTGTTGCCAGAACGTTTCAGTGTTCACCAGATTCCTTATGCCATTCCGCGCCATCCCCTCAACCAGCTGTGTGGAAAAAAGTACATTGCTGATGATCATTTGATCAACGTCCGCAGGTCGATGTTCAGCGCTCGCCATGGCGGCCAGGTGAAAAACCACATCTGGTTTTGCCGCGGCGACAATGTCCAACATTTCGCTCGTAGACCCATGATGCAAATGGATCACAAGTCTATTTCCATATGTGCTGAGCAAGTTCGGAGATGAGGACGGACGCAATATGACATGCACCTGCCAACCATCTGCAATCAACCGTTCGACCAGACGCGAGCCGATATAGCCGGAGCCACCTGTCACGAGCGCACATTTGAAGTGACTACATTCTTCCTTCTCGCCCACCGTAGCTTGGACTGGTTTTTCCACGTGCTCGAGTATTTTGTTCATGTCAGTGCGGCCCCATGAAACGATTGGCGATACATCGCTCAATGAATCGGGTAAGGTTGGTTTTTAGCGCCTTGATGCCGAAATCTTTACGGTACTGCTCAAAACCGTCATTCAACGTAGCTGTCTCGTCCAGTGCCATCAATGCGCCATAAATCAAGTTTGCGTCATCTTGCGGAACCGTCTTCCCGATGCCATAGGTCCGGACTCGCTCGCCCATCAGGTGGTTATCAGCGACAAGGATTGGCTTTTCAAAGGCAGCAGCCTTATTGAGCATGTTGCTGCTAATCCTGAAATCCCGGTAAACGGCAAAGATTACGTCGGCAGTGCGAATGACGTCGTTGAATGCACGCTCATCCTGAAGATACTCGTCCTTCAAAAGGATGTTTTCAGGTGGGCAGGACATGACCTTCTCCAGGGCAACCGTGTCCTCCGCAGTGAGGGCGCCCCGATGCAATTCACCGACCTGCACGAAAAACCATTGTCTCGGGTCAGCCAATGCGAGGAGTTCGTACCACCGCGCCAGGTTTTTCTGCGCCCCAATCGACCCGCCCATGAAAACGATTTTCCTTCCGGCCGCACGCTGTCTGATTTCCTGTGCCAGTGCGCTGGGCTGATCGGGCAGAGCGGTTTCAGTAATGTCGGGCAGGTACTCAAAGGACTTGTTCGGAATTTTTTCCTGATAGATACGGCAGATGTTTTCGTCGAGAAAGCACATGCCCCTGAGGGAAGACAGTGCGTAATAACGCTCAACCGGGAAGTCGGCAGGCACGAAACGGATGCCTGCCCACGGCCATCTATTGAGGGCAGAAAACGTGTTCCAGCTATCTGTACTTGATCTGTACATATCCATGTACATGTTGAAGACCAAGTCCGGCTTCAATGGTGATTTCCGTAGCGCCGCGCGAATACGCGTGGCAAAGTCTACTGGATTGAGATAACCGGCCTCATGCTCTTCACAGTTGTTGGAAACTTCTCGTGATTTGTGGATCCGGCGATAACGCGCATACAGGAAATGCGACGCACGAAACAGGAACGGCACCACTTTCTGAAACAGCCGCGTCTTCCAGTAAACCAGAAAAGGCATGTCTGCCATCGTTTCGCTGCCTGGGCGGCGATAGAAATAGCGGTCTCCGAATACATTCCACCACTGCCATGCCCGTTGCAGGCGTGTGCGCAGGGCCAACCAACCGATGTCGGTCACCGATGCGTTGTGATCCAGCACATGCAGATGCGGGGAGTTGGCCATGTCCTTCTGTGCGAGGCGCGACAGCAGTGCGGGAACGTCGGGGGTCAGTGCGAGCACATCCCATCCTTTCCCCAGCAGGATGGCGATAAACATCGCATTCCATGAATCTAGATGCCCGTGACCGGAAATCGGGTTGTAGACAAGGATGCACGGGTGGTTGTTTTTCATATAGCGGCAACCTTGCTGGACCGCGTCTCAAGCAGCACAAACCTGTCGATGAAGCCTCCATGGTGACTTTGCATGGGATCCTTGTAGACGTGTCCTAGGATCCCGCACATGTCCGGCCCCCCCTGCGAAGAATCACCGAATTGAAAAGGCGGGCTATCGGAGAAAATCCCCGCTCCGAGAGGAAAGTGATCGCCGGATGGGTGTGCAATGAATGCAATGGCGTATCCAGCGCCTCAATGATAATTACCTCCGGGCAATATTTGTCCCAGTTATTGGATCGCAGGACACCCAGGTCCTCTCCTTCAACATCAACGCTTAATAGATCAATACTCTGTCCGGCCGTAAGGTGCTGATCCAGCACATCAGCCAGTGAGCATGTATGCAACTCAATTGCATCTGTTTTTTCCCAGCCGCCCGTTTTATAGGAATCTGCCAATGTCGAATCAAAGGTATTCAAGGCCCCTTCTTTGAATACATTCAGCAACAACGGTCCCGCCTTGTCGGATATGGCTATTTCCAGGTTGATATCCCTGGGTCTGTAATTCATGAAGGAATCCATGCTCCCCGGGGTTGCATCAATATTTATCCCGCTCCAGCCTTTTTTGTATAAGGCGAATGTATTCGAGAACCGGGTCGCGTGATGAGCCCCGACGTCGACAAAGAATCCGTTGGCTTTATTAGCAAAAAGCCGCTCCAGTAGAATGTCCTCGCCCTCCTGGCTGTGATATATGTTGCCGCCACTGGCTGACCCGAAGATATCAATAACAGACTGGGGGATGCTCGATGGGGACAGGCCCTTAAAGCAGCGCAGGAGAAGCTCTTCGCGCTGTGCATCTGTCATCCCGTGACTAGCCACGAAATCATCAAACGCATCGTAGGCAGACGATTGGTCTACTCGGTGTGAATTTCCAAGTAGCCGTTCGAGAAAAATTCGCCGTTCGCCTTGTTTGAGTATGCGAACCACGCCGTGAACCAACACCAGCATGAGCTCCCGTAGCAGCACGTGTAAGCGCCTATTGAATGCGGCTAGCACTTGCCATCCCCAGAACCTTGTGCAATCGGACAAATAGATACAACAGTCTCTAGATCAAAATGGATCAACTGATCAGATACCGCGCATATGTGGAAAACATCCCGGCCCGCTAAATCAGGTATTGATTTAGTAATGGTCAACTCCCTGGCCCATGGAAAGCTGACAGCGCACAGGACCCCTCCAAATTCCGCCTCGACACTCATACCCTTATTAATAAAGTGATGGCGTGTGTGCAGATGGAACGCGACTTGGCCGGGCACGCGGAGTTCGCCGGTGTCATGTATCAGGAATGCGTTTTGACCAGTATCACCTTCTTCAAAAATCCGGTCATAGGCCGACATCTGGTCCGACCAAACTTCCTGGCTTGGGACGCGCAGCATGACTGATCCTTCACTGGCCGAGCTTGACGAACGCCACGGATTCGTCAGCATGGTCTGGTCGGCGTAAGCCCCATCGGGCAGGATGGGCGTAAGTACGTTGTGGGAAAAGGATTGCTTCATTTGGTGAACCAGATCGGCTTTCCAGTACTCAGCCATTCCGCGATCAACAAATACTGGATGCTCATCTATTTCGATGGCAAAACCACCGTGATCCAGATGACTGTGGGACGCACCATATATGCTCGTGGTTGCCCATAGCCTGACGCGATGCCCGTGCATATCCTTGGTTCGACTGTACTTTCCAGTATCCGGCAACCAAAGCGATGGCGCAGCGATGTAACGGCTCGGAAGAATCTCTTCTGGCCCGTAAACCATTCCCACCATCCCGCCGCTGCCCTTCAGGGTTCCTGTAATTTCATGCACCCAGCCATTTCTCAAGCATTCCATCAGAATGTCTGAGTACGCAGAGCCGGGGAAAACAGATGCGAGTATTGGAATCCCGTCACCACTAAACCATTCAAGCCGGCAGTCGCCGGACGGTATGCATTGCCCCGGCTTACCAGCAGCCATGACTCGAACATAGGATTCGACAGAACCGAATAAATCGCGGGCCTCCGCACGCCAGTCGAGGCCGCGCGCCCTGCTGTAGGCGATGATCGACCAGAGCGTTGCCGTGAGCGTCTGGCAAAGATAACCGGGCCCCTCGCTCATGCCGCCATCGGACTTGATGTACCCAGCAAGAACAGTCTTCATCGTCCGATATGCGTCATCCGCCACATGACTTGCGCGTGGCCAGGACTGCTCCAATGCCAGCCCACCCAGGATCAGCGCGCGGCAGAACACGGCACCTTGATTCATCGTGTGCATGTAGTCAAACTGGAACAGGTCACGCTGGACATGCGCCATGCCGCGCGTCCACAGTGCCTGCCTGGCCAGGCTCTTCGCCTGCGGCGTCAACGCGAATCCGATCCAGTCCAGCAGAATCGCGACGCTGGTTGTCGTCATCTCCTCCATGAAGGAGCGTTGGTTCCAAGTGCTCGACGGGATGCGCTGCTCTGCACTGTCGGCCCAGTGTGGCGTGTGAATCATGCACATCAAATATCGCAGTGCATGGTTAATCATCCTTTCGTCCTGGTTGACCAGACCAACATAAGCCAGCACCAGCGCCTCCCAGTGCCAAGCCCGAGTAGGTGTTTCCCGAATACGCGTAAAACGCAGGTCGTGGTTTGGGAGGTATTCGCCGAAATCGTCTTCCGGTACACGCTCGAGGCATTGTCGTGCTTTGTCCTCGAGGAAGGTGTAATGCTCCTTCCAGCCCGGCAGGTTCTTCTTCGCACGCAATTGCAGTAGTTCACTCTTTCCGAACAGCAGCCCGTGTTGCGGAGCAATCTCATCCCATGCGCGCCGGTCGTGGATCCACGGTGTCCAGTCGGGCACGAAATTCGACCGCGACTGTTGCAACAGCGCGTACGCCTTGCTGTTGCGCAGGCCCAGCCACGTCAGTGTGAGGACGCCAGGATCGGAAACCGAGGAGGTTATCCGGAATGCGATGCCACCAAACGACCGAGGCCGCAATCGGATGAGTCTGGTCAGTGCTCGCGGTGACTTGATATTGGCAAGTAGCCGATCAATTTTGATAAAAACTTCCTGGCGGACCCCTGTCCCGGCGAAAGGTTTACTCCAGCCCCCGATAATTTTTCCGTTGCCGGCAATGAGGGCGAACTGAATCGTCGTGGCTTTCGGTAGGGCATACGCAGCTGCGAGCGTGTCGTACTTGCCTGCATCAAACGGCGCGAAACAGCGGGCCATGACCGCGATGTCGTTTGCGCGGCTATTGGACCAGACGATCTTGGTCCAACACCAGTCGGTCTCACGGGTGACGGCTGCGGTCGATGAGCCGTCTATTTCAATGGGAAGCGACGAGGAATGTTCATGGTCGAAGAACGGTGCAAAGACATATTCGACCAAGCTGGGGTCGAGCGGAAAAACATACTTTTGCATTTTCAGGTTCTCGTCAGATCCATCCTGGCAGGGAAGAAACAGACCGCCTGCTCGTTCGAATATAGGAACCGGTCCCGCGGTTGGCGTACGACGAAAGACGCGGCCGACAACCAGTAAAAGAGGTGCACGCCAATGCCTTTCGAAATCACGCTGGTATTGATTCCGTAGAGGCCCGGGCGCAATGTCTGGCTATCCAACTTCACGCGCAGCGTGTAATTGCCCGGTTCAATCACGTTCCAGGTGCATCCCTGCTCATAGCTGTCGAGCGAGACAATGAATTTGTAGTGCACCGCGTCGAAGCTCGACCGGAAGATAGGATCAGTGATGCGGTTGCGGACGATATATTGGTATTCGATGATGAACGGTTCGCCGAACTCGACTTCCTTCGTTTCCTCGCCGGTACCTGCAGACAGCACGCGGATGCGTGTGCAAAGCACATCGCCGGTGCCCCCCCTGCCGTGACCGTACTCGGCCGGCAACGATTCGTTCGGAACGCAGGAACCTTCCGGTTCTTCTGACAGTTGCGCAGGGGTGGTTTCCTGTTCTTTCGCCAGCGCAAATTGTGCATTGCGGCTGTTCTGCTCGTCATAGGTCTTGCAGACGCTTTCGATGTCCCCCATGACGGCAGGCTGGCCCTTGTTCATGAACAAACCCTTGTTGCATACCGCCCAGATCGAGCCGATCGCATGCGAGACCAGCAGGATGGTTGTGCCCTGCTTCTTCAGAGCAAGAATCCGCTCGAAGCATTTTTTCTGAAAACTGATGTCGCCCACAGCCAACACTTCGTCCACCAGCAGGATCTCGGGCGTGCCGATCACCGCGATGGCAAATCCCAGGCGAACGCTCATGCCGCTGGAATAGTTGCGAACCGGCATGTCGATAAAATCGCCCAGCCCTGCAAAGGAGACGATTTCATCGAATCGACTTCTGATTTCGCGTGGCGTCATGCCGAGCAATGTGCCGCTGATATAGATGTTCTCCCTGCCGCTAAGCATGGGGGAAAAGCCTGCACCGGCTGCGATGAGTGCCCCTATTCGGCCTCTTAGGGTGACCTTCCCTGCATCTGGACTGTAGGTCCCATTCAGGATCCTGAGGAGGGTGGTCTTGCCGGAACCGTTGACCCCCATAATGCCCAACGCATCACCAGGCTCAAGGGAGAAGCTGACGTCTTGCAGCGCCCAGAATTCGCCGGGGCGAAGGCGGTGGTCACTGTTGAGCCCCACCATTCGTCTGCAACTGTCGATCAGACCGTATTTCAAGGCACTTTTCAGGGACAGCCCGAACTTCTTGCTGACGCCGTCGACCACGACACTCGGCTTCGACATTACAGGCGCTCCGCTACAAGGTCTTCAAGCAGGTAAAAAATCCTTAATCCCATAGTGACCAGAGCTATCGTGCCGATGGCAATCCACAGGAAGGTGTCAATGTTTTCGGCTCGCCCCAAGCAAATCAGCGATCGGGGGACATCGACCAGATAGGTGATCGGATTCCAGTCGATCAATGTTTTGACGAACGGATTCTGAATCGTGGACTGCACATAGATGACGGGTGTGATGTACATCACAAGAGCGAGCGCCTGGGTCGCCAAGGGAACAAGATCGCGGGCTATGGGCCCGAGCACCGAAAGTACCAGCCCGGCCGCCGTGCCGAGCAGTACCATCGGCAGTATCAATAGCGGATAGGCCAAAAACCACCACGACGGCGTGACATCCATGACAAGAAACAGGATTGCCATTGTGATCATGCTGATCAGGATGCCGTACAGCAGACCGGCGAGAGAGCTCACGGCCAATGCCAGCTTTGGGATACGGGTGCGCATGATCAGATCGGCCTGTGCCTGCAGTCCCCCGCTTACCGCGCCCATGGCTCCGGGAAGACAACCCCAGATCGTGCTGCCGACCAGCACGTAAAGCGTGTAAGGGATTTCTCCTTCGCCCGGCTTCAGGACGCCGATGAAAAAGAGAAACAGAAAGCTGACGATTCCCAGGAGTGGGCTCAGCAGCGCCCAGAAATAACCGAGTATCTTTTGGCGAAACTGGGCGATGAAATCGCGCCAGAACAGCCGGGCGATGACATGCCGGGACGCAGCGATATCCTCACTGGCCTGCTGCAGGCCCCAGATGAGACCGCCACGCCGTTCGTTGGGTTGATAGACGGTGACGGAGGTCCCGTCCTTGTCTACGTAGCGCATGGCACCCGGTGTCCGAAAAAAAGCTTCTTCAACAAAGCGCGGGCACATTTCGCGATGTGTTCTTTGGTTGCCCAGTTGGGCAATGTTCTGACGACGATGGAATAGGCCCGCTGGACACGATTGTCGAGGCGTTTGGCGCCGGCACCAAAGGGGCAACTGGATGACAGAAACCAACCATTTGGCAGTTTGAGGGCGGCCATCCCTTGGCGGGCCGCACCCACACCAGGATTTTCCTTCACAGAACAGTTTGTATTCGAAACGAATACAAACTTTCTAAATTGTGTATGCACTACTTACTCCACTACCAAACGCTTGGAAGTCTTGAGTAAAGACTTCTGGCCGATTCAATTGCCCAAAAAATTCCGCAAGAGGGGTGGAGCCCGCCGTTCCCCGATTGTGATCGGGGTTTATCAATATATTT
>JAJZPR010000058.1 GCA_021847835.1 Pseudomonadota bacterium
TGGTTCACAATATCCAGGAATGACAGGCATGTTATCTGGGTTCCGAAGGTTGACCATTGCGGACTTCCTCTCACGCGAACTGCCCGCGGAAGCGGCGCATTCCGAATGCGAAGATCAGCGTCCCCAGTATGCCGATCGCCAGCACCGAGTCCCACAGCAGATCGAGTCCGGCACCCTTCAGCAGGATGCCGTAGCTTACGTCGATGTAGTGGCGCATCGGTGACGCCAGCGTGGCCCAGCGCATCCAGCCCGGCATCGCCTCCGGCGGCGTCCACAGTCCGGACAGCAGCAGGATGGGCGCCAGGATGAGCAGGCTCAAGAGGCCGACTTGCGCCTGGTTGCGCGCGATGGTGGCGACAAACAGCCCGAGCCCGGCGTTGGTGAAGATGTACAGCGTGGTGACGGCGTAGAAGAGCGGCAGGCTACCCTGCATCGGCACCTGGAATAGCGGCCCCAGCACCGTCAGCAGGCTCAGGCTCATGCCGAGCAGGATGACGATCGTCATGGCGATCACCTTGGGGAACACGATCTGGAATGGCGTCAGCGGCGATACCAGAAGTTGCTCCACCGTCCCGCGCTCTTTTTCTCTCACCATGGCCGCGGCCGGCAGCAGAATGGCAAACAGCGTGATGCCTTCCATCAGTTCCGAGATCGGCATGAACCAGGTGTCCTTCTGGTTGGGATTGAAGCGGACGCGCTGGTCGTCGATGACCACCGGCACGTTTTCCAGGTCGGCAGGGGTCAAGCCCTCGCGCTCCAGGGCCGATTCCAGGCTGAACTGGCCCACGATGCGCGCCGCGTAGCTGGAGGCGAGAAAGCCGGGCAGCGGCTGGGTCGCGTCGACTTGCAACTGCACGGAGACTGATTCGCCCTTGCGCAGCGCTTCCTGGAATTGCGCCGGAATGTCCAGGCTCAGCATGACCTCGCCCCGGTCCAGCAGCCGGATCGCTTCCCGGGAACTGCCGACCTCGCCATCGAGGCGGAAATACGGCGGGCGGAAGCGGTAGATCAGATCCCGCGACGCTGCACTGTGGTCGGCATCCTGCACCACCATGGGCGCGCGGTTCAACTGCATGCTGACGCTGGAGCCCTGGAGGTAGATGTTCACGGTGAAGATGAAGGCCATGAACGACAGCAGCACCGGGTCGCGCAGCAGTTGCCGGATTTCCTTGGCGGTCATCACCGCCAGCCTGCGCCACCACACGGCTGCCTGATTCCAGTTTATTTGCGCACTCATGCCCGTGGCCTCTTGCTGAACAAGAAATAAGCTGCGGCAAACAGGGCCACGGTGTAGGCCGCCAGGACCAGCAGGTCGCCCCATAGCACCTCGATGCCGATCCCCTTGAGGAAGCTGCCCACGACGATGTTGGTGTAATAGATGGCCGGCAACAGACTCGCGATGATTTTTCCCTCGCCCGCGAGCGACTCCACCGGCATCAGGAAACCGGAATAGTCCAGCGCCGGTATCATCGTGACCACCAGGGTCAGCACGATGGCCGCCAGCTGGGTGCGGACCAGCAGGGAGACCAAGAGGCCGATGCCGGTGGTGCAGATCACGAACAGCACCGAGGCGAGAAAGAAGAACAACGGATCGCCCTTGAACGGTGCGCCGTAGTATTGCGTCGCCAGCAACCACAGCACGCCGATGTTGGCGACGGAGATCAGGACGTTGGGGGCGAGCTTGCCGAGCAGGAACTCGCCGCGGCTGACGGTCGACGCGTAGATGTTGTAGATCGAGCCGGTCTCCTTCTCGCGCACGATGCTCACCGCCGTCAACAGCGGCGGCACGAAAATCATGATCAGCATGATCAGCTTGGGCGCGACCGACCAGATGCTCTTCGCGCTCTGGTTGTAGAGGTAGCGCACCTCCAGGCTCAGCGGCTGCACCCGCTCGCGCGCCTGCTCCAGCGGCAGCCCGCGCAGGCGCGAGATATGCTGCGCCAGCAATTCGGTGCCGAAATGACCGTTGATGGCGGCGATGTAGCCCTTGGTGGTCTGCGTGCGGGAAGGGATCGTGCCGTCGATGATGGACTGCACGTGTGCGGCGCGACCCAGCCGCAGGTTTTTCTGGAAGCCCGGCGGGATGACGATGGCGACGCGGATGCGGTTGTCCTTGAGCAGGGGATCGATCTCGCGCTCGTTGCTCGCATAGCCCTTGAAGTCGAAATAACGCGAACCGATGAAGCTATAGGCGTAGTCGCGGCTCAACGGCGTCCGGTCGTAGTCCACCACCGCGAACGGCACCTTCTCCACGTCGAGCGACAGCCCGTAGCCGAATATCAGCATGAGCGCGGGCGGCACCACGAACGCCAGGGCGAAGAACAGCCGGTCGCGCAGGATCTCGCGCCATTCCTTGTGCGCGACGGCGAGGACGCGTTTCGCGTTCATGCGCTGGCCTCCCGCTCGCTGGCCTCAAGCGCGCTGACGCGATAGACGAACACGTCTTCCATGGAAACCTGACGCGGCGCGATGCGGGCGACCTGGATCCCGGCCTCACCCAGCATTTGGGGCAGGCGCGCCATGTCCTGTTCCGCCGCCGCAGAAAGGATGTGGACGCGTTTGCCGAACAGCGCCGCGTCGCGGAAACCCAGCGCCCTGAGGCGGGCGGCCGCCCGCGCGGGATCGGACACTTCCAGTTCGAGCACCCGGCCCGCTTCCGCCTCCAGCTGGCGCTTCATTTGCGCCGGCGTGGCATCCGCCACGATGCGGCCGGCATACATCAGGGCGAGGCGGTCGCAATGCTCCGCCTCCGACATGTAGTGGGTGGTGACCAGCACCGCCACGCCTTCTTCCCGCGCGAGCCGGAACAGGATGTCCCAGAAGCGGCGCCGCCCCACGGGGTCGACCCCGGAGGTCGGCTCGTCCAGGAACAGCACGCGGGGCCGGTGCACCAGGGCGCAGCCCAGGGCGAGGCGCTGCCGCAGGCCCATGGGCAGGCTCGCCGCCCGGTCCGCCTCGTGCCCCTCCAGCCCGGCCATGGCTATGACCCAGCCGCGCCGTTGTCTGGCCTCGTCGCGGCGCAGCCCGTAGATGCCGGCATACAGGTCGATGTTCTCCCGCACCGTGAGATCGGTGTAGAGGGAAAACGCCTGCGACATGTAGCCGATGCGCTCCTTGATGGCCAGGCCCGCCTCGCGCATGTCCACCCCGGCCACCCGGCCGTAGCCGCCGCTCGGCCGCAGGAGGCCGGTGAGCATCTTGATGACGGTGGTCTTGCCGGCGCCGTTGGCGCCCAGCAGCCCGAAAATCTCCCCTTCGGCCACCCGGAAGGACACTGCGTCCACTGCCCGGAAGGCGCCGAAGTCGCGGGTCAGTCCCGCCGCCTCGACCGCATCGCCGCCGCGAGGTAAAGCCGTGGCTGGCGCGGCAGCCACTTGCAGCCGGGCATCTTCGCGCAGCAAGCCGCGCTGCCGCAGCAGGGCGATGAAGGCATCTTCCGGATCGGGTTCGCCAGCCTCGATCTCGCTCACGTCGAATCCCACCAGCGCCTGTCCCACCTTGTGCGCGGCCTCGTCCGGCATCAAGTCGTCGGCAAACACGCACAGACGGGGGCCCAGCGTCTCGACCTGGGGAAACGTCTCGCGCAGTTTGAGGAAGGCCGTTTCCTGCGGCGTCGCGCTGACGAGCACCGTGCTGCCGGCGGCCAGCGCCTGGATTTCCGCCGGCGTGCCCTGGGCCAGCAGTTTTCCGCCATACATCAGCAGCATGTGGTGGAAGCGGCTGGCCTCGTCCATGTAGGCCGTGGAGACGAGTGCGGTGATGCCGCGTTCCGCCGCCAGCTCGGAGAGGATGGCCCAGAAGTCCCGGCGCGAAACGGGATCGACGCCGGTGGTGGGCTCGTCGAGGATCAGCAGGCGCGGTTCATGGATCAGGGTGCAGACCAGGCCGAGCTTCTGTTTCATGCCGCCGGAGAGCTGTTTCATCGGCCGGTGCCGGAACCGGTCGAGCCGCGTCATGGCGAGCAGCCTGGCCTTGCGCTCGGCCAGATCCTGCTCCGCCACCAGGCGCAGCCGGGCGAAAAAGTCGATGTTCTCCTCGACGGAAAGCTCCGGGTAAAGGTTGAGCCCCAGGCCCTGCGGCATCAGCCCGATGCGGTCCTTGATGCGCTCGCACGCGGCTTCCGAGTCGAGCGCCACGCCGAACACCTCGACGCTGCCAGCGTCGAAGGCGAGCACTCCGGCAATCGCCTTCATCAGGCTCGACTTGCCTGCCCCGTCCGGGCCGATGAGTCCGAGGATTTCGCCCGGCCGGATATCGAGGTCGACGCCATCCACCGCGACGCGCCTGCCGTAACGCTTGGCAAAGCCCCTTACCCGCGCCACCGGAGCTTGAGCGGGGGCGTCTACCAGCGCGGCTTCGCCCATGCCGCGTCCTCCTTCCAGCGGATCACCGCGTCGGCCGGCAGTCCGGGGGTGAGGCGGTGATCGGTATTGGACTTGAGGTAGAGCTTGACGGCGTAGACCAGTTTGACGCGCTCGTCCGGGGTCTGCACTTCCTTGGGCGTGAATTCGGCGCGGGAAGCGATGTAGCGCACCGTGGCCTCGAACGGCCGGTCGGGAAACGCGTCGGTATAAATTCGCGCCGGCAGCCCCAGGCGCAATTTGCCGATCTGCGCTTCCGGCACGTACACCTTGAGGTAGAGCTGGTCGAGGTCTACCAGTTCCATCAGCGGTGCACCACTTGAAATCACTTCGCCGGGTTCGCGCATGCGGGTCGCCACCAAGCCTGGCACCGGCGCCCGGATGGTGAGGTCGGCGAGCACGCTTTCCGCTTCGGCCAGGGTGGCCCGCGCCTGACGCAGTTGCGCCTGGAGCGCTTTCAGTTCCGCCTCCCTGACCCGGATCCGGTCGCCGCCCAGTTCGGCCTGCGCAAGTTGCTTGCGGCTTTGCACCGCCGCTTCGCGGGCCGCTCTCAACTCGCTGGCGGCGTCGTCGAGGGCAAACTGCGCCCGCTCGCTCTGCTGGCTGCTCGTGAAGCCCTTGGCGACCAGATCGCGTGAACGCTCGGCATCCCGCCGCGCCTGCTGCGCGCCCGCTTCGGCCGTGGCGACTGCCGCCTGCGCCCGGCCGACCCCGGCACGTGCGGCCTCTGTCGTCAGAGGGACCTCTTTTTTCAACAGGTTGATGCCGAGTCTGGCGCTGGCCACCTGGGATTCCAGCGCCGCCGCGGCGGCAGCAGCCTGCTCCACCCGCGCCTGCAGCTGCGCATCGTCCAGCCGCACCAGGAGTTGCCCCGTCTTGACGGGATCGCCCTCGCGCACCTCGATGCCCGCGATCCTGCCCGCAAGCTTGCTCGCGACCGTGACGGCATCGCCTTCGATACGCCCATTGGCCTGAATCAGGCCATCCGGCAAACCGCGCTGGCTGCTCCATTGGACGAAAGCGAAATAGGCGCCCGTGAGAAAAGCACCGCCAAGAAGGGCCATGAGAAGGATGCGTCTAATGGGAAATTTCATGCTTATCCTTATTGAGCCCTAACTCCGCTTCAAGTCGTCGCGCTTTTGCAGGAACTCTTCGCGATTGATTTCCCCCCCGGGCATATTTTTCCTCCAATATGGCCAACGCCTGATCATTGCCCTCCCGCGGACCGATACCCGTTTGGCTTTTGCCGGCGAACAGGTACTTGACCGCGACCAGCACGAGCAGTATTGGCACCAGCCAAAACAGGATCATTCCGATCCAGCCGAATCCCCATCCCCAGCCCATCTCGTAATCCATCATCACATTTCCCTTTCTCTCTCCGTGCCTTCGATTAGCGGGCGCCGCCGTCAGGCCCGTCGGCTTGCGATTGCAGATAGCCCGCAATGGCTTGAAACCCGGATCGGCTCGGTGCGCGGATTCCCATGTTGCTGTTGCGGTTCATCCATTGCATGCGCGCATTCATGCGGCTGACCACCGGCGACCACCCGCCTGCGCTGTGCAAATCAGGCGTCGGTAGGCAAGGACTCAAAACGAAAAGGCAGTTCGGCCCATTGCGACCTCAACCATTGCAGCAGCCCCCATCCATTCTGCTCGATCAAGCATGTTGTCATCGGTCACGCCGTGTACTTTTCCGCAAGGCGGGCAGACGCCTATGCGGCCACCACCCTCGATAAAGGCTGCCAGCAAATCTTTAACCGGGGGGAAGCCTTTGGGTATGATCGTATCGGCGGCACCGGATTTTGCAAGATTGACACCTTCCAGAGTTAACCAGATAACCACATCATGGCCTAATGCCAATGCGCTGTTGCCCAGCACCAGCGGTAGCGCCACACGATCAGGGTCTTGCCAAAAGACCGTCAGGGTAAACATAAGCTTCGCTGGTTGTGCTTTCGTATCAGACATTATTCTCTTCCTCCGATTCATTTATGAGCGTGCTCTTACGGAACAAGCCACTTCGCGTGGAAAGGCTTACAGAGCCTGGAGCACAATCGTCGAACGACAGGTCGACGGTTGTTCCGAATCCCTACTTGGTCATTTCTGATTCCTTTCATCGAATTGAAACTGAACAGCGTCAGTCATTTCAGGTTCTTCAGCAAATCCATCATTTCCTTGTAATGGCCATCCCTCTGCTGCTGGCCCGCCAAGGGAATGTGCTTGGCGCCACTGGCCGGCGACGGAGAATCAGCTGCTGTGAACGCCTCTTTGGAAAGCGGCGTATTGGCTAGCGCCAGCTTATAAGCGGCAGAGAATGTCTGCGCTGTTCCATGGCCGGAGTCACCATTTCCGGCAACGGAAAGGCCACCAAAGGTTACGCTGTCAATCCCGCTTATCCGGCTCATGAGCTCTCTCCGTAGATCGTTAAGGTCCAAGAATGTGGCGCCAGTGGTTTCCTGATCGCCTTCTAACCTCGCTTCAAGTCATCACGTTTCTGCAAATACTCCTCGCGCCCGACTTCTCCCCGCGCATACCGTTCCTCGAGGACGGCCAACGCATCTGGTCTTCTTTCGCCATCCGGGGCGTTCGAAGGGCGCTCACCCTTCAGGTACTTCACTGCGACGAACACCAGCAGTATCGGAATCAGCCAGAAAAACGCCATGCCTAACCCCCCCAACCAATGCGATCCCATACCGTAATCTTCATAATCCATCCACATGCTGCTTCCTTTAGCCTGTACACTGAACAAAACACATGCCTCGATGAAACCGCCATGGATCGCGCGGCGGCTCTGTCGTGATGTCTTTCAGCCGGTGGTTTACAATTCCCGGACTTCCACCTCGGTCAGCTCCGTGCCGAGCCGCGTCGTTTTCACGAAATTCAATGCGAAGCGACGGTTTCCCTTGGCATAGACATGAGTCTCTTCAGAGGGGGAGGCGGCGGTCACTTCTTTGGTGAATCCCAGCGTCGCCATCTCGCGGGCGTAAAACGCGATGACTTTGGCGAAAACGGCCTCGCCTTTATAGGTCACACGTCGTTTTCGCTCCTGAATACCGAAGGCGACTCGCACCATGCCGGGAAAACGCGGGATGCCCGCGATGTCCTCTCCGCCCACGTCCTGTCTGGGCAGGGCCGCGCCCGGCACCCATTCCTCGATATTGCGCGCCAGCTCGGGCGGCAGGAGCGCCGTGGCCCGCTCCTTGAGTCCGGGGTACGCCTCCTCGGCCTTTTGCGCGGACTGGGCGGCGATCTGCTTTCCGCCCGCCAGCCACTGGGGAAGCCTGTCCGTGACGAAACCGACGCCGGCGATAACCCCCCAGACGAGGAGTACAAGTAAAATCACTAGACCCAGACCGCCGATCCAGAACCTTCTGCTCATGTCCGCCCCTCAGTCGAACAAATCGCGCAGAAAGGACTTGCGCGGCTTGCCCCGGTACTCGTCATCGCGGTCGTGGTGCTCTTGCCGCTCGGATTCGCGTGCTCTGTCGGGGGAATAGCCGCGCGACCTGTCGCCGGCCTGACGCTCCGCATGCTCGATGAACTTGTCCAATTCACCCCGATCCAGCCACACGCCGCGACATTCCGGGCAGTAGTCGATCTCGATTCCCTGGCGCTCGGTCATCACCAGATTCGTTTCTTTGCATACTGGGCATTTCATGGTCTTTCTCCTATTGTCAGCAAGGCTCTGATCTGTCCTTCCATCAGGCCGTCCACGGGGATAACGCGCGTCTCATCGACAATCAGCACGGGACAATGGCGGATATGGAAACGCTCCACGAGTTCCGGATGATCTTCGGCGTAGCAGCACTCATAGGCGAGTCCCAAATCCCGCAACTCCTGCTCGATGCTACTGCAGTGGCAGGTCCGGGTGATAAGCAGTTTGATGTCCATGGCGATCTCCCCGTTAACGGCCGCAACACATACATTTGCCATGCATCTCGCCACCCATCATGCGCATGGTCTCGCGCATCTGCTGCATGTGTTCCCGCATAAGCCGTTGCCGTTCCTGTGGGTCCTGGGCTTGATGGATCTTTTCCATGCTCGCTTGCATCTGCTGCATATCCGCCTTCACCTTCCCCATGGTCTCGTCTGTTTGCGCACTGGGTGCTTCTTCGGGCCCGCCTACCGCGACAGACACCCGCTGCAGCCGTTGCCTGACTTCGCTCGCCAGCGCAGTAATCTCGGGCTTGTTCACCAGTTCCAGTACCGCATTCGGGTCCATGAATTCCACCTGAACCTTGCCCGCATCGTCCTGGCGCACCACCACGTTGCACGGCAGCAGCAGGCCGATCGATGGCTCGGCCACGAGCGCGCGGTGCGCCAGCGGCGGATTGCACGCGCCGAGGATACGGTAGGGCGGCATATCCTGATTGAGTTTCTTCT
>JAJZPR010000020.1 GCA_021847835.1 Pseudomonadota bacterium
TTCTTGCATCTCAAGCGGTGGCGGGGGATCGCCACCCGCTATGCGAAAAACCTGTCATCCTTTGTTGCTGCCGTACAAATTCGCTGCCTTACCCTTTGGCTGGCTATCTCATGACGACACTATCTAACAGATGCCCATGCCGGTCATTTTACTCTTTGGCAGCCTTGGACCGGTTGCGCGTCACCCAAAGGCTGGTGAACATGAAAGTGGCGATGATCAGACCGACAATGCCCAGCGACATCCCCACCGGGATTTTGTAGAAGTCGACGATCAGCATCTTGGTTCCCACGAACACCAGCACCAGGGCAAGGCCGTACTTCAGCAGATGGAAACGGTCGGCCAGGCCGGCGAGCATGAAATACATCGCGCGCAAGCCAAGAATGGCAAAGATGTTGGAGGTGAACACGATGAAGGGGTCGGTGGTAATGGCGAAAATCGCCGGAATCGAGTCGACCGCGAACACCACGTCAGACAGCTCGATCATGATCAGCACCAGGAACAGCGGCGTGAACACGCGCACGCCGTTCTCCATCACCCAGAACTTTTCCCCGCGATAATCCGGCGTCAAGCGCATGTGGCCCTTGATCCAGTTGAGCAGCGGATTCTTGTTCAGGTCGGGCTCGGCCTCGGCAAAAATCAGCATCTTGATGCCGGTGATCACGAGGAATGCCCCGAACAGGTAGAGTATCCAGTGGAACTCCTGGATCAGCCAGGCACCCGCCAGGATCATGATGGCGCGCATCACGATTGCGCCGATCACGCCGTAGATCAGCACCCTGCGCTGAAATTCCGCGGGCACGGCGAAGAAGGTGAAAATCATCAGGAAGACAAAGATGTTGTCGACTGCCAGCGACTTCTCGATCAGGTAGCCGGTCAGGAACTCCATCGACTTGGTATCGGCAATTTCGCTTCCATAGCTGCCCTTGAGATACCACCAAAGCCCCAGGTTAAACAGCATGGCGAGTGCGAACCACACCACCGACCAGGCTGCCGCTTCCTTGAAGCCAACCTTGTGGGCCTTGTTGCCGCCGACCAAAAACAGATCGATCGCCAGCATGGCAAGCACGAAGGCGGTAAACACCGCCCACATCCAGGGTTCGCCGATATTCAATGCAGTATCCATATGCCGGCTCAGACTCGTTTCAGGTTAATCAACTCGGTCACTGCGCGCGCGCAACGCAGCGATACGCTCTTCCAGCGGCGGGTGGGTCATGAACAGGCGCTTCAGCCCCGATCCCACGCCCCCCGCTATGCCAAATGCCGCCATCTTGTCCGGCAGCGGATGCGGATGCAGCGAATTCAGCCGCTCCAGCGCAGCGATCATGGCACCCCGCCCCGCCAATGCGGCGCCGCCGCGGTCGGCGCGGAATTCGCGCTGGCGCGAGAACCACATGACGATGATGGAGGCCAGAATGCCGAGCACCAGCTCGGCCACGATCATGGTCACGAAGAAGGCCGGGCCATGGCCCTCCTGGTTCTTGAACACGACGCGATCGACGGTATGCCCAATCACGCGCGACAGGAACATCACGAAAGTGTTGACCACGCCCTGAATCAGGGCCATGGTCACCATGTCACCGTTGGCCGCATGGGAAACCTCATGGCCAAGCACGGCTTCCGCCTCTTCCCGCGTCATGCTGTTGAGCAGGCCGGTGGAGACAGCAATGAGGGAACTGTTTTTGGTCATGCCCGTGGCAAAGGCGTTGACGTCGGGCGAGTCATAAATCGCCACCTCCGGCATTTTTATGCCGGCAGCCGCTGCCTGCCTGGCAACGGTGTCAACCAGCCAGCGCTCCGCAGGATTGGCCGGTTGCGAAATCACCCGGGCGCCGACCGACTTCTTGGCGGTCCATTTCGAAATCGCGAGTGAGATAAACGCGCCGCCAAAGCCCATGATGGCGGCGAATATGAGCAGCGACTGTAGATTCAAGCCCTGAGCGGTCAGGTAGGGTTCCACCCCCAGCAGCCGCATGGTCACGGACAGAACCAGAATAACCGCGAGATTGGTCGCCAGAAAAAGCACAATGCGTTTCATGATTTGCCTCCTTGCAGCAAATTAGCGAATCAGATCCACGAGCACCACCTCGATTCCGCCGTCGCTACCCACTCGGCGGATTTCAAAATCCAGCACTTCAGATGTCATACTGAAACGGTGTCGCTCGCTTTCAGGCGTTGCGGACAATATTTCCTGTTTGTAGCCTTTGGCCTTCAATTGTGAAGCATAGTGGTCAAGCACACCCTGAAATTCACCCTGTCCGAGATAGCGCAACTCCATTGCGCGCTCCTCACGCACATAATAGGTGCGCAGAAAACCAGGATAGCGCATCACGCCGGGCAATTCGGTTCCCGAGACATCGCGTGGCGGCCAGTCACCTGCCGTCGCCTGTTTGGTCTGCCCGTTCTCGCTTCCACCAATCCGGGGTTCCAGTTGCGATCTAAGTTCCGGCACCACCTGCACTGCCCGCTCCATCGCTGCGCCGGCTACCTGTCTTCCGGACTCGGCTATCGACTTGCATGGCTTCCTCCGAGAAACTTGACACGGCGTCAGACTAGCCGAAAATAAAAGCAAATAAAATTCGATTTTTCTACATATTTAATTCGTTTTTTTCGAATACCCATGCTCAACTACAAGCACCTCCAGTATTTCCTCACTGTTGCCAAAACCGGCGCCATCAATCGCGCCGCCGACAAGCTCCACCTGACCCCGCAAACCCTTTCCGGCCAGATCAGGGTTTTCGAGGAACGCCTCGGGGTGGAATTGTTTCAACGCAGCGGGCGCAAGCTCGAACTGACCAATGCCGGCAAGCTTGCGCTCTCCTACGCGGATGAGATTTTCCAGATCGGGACGGAACTCGAGGAAGCCCTGAGTGCCACACCCGGCACGCGCATGACGCCATTCCGGGTCGGCATCTCCGATGCTGTACCTAAAAGCATCGCGCACCAATTGCTCATGCCCGCACTTGGTTTGGCAGAGCCGGTCAAGCTGATCTGCAAGGAAGACCGGCTTGAGCGGCTGGTAGCAGAATTGGCAATCCACCGGCTTGACATGGTGCTGGCGGACAAACCGATGCCTTCGAATATCGAGGTGAAAGGCTTTAGCCATCCGCTGGGCGAGTGTGGCGTGGCCTTCTTTGCCTGCAAGCGTCTGGCAAAAAGGATGCGCCTGGGCTTCCCCGGCAACCTCGATGGCTTGCCGTTTCTGATTCCCGGAGAGGACAGCGCCCTGCGCGCGCCGTTGTTGAGGTGGCTGGAGAAAAAGGGCATCAACCCTCTGATTGCAGGAGAATTCGACGACAGCGCCCTGATGAAATCATTCGGCCAGGCTGGCGCAGGCGTGTTTCCTGCAGCGGCAGTGATGGCGGAAGACATTACCCGTCGCTTTGGTGTCGAGCTATTGGGCCAAACCAGCGAGATACGCGAGCGCTACTTCGCCATCACGGTCGAGCGCCACGTCAGGCATCCGGCGGTGCTGGCCGTGAGCGAAGCCGCCCACACCGCCTTGTTCAAGAGAAAACCAACCAAAGCCAAACCCTGAGCACTCAGCGCCCTGAAACCATTTGCCAACGCAGCATACACAAATCATTCACAATGATGAATGATTATAATAAATTAAAGTAATTTTATTTATGGAAATAACCGGGCTAGGATTAAACAACCCATAACCCCGAGAGAATTCCGGAGACAGTGGATGTTTACGCTTTCAAACATGCTGATTCCGGCCATTTTGTTTTTCGCGCTGGGCTTTCTTGCACAACTGATCCGCTCGGATCTGAAATTCCCAACTGACCTCGGCAAGGCGCTTTCGATTTATCTTTTGGTCGGCATCGGCCTCCACGGCGGCATCGAACTGGCCAAAATCGATGCCGGAAGCGCCATCGGTGCAGTGGTCGCAGCGCTGGGACTGGGTTTCGGCCTGCCCGTCATCGCCTATTTCATTCTTTCGCTGGCGCTTCGCATCGATCGCCTCAATGCAGCCGCGATCGCAGCCCACTATGGCTCGGTCAGCGCCGGCACCTTTGTCACCGCGGTCGCGTTCCTGGATTCGCAGCAAGTTGCCTACGAGGGCTATCCGGTCATCATGCTGGCCATCATGGAATCGCCCGCCATCATCATCGGCCTCCTGCTCGCCAATCTGGCGCGCAGCGGTAACGGTAACGGCGAACAACGGCGGGTGAGCCGCGAGCTGGTGCATGACGCGTTCACCAACGGCAGCGTGGTGCTGCTGCTGGGCAGCATGCTGATCGGCGCAATCGCCCAACCCGCCAGCCTGAACAAAATCCTGCCCTTCTACGACACCCTGTTCATGGGCGTATTGTCCCTGTTCCTGCTCGACATGGGCATGGAGGCGTCGCGCCGCATCGGCGACTTCCGCAAGGTCGGCTCCTCGCTGATCATATTCGGCATTGTCATGCCGCTGATCGGGGCCGCCATCGGCCTTGCCGTCGGGTACTGGGTGCTCGGCTTCGGCGTGGGCGGAACGCTGCTGGTCGCCATCCTGGCGGCGAGCGCCTCCTACATTGCGGTACCGCCGGCGATGCGCCTGGCCATCCCAGAGGCCAGCCCAGCGCTGTTCCTGACGCTGTCGCTGGGGGTCACATTCCCCTTCAATGTCATCGTGGGCATCCCGTTATACTTCAGTGCCGCTCAGTGGATCGCGGGCTAGGCTCGAGAAAAAACATGAAACCCGTCAAACGCATCGAAATCGTCATTGAGGAAATTGAGATCGACAACGTCATCGACGAACTCGATCGCATCGGTGTCGTCGGCTACACCATCGTGCCGCGCGCCTGGGGCCGCGGCGAACGCGGCGTGCGCTACGAAAGCGTGCCGGGACTGGGCAATGTCCTGATGACCATCGCCTGCGATGAAGCGCAGGCGGCCAGGGTCATCGAAGCCATGCGCCCTATCCTCAGACGCTACGGCGGCATTTGCCTTGTTTCCGACGCCATGTGGGTAATCCACGACTCATGAGCGCGTCACCCGCCGGCGCGAACGCACGGCGGGTTTTTGTTGCGGCAGGGTCATGATGCGCCCGGCCTCGTTCAGCACGAAATCATGGAAGACCTGCGCGATGGGCGACATGCGCTTGCCGCTGCGATGAACCAGATACCACTCCTTCATGATCGGAAAGCCTTCCACGCTGAGGATGGCGATACGGTTCAGCGCCAACTCGAATTCGAGCGTGTGCAGCGAGACGATGCCCAGCCCGAGGCCGGCCATCACCGCGTGCTTGATCGCCTCGTTGCGGCTCATTTCCATCGAGGTGTTGAGCTTGACGCCGCGCTCATGAAAAAAACGTTCCACGGCGTTGCGCGTACCCGAGCCGCGCTCGCGCAGGATGAAAGTTTCCTCCGCCAGCCGGCTCAAAGGGATACGGCTTATCTGCGCCAAGGGATGATCCGGCCGTGCCGTAATGACCAGCGGATTCTGCATGAACGCCTGAGCGGTCAAATCGATGTTGTCGGGCGGCGTACCCATGATGGCCATGTCGGGGATATTGTCCTGCAACTGAGTCACCATCTCCTCGCGGTTGGTGACTTCCAGATGTACCTGGGCCCCCGGGTGATGCTTTAGAAATTCTGCCAGCAGATAGGGCGCAAAATATTTGCCGGTGCTGGTCACCGTCAGCGCCAGCGTTCCGCGCTTCACGCCCTTCATGTCGTCCAGCACCGACTCGATGTCGCGGAACTGCTGTGCAATGTTGCGGCTGAAGGCGTAAACCTCCTTGCCCGCCTCGGTCAAGTAAATCTTCTTGCCCATCTGCTCGAACAAGGGCATCCCCACTTCTTCCTCCAGCTGCTTGATCTGGGTCGAGACCGCGGGCTGGGTCAGATGCAGTTCCTCGGAAGCGCGGGTGAAACTGGAATTGCGCGCCACCGCTTCCAGCAGTCGCAACTGGCGAAATGTCACGTTCATGGTTTCTCTCCTGACGACCTCAATCTTAATTACATTCATATTAGTGAATGATAACAATAAATATTATTCATTTTTAATTATGTTTTATATCCGTATATTTCGACCCAAGGGCGCTACGAGAGAGATTCGAGCGCACGACCCAATCAATCAACCGCTGAAGCAAAGGAAAGCATCCATGAGCCAAGCGACTGCAAGCACCATTGAAACGCGTCTTAGCGGCAGGGAGGCCGCGCTCGCCCGCAGGCAGGCACTGTCACTGTATGGCAAGGGCGCCAGCATCGGCAGCAAGAGCGCCGCGCCCGCCAGCGCGGCCGAAGCACGCCTCGCTGCCCGCAGCGGTAATTCTTCTCCTGCAGGCGTTCCCGCCACATCGAACACAGAAGCCCCGAGCTGCGGCTGCCAGCACGAAGCCGCTCCCTCGGCGATTGTCGAATATGCCCGCCCGCCCATCACGCCTGCGCCCATCACGCCTGCGCCCATCTCCGCTGCCCGCCAGCGCCGCATGGAGCAGTCGCTGAAAGGACGCGGCGACGCGCCGCCCTGCCGCCCCTGCGGCCGCACCCGGCCCGAACCGCAAAAGGTCGAGGTGGGTACCACTCTCGCCGGCAGCACCGTGACCGGCAACCAGGTCGAGCGCACCTCGCGCATTACCGGCAACGAATCGGGCAACTGCCGCACCATCACCGGTACCGAATACATCGGGGCCGAGCAATATGGCGAGTTCTGCGGCACCCTGCCCGAGCCGGCCCCGGCCAAGGTGGCGAGCACCAGCACCAGCCGCGGCCGCCGCGTGACCGGCACCGAGGTCGGCCGCAGCGCCAAGGTCACCGGCGACGAGACCGGCACCTGCAAGCGCGTGACCGGCACGGAATACCTCGCCGCCGAACAGGCCGGCGAATTCTGCGGCACGGCTCCCGAGCCACGCCCGGAAAAGACCGTCCCCGGCATGACCGCGAAACAAAACCCGGTGACCGGTAGCGATCTTGCCCGCAAGGCCAAGGTGACCGGCGGCGAATCCGGTGCGGGACGCGCCATCACCGGCAGCGCCTATGCCGACGCCTCGGCTTCACGCAGCACGCAGGGGGACGCACCAAAAAAGGTGGAAACCCGTCGCACGAGCGCTGGCGCAACGGTGAGCGGCACCCTACCGGGTCGCTCGTCGAAACTTACCGGCGATGAGCCGGGCGCCTGCAAGCGTGTGACGGGTTCCGACTACGTCAATACCGAGGAATTCGTGTCCTTTTGCCGCGCCGAGCCCTACCAGCCGCCGGCCAAGGTGGGTGTGTCACGCACCTTCAAGGGCCAGGATGTTTCCGGCACCCAGGTCGGCCGTACCAACAAGGTGACCGGCGACGAATACGGCGCCTGTAAGCCGGTGACCGGCACGTCCTACATCGGCGCCGACCAGTACGCGGAATTCTGCGCCACACGTGCGGCCGCCGAGGCAATCAGCCGCGCGCGCCTTGGCCACAGCCCGGACCTCACTGGCACCCAGCCTGGGCCTGACGCCAAGATGACCGGCAACGAGCGCGGCGCATGCCAAGACGTGAGCGGCACGCCCTACGTGGGCGAAGGCCAGTATGCCGCCGCCTGCGGCCGTGCGCCGATGGCGGTGCACTACCGCAGCCGCGGCCCCGAGGGTTCGCTGCCGGCTGCCGGCATCACCGGTAATGCCATGGACGCATCGGCTCCGCGCACCGCCGGCGGCTTCTCGATCACCTCGCCCGCCCGCGCGGCCCAGTCCAGCGAAACCCGCCGCATCACTGGCAGCGCCTACGGCAGCAGCGGCCGCATCACCGGCCCGCTGGCGCGCGCCACCGGCCTGGTTTCCGGCACGCCGGAGTTCCGCTACCGCGAAGAATCCGCGGTCGCGGCAGCCCCCGCGCCGGCAGTCCCCGAGCCGGCCGAGCGCATCACCGGCGAAGGCCGCGAGCGCCGCATCACCGGCGATGCCTGGGACCGCGGCGACCGCGTGACCGGCACCGAGGGCCACTCCGCGACGCGTCGCAACCCGACCATGCGCGGCGATGCGCGCGGCAACGGCACCAACGCCCGCGCCTTCCGCGAAGTCGAGACCCCGGAACCCGCGCCCAGCCGCATCACCGGCAGCAGCGGCAATGCATCCGGCGGCGCGACGGTGACGCTGTCCGGCGGCGCCCGCGGCTAAACGGCTACGCAGACAGGGAAGCCCAGTCATGAACACTCGCCAACGCATGCAGGCTATGCGCAGCACCAGCCAGACCGCCCCGGTCGGCATGGCCATGCGCAGCGCGCAGCCGGCGTCCAGGCTGCCGAGCTGGCCGCAGCGGCCCAGTTTCTGCCCGCCCGGCATGCAGGCGGACAGCTCCGGCGAGTGCGTGAGCAGCCTGTGCGTACCGCACGCCCACCCGCTCGTAGACCAGGCGCAGAACGCCTATCTGGCCGAATATGAGCGTGAGGTGCGCGCCCGCTTCGACGCCATCGTGCCGACGCTGAAGGAAATCGCCGCGCTGCAGCATGAAGCCGATTTCGAGGCGCGCGCACAAGGCATCGCGCGCGAACGCCTAGGCTTCGAACTGCCGCAAAGTGTGCTCGCCGACGCCTGGATCACCACCCTGGACATGCGCAAGCTTTACGGCTTTGGCGTGCTGCAGACTTTCCGCCAGTTGGCGAACGCAGCGGCCGCGAAAGAGCACAACGGCAACGGCGAAGCCGAGGCTATGCTGCGCTTCTTCATCGAGTGCGGCTTCCACGAGGTGGATGTGAGCGCCTGCGCCGACGGCCGCCTCAAGGGCCTGCTGCAGTACATCCTGCGCCTGCCCAAGCAGGCCGTGCCCCGGCACAAGTCCTACGCCGGCACGCTGTTCGACGTGGAGGCCAACGTGAAGCAGTGGACCGAGACCGAGCTGCGCCGCTTCCGCGAAGGCGTACCGACCTACGCCGACGCCGGAACGCGCTACCTGAAGATTGCGGTTTACCACTACAGCGGCTCGGACCCGCAGCACGAAGGCTGCGCGGCGCACGGCAGCGACGACCGCAAGGCGGCGCAGGCCGCACTCGACCGCCTGGACGCCTTTGGCACCGCCATCGAGAACGGCTTCTGTTGCGGTGCCTCGGTAGCCACGCTGCTCATCGGCGTCGACACCGACAACGATGCGATCAAGCTGCACCTCCCCGATGCGCAGGGTGAAACCTGCCTCGACTGCTACGTCGACAACATGGCGCTGTACCAGGCCACGGCCGACTGCTCCGCCATTGATGCGCGCCGCATGCTGGCCGCCAGCATCGACGACGCCGCGCGGGCGCATGGACGCAGCGCGCCGCAGGCCGGCATGCGCCGCCTGATCGAGCGCCTGCTCGTGAACAACCTGTCGCAGATCGATTACGTCTGCGCCAACCACCGCGGCCGCTACGCCGACATCGGCCATGCCGAACGCTTCATCAGCATCGGCGACGGCTTCGAGGAGGTGCACCTGCGCAACCTGGCCTACTTCGGCCACATGTACACGGTGGAAGAAGGCGCGGCGGACATGGACGTCGGCATCAGGATTTTCACCGGCCTCAACGTCGCACGCGGCCTGCCGGTGCCGGTGGCAATCCACTACCGCTACGACAGCCAGGTGCCTGGCTCGCGCGAGCGCAGCGTCGAGCGCTGCCGCCGGGTGAAGGCTGCCATCGAGAGCCGCTACCCGGCGCTGGTGAAGGAAGGACTGCTCTATTGCGGCATGAGCGTGCAGCCCAAGCTGCCAGGCAGCCAGCTGGAAGCAGTCGAGGAAAACAACAACGCACGCGGGCATTGAGGTGAAGCAATGAAGATCATGCAAGTGGAAAAAACATTAGTGTCAACCAACCGGGTCAGGGAAATGGGCCATCGCCCGCTGCTGGTGGTGCGCGAGAAGGCGGGCGGAGCCCGCCAGGTGGCAGTGGATGCGGTGGGCTGCATTCCGGGTGACTGGGTAATCTGCGTAGGCAGCTCGGCTGCGCGCGAGGCCGCCGGTGCCAAGGATTTCCCGAGCGACCTCACCATCGTCGGCATCATCGACCACTGGCAGGAGCACTGACATGGAAATCATGCGCGTGGTGTCCGACCTGGTGTGCACCCGCCGCATCCCGGGTCTGTACAGCACCTCGCTCAGGGTGCTGGCGGACGAGAAAGGCAAGCTCTCGGTGGCAGTCGACCCCGTGGGCGTGCCGGAAGGCAAATGGGTTTTCACCGCCGGCGGCTCGGCCGCCCGCTACGGCGCCGGCGATTACAGGATTCTTACCGATCTGACGATCCTCGGGATCATCGATCAGTGGAATGCGGAAGCAGAGGTCCGCGAAACAGGCAAGGCAGTTTTATCAACCGTGTAAAGGAGAAACATCATGGCAAACGCAACTACCGGTATTGCACTGGGAATGATTGAAACCCGCGGTCTGGTGCCCGCGATTGAAGCGGCGGACGCGATGACCAAGGCTGCCGAAGTGCGCCTCATCGGCCGCCAGTTCGTCGGCGGCGGCTACGTCACCGTGCTGGTGCGCGGTGAAACC
This sequence comes from Pseudomonadota bacterium, assembly GCA_021847835.1. Taxonomy (GTDB): domain Bacteria; phylum Pseudomonadota; class Gammaproteobacteria; order Burkholderiales; family Thiobacillaceae; genus UBA6918. The sequence goes on from JAJZPR010000020.1 coordinate 10,426, forward strand.
GGCGCCGTCAACGCCGCCGTCCGCGCCGGCGCGGACGCCTGCGAGCGCGTGGGTGACGGCCTGGTCGCCGCCCACATCATCGCCCGTGTCCACAGCGAAGTGGAAAACATCCTCCCCACTGCTGAAGCAGCGTAAGTTTTTTGTTGAAACATCACTCTTGAAGGAGAAATGAAAATGGCTACCGGAATGACTGGTATTGCTCTGGGCATGATCGAAACCCGCGGCCTCGTGCCCGCGATCGAAGCGGCGGACGCGATGACCAAGGCTGCCGAAGTGCGCCTCATCGGCCGCCAGTTCGTCGGCGGCGGCTACGTCACCGTGCTGGTGCGCGGTGAAACCGGCGCCGTCAACGCCGCCGTGCGCGCCGGCGCGGACGCCTGCGAGCGCGTGGGTGACGGCCTGGTCGCCGCCCACATCATCGCCCGTGTCCACAGCGAAGTGGAAAACATCCTGCCCACGGCCGCCGCTGCCTGATTGAGGCGTGCCATGGACATGGTTGAGATCCGGCAAGATGTCATGACGGGCGCGACCACAGGCGTCGCGCTCGGCATGATCGAAACGCGCGGCCTGGTGCCCGCGATCGAGGCGGCGGACGCAATGACCAAGGCGGCCGAGGTGCGGCTAGTCGCCCGCCAGTTCGTCGGCGGCGGCTACGTCACCGTCCTCGTTCGCGGCGAAACCGGCGCGGTCAACGCCGCCGTGCGTGCCGGCGCGGATGCCTGCGAGCGTGTGGGCGACGGCCTCATCGCCGCCCACATCATCGCCCGCGTGCACGGCGAAGTCGAAGGCATCCTGCCCGCCAGGCCCAGCGACACCGGCAGCGGTCGTGACGGCGACGTGGCCTGCATCGCGACCCGGGCAGCATAAGCAACCGCAAGGAGCAAGGCATGGCAATGGATACTCGACTGATTGGCTACCTAACCCGCGCACTGGACCATGAAATGGCGGCCGTGCAGCAGTACATGGCCCAATCCAGGCTTTGCGAACTCTGGAGCGTGGCGGACTACTGCGCACATTTTCGCCAGGACGTGACGGAAGAACTGGGCCATGTGGAAAGCCTGATGGATGCGCTGCTCAGGCTCGGCGTTTCGCCGCATGCCACGCAACTGGCGCCGGTGCGGCTGGGGCGCTCGCTGGAGGAAATGATCGCCATCGACCGTGTACTGGAAATCGAGGCAGTGCGCCTCTATGAGGAAGCCGCGGCTTATTGCACGAGAGTGCGCGATTTCGCCCACCACGCCGTGTTCGACCGCATTTTGCGCGACGAACTGCAGCACCTCGAGGAACTGGACAGGATGGAAGCATCCCTGCGAACCAAGGAGAAACGTTATGCCTGACGACAACAACCCGATACCGCAATGGCAGCGGCAGGACCTGCCGCCGATGCTGAGCCGGCGCTTCGAATTCGGCTCCTATGCCGAAACCCGCCGCTTTCTCGACGGCGTCGCCAGGCTGGCCGAGGCCGCGCAGCACTACCCGAACATCAGCTTCGGCAAGACCTATGTAAGCGTTACCCTCGACGCCGACGGCAAGAAGATCGGGCCGGACCTCGTCGCGCTGGCGCAGCAGATCGACGCCCTGACGGCGGACGCCGAGTAAAACCATGGCCGCCTTGCGGATCGCGATCGCGAATCAGAAGGGCGGCACCGGCAAGACCACGCTGGCCGTGAATCTGGCGGCCGGCCTGCATCGTCGCGGCGCAACCGTGCTGCTCGACGCCGATCCCCAGGGCTCGGCCGGGCACTGGTCGCGGGTCGGCGGTGCCGGCAACGACATGCCGCCGATCGAAAGCCTGGACGGCACCGATGTCGATGCGGCCATCGGCCGCGCCGCGCAAGCAAAGCGCTACGTGCTGGTGGATTGCCCGCCGCACCTGCAGTCGGACCGTTTGCGCAGGGTGATGGGCGCGGTCGACCTGATACTGATCCCGGTCCAGCCCTCGCCGCTGGACCTGTGGGCCAGCGTGGACATGGCCGCGGCCATACGCGAGGCCCAGGCGCCGAACAAAGGGCTGCGCGCGTACATGGTGCTCAACCAGCTCGACAGCCGCAATGCACTATCGCGCTCGATGCACGAGGCGCTCGATGAGTTCGACCTGCCTGCGCTTGGCAATGGCCTGTCCCGGCGCGCCGCCTTCCGCAGTGCGGCGCTGGAAGGAGCAAGCGTCTACGGCCTTGGCAGGCGCGCCGCGGGAGCGGTACAGGATGTGGAAGCAATCATCAAGGAGATATTGAACCCATGAGCAAGATATCCAGCAAGTTGACGGCCGGCGTGCGCAAGGTCAAAACGGAACAACAGGCCGACGAAGACGCGAAAAAACCGGTCGAGCCCGCCCCCGCAGATAAGCCCCCGAGAAACGGGCAGCAGTTGCCGGGCAAAGCCAGCGATCCGCACCCGGCAAGAGTCTGGCCCGACTGATCCGCCAGGCAACCCCCTTGATTTTGCATTGCTCCGACAAGCGAAAGGCAGATGTCTGTGCGCAACACCCCCTGGCTGACACGCGTGTTTCCGTTCCTGTCATGGTTCCCCATGACACGCGAAACCCTGCGCGCGGACCTGCTTGCGGGCATCACCGTCACCCTCATCCTGGTGCCGCAAAGCATGGCCTATGCCCAGCTGGCCGGCCTGCCGGTGGTGTACGGGCTTTATGCCGCATTCCTGCCGGTGATCGTTGCCTCGCTGTGGGGCTCGCTGCGCCAATTGCACACCGGCCCCACCGCGATGCTCTCGCTGTTGTCGGCAGCGGCGGTGATTCCCTACGCCGCCGCGGGCAGCGAAACCTTCATCGCGCTCTCCATCATGCTCGCATTGATGGTAGGGGTGCTGCGCCTGGTCCTTGGCCTGTTCCGGCTGGGGCTGGTGGTCAACTTTCTGTCGCACCCCGTGGTTGTCGGGTTCACCAATGCCGCAGCGCTGATCATCGGGCTGTCGCAACTCAACAAGCTGCTGAGCGTGCCCATGCCGCGCAGCGACTTTTTTCTTGCCGACTTGTGGGTGGTAGTGCGGCAATTGGGCGATGCGCACTGGCCGACCCTGCTGTTCGCACTTGCCGCATTCGGCATCATTTACGGCGTGCAGCGCCTGGCCCCGCGCGCGCCGGGCGTGCTGCTGGCCATCATCGCCACCACGCTGGCCAGTTACGCCATCGGCTTCGAGCACACGGCGAATACCGAGCTGAGCACGATCCGGGACGAGCCTCTGCGCGCGCAGATTGCGCGCTTTGGCGCGATCAAGGATGAAATCGAATCCGCCACCCGGGCGCTGGCTGCAATGCAGGCCGACCTGATACAGGCCAGGGACGGCGGTGAATCCTCCCTCATCAGACAAATAGAGCTGAAAGCCGGCATCGAGCGCCACCAGGCCACGCTGAAGGCGCTGCGCGAGCAAATGGCTCAACTGAGCGTGCAACTGCGTCAGGCGGATTTGAGACTGGAAATCACGCCAGCAGGCACGGCAGTCTACCGCATTCCCGGCCAGGCTCGGCAGGGAGAGCTGCCGGACGACAGGCACTGGCGCTTCAATGGCATCAATGGCACCCAGGTCCAGCTCACCGGCGGCGGCGAAGTCGTCGGCGCCATTCCCGGCGAACTGCCCGGCTTCAGGGTTCCGCACGTCGACTGGCAACTGGTGCTGCCCCTGCTGCCGGCGGCGCTGATCATGGCCCTGCTGGGGTTCATGGAAGCAACCTCCATTTCCAAGGCCATCAGCGCCAAGACCGGCCAGCGCGTCGACACCAACCGTGAACTGGTTGGGCAGGGGCTGGCCAATATCGTCGGCAGTTTCTTCCAGTCCTATGTAGTGAGCGGCTCTTTTTCACGCTCCGCGGTCGCCGCGCGGGAGGGCGCCAGAACCGGGCTTTTCGCGATTGTCAGTGCCCTGGGGGTCATGGGGGTGATCCTGTTCCTCACGCCGCTGCTCTACCACCTGCCGCAGGCGGTGCTCGCCGTGATCATCATGTTCGCGGTATTCGGCCTGGTGCGGTTGCGGCCGCTGCTGCATGCATGGAAGGTCAATCGGGCCGACGCCCTGATCGGCATCGCAACCTTTGTCGGCACGCTGGCCCTGGCTCCCGCCCTGGCTGACGGCATCCTGATCGGCGTGGGACTGACGGTGGTGTTGTACCTGCTGCGCAACATGCGTCCGCGTGCGGAAATCCTCGGGCGGCATCCAGACGGGGTGCTGGGCGGCATGGACACCCATCACCTGCCGCCGATCGGCGAGAACTTCATCGTGTTGCGTTTCGACGGCTCGCTCAACTTCGTGAACGTGGCTTATTTCGAAAACGCCATCCTGCAAGCGCTGGAGCGCTTCCCGGCAGCCAAGGCGCTGCTGGTCATCGGCAACGGCATCAACGATATCGACGCCTCGGGCGAAGAGCAAGTGCGCAGCCTCGCCCTCCAGCTGAAGGCCAGGGGCGTCGACCTGTATTTCAGCAGCATGAAGCAGCAGGTGCGCGCGATATTCGAACGGGGCGGCCTGGCCGAAGTGATTCCGGAAGACCACTTGTTCAAGACCAAAGAAAGCGCCTTGAGAACGCTGCTCGCGCGCTACGACGGACGCGCCCCCGGCGAAGCGAGTCAACGGGCAGGAGGTGCCGCCGGGGCAGCCCCGCCACGGCCGCGCTTGACGGGAAGCTACTGAGGATCCTGGCGATTGCCGGTGAATTCCGAGATCTGTTCCAGAATATCCACGAGCGTGACCGTCGCATCCGCCTGATTTGTCTGCGCCAGCAATCCGAAGTTGGCCAGCTTCTCGTTGATGCCGGGATTGGCCTCGCACAGCAGCACCCTCACCCCGCGCCGCTGGAAGTGGCGCGTCAGGTCCGCCAGCGCCTGCATGGCGGTCGCATCTGCCATCGGTACCTGGCCCAGGCGCAGGATCAGCACGCGTGTCTGGTCATGCAAGCCGGCGAGGGTGCGCTCGAAGGTGGCGGCGGCGCCAAAGAACAGCGGGCCGTCAATGGAATAAATCTGCACGCCCGGCGGCACGCCCACCGGGCAGACACTCGCCAGCGATTCCGGGCTGGCGCCTTCGATCTTCACCGTCTCGCTCATGCGCTTCATGAACAGCAGCGCGGCGAGCAGCACGCCGACGTTGACCGCGATCACCAGGTCGGCAAACACCGTGAGCAGGAAGGTGATGAGCAGCAGCGCCTTGTCATTGGCCGGCGCGTGACGCAGCAGGTCGATGAAGTGGCGCGCTTCGCTCATGTTCCACGCCACCACGAACAGGATCGCGGCCAGCGCGGCGAGCGGGATGTGCGCCGCCAGCGGCGCCAGCGCGACGATGATGGCAAGCAGCAAGAGCGCATGCACCACGCCGGCAAGCGGGCTGTCGCCGCCGTTGCGGATGTTGGTCGCGGTGCGCGCGATCGCGCCGGTGGCGGCGATGCCGCCGAAAAAGGGCGTGGCGATGTTGGCAATGCCCTGGCCGACCAGCTCCTGGTTGGGATCGTGGCGCGTGCCGGCCATGCCGTCGGCCACCACTGCGCACAGCAGCGATTCGATCGCGCCCAGCATGGCGATGGTGAAGGCCGGCCCGAGCAGTTCCAGCACGCGGGCAAAGCTCACCTGCGGCAGGCGCGGTTCCGGCAGCCCCGCCGGAATGCCGCCGAATGCGCTGCCGATGGTGGCCACGCCCTCGAACTGGAAATAGGCATGCAGCACGGTAACGGCGAGCATGGCGATGAGCGGGCCGGGCACGCGCCGGGTGACGCGCGGCGCGATCACAACGATGGCAAGCGCGGCCAGGGCAAGCAGCGCGGTCGGCAGGTGCAGGCCCGGCAGCGCTTCGACCAGGACGACGAATTTCTCGTGGAAATGCTGTCCGGCATCGGCAGGATGCAGGCCGAAGAAATCCTTCCACTGTCCCACGAAAATGATGACGGCGATGCCCGCAGTAAAGCCGGTGATGACCGGCGTGGGAATGAAGCGAATGATGCCACCCAGCCTCACCAGCCCCATCGCCAGCAAAATCAGGCCGGCCATGAGCGTGGCGATCTGCAGGCCATCGATGCCGTATTTTGCGGTGATGCCGGCGAGGATGACGATGAAGGCGCCAGTGGGGCCGCTGATGGAAACCCTGGAACTGCCGAACAACGCAGCAAGAATGCCGGCGACGATGCCGGTGTAAATGCCCTGCTCGGGCCGCGCGCCGCTGGCGATGGCGAAGGCCATGGCCAGCGGCAGGGCCACCACGCCGACCACCAGGCCGGCGCCGATGTTGCGCGCGACGTGGCGCCGCTGGAACAAGCCGGCCCGGTATGCTTCAAGCGCAGCGATCATGCAGGATCAAAATTCGTTGCGGATGCGCTTGTAGCCCTTGACCAGCTCGTTGTTGGCCTGCGCCACGCTTTCCGAAAACCCGCTGACATCCGGGGTGACGCGCTCGACGCCAGCGAGTTCATCGTCGGAGTGGATGTTGGCCGTGGAGGGAATATAGAAACCAGGCGGCACCGTGCAGCCTTCCACCACGGAGTTGTGGCGGATCACCGAGCCATCGCCCACCGTGCAGTTGAACAACACGGAATTGAAACCCACGAACACGTTGTTGCCGACCTTGCAGGGGCCATGCACGATGGAGCGGTGCGCAATCGAACTGCCCTGTCCGATGTTCACGCCGCCGCCGGCCTTGCAATGAATGACCACGCCGTCCTGGATATTGGAATTGGCGCCGATGACGATGGGCTCCATGTCGCCGTTGTCGTCCACCTCGTCGGCGCGAATGACCGCATAAGGCCCGATGAAGACGTTTTCCTCGACGATGATCTTGCCGCACAGGATGGCGGTGGGATCGACGAAAGCGGTGTCATGCACCTCGGGCAAATGCCCGGACGGATTTCTGCGAATCATGATGGGCTCTCAATCAACGGCGGATGAACAAAGGGCCGGCGCTTGCGCACCGGCCCCAGATGATACCACTGCGCCTTGCGCCGGGAGCTTACTCGGTCACGCCGACGATATCGGTATGCGGCTTGTGCTGCCGCTTGTGCTCGCGAATGCCCTTGAACAGCGCATGCAGCACCGTCCAGGCGCCCACGATCAGAGCCAGCGCCAGCACGCCGTCGCCGGTCCACTTGAGCACCTGCACGGTGGATGCGGGCAGCGGCTCCATCACGCCCAGCGTGCCGAGGTAGCCGGGAATGTAGAAGAAGCGCGAGAACAGCACGGTCAGCATGATTACCGCCATGGTGAACTTGACCTGGTAGTCCTTCACGTAAGTGGTGCCGATGGCGCCGACCTGGATGCCGAACAGCGACCCCAGCAGGATCAGCATGGCCAGACGGATGTCCACCACGCCTTCGAGTCCGTAGAAGATGGTGCCGCCCAGGCCCATGATGAAGGCGATGACGAGCTCCGTCGCGGTGGCCATGATGGCCGGCACGCCCAGGATGTAGATCATCGCCGGCACGCCGATGAAGCCGCCCACCGCGATGGCGGATGCCAGGAAGCCAGTGGCGAAGCCGATGGGGACCAGAAACAGCACGGATATTTCCGCCTGCGCGCCCTTGGAGTAGATCATGGTACCCGGGATCTTCACCGACTGCACCCAGCGCGCCAGCCTGGTCAACTGGATGGTTTCGGGCGCGTCATCGCCCATCGCCCTGAGCTTGCGGTAGTCCCTGAAGACGAATCCGCCGACAATGGCCAGCGTGACGATGAACATCACCGACACGTACAGGTCGGTGCCCACGGCGCCGAAGGCGTTCTTGATGTCGGTCATCACGTGCTTGCCGAACAGCACGCCGGCTTCCGCGAACAAGCCGAGCACCAGGCCCAGTTTCACATCGACCTGGCCGTACTTGTTGCGCTTGACCGCGCCCACCAGGGCCTTGGGAAACTTGTGGCAGATGTTGGAGGCCACCGCGACGATGCCGGGCGCACCCAGCGTCATCATGGCAGGCGTCAGCACGAAGGCGCCGCCCGAGCCGATGAAGCCGGAGACCATGCCGCCCACGAAACCGACCAAGATCAGCAGGATCGCGGTGGTCGGAGTAATGTCGATAAAGTTGATGAGTTCCATGACTTGTTCCGGGTATCCTTATTTCTTGGCCTTGAGGCCGATCACATCCCAGAACACGCCGGTGAAGATGCCATGGGTGTAGGAAAGCGCGAATGCCAGCGCGATCGGTGCGAACACATACCACCAGGTGCCTTCGATAAACGTGCCCCCTTGGGCAGCGCAGACTTCCGCCGTGGCCTTGTTGTAATACACGGTCTTGACGCCCTCCTGGACCACGCAGGCATCCAGCGTGGTGTGGGCAAGGCGAATGAAATCGCCGGCATATTTGAACAGCCCCCAGTAGAGCACGGCAGTGATGCCGCCCCACAGCAGGGCCTTGCCTAGACTGGCCTGACTCGTAGCCATTTGTTTCTCCCTAATATGACTTTGATGACCGAATTTTCTGAAAACCGCTTGCAACCCGGAACCGGGCGCCGGAATTTGACGAAATTTTAACATCAAGCAGGCTAAACTGGCTTTTTCATGACAAAACTCAGGCCTTTCTTGATGGAATTTCCGTCTTCCCTTCACATTCTGGTCATCGAGGACAACCCCGACCTGGCGGCCAACGTCTGCGATTTCCTCGAAGCCAAGGGCCACATCGTCGACGCCGCCGGCGACGGCATCACCGGCCTGCATCTAGCCGTCACCAAGAACTACGACGCCATCGTGCTGGACATCATCCTGCCCGGCATGGACGGGCTGACCCTGTGCAAGAAATTTCGCGAGGAGGCCAAACGCTGCACCCCGGTGCTCATGCTGACGGCGCGCGACGCGCTGGACGACCGCGTGGCCGGCCTGGAATGCGGAGCGGACGACTACGTGCTAAAGCCATTCGCGCTGCGCGAGCTGGAAGCCCGGCTCAAGGCATTGGTGCGCCGCACAAAAGGCGGCATGACCGCGAGCATCCTGCGTGTCGCGGATCTGGAATTAGACCCGGCCCTGGTCAGGCTGCACCGCGGCGACCGCAGCATCAGCCTGCCGCCCATTCCGCTCAAGCTGCTGGAAACCTTGATGCGCGCCTCGCCCCGCGTGGTCAGGCGCGAAGAACTGGAGCGCGCGGTGTGGGGCGACGCCCCCCCCGATTCCGACGCACTGCGCTCGCACATGCACGTGCTGCGCGCCGCGGTGGACGGCCCGGGCGAGCCCGCGCTGATCCATACCCTGCGCGGCATCGGCTATCGCCTGGCAGCACCCGATGCGCTTTAGCCGCAGCCTGCGCTTTCGCGTCGCCACCGCCTTCGCGGCCATCGGCGGCATCATCAGCCTGCTCATGGCCATCGGTTTGCATGTGGGCGTGCACGATGCCGGCCAGCGCCTGATCGACGAAACGCTGAAGGCGGAAATGCAAGACTACTTGTCGCGCCGCAGCCGCAACCCGCATTCGCTGCCGCCCGCCACTGCCACCCTGCTCGGCTATATCCAGCCGGCTGATGAAAGCGAGCCCGGCCCGCCGCAAGCCATTGTCGGGCTGACAGCGGGCCTGCACGAAATCCGCCTGGGCGATGTGTTCTATCGCGTCGCCGTGGCCGAGCGCGCAGGCAAGCGCTACTTCCTGCTCTACAACGAAACCCTGTTCCGCGAAAAACAGGCGAACCTGATTTTCTACCTGGCGGTGTTCGTCGGCCTGATGGCCCTGTTCTCGGGCGGTCTGGCCTTGTGGCTGGCAGAGCGCGTGATCGAGCCGGTCAAGGAACTGGCGCGGCGTGTGCACGAGGTGCAGCCGGATTCCCATCCCGAACGGCTCGCCGAGGACTTTCCGCATGACGAGGTCGGGGAACTGGCGCAAACCTTCGAACAGAGCCTCAACCGCCTGGCTGATTTCATCGACCGCGAGCGCGCCTTCACTGCCGACGTCTCGCACGAATTGCGCACGCCGATCGCAGTAATCCGCGGCGCGGCCGAAGTGCTGCTCGCCGACGAGACCCGCCCGGAGAAGGACCGCCGACGACTGCAACGCATCGAGCGCGGCGCGGCCGACATGGCCGACCTCTCCACCGCGCTTTTGGCCATGGCGCGCGAGCGCGACGATGAGCGGCGCGCGCCGGCCGATCTCGCCGCGCTCATCGAGGAATCGAGGGACAAGCACCAGCACCTGCTGGGCAGCCGCCCCGTCGAAGTCAGCCTGGAAATCGGCGCGCGCCCGCACATCGCCGCCGACCCCAACCTGCTTGCCATCGTCATCAACAACCTGCTGCGCAACAGTTTCACCTACACCGAGCGCGGCAGCATCCGCATCCGCCTCGACGAAAACAGCCTTAGTGTTGCCGATACCGGCCTCGGCATCCCGCGCGAGGCCCTCGACAAGGTGTTCCAGCGCCTCTACAAGGGCGGCCACAGCCAGGGCGCCGGCATCGGACTGTCGCTGGTTAAAAAGATTTGCGACCGCTACGGCTGGTCGATCGCGCTGGACAGCGAAGAAGGGCAGGGAACGCGCGCCGTATTGCGGTTTCAGCCGGCTTGACGTTTTCTTGACGATGGCTTGATGCTGCTCCGACGGTGGCTGGGTTATACCTTAAAAGTTGATTGCCAACCCAGTTATCTACAATGTCTTTCACCGCTCCGCATTCGCTGCCCGCCTGGCTCAAGCCTTTCACCTCGTTCCTCCTGTGGTGGCCGCGCGTCAACCGCCAAACCGCACGCGCCGACCTCATGGCCGGCCTGACCGGCGCGCTGGTCGCGCTGCCGCAGGGCGTGGCCTTCGCCACCATCGCCGGCATGCCGCCCGAGTACGGCCTCTACGCAGGCATGATCCCGGCCGTCATCGCCGCGCTGTTCGGCTCCAGCTGGCACTTGGTCTCCGGCCCCACCACCGCGGCCTCCATCGTGCTGTTCTCGGTGCTGTCGCCGCACGCCGAGCCGGGCAGCGCGCAATACGTCAGCCTCGCACTGACGCTCACCTTCATGGTCGGCATCATCCAGATCGCCATGGGCCTGGCCAAGCTGGGCACGCTGGTGAACTTCATTTCACATTCGGTGGTGACGGGCTTCACCGCCGGCGCAGCCATCCTCATCGCCACCAACCAGGTCAAGCATTTCACCGGCCTCGCGATTCCGCGCGGCGCCTCGTTTGCCGACACCTGGAGCCTGACCATCACGCATTTCAATGAGGCCGTTCCCGGCGTGCTGATGACCGGGTTGTTCACGCTGCTGCTCGGCATCGCCGTCAAACGCTGGCTGCCGAAACTGCCCTACATGATCGTCGCCATGCTGGGCGGCGCCGTGTTCGGCTATGCGCTCACGGTATGGAAAGGCATGAGCCTGCCCGTCGTCGGCGCGCTGCCCGCCAGCCTGCCGCCGCTTTCCGCCCCCAGCCTCGACGCCGAAAGCATGCGCGCCGTGGCCTCGGGCGTGATTGCGGTCACCCTGCTGGCGCTCACCGAAGCGGTGTCGATCGCGCGCGCGCTGGCGGCGCGCTCCGGCCAGCACGTGGACGGCAACCAGGAATTCGTCGGCCAGGGCATGTCCAACCTCGCCGGCGCCTTCTTCTCCGGCTATGTCGCCACCGGCTCCTTCAACCGCAGCGGCGTCAACTACGCTGCCGGCGCCAAAACTCCCATCGCAGCCATGCTCGCCGGCGTGTTCCTGTTGGTGCTGGTGCTGTTCGTCGCCCCCTGGGCGCAATACCTGCCCAACGCCGCCATGGCCGGTATCCTGTTCCTGGTGGCCTGGGGCCTGATCGACTTCAAGGAAATCGCCCACGTGCTGAAGACCAGCCGCGCTGAAAGCGCCATCATGGTCGCAACCTTCGCGGCCACCCTGTTCCTCACCCTGGAAGAGGCCATCATCATCGGCGTGCTGCTGTCGCTGGCCATTTATCTCTCGCGTACCTCCAAGCCGCAGGTGCGGGTGCGCGCGCCCAACCCCAACAATGCCAAGCGCAAGTTCACCGATGCCGACCATGCCTCGCAGTGCCCGCAACTGCGCTTCGTGCGCATCGACGGCTCGCTGTTCTTCGGCGCCACCTCGCACATCCGCGAATCGCTGGCCGCTCAGGACCAATGCTCGCCCGGCCAAAAGCACGTGGCGATCATCGCGCACGGCATCAACTTCATCGATCTTGCCGGCGCCGAATATCTGGCCGAGGAAGCCGAGCGCCGGCGCAGCGAAGGCGGCGGGCTGTATTTCATCGGCATCAAGGACACGGTGCAGGAACAGCTCGCCGAAAGCGGCGCGCTGAAAACCATAGGCGGCGCCAACCTGTTCGACTCCAAGACCGAGGCCATCGCCGCCCTCTTCAAGCGTCTCGACCCGGATATCTGCAAGACCTGCAATGCCCGCATCTTCCGTGAATGCCGGGGCCAGACCCAGGCGCAGCCAGCGGTGCGCGGACCTTCGCTGCAAATCCAGCATGCCTGAGGCGCGCCCCTACCGGCGCGTGCTGGCGCTGATCAACCTCGACGGCAGCGATGAAAGGATCGCGCGCAAGGCGCTGCTGCTCGCGCGTTTGAACCGCGCGCAGTTGATGTTCCTGCACCTCATCGAGCCGGAGGCTGCGCTCGACGGCGGCTACCCGGCCTCCAGCGCAAAAAGCGATGCGGCCGCGCTCGAAGCGGGCGCCCTGCGCCGGCTCGATTTTCTCGCCGCCCAGCTTGGCGCCGGCGAAGCCCAATGCGTCGCCCGCCACGGCCCGGCACGACAGTGTTTCAGGGAGCTGCTGCATGAATGGCAACCGGGTCTCGTGGTGTCGGCTCAGGAACTCGCATTTCTGCCCGGCGCGCACGACGTGCTGATTCTCGGCCAAAACAAACAGCCGAAGGACGGAAAACCGATCACTCGCTTTTTGGGCTGGCTAGGCGCGCAACTCCTGCCTGCCGCCCAGTAACCGATTATTTCCTGTCCGGCTTGCCGCCCGCGGCCTTGTAGCCCTCGATGCCGCCTTCGATGTAGCGCGCCTTGATGCCCTCGGCATGCAGGCGGTCGATCACGCTGTTCGACACGCTGCCGCCGCGCACGCAGTAGATCACCACGTCGTGGGATTTGGGCACGGCGCCGATCCAGGCGTCGATTTTTTCCGGATCCTTCCAGAACGCGCCGGGGACGATTTCGTGCGAGGCCGCGAAATCGGCCGCGCGCCGCACGTCCAGCACCAGCGCGTGGTCGGGCTTGACCTTGGCGGGATGGATGCTGCGCGGCAGGTCGGGGCACCTGTCGGTGGGGCTGGCGCAGCCACAGCGCTTGGGGGTCTGATTGGTGTCTTCCATGCTGCCCTCGAATGCAAAAAACCGTCAGGCCGTTTTCGCGCGCAGGTAATACACGTAATCCATCTCCGGCGCGATGCCGTCCATCAGCGTGATCGCAGCGGAAATCTGGCCGCGGTGATGGTTGAAATGGGTAAGCATGTGGGTCAGGATGTCGGACGCCTTCATGCTGCCCGCCTTGCCGCTGCTGGCGGTGAAGGAAATATCCTGCGCGAACCAGGCTTCATCCTGCTTTGCGAGCCAATCGGCCATGGCGGCGAGTTCCTCGCGCAGGGCTTTCTTCAGCGCTTCCCAATCCTCTATCTGCACCGTCCTGAAATCCGCCGCGACGGGCGTGCCGGCGAGGCGGCCCATCCACAGGCGGTTGACCAGCAGCAAGTGATCGACGGTGTGATGGATGCTCCTGAAAAACAGGCCGCAGTCCCGCCGGCGCCGTTCCTCGCCCAGCCTGTCCAGTTCGCGGAACAAGGCCTCGTTGGCCCAGGCCTGGTAGCGCGCGAGGTCGGCGAAATAGTCGCGCCAGGCGCTCAAGTGCGCAACTCCTTGTCGAGCAAGGCCCTGAGCTTCACGAAATCCAGCTCGCCGATTTTCTTTTCCAGCAGCGTGCCGTCCTTGCCGATCAGGAAGCTGGTGGGCGTGAGCACGACATTGCCGAAGGCCGCCACCGCCTCGCCCTTCACGTCCAGCACCACGGGGAAAGGCAGTTTCCAATCCTGCACGAACTTGAGCACGTAGTTGGGCGGATCGTAGGGCATGGCCACGGCGATGATCTCGAAGCCCTTGTCCCTGTACTGCTTGTAAACCTCGACCATGTCGGGCATTTCCTTGACGCAGCCGGGGCAGGAGGTGGCCCAGAAATTGACCAGCACCACCTTGCCGCGCAGTTCGTCGAGGCTGATTTTTTCGCCCGCAAGCGTGGTGAACTCGGAGCCGGGCGCCTGCGGCTTCTGGATCAGGGTGTAGATCAGCGCGCCGCCGATGAAGAAGGCAAGCAGGATACCGACGAGAAATTTGGTCTTGGTCATGGGTAGGTACGCATCAGTTTCACGTAATGCTCGGCCGAGTAGTCGAAATAGGCAATCTCTTCCGGCCTCAGTTCCCGCACCATCTTCGCCGGCCGGCCCAGATACAGATAGCCCGATTCCAGCACCTTGCCTTCCGGCACCAGCGAACCCGCGCCCAGCAGCACGTGTTTCCTGACGACCGCGCGGTCGAGGATGATGGAACCCATGCCGATCAGGCACTCGTCCTCGATGGTGCAGGCGTGCAGGATCACGCTGTGGCCCACGGTCACGCGCGCGCCGATGACGAGCGGCCCGCCCAGGGGGTCGGCCGCGGTCTTGTGCGACACGTGCAGCACGGAGTTGTCCTGGATGTTGGTGCCGGCGCCGATGCGGATGGAGTTGACATCGCCGCGCACCACCGCCCCCGGCCACACCGAGGCGTTCTCGCCCAGCGTCACCTCGCCGATCACCGTGGCGCGCGGATGCACCCAGGCGCCGGCGGCGAGCTCGGGGTGAATGCCGTGATGGGGGCTGACAGAAGCTGAAGCCATAAGACCAAAATGGTTGAAATGCCGGAAGATTGCACAATTATAATGACTCCCGGGTCTTCTCCGCGCCACAGTGTCCAAAGGTTTTAACCATGAATCCCCTGCTCGATTTTTCCGGTCTGCCGCGCTTTGCCGAAATCCGCCCCGAACACGTCACGCCCGCGGTGGATGAACTGCTCGCCAACTGCCGCAAGACGGTCGAGGCCTGCATGGCCGACACCGGCGAGCCGACCTGGCAGGGTTTCGTGACGCCCATGGAGGACGCCAACGAGCGCCTGTCGCGCGCCTGGGGCCAGGTTTCGCACCTGCACAGCGTGATGGACTCGCCCGAACTGCGTGAGGCCTACAACGAGAATCTGCCCAGGATCACCCAGTACTATGCCGAACTGGGCCAGCATGAAGGCCTGTTCAGGAAGTTCAAGGCGCTGAAGGATTCGCCGGCATTCGCGCCGCTTTCGCCCGCGCAGCAGAAAATCGTCGACAACGAGCTGCGCGATTTCCGCCTGGGCGGCGCCGAACTGCCCGAAGCCGACAAGCAGCGCTTCATGGAGATTCAGCAACAGCTGGCCGCGCTGTCTGCCAAGTTCGAGGAAAACCTGCTCGACGCAACCAACGCCTTCGTGCATTACGTGGAGAATCGCGACGAACTCGCCGGCATCCCCGAGGACGTGCTGGAAGCGGCAAGCGCAGCGGCGGAAGCCGACGGCAACATCGGCTGGAAATTCACCCTGCACATGCCCTCCTACCTGCCGGCGATGCAGTACGCCGACAACCGCGAACTGCGCGAAACCCTGTACCGCGCCTACGTCACCCGCGCTTCCGAAATCGGTCCGGAAAAGCTCGACAACACCGCGCTCATCCGCGATATCGTGCGACTGCGGCGCGAGGCAGCCAGGCTTTTGGGTTTCGGCAATTACGCCGAGGTGTCGCTCGAACCCAAGATGGCGGAAACGCCCGATCAGGTGCTGGCTTTCCTCGACGAGCTCGGCGCCCGTGCCAAGCCCTACGCCGAGCGCGACATGCAGGAGCTCTCCGAATTCGCCGCCGGCGAACTGAATCTTCCCGACCTGCAGGCCTGGGACATCGCCTACGCCAGCGAAAAGCTGCGCGCCGCGCGCTACAGCTTCTCCGACCACGAGGTGAAGCAGTACTTCACCGAGCCCAACGTGCTGGCCGGCATGTTCAAGGTGGTGGAAACCCTCTACGGCCTGCACATCCGTCCTGCCAGGGCGCCGGTATGGCACGAGGACGTGAAATTCTTCGAGATTGCCAACCACAGCGGGCAGAAGATCGGCGAGTTCTATCTCGACCTCTACGCCCGCCCCAGCAAGCGCGGCGGCGCCTGGATGGACGACGCCATCACCCGCCGCAGGAAGGGCGAGGGCATCCAGACCCCGGTGGCCTACCTCAACTGCAATTACACAGCTCCCTTGCCCGGCAAGCCCGCGCTGTTCACCCACGACGAGGTCATCACCCTGTTCCACGAGTTCGGCCACGGCCTGCACCATCTGCTGACGAAAATCGAGGACCTCGGCGTGTCCGGCATCAATGGCGTGGAATGGGACGCGGTCGAGCTGCCTTCGCAGTTCATGGAAAACTTCTGCTGGGAATGGGACGTGCTGCGCCACATGGCGAAGCATGTCGACAGCGGCGAAACGCTGCCGCGCGAACTGTTCGACAGGATGCTGGCGGCGAAGAACTTCCAGGCCGGCATGCAGACCATGCGCCAGCTCGAATTCGCCCTGTTCGACATGCACCTGCACTACGACTTCGACCCCGACGGACCCGACACCGCGCTCGACTTGCTGAACCGCATCCGCGCCCAGGTCGCCGTGGTGATTCCGCCCGACTACAACCGCTTCCCCAACAACTTCTCGCACATCTTCGCCGGCGGCTACGCCGCGGGCTACTACAGCTACAAGTGGGCGGAAGTGCTGTCGGCCGACGCCTACGCCCTGTTCGAGGAAAACGGCGTGCTGAATCCCGAAGTCGGCCACCGCTTCTGGAGCGAAATCCTCGCCCAGGGCGGCGCGCGCCCGGCGATCGAGTCGTTCAAGGCCTTCCGCGGGCGCGAGCCGACCATCGACGCCTTGCTGCGCCACAACGGCATGGCCTGAGCTCCTTCGCGGGCTGAATTTTTTCCGGGTTTTGCCGTTAATGGTCCGTTACGACTCATCGCCCGCCAGCCATGAAACGCACACCGCTACTCCTGACCTTGCTGATCCTGCCCGCCCTGACCCAGTCCGCATCGGCCGGCACCCTCTACCGCTGGACCGACGCCCAGGGCAAGGTGCATTACAGCGACCAGCCGCCGCCGACAGCTACCAGGAACGCAACGCAGAAAACCTACAAGGGCGGCGCGACAGACGGTTCCGCCTCCCCCGAGATGCAGCAGGCCAAACTCAAGCATCCCGTCACCCTCTACACCACCGCCACCTGCGGCGTGCACTGCGAACGCGCCAAGGCCCACCTCGCCCGCCGCGGCATCCCCTACGCGACCAAGGACCCCTCCACCAGCGTGGACGCCAACGAAGAACTGCGCCAGGGCGACAGCCAGGCCCGGGTGCCGACGCTCATGATCGGCAGCGAAAAGCTGGAAGGCTACGCCGAGGCCGCGTGGGATGCGGCGCTGGACAAGGCCGGCTATCCCGCCGCACCGGCGGCCCCCTGAAACAACGAAACCCGGCGGGCACCCGTCCCGCCATCCGCGGCGCCGGGCCCCTCTGACGCAGAGTCCGGGCAAGCGCTGTTATCATGTCGGCAATGACGGCCCGCCCTTGCGGCGGAGCCTGATCCGGCCGTTGCCCATTCCAGGCAGCCGATCAGGCAATTTGTTAAACGCGCAGCCGGCGCCCGCCCGCGCAACCAGCAAGCAAGACGAACCCCCGCATGGACGATCTGGCGCAACAACTCGGACTCCCCTTCCTCGCACAGCCCTGGCTCCCCCAGGTGTTCGTGGTGTTCATCGTCGTTCTCGTCGCCAATATCGGCGCCTACTACGTTCTGCACCATCTTGAAAAGCTCACCAGGCGCACCGCCGCCGTCTGGGACGATGCGCTGATCAAGGCCGCGCGCAGGCCGACCACCCTGATCCTGTGGGTGGCCGGCATCGCTTACGCCCTGCGCATCG
The DNA here is from genome assembly GCA_021847835.1 of Pseudomonadota bacterium. Lineage (GTDB taxonomy): Bacteria > Pseudomonadota > Gammaproteobacteria > Burkholderiales > Thiobacillaceae > UBA6918. The sequence continues at coordinate 28,310 of JAJZPR010000020.1, forward strand.
TTTATCAGCACAGCGGCGCAGAGGTACCCGGTTCCCTGCTTCCCGCCCGCGATACGCTCTTCATCCTGGCGTTCGCCTGGTTCCTGCTGCGGCTGATCGGCAACGCCGCGAAAACCGCGCTGGCGCGCAGCGCGGTGTCGGAGACCGCCGTCGACCGCACCACCATCGATGCGCTGTCCAAGCTGGGCCGGGTCACTGTCGTCATCCTCGCCGCCCTGGCCGTCCTGCAGACCCTGGGCTTCAGCATCGCCGGCGTGCTGACCTTCGGCGGCATCGGCGGCATTGCAGTGGGCTTCGCCGCCAAGGACATGCTGGCCAATTTCTTCGGCGGGCTGACCATCTATCTCGACCGCCCCTTCGTCGTCGGCGAATGGATACGCTCGCCCGACAAGGACATCGAGGGCACGGTGGAATACATCGGCTGGCGCCACACGCGCGTGCGCGCATTCAACAAGAATCCGATCTACGTGCCGAATGCGCTGTTCACCACCATCGTGGTGGAAAACCCCACGCGCATGACCAACCGCCGCATCAAGGAGACCATCGGCATCCGCTACGCCGACCTCGACAAGATGGCCGCCATCGTCGCCGACGTGAAAGCCATGCTGCTGGCCCATCCCGAGATCGACACCAGCGCCACCCTGATCGTCAATTTCAACCAGTTCGGCGCCTCGTCGCTGGATTTCTTCATTTACACCTTCACCAAGACCGTTGAATGGGTGCATTACCACGAGGTGAAGCAGGACGTGCTGCTCAAGATCGCCGGGATCATCGAATCGCACGGCGCGGAGATCGCCTTCCCCACGCATACCGTGCACATCGAGCCGCCCGAAACAGCAACGAACAAAGACAACGCATGAAACTCGCCGCCTGGAACGTCAACTCGCTCAAGGTCCGGTTGCCCCAGTTACTGGACTTTCTCGCCACGCGCCAGCCGGACGTGGTGTGCCTGCAGGAAACCAAGCTCGAGGACATCAATTTCCCGCGCGCCGAAATCGAAGCCGCAGGCTATCAGGCGGCCTTTTCGGGCCAAAAGACCTACAACGGCGTGGCCATCCTGTCGAAGGCGCCGCTGGCCGACATCCAGGTCGGCATTCCCGGCCTGGAGGACGAGCAGAGGCGCGTGCTCGCCGCCACGGTGGGCGGCGTGCGTGCGGTCTGCGTCTACATCCCGAACGGCCAGAGCGTGGACTCGGACAAGTACCAGTACAAGCTCAAATGGCTTGACGCGCTGTCTGCCTGGCTCAGGGAAGAACTGAAGCGGCACCCGAAGCTCGCGCTCATGGGCGACTACAACATCGCCCCTGAAGACCGCGACGTGCACGATCCCGTGCTGTGGAAGGACCAGGTGCTGTGCTCGGAGCCCGAGCGCGAGGCGTTCCGGAAACTGCTGGCGCTGGGGCTGAAAGACAGCTTCCGGCTGTTCGAGCAGCCGGAAAAAAGTTTTTCCTGGTGGGACTATCGCATGCTGGGCTTCCGCCGCAACCACGGCCTCAGGATCGACCACATCCTGCTGTCCGAACCACTCGCCACCGCCTGCACCGAAGCCGCCATAGACCGCGACATGCGCAAGCTGGAACGGCCCTCGGATCACGCGCCGGTCATCGCGGCGCTCGACCTGCCAAGAGATTAACCACGGGGGTACGGGGAAGGCAAATCAAAAGGCAAAAATCAAAAAGCAAAAATGAAAACCGAAGGCAGCGAGGGTGTTTTGCCTTTTGCCTTTTGCCTTTTGCCTTTTGCCTTTTGCCTTTTGCCTTTTGCCTTTTGCCTTTTGCCTTTTGCCTTTCTTCTTTCCCCCGTGGTTTAATGATTTTCAGAAATTCTCGGCCTCGACCTGCAGCCAGGTGCGGTTGATGTTGCCGCCCATCAGGCTGTCGAAGTGCTTGAGCTTCTGCCATTCCTTGAGGCTGACCTGGCGGCGCACGTCAGCCTCGGCGCCACCCGACTGGTAGACCTTCTCCACGCCCGCATAGAAATCCCCCATGCGCTTGTGCATGGCTTTCACGTCCTTCATGCTCATCAGCGGTCCGTGGCCGGGAATGATGGTCCGGGCCGGATACTGCTGCACTTCGGCCAGGGTCTGCACCCATTTCTTCACTTCCGCATCGCGGAAATTGGGCAGGGTGGTGTTGACCAGCACGTCGCCCGCGATCAGCACCTTGTCTTCCGGCAGCCAGACCAGCAGGTCGCCCTTGGTGTGCGCGGCCTCGGGCACCCAGAACTCCATTTTCACGCCATTGATCTCCACCGGCGTGCGTGTTTGCGAGGCATAGGTGCGGCTGGCGGGAACGGCGCGGGTGTTGGGCAGCTTGCGGCCGACGGCATTCTCGGCGATGGCGATCCAGTCTCCGCTGGCGTCCTCCACCAGCTTCTTGCAGTTCTCCGAGCTGATGATTTCCACACCCGCGAAGCTGACGTTGCCGAGCGAATGGTCGCCGTGGTGATGGGTATTGATCACGTGCGTGATCGGCAGTCTGGTGATTTTTTCAGCCGCCTTGCGGATGTGCGCGCCAACTTCGTCCGTAAGGCCGGTGTCGATCAGGATCGCGCCCTTGTCACCCAGGATGAGCGTGCTGTTGACCATGTAGCCGCCGTTGTGCGCGCTGGGCAATTCGGCGGGGCCGAGCAGCGCATAGACGCGCTCGTTGACCTTGACGGTCTTGACCGCGGGCAGGGGCTTGACGAGGGCGGCGCCCGCCATTACGGCCACGCCCGCCAGCAGAAGCAGGATGCGTTTCATCATTTTGAGATCCAGTCGGAGGAATTTTTACAGGATAGGGACGGCCCGCGGATGCGTCAATGGATCATTCGTCCTCGCCGTTCAGGTCCAGCTCCTGGATCTTGCGCGTCAGGGTGTTGCGCCCCCAGCCCAGCAGGTGGGCCGCCTCGATACGCCGTCCTCCCGTGTGCTTCAAGGCGATCCGGATCAGGATTTTCTCGAACGCCGGCACCAGCTCGTCGAGAATGGCGGTATCGCCCCGCGCCAGCCTCAGGTCGGCGTAGCGCGCCAGGCAGGACAGCCAGTCCTCGCCTTCGCTGTTTTTTTCCGCACCGGCAAGTTCGTTTGGCAGGTCGTTGGGCTCCACCACCTGACCCGGCGCCATCACGGTCAGATAATGGCAGACGTTTTCCAGCTGCCTGACGTTGCCGCCCCAGGGCAGGCCGCACATGAGCTTGAGCGCAGCATCAGAGAGCTTCTTGGTCTCCACGCCCAGCTCGCGCGCGCTTTTCTGCAGGAAGTGTTTGGCCAGCAGCGGAATGTCCTCGCGCCGTTCGCGCAGCGCCGGCAGGCGCAGGCGGATGACGTTGAGGCGGTGGTAGAGGTCTTCGCGGAACAGTCCTTCCCTGACGCGCGTCTCCAGGTCCTGGTGGGTGGCGGCGATCACGCGCACGTTGACCTTGACCGGCGAGGTGCCGCCGACCCGGTAGAACTGGCCGTCGGCCAATACCCTCAATAAGCGGGTCTGCAAGTCCGGCGGCATGTCGCCGATCTCGTCGAGGAACAGGGTGCCGCCGTCGGCCTGCTCGAAGCGGCCGCGTCGCTGCGCCGCCGCGCCGGTGAAGGCGCCGCGCTCGTGGCCGAACAGTTCGGATTCCAGCAAATCCTTGGGGATCGCCGCGGTGTTGAGCGCGATGAAGGGCCCGCTCGCGCGGCTGCTGTGGCGGTGCAGCGCATGCGCGACGAGTTCCTTGCCGGTGCCGGATTCGCCGGTGATGAGCACGGTGGCACTCGACTGCGACAGTCTGCCGATGGCGCGGAAGACTTCCTGCATGGCCGGCGCCTGGCCGAGAATCTCCGGCACCCTGGCCATTTCCTCGCCTCCCTGCGCGGCCTCGTGGTTCTGCGCCAGCGCGCGCCGCACCAGTTCGACCGCCGCATCCACGTCGAAAGGCTTGGACAGATATTCGAACGCCCCGCTCTGGAATGCCGCCACCGCCGAATCGAGGTCGGAGTAGGCGGTCATGATGATGACCGGAACCTTGGGCAGGGTTTCCTTGATGTGCTGCAGGAACTCCAGCCCCGACGGGCCGGGCATGCTGATGTCGGAAATCACCGCGGCCGGCCGGCTCTTTTCCAGGCGCGCAAGCGCCTCGCTCGCGGAGTTGAACACCTCGCAGGCGATGCCTTCGCGCTCCAGCGCCTTTTCCAGCACCCAGCGGATGGAACGGTCGTCATCGATGACCCACACGGCGTCGCTCATGGTTTGTGGCTCGCATTCTCAAGCGGGAAATAAAAGGAAAAAACGGTGTGCCCGGGCTGCGATTCGAACTCGATCACGCCCCTGTTCTGCGCCACCAGGGTCTGCGCCAGCGGCAGGCCCAGGCCGCTGCCGCCTTCGCGCCCGGAAACCAGCGGAAAAAAGATCTGCTCGCGCAGCGCCTCCGGAATGCCCGGGCCGTTGTCGACGATGTCGAGCCTGAGCGCGAGGCGATGGCGTCTGTTGTTGAGCGTGACCTGGCGCGCAGCGCGGGTGCGGAAGGCAAGCTCGCCCTTGCCGCCCATGGCCTGCACCGCATTGCGCGCGACATTGAGCACCGCCTGGATGAGTTGCTCGGCATCCGCCCTGATTTCGGGCAGGCTCACGTCGTAATCGCGGCGGATGCGGATGCCGTGCGGCGTTTCCGCCAGCAGCAGGCTCCTCACCCGCTCCAGCGCTTCGTGGATGTTGACCGGCGACAGCTTGGGCAGGCGGTGCGGCGTCAGCAGCCGCTCCATCAGCGATTGCAGGCGGTCGGCTTCCTTGATAATGACCTGGGTGTATTCGCGCAGGGACTCGCGCGAGAGCTCGTGCTCCAGCAGTTGCGCCGCGCCGCGGATGCCGCCGAGCGGGTTCTTGATCTCGTGCGCCAGGTTGCGCAGCAGTTCGCGGCTGGCTTCCTGCTGCGCACGAATGTTTTCCTGGCGGGCGATGCGCAATCTTTGATCAGCGGGACGCAATTCCAGCATGAACGCCCATTCGGGGCCGTCATGCACCGTGATCGTGCAGGAAACCCGGGTGGCCGGATGACCGTTGACCTGCACGGGCAAGTCGTGCTCGGTCACGGTTTCGTGCGTATCACGCGCCGCGTTGAGGGCCGCGATCAGTTCCGTGTTGTGTCCGAACAAGCTGTCGAATGGCTGCCCGGCGAGCAGGACGCCCGACATGCCGACCAGCGTTTCGGCGGCCGAATTCAGATACAGAATGCGGCCATCCGCGCCGACCAGCATCACGCCGGTGGCAAGGAAATCGTAAGCAGCCAGACAGGAAGGGGAAACCATGCCCTAACCTAGCACTGATTGTGCCAGCAGGCAAAAGTCCTAGCGGATGTTGTCGATCTCCTTGCGGATGGCGGCAATATTGCGTTCATGCCGCCCGACTGCGCCGCGCAACTGCCTGATGCGCGCCTGGTAGTTCGGGGTATCGGCCTTTTCGCCGGGCATGAGTTTTTCGCCCAGCGCCAGTTGGCGCCTGGCTTCGTCGAGATTCTTCTGTTCGCTGGTCAGTTCCTCTTCCAGCACCATGCGGCGTATGTCATCACGCTTTTTCTGGGTGCTGCGATCTATGCGCGGAAAACTGGCCGGCGTGGCCATTTTCGCGCCACCCGCAGCTTTGCCCGGCGCGCCTGGCTTGCTGCCGCCGTCATCGATGATCGCGGTGATCCTTGCCCCGGCGGGCACTTCGGCGCGCCGGTCGGTGGCGCCCTTGCGGCCGTCGGCATCGACGTACATGTAGATTCTCGCCTGTGCCGGGCAGGCCAGGGCAAGCAGCAGGGGGAAAAACAGAAGGACTCGCTTCATGATCGGTCATCACTGGGCCTGCGCCCAAGTGAGACTGTTAACGGCGCATGAGGTTCGGCGCTTGAGCCTGGCAAAACAGAAAGCGGCGCTGTCTTGAAGGCCGGACCGCAAAAACAAAGGGCGGCCCGGTGTGGGTCGCCCTTTGCCGCAATCAGGCCGGCTTACAGCGAGTAGTACATGTCGAACTCGACCGGATGCGTGGTCATGCGGTAGCGGGTGACTTCCTGCATCTTGAGGTCGATGTAGGCATCGATCATGTCGTTGCTGAACACGCCGCCGCGAGTCAGGAACTCGCGGTCCTTGTCGAGTTCTTCCAGCGCCATTTCCAGGCTGTGGCAGACCTTGGGGATCTTGGCTTCTTCTTCGGGCGGCAGGTCATAGAGGTCCTTGTCGGCCGCTTCGCCCGGATGGATCTTGTTCTGGATGCCGTCGAGGCCGGCCATCAGCAGCGCTGCGAAGCACAGGTAGGGGTTGGCGGTCGGATCCGGGAAACGGGTCTCGATACGGCGCGCCTTCTCGCTGGCGGCAATGGGGATGCGGATGGAAGCGGAACGGTTGCGGGCGGAATAGGCCAGCATCACGGGCGCTTCGAAACCGGGCACCAGGCGCTTGTAGGAGTTGGTGGACGGGTTGGTGATGGCGTTCAGCGCCTTGGCATGCTTGATGATGCCGCCGATGTAGTACAGGCACAGTTCGGACAGGCCGGCATAGCCGTTGCCCGCGAACAGGTTCTTGCCGTCCTTCCAGATGGACTGGTGCACGTGCATGCCGGAGCCGTTGTCGCCGACGATGGGCTTGGGCATGAAGGTGGCGGTCTTGCCGTAGGCGTGGGCCACGTTCTGCACGATGTACTTCAGGGTCTGGGTCCAGTCGGCGCGGCGCACCAGGGTGTTGAACTGGGTGCCGATCTCGCACTGGCCGGCGGTGGCGACTTCGTGGTGGAACACTTCGACCGGAATGCCGATTTCTTCCAGGGCCAGCACCATGGCGGCGCGGATGTCCTGCAGCGAGTCGACCGGGGGCACCGGGAAGTAGCCGCCTTTCACGCCGGGACGATGGCCGGTGTTGCCGGCTTCGGTCTGCTCCTTGGAGGACCAGGAGGCTTCCTCGGAACGCAGGGTCACGTGGCAGCCGGACATGTCGGCGTGCCAGGTCACGGAATCGAAAATGAAGAACTCGGGCTCGGGGCCGAAGTAGGCGGTGTCGCCGATGCCGGTGGACTTGAGATAGGCTTCGGCGCGGCGCGCCACGGAGCGCGGGTCGCGGTCATAACCCTTGCCGTCCGACGGCTCGATCACGTCGCATGTCAGCACCAGGGTGGACTCGTCGAAGAAGGGATCCATGAAGGCGGTTTCCGGGTCGGCCTTGAGCAGCATGTCGGAGGCCTGGATGCCTTTCCAGCCGGCGATGGAGGAGCCGTCGAAGGGATGGCCATCCTCGAACCATTCTTCGCTCACGATGCGCGCGGGAATGGAAACGTGCTGTTCCTTGCCCTTGGTGTCGGTGAAGCGCAGGTCAACGAACTTGGCCTCGTTGTCCGCAATCATTTTCAGTACGTCGGCGACCGCCATGGTAATGCTCTCCTAAAGAATCAACTTTTGAAAATAAATTAACGACGGCAGCCTTGCATGCAGGAACTGTGCCATCCTTCAAACCCTATCCGGGCATTGTGCCACAAGGCAAACCATCCCGGACAAGCGCAAACCATGCACCACGATCGCGCACGGCAAGCAACGGTGCACCACCATGGTGCACGTCATCGCTGCCAAGCCTTGTAATATACTCGGACTGTAGCAAATACGATTCGCACATGGGACGTCTGACCGAAATTCTCACCACCGCACAGCAGCGCGCGCAATCATCCGGCCTCCCCTATGAAGGGGCGCTCACCCCCGATGAGGCAGCCGAAGTGCTGGAGCTCGCCCCCGGCTCACGGCTCATCGATGTGCGCTCGCGCGCAGAACTGGACCTGGTCGGCAGCATTCCGGCAGCCGTGCATGTGGAATGGATGAGCTACCCCGGCTGGCATGCCAACCCCCATTTTCTCGGCCAGCTGAAACAATCCGTGGACACGGAAGCTCTGGCGCTCTTCATCTGCCGCAACGGCCAGCGTTCGCACCGGGCCGCCGAGGCCGCCACGCTGGCGGGCTGGCGCGACTGCTACAACGTGCTGGAAGGCTTCGAGGGCGACCTCAACCCCGCCAGCGGCCATCGCGGCGAACTGAACGGCTGGAAGGCGCGGCGCCTGGCCTGGGTCCAGAAGTAATTCGCCCGCGATAACGGGTAAAATGGCGGATTCACCCGAACACGCCCCATGACCGACCGTTACGCCGTGGTGGGCAACCCCGTCGCCCACTCCAAGTCCCCGCAAATCCACGCCGAATTCGCCCGCCAGACCGGCCAGGACATGGTTTACGAAAAACTGCTGGCGCCGCTGGACGGCTTTGCTGAAACGGTCGAGGCGTTTCGCAACCATGGCGGAAAAGGCTTGAATGTCACCGTGCCCTTCAAGGAGCAGGCTTTTCATCTTTCAACCACCCTCACTGCCCGCGCTCTGGATGCGGCATCTGTAAACACCCTGAAATTCGAGGGTGAGCAGGTCATCGGCGACAACACCGACGGGGTCGGGCTGGTCAACGACATCACCCGCAACCTTGGCTTCGCCATTCTGGGCAAGCGAGTGCTGCTGATGGGGGCAGGCGGCGCGGCCCGTGGCGTGATGCTGCCCTTGCTGGAGCAGGCGCCAGCACAATTGATCCTGGCCAATCGCACAGTCGAAAAAGCCGAGGCCCTAGTCGTGCACTACCTAAAGAAGATCGAACAGGGCATAACGGTCCGCAGCCTGACGGCTGTACCCTACGGAAATCTGATAGGCCCGTTCGACTTAGTCATCAACGCCACCTCCGCCAGCCTGAAAGGCGAACTGCCGCCCCTGCCGGAACATCTCTTCAATCCCGGCGCGCTGGCCTACGACATGATGTACGGCACGGAGACGACTTTCATGGCCTGGGCGCGCGCGCACGGCGCCGCGACAATCTCCGACGGCCTGGGCATGCTGGTGGAACAGGCGGCGGAAAGCTTTTTCCTGTGGCGCGGCGTGCGGCCCGATACCGCGCCTGTCATGCGGATGCTGCGCGCCGCATGATGAAAACCATCTGGGCCAGCCTCTGGCGCGCGGCGCTCATCCTGCTGGGCCTGTTCCTGGTGTATCAGGTGTGGGTGTTCGCCCATGTGCTGTGGTGGATCGACCACAACCCCACCTCCAGCGCCTTCATGCAGGCGGGGCTGGCGCGCATGCAGGCAAAAAGGCCCGATGCCGAACTGCGCCACAAGTGGGTGCCCTACGACAAAATTTCCATCCACCTCAAACGCGCGATCGTGGCGGCGGAAGATTCCAAATTCCTCAACCATGAAGGCTTCGATATCGAAGGCATCCAGAAGGCGGTGGAGAAGAATCTGAAGAAGGGCCGGCTGGTCGCGGGCGGCTCCACCATCAGCCAGCAGGTGGCCAAGAACCTGTTTCTCTCCTCCGACAGGAGCTTCGTGCGCAAGGGCCAGGAGGCCATCATCACCCTGATGATCGAGTCGGCCTGGAGCAAACGCCGCATCCTGGAGGTGTATCTGAACATCATCGAGTGGGGCGACGGCATCTACGGCGCCGAAGCCGCCGCGCGCCGCTACTACGGGAAGTCCGCCGCCAAGCTCACGCACGCCCAGGCCGCTTCGCTCGCCGCCATGGTGCCGAATCCGCGCTGGTACGAGGACAACCGCGCTTCCCGCAAATACGCACGGCGCGTAGCCACGATTTCCAGGCGCATGTACCAGGTCTGGGTGCCGAAATAATCCTGGCCTGAACAGGTCGCCGCGTTAAAATGGCGCAAATTTTCCCCGCGCCATGACCGAAGAATACGACACCCTCCAACACGAAAGCCTGGAAGAGCATCTCCACCAGGTGCAGGCTCTGCTCGCGAAGCAGAGGCTGGTGGAGGATCTCGTGCATCGCCAGGAGGGGCCGCGCCAGGATCTGGTCGAAACCCTGGTGCACAAGCAGAACCTCGCCGAACTGCAGAAGAAGCTCGACGAACTGCATCCGGCCGACGTCGCCCACATTCTCGAAGCGCTGCCGCTCGACGAGCGCCTGCTGGTGTGGGATCTGGTCAAGGCCGAGCGCGACGGCGAGATCCTGGTGGAAGTGTCCGACTCGGTGCGCGAGTCGCTCATCGCCAGCATGGACAATTCCGAACTGCTGGCGGCGGCGGGCACGCTCGACACCGACGAGATCGCCGATCTCGCGCCCGACCTGCCCCACGACGTCATCCAGGAACTGCTGACCACGCTGGATACGCAAAAGCGCGCGCGCCTGCAGTCCGCGCTGTCCTTTCCCGAGGATTCGGTCGGCGCGCTGATGGATTTCGACATGGTCACGATCCGCGCCGACGTCACGCTGGAAGTCGCGCTGCGCTACCTGCGCCGCCTGGGTGAACTGCCCGACCAGCTCGACAAGCTGTTCGTGGTCGAGCGCAACGACCAGCTCATCGGCGTACTGCCCCTGAAGCGTCTGCTCACCACCGACCCCGAGGCCACGGTCGCGGCGGTCATGGTCGAGGACTTCGTCAGCTTCCAGCCCGATGACGACGCGCACGAGGCCGCGCAGGCCTTCGAGCGTTACGACCTGGTGATGGCGCCGGTGGTGGACACGCAAAAGCGCCTGATCGGCCGCCTCACCGTGGACGCGGTGGTGGACTACATCCGCGAATCGGCCGACGCCGACATGCTGTCGATGGCCGGCCTGAAGGAGGAGGAAGACCTGTTCTCCACCGTCTGGCGCTCGGCCAAGAACCGCTGGATGTGGCTGGCGGTCAACTTGGCCACCGCCTTCATCGCCTCGCGCGTCATCGGCGCCTTCGAAGGCAGCATCGAAAAGCTCGCCGCGCTGGCCGCGCTCATGCCCATCATCGCCGGCATCGGCGGCAACACCGGCAACCAGACCATCGCGCTCATCATCCGCGGCCTGGCGCTGGGGCAGATCACCCAGGCCAACGCCCACAGGCTGATCGCAAAGGAACTCGCCATCGCCCTGTTGAATGGTTTGGTATGGGGATCGGCAGTCGGCGCCTTCGCCTGGCTGCTGTATGACAACCCCGCGCTGGGCGGCGTGATGGCGCTGGCCATGCTGCTCAACTTCATCGTCGCCGCACTGGCCGGCATCTTCATCCCCATGACCCTGGAGCGCCTGAAGCGCGATCCCGCCATCGGTTCCTCGGTGCTGCTGACCTTCACCACCGACAGCATGGGCTTTTTCATCTTCCTCGGCCTGGCCACCTTGATCCTGCTCTGATGTCCACGACGCCCAAAAGCAGCCTCAGCAGCAAGGCGCTGTATCTGCGCCTGCTCAGGCATGCCAGGCCGCACTGGAAAATCCTGCTGGCCGCGGTCGTCGCCAACGCCGTCACCGCCGCGCTCGAACCCGTCCTGCCGGCGCTGTTCAAGCAGATGCTGGACGAGGGCTTCGTGGCGAAGAATCACGACTGGCTGATCTGGATGCCGCTCGGCATCATCGCCCTGCTGACGGTGCGCGGCCTGTCCGGCTTCGTCGCCAGCTACGCCATCTCCTGGATAGACAACCGCCTGGTGCAGGACCTGCGCGAGACCATGCACACGAAGCTGCTCACCCTGCCGGTGATCTATTTCGACAACGTCAGCACCAGCCAGATCACCGCGCACGTGGCATTCAACGTCACCCAGGTCATGCGCGCCACCACCACGGCACTGACCGCGCTCACCAAGGACCTGCTCACCATCGTCGCGCTGACGGGCTATCTGCTCTGGGTCAACTGGCAGCTGACCCTGATCATTTTCATCTCCTTCCCGCCCATCATCTTCGTCGTCACCAAGGTGGGCAAACGGCTGCGCGCGCTTTCGCGCGCCGCCCAGGCCAACGTGGGCATGCTGACCGAGTCGCTCGCCGAGTCGCTGTCCGCGCACCGGCTGGTGCGCATCTTCGACGCCCGGCCCTACGAGACGGAGCGCTTCCACGAACGCGCCAACACCGCGCGCAAGCTGGAAATGAAGCGCGTGGTCGCGCTCGGCGCCAACACGCCCTTCGTGGAAATCCTCGCGGGCATTCCGCTGGCGATCATTTTCTACATCGCCATGCAGCAGGCGCTCAGCGACCAGACCACGGTGGGCGGCTTCGTGTCCTTCTTCATCGCCATGATGCTGCTGTTCCCGCCCATCAAGCGCCTGACCACGCTGAACGACACGCTGCAGCGCGGCCTGGCTTCGGCCGAAGTGGTGTTCGACATCCTCGACGAAGTCCCCGAGCCCGACCATGGCACGCGCGCAGCCGGAAAACTTTCCGGCGACATCCGCTTCGAGCACGTGGGCCTCGCCTACCCCGGCAAGGCCCAGCCCGCGCTCACCGGCATCGACCTGCACATCCCGCCCGGTGAGACCCTGGCCCTGGTGGGCGGCTCGGGCGCGGGCAAGACCAGCCTGGCGAGCCTGTTGCCGCGCTTCTATGCGCCGAGCGAAGGGCGGCTGCTGTTCGACGGCGTGCCCGCCGAGGACTACACCCTGGCCAGCCTGCGCGCCAATATCGCCAGCGTGTCGCAGGAAATCGTGCTGTTCAACGACACCCTGCGCGCCAACATCGCCTACGGCGCCAGGCGCGGCGCTTCCGACGACGAAATCCGCCGGGCGGCGGAGGCGGCGCACGCCTGGGAGTTCATCGAGCGCCTGCCCGAAGGGCTCGACACCCTGATCGGCGAGAACGGCGTCAAGCTGTCCGGCGGCCAGCGCCAGCGCATCGCCATCGCCCGCGCCCTCTTGAAGGACGCGCCCATCCTGATCCTGGACGAAGCCACTTCCGCGCTCGACACCGAATCCGAGCGCCACGTGCAGGCCGCGCTGGAAAACCTCATGCAGGGCCGCACCACCATCGTCATCGCGCACCGTCTGTCCACCATCGTGAAAGCCGATCGCATCGTGGTGATGGAGCAGGGCCGCATCGTGGAAAGCGGCAGGCACGAGGAACTGCTGGCAGCCAACGGCCGCTACGCCCAGCTCTACCGCATGCAATTCCACCAGCATGGCTGAGCCCGTGCAGCCTTCGCGCTCGCTGATCTCCGCCGCCGGCCGCGCCATCGGCGATTTCGACATGATCCGCGACGGCGATCGCATACTGCTGGGACTGTCCGGCGGCAAGGATTCGCTCTCGCTGCTGCACGTGCTGCTTTATTTTCAGAAACGCGCGCCGGTCAAGTTTGAACTGGCCGCCGCCACCGTCGACCCCTGCTCGCCGGAATACGACCCCAGCCCGCTGAAACGCTACATGGCCGAACTCGGCGTGCCCTATTTCTACGACCGCCAGGACATCGTCGGCGAGGCGCAGAAGACCCTGACCCGCGATTCGGATTCCTTCTGCGCGTATTGTTCAAGGATGCGGCGCGGCATTCTCTACCGCATCGCGCGCGAGCAGAACTGCAAGGTGCTGGCGCTCGCCCAGCATCTCGACGACCTCGCCGAAACCCTGATGATGTCCATGTTCTTCGGCGGCAAGCTCAGGACCATGCAGGCGCATTACCGCATCGACGCCGGCGACCTGCGCGTCATCCGCCCCCTGGTCTATGCGCGCGAACGCCAGACCCGCGACTTCGCGCTGAAAGCCGGCCTGCCCGTGATCAGCGAGAACTGCCCGGCCTGCTTCGCCGTCCCAACCCAGCGCTTCGCCATGAAGCAGATGCTGGCGGAGCAGGAGAAATTGCACCCCAAGCTGTTCGCCAGCCTGATGACGGCCATGAAACCGCTGATGGGCCAGCCGCCTTCGTCCTGATTCAGCTGCAAAACTTCAAGCCACAGAGGGCACAGAGTTCACAGAGAAAAAACAGGGATTTCAAGAGTACAGTGGAATTCACCTTCCCGATCGGGTTTGGGTTTTCTCTCTGTGTTCTCTGTGCCCTCTGTGCTGACTGCTTTTCCAAACCCGAACTTTTTCCCGAACAATTTCCCGAGTAAAATGCTCGGGTTCTTAAATTCGACTCCAAAATAACCATGCTCGTATCCAACCCCGGCATCCAGGCTTTCATTCCCCCCCAGCGCACCCTCATGGGTCCCGGCCCCTCCGACGTGCCGCAGCGCATCCTCGACGCCATGGCCCGCCCCACCATCGGCCATCTCGACCCCGCCTTCCAGGAGATGATGGAAGAGATCAAGGTGCTGTTGAGATATGCCTACCAGACCGAGAACCCGCTGACCTTCCCGGTATCCGCCCCCGGCTCGGCCGGCATGGAAATGTGCTTCGTCAACCTGGTGGAACCGGGCGACAAGGTCATCGTGTGCGTGAACGGCGTGTTCGGCGGACGCATGCTGGAAAACGTCAAGCGCTGCGGCGGCGTGCCTGTGGTAGTGGAAGACGAGTGGGGCAGGCCGGTCACCGTGGCCAAGGTCGAGCAGGCACTCAAGGACAATCCAGACACCAGGGTGCTGGCCTTCGTGCACGCGGAAACCTCCACCGGCGCGCAAAGCGACGCCGCCTCGCTGGCGGCGCTGGCGCACCAGCATGGCGCCATCACCATCATGGACTGCGTGACCTCGCTGGGCGGCACCCCGGTGCTGATCGACGAATGGGGCATCGACGCCGCCTATTCCGGCAGCCAGAAATGCCTGTCCTGCACGCCCGGCCTGTCGCCGGTGACCTTCTCCGAACGCGCCATCGCCAAGGTGAAAGCGCGCAAGATCCCGGTGCAAAGCTGGTTCCTCGACTTGAACCTGGTGCTGGGCTACTGGCAGGCCGAAGGCAAGCGCACCTACCATCACACCGCGCCGATCAATCCGCTGTACGGTCTGCACGAGGCGCTGGTGATTTTGTCGGAAGAAGGCATCGAAAACGCCTGGGCGCGCCACCGCGCCATGCACGAAAAGCTCCGCGACGGCCTCGAAGGCATGGGCATCAAATTCGTGGTGGAAGAAAGCGCGCGCCTGCCACAACTCAATTCCGTGTGGGTGCCCGAAGGCGTGGACGACGCCGCCGCGCGCGCCCGGCTATTGGCCGAATTCAACCTCGAAATCGGCGCCGGCCTGGGCGCGCTCGCAGGGAAAGTCTGGCGCATCGGCCTCATGGGCCATTCCGCCAGGCAGGAGAACGTGGACTTCTGCCTGAAGGCAGTGCGCAGCGTACTGCATAAATAAGGCCGCTCTGGGGTCACCCTGAACCTCCCCCAGTTTAACTGGACACTCCTTCGGGAGACGGTGATCTCCGGTTATTGAGACTTCCATAACTCATGACACTACCAGAGCGTAGCCTGCATCCAGCAAGCGGCGATGATCGAAGGTCGCTTCTGGGCGCTCCTGAGCTTGTTGCGGGCAGCCACATGCAACTCGGCAAGATGGTTGGGGCAGTAGTTCGCCAGCGCATGGCGCTTGAGCCAAGCCCACAAGTATTCGACCGGGTTGAGATCCGGCGCATACGATGGCAGGAAGGCGATCTGGATATGCCCGTCCAATGTGTCGAGATAGTCGCGTACCAGGCGGCTGCGGTGTGCCCTCAGAACCGGACCCATTTCTTTGGACAGTAAATCGGCTTGGATAAGTGGAGCCTTGCGGTTCATGCCGCGATTTTTTCCTGCGGCAGGTTGTTGAAGTAAATCTCATCCGGCGTTTTGCCGTCAAGCG
>JAJZPR010000021.1 GCA_021847835.1 Pseudomonadota bacterium
ACGCACAACCGCTTCTTCGCCACCTTGGACGAATTGCTCGCCGCAGTCGAGCAATGCTTCGACCGCTGGCGACAATCCAATTCAGTGCTGCGCAGATTATGCGGCATCATTTAAGACGCTATGTTTACTACCACTACCACGATCACGCCTGGCTTTATTCCCATTCAAAAGCGGGGCCGTGGAAAAAACTGCCCAGGGACCGTTATCCCAGGGAAATCAGGTACAAGCGTCATGATCGGGATGACGGCCGCCATGACCGCAACCGGGACCGGGATCGCGGCTATCGGGAGCGGGAGCGCGACCACGACTAGTTGAGCGGACGGCAATCGCCAGCGCCTCTGCGCGCGATGGAGGCGCCGGTTTGCGATCCGGATTCAGTTCAGCGCCCTGCCCGCGAACACCACGGCAATCGTCACCAGCCCGATGATCAGGTTGATGCCGACGAGCCTGCGGATCTGGGCCAGCGCTGCGCCGCCGGCCTTCCAGTCCTGTCCCGAGACCGCGCGCTTGAGCCTCTGGTAAGGCGAAAAGAACACATGGCCGAAGATGAGCATCATCACCACGCCGAGCGCCAGCATGGCGAACGCATAGTGCGGGACGCCGCTGGCGCCGATGAGGGAGAGCATGTGCAGGCCGGACAGCAGGATGAGCGCGACGGCGGCCCACACCCAGGGAAAAAACTTGCCGAACACGCCGGCCCACAGCGTCAGCCGCTGCGGCGGCTCCAGTACGCTGGCGGCCACGGGGCGCAGGCACATGTAGGCGAAGAACATGCCGCCCACCCAGACGACGACGCTCATCACATGAAGAAACAGGGACAGGGTCATGAAGGCTCCTTGTTGTTGTTTGGCTTCAAATCTTATCAGGATTTGCCTGCCTGCCCGGAGCCGGGCGGTGGCGTCACGCATGGGTTTGTGCGTCAGCCTTGGCGACGGGGCATCCGGCTTGAATCCGGCGCCGCTGGCGCCGGGCCTGTCAATTGCGTATAATTATCATTTGTAGGCCACTTGCAAGGTACAAGCAGCGGTGGCCTCATGTTCTTCGTGCAGGTTCCGTATCCCGCCCGCCGCGGGCTCTCCTTTCATTTTCCCCAGGAGGAAATCGAGATGCATGCAGCCGCCATCATTCAATGCCTGAAAAAGCACGGCCAGTTGCTTGATTCGGAAATCGCCGAGGAAACGGGAATTCCCTTAGCCAAGGTTCGCGGCTCCCTGACCGATCTGTCCGAGCGCGGCGAAATATCCAGCTGCAGCGTGACCCGCTTCAACAAGGGCAAGCCCGTCGAGGGTTTTCTCTGCCGCATCGCGGGCTACATTCCGCCGCCGGCCGCGGGCAGAAAACCCGCTGCAAAAAACAAGAACTAGTTTTGCCTGACATGCCCGGCAGGTTCCGGGAAAACGGGGGCGGCCTGGCCGCCCTTTTGTTTGCGTGCCTTGCTGCCGTGCCGCGTTCTCGCGCATCTGCGGTGCGTCCCGGCATACGGTAGAGGCGGGAATGCAGGCATAATACGCAGCCCGTGTTTTTCCCGGTCTTGTGGCAAGCAAGGCCGATTCAATCAGCAGGTTCAAGCATGCTTCCCTCCATCGAACACAGACTCGCCGCCGAACTCGCGGCCAAGCCCGCGCAGATCGCCGCCGCCGTCGCCCTGCTGGACGAGGGCGCGACCGTGCCTTTCATCGCGCGCTACCGCAAGGAGGCCACCGGCGGCCTCGACGACGCGCAGCTGCGTCTCCTGGAAGACCGCCTCGGCTACCTGCGCGAACTGGAAGGCCGCCGGACGGCCATCATCGAATCCATCAACGAGCAGGGCAAGATGACGCCGGAACTGCTGAAGGCCATTTCGCTCGCACCCGACAAGACCCGGCTCGAAGACCTCTACCTGCCCTACAAGCCCAGGCGCAGAACCAAAGCCCAGATCGCGCTGGAAGCGGGGCTGGAGCCGCTGGCCGATGCGCTTCTTGAAAATCCCATGCTGAATCCCGAGGAAGAGGCTGCCAGATATTTGCGCGAGCCCTTCACCACCGGGGAGGGCGACAACCCCGGCGTTGCGGACGCGAAAGCGGCGCTCGACGGCGCGCGGCAGATTTTGATGGAACGCTTCGCCGAGGACGCCGGCCTGCTGCAATCCCTGCGCGAATACGTCCAGGAACACGGCGTGGTGCAGTCGAAAGTGCGCGAAGGCAAGGAGGCGGCGGCGGAAAAATACGCCGACTATTTCGACTATGCCGAATCCATCAACACCGTGCCCTCGCACCGCGCGCTCGCCGTGTTCCGCGGCCGGCGCGAGGAAATGCTCGATGTGTGGCTGCGCCTCGACAGCGAAGAAGAGAAACCCTCCTGGGGCGCGCCGCACAATGCCTGCGAGCAGCGCATCGCCGCACGTTTCGGCATTGCGTACCGGAACCGCCCCGCCGATCGCTGGCTCTTGGACAGCGTGCGCTTCGCCTGGCGCGCGAAGATTTCCATGCACCTGGAAACCGAGCTGATGGGTGCGTTGAGGACCCGCGCCGAGACCGAGGCCATCAACGTCTTCGCGCGCAATTTGAAAGACTTGTTATTGGCCGCACCTGCCGGACCGCGCGTGACCATGGGCCTCGACCCCGGCATCCGCACCGGCGTGAAGGTGGCGGTGGTCGACGAGACCGGAAAAGTCGTGGACACCGCCACCGTCTATCCGCACCAGCCCAGGAACGACTGGGACGGCGCGCTGCACACCCTGGGCAAGCTCGCGGAAAAGCATCGCGTGTCGCTCATCGCCATCGGCAACGGCACCGCCTCGCGCGAAACCGACAGGCTCGCGCGCGACCTCATCAAACAGCGTCCCGAACTCGGGCTCACCAGCATCGTCGTGTCCGAGGCGGGCGCCTCGGTGTATTCCGCGTCCGAATACGCCTCGCAGGAACTGCCCGAGCTCGACGTCTCGCTCAGGGGCGCCGTGTCCATCGCGCGCCGCCTGCAGGATCCGCTCGCCGAACTGGTCAAGATCGATCCCAAGTCCATCGGCGTCGGCCAGTACCAGCACGACGTCAGCCAGTTCCAACTGGCCAAGTCGCTCGATGCCGTGGTGGAAGACTGCGTCAACGCCGTGGGCGTGGACGTCAACACCGCCTCCGCGCCGCTGCTGGCGCGCGTGTCCGGCCTGTCCAACGGCGTGGCCCAGGCCATCGTCGCCTTCCGCGATTCACGCGGCAGGTTCGCCAGCCGCGCGCAGCTGATGGAAGTGCCACGCCTGGGCGAGAAGACCTTCGAACAGGCGGCGGGCTTCCTGCGCATCATGGACGGCGACAACCCGCTCGACGCCTCCGCCGTGCACCCCGAATCCTATCCGCTGGTCGAGCGCATCCTCGCCGACATCAGGCAGAACCTGAAATCGGTCATCGGCAACGGCGCGCTGCTGAAAAAACTCAGCCCGGCGAAATACACCGATGAAAAATTTGGCTTGCCCACCGTCAGCGACATTCTGAAAGAGCTGGAAAAACCCGGCCGCGACCCGCGCCCCGAATTCGTCACTGCGAGCTTCAGGGAAGGCGTGGAAACGCTCGCCGACTTGCAGCCCGGCATGGTGCTGGAAGGCGTGGTCACCAACGTCGCCGCCTTCGGCGCCTTCGTCGACATCGGCGTGCATCAGGACGGGTTGGTGCACATCTCCGCCCTGTCCGACAATTTCGTGAAAGACCCGCACACCGTGGTCAAGGCCGGCCAGATCGTGAAGGTGAAAGTGCTGGAAGTGGACGAGAAGCGCAAACGCATCGCGCTGACCATGCGCATGAACGACGCGCCGGCGCAGGCGGGCGGCAGGCCGCAGGGCGCGCAGCGCGATCAGCGCGGGCAGGGCAGGCCGACGGGCGGCAAACCCAGCCGCGACCAGGCACCGATGGGCAGCGCCATGGCGGCGGCGTTTTCAAAGCTGAAGGGCTGATGTGCTCACTCCCCTCTTGCAGGGGAGGAGTATCTGGTTTCTTCGACCAGTCAATGCGCAGCCTGCTACGCATCGCTTGTGCGCCGACCTACGCCGGGTCTTGCAAGACCGCCCGCATCTCGTCCTCGCTGACCGGGTATTTCAGCACGGCATGCACAGCAAACAGTTCGGTCAGCCTGCTGATGTGCGGCGCCTCGCTCGGCTGCATGACCACGATCACCTTGGCCTTCGGGGCCGCCAATTGCAGGGTGCGCAGGGTGACGTCCAGGTTCGAGACGGTGTTCCCCGCGTAGTCGTTGCCCCAGCCGTAGATGAATTCACCCACGAAAAAATCCGGCGCCTGCTTCTGCAGCGCGCGGTGCAGCCTGCGCGCGGAGTCGAAGCGCTCCGCTGCGATGCCGAGTTCCTGATACAGCTCGGGGAAGTGGGGGGAGAAGGGGGATTCGACCAGGGTGAAGAGGATTTTCATGCGGCCAGGGTTTCACGGTTGGGTCAACCGCTATTGTGCCAAAACCGGAGATTGCGGGCGCCTCGCGGAGCTGGTTCATTGCCTGTCGAAGAATTCATCGCCGGGCAGGCAAGGCGGCGGCGGCAAAAATAATGCTTGCTTATTCGCAAGAAAACGCGCACAGTCCGTGCAACGATTTTCAAGTGGTTCTGTTGTTGCCTGGTTCAATCCCCGCGTTCCGCAGGGTTCTCCTTCATCATCCAGCTGTCTTGACCGTCGTCCCGACGCGGGGATATTCCCCGGATTTAAATTTTTTTTCAGGATACTCAAGACATGGCATTAGGCACTGTGAAGTGGTTCAACGATTCCAAGGGCTTTGGCTTCATCACCCCCGAAAGCGGCGGCGATGATCTCTTTGCGCATTTTTCCGCCATCCAGACTCAGGGCTTCAAGACCCTGACCGAGGGTCAGCAGGTCAGTTTCGACGTCGTTTCCGGCCCCAAGGGGCAGCAGGCGGCAAACATTCGCGCGGCCTGATTACCGGCGGTTTGACGAAAGCCCGGCATCAAGCCGGGCTTTTTTCTTTTCTTGTTTTTAACGGAGAGTCACGCATGGCCAAGGAAGAACTGCTGGAAATGAACGGCGTCGTCGTCGAAGTGCTGCCCGACTCACGCTATCGCGTCACCCTCGAAAACGGCCACAAACTCGTGGCCTACAGCGCCGGAAAAATGCGCAAGCACCATATTCGCATCCTTGCGGGCGACAAGGTCACGCTGGAAATCTCGCCTTACGACCTGAGCAAAGGACGCATCACCTTCCGCCACATCGAAGGCCGCGGCCGCCCCGCTCCGGCGCGCACCTACTGAGTCAGGGTCAACTGCGGCCCTGATTCTTTGCCCACCAGTCATTCCGCTCGTTTCTCCGGAAAAGGAATCGGCGGGTTGTCCCTGACCCTTCCCTTTCTCCCCGGGTTCCACTTGGCCATCGGTGCAGGTCGTGGCCAGCTTCGTTGCCCGGGCGGGGTTGATTCGGGCCCGGGCACTGCAATTATCCATAACTCCGTTTTTACTTTCCGGCGCGCTCTTTCTCCTGCTTGAGCTTCTCGATTTCCGCGATCATTTCCTCCATCAGCGCTACCGTGGCCAGCAGCGCCGCCTCGGCCATGAATGCCTTTCTCAGCACGCCGGCCTTCTTCAAGTCCTGCAGCGCGGCGCGCAGCCTGGCGAGCTTTTCCTGCATGCCGGGCTCCATCGCGGTTCAGCTCCTGGAAGCGGGCAGGCTGACGATGACGCTGCCGCCTTCCTTCTTTTCCACCACCAGCACACCGCGCTTCTGCGCCTCGTCCAGGATCTTGCCGAAGGCGCTGTAGCCGTATTCCGCTTCGCTGAAGCCCGGGCGCACGCGCTTGATGGTGTTCTTGATGGTGGACGCCGGGATCGAGCCTTCGCCGCCCCGGTCCGACACCAACTGCTCCACCGTGCCCACCACGATTTCGATGGCGCGGCTCTTCTTGTCCTCGGGGCCGGGTTCGGCCGGGGCTTCCTCGGCGGCTGCGGCTTTGCCTGCCGCCGGACGCCCGCGCCGCCGCGTCGGGTGTGCCGCCGGCGCGGCCTCCTTCGCCGGCTCGCCGGCCGCCTCGGCCGGGACCTTGGCCGCTGCCGGTTTCTTCGCGGCGGCCCTGGCCGCGGGCTTGAGCTGCACGATGTCCTCGTAAAAGATGAACTCGTCGCAGTTGCTGATCAACAGCGACGAGGCCGAGCCGCGCACGCCGATGCCGATCACGCTCTTGCCGTTCTCCTTCAGCTTCGAGATCAGCGGCGAAAAGTCAGAGTCGCCGCTGATGATGACGAAGGTGTCGATGTGCGACTTGGTGTAGCAGAGGTCGAGCGCGTCCACCACCATGCGGATGTCGGCCGAGTTCTTGCCCGACATGCGCACATGCGGAATCTCGATCAGCTCGAACGCCGCCTCGTGCATGTCGCGCTTGAATTCCTTGTAGCGGTCCCAGTCGCAGTAGGCCTTCTTCACCACGATGCTGCCCTTCAGCAGCAGGCGCTCGAGGATGGGGCGGATCTTGAAGTCCGGATAGCTGGCTTCGCGGATGCCGATGGCCACGTTCTCGAAGTCGCAAAAAACGGCAATGTTGTGGGTATCCGGTGCGGCCATGTTGTCTCCCTGGTTGATGTTTTATTTTTAGTCCAAGCGCGCAAGCCTTTCCAGGCGCTTGAACCGCCGCTGGCCTGGGGGCCGGCATGCGCGTACAATGGGTTTCCAGCAAGGCCGCCCGAGACGGGTGGCCTTTTGTTTTCTTCAGCCTTTATCCAGGCGCCCGGGCATCGTCCGCCATGGACTCTCATCATTCTCACACAGGAGGAAATCGAGATGCATGCCGCAATCATCATCCAATGCCTGAAAAAGCACGGCCAGCTGCTGGACTCCGAAATCGCGTCGCAAACCGGCATTCCGCTCGCCGCAGTGCGCTTCTCGCTGACCGGCCTGTCCGAACGCGGCGAAATTTCCAGTTGCAGCATCACCCGCTACAACAAGGGCATCGCCGTCGAAGGCTTCCTCTGCCGCATCTCCGGCTTTGTGCCGCGCCCGGCGCCGGGCAGGAAGTCGGCGCCCCGGCACAAGAGCTAGCGAACCCGCGGCCGCGCCGGAGGGGGGCGATGACGTCATTGCGGGGCGGCACCGCCGCTGATTTCGTAATGCGGGAGTTGCCCGGATTTTGCGTTGAGCAAGCGAGGGAAGTAGGCGAGCGGAACGCCCAGCTTGCGGCCATCCACCAGGTCCACCCACATCATGCCTTGCTCGAAACTTACGGATTTGGCCAAAGAACTCATTCCAGGTCCTTTCGCACCGATTGCCTGCATCACTGCCGCTCCATCTCGGACAAGGCAGCCTTTGCCAGGAAGCCGGATCGACTCAGGTGATGTGCCTTGGCATAAGCGTCGATGCGCTTGACCAAGCCTTCCGGCAGCGAGACGTTCAGGCGCACAGAGCGGGTGGAAAGTTGGGAAACATCGACGTCCACCAGCATCCACACGCCGCCTTTGTATTCGCGTTTGGCGGCAAGGGTTTCCAGCGGGGTGGGGGCGGGGATGTCCATGTCCTCGCCTTCGCAATAGACTTCGATGGCTTCCTGGATTTTGGCGGGAAGTTCGTCCCAGTTGTCCGCCGCTGAATAGCAGCCGGGGAAATCAGGCACGGTGACACCGTGGGCGTGGTGTTTGTCACCCATGTGAACGTAAACCGGATACAGCATGATTACCTCCATTCCCAACCGGCTTGCCGGTAGATGTTGCGTAGCGTGCCAATGGCAATGTCTTTGCGCGGATGGGGGATCACGACGTGCCCGGGTTTGTCGGGGTGCTTGTACTTGGCATGGTCGCCCTTGCCGCCGACGCGCACCCAGCCTTCCTGTTCAAGACGCTTGATCAGCTCCGCGCTGTTCATATTGTATTACACACAAATACACAACACAATGCAGCCTGTTTGAGTATCGCTCAGTGCGCGGTCTGCTGCGCATCCTTCTTGTCGATGAAGAACGGGCAGGTCGCACTACCGTCCTGCCTGCGGATCAGCTCCTCGCTGAAATCCGCATAGGTGCGGGAGAGCAGGTGCTTGCCGGCGTCGTCCTCATAGCGGGCGCACTGTTCGGCCAGGGCGCAGTTCGAAGTCATGCAGTAGGTGTGGGTCATGGCGTGCCTCGCTGTTTATGAAACCGTGGTGTCCCCTATGGCGCTAGTTTTTGTCCGCCAGCCCCCTGGTGAGCAGGTCGGCAACGGTTTCGTTGATGCCTTCCTGGCGCGCCTGCGCGAGGGCGTGGATCTGCTTCACCAGTTCGCCGTCGAGCTTGACGGCAAAGGCGACCAGCCCCTTCTCCTGATCGAGCCTGCGCTGTTCTCGGCGCGACACTGCGGCGCCCGAGGCATTGCCGAAGCGGTCCGGCGTGCCGGCCTGTTTCATCTGGGCGCTGATTTTCAGGCCTTCGTTCTTGTAAAGATCGGTTTTTCTCATGTGGGTTTCCCGGGTTGTCTGGGGTGCCGTCGAATCCGGCGCAATCATGCCGACAGCATAAGCGATGCTGTTGTCAAAGCGTACAATCCGTCGCTTGATTCAATCAACGGATGCACTCCATGGCGCTCAAAGCCACGATCTACAAAGCCGACCTGCAAATCGCCGACATGGACCGGCATTACTACGCCGACCATGCGCTGACCATCGCCCGTCACCCCTCCGAAACCGACGAGCGCATGATGGCGCGCGTGCTGATGTATGCCCTGAACGCCCAGGAGGGCATCGCCTTCACCAAGGGGCTGTTCGATGTGGACGAGCCCGAAGTGTGGGTCAAGGACCTGACCGGCGAAATCAAGCTGTGGATCGACATCGGTCAGCCGGATGACGCCCGCCTGCGCAAAGCCTGCGGCCGTGCCGGGCAGGTCATCGTGCTGTGCTACAGCAGCAGCTGCGAGATCTGGTGGAAGCAGATCGAGGACAAGCTGGCGCGGCTGAAGAATCTGGCCGTGCTGCAACTGCCGGCCCAGACCAGCCAGGCGCTGGCGGCGCTGGCCGCCCGCACCATGCAACTGCAATGCATGGTGCAGGACGGCGAAGTCTGGATGAGCACGGAAGCGGCACGTGTCCCGGTCGATTTGAAGCGGCTGAAGGCGGCCGGCTAGGCGATGCGCCCGCAGGGCCTGCAGGGCATGGCATCGAGCCGGCAAGCGCATTGGGTTAAAGGGGGGCTGAACTGACCCTAGGCCGGGATTGGGGCGTTTGCATCCGCGCCCAGCGCCCGCGCCCGCAACTGTCCGCAGCCGCCCTCCACATCCTGCCCCGCGGAGTGGCGCAGCTTGGTGAGGATGCGGCGCCGGTGCAGGCTGCGCGCCATCTCGGCCGCGCGTTCCCAGCTCGGGCGGCGGAAGCCGTCGCCCCCCTCGACGCTGTTGTAGGGAATCAGGTTCATCACCGCGTATTTGCCGGCCAGCAGGCGTGCAATCCCTTCCAGCTCGGCATCGGTGTCGTTGATGCCTTCCAGCAGCGTCCACTGGTACTGGATCGGGTAGCCGGTGCGGCGCGCATAGGCCTCGCCCAGCTCAACTAATTCATCAGGTGCGATGTCGGGTGCCTTGGGCAAGAGCCGGCGGCGCAGTTCGTGATCGGTGGTGTGCAGCGAGAGCGCCAGCGCAGGCTTCACCTCCGACAGCGGAAGCCGCTCGAACACGCGGCGGTCGCCCACGGTGGAAAACACCAGGTTCTTGTGGCCGATGCCGCCCTCGGTGCCAAGCAGCTCGATCGCCTCCAGTACGTTGTCCAGATTGTGGGCCGGCTCGCCCATGCCCATGAACACGACCTTCTTCACCGCGCGGCGGCTACGCGCCAGCACCACCTGCGCGACGATTTCCACACTGGAAAGCTGGCGCAGCAAGCCAGCGCGACCAGTCATGCAGAACACGCAGCCCACCGCACAGCCGACCTGGGTGGAAACGCACAGGCCGTCCTTCGGCAACAGCACGCTTTCCACGGTCTGGCCGTCCGCCAGCTCCACCAGCAAGCGGGACGAGCCATCCTCGCCGGCGTGTTCCGAATGCACCCGCGCCAGGCCCCGCAACTCGTCGAAGAGCCCGGGCAGGCCGTCGCGCAAGGCCAGGGGGAAATAGTCCTCGGCGCGCCGCCGCTTGGTGTCGAGCGAACGCCCCTGCAGCCACGCCCGCAGCACGCGCCCCTCATGGCAGGGCGCGGCGCCGAGATCGCGTAGACGTTGTCGAAGTTGGGGGAGTCGCATGGCGGGGGGAAGGTAGAGGGGGCTATGACCGACATTAAAAGCTCACGTCACTGCAAAACCGTGGGCTGTCCTCGACTAATTCAATGGCTTAAGCCCTGCTTAATTACTTATAAATTGCGCTTGTTTGTTCTACGAGGCGCAGTTGGCTTGCTTCGTCGTTCTTTGCAACTTTTTGCTGAGAATGATTGGCGTATGTTGCCCATGTGGGGGAATACTCATCTGCTTGATCTCCCCATGTTGTCCACCCTTCGCGGGTGCCGCGTGCAAATAGTTCCAGATAAGGACCAGGACTACACGATTCCACAATGTCGTAGAACTCATCCGGTTTGCGCGAATGTTCACGCTTTTGTGTCGCCAAGAAGTTGACCTGACGTCGCCCCGGAGCGAGAGTACGGGCGTTCTTGCCGCGCACGCCAAAGAGGACCAATTCGGTGACGTTGCGGAAGTAAAAACCTACACCGCGCCCATCCGGACCTCCATCCTTGCGTACTTTGTGCCATACCAGATTGCTTTTGTATTGGAAGCCCCAAGCTTCAAGTACGCGCAGGCCCTCAGGAAGTAGCGCGTTCGGCACCCACAGATACAGGTGTGCAGTGTCATCGGCGAGATCTGCGACAGGCAGGCGCATGATGTCTTCAAGTTTCATCGTGCCGTAACGCGAAAGGCGCTTGTGCTCCGGGGCCATCTTGCCTGTGCGGTTTTGGAACTGCCAAGGAGGATCGGCAAGAATAGTCTTGAAACGTTTTCCATTACATCGGGCCAGCAAATCTTGTGTGGCATCGATTTTCGGTAGTTCAAGGCGCTTGCTCATGGTTCGTTCCAATCTGTAATCAAGCGTGGAGTGATGCCGAATACTAGCACTGGGCAGCCGCCGTGGCGGCCGGCATTAAGTCGGTATAAAAGTTTACCCATCCAAGTTG
The DNA here is from genome assembly GCA_021847835.1 of Pseudomonadota bacterium. Lineage (GTDB taxonomy): Bacteria > Pseudomonadota > Gammaproteobacteria > Burkholderiales > Thiobacillaceae > UBA6918. Next base: position 11,076 of record JAJZPR010000021.1, read on the forward strand.
TACTTGCGCCGTACTTTGCTTTGACTGGTTTTGGTTGGTCACCTTCGTAAACGGGGTTTCCTGCTTTGTCCAGTTGCGGCACAACGTCGAACACCGGGTTCAGGCTGGCGCTGCGTGTCACCATTACGCCCGCGCTAATAAGACCGCATTCATGGAAAGCGCGAAATGCGTAAAGGTCACGGTCAAAAGTTTGGTCTTTCGAGTTCCATTCCAGATCAAAAGCCACACGACTTTTCACGTAGTCAATTTTGTGGCCGTCGATGAAGTTTTCGATCAATCGCGGTTCTCCTTCGGGACGCTTGATCTTACGCGTCTTGCCATTTGCCAGGATTTCCTCGTCGAACTCACGCATACGCACCAACAAATCTCCTTGGATACGAGTTTCCACCCAGCCGGCTGGACGCAGCGTGCGCGAAAACTTCTTGGGCATATCCGACTCATTGCCACCGGGCATTCCAATGTCACGTACCGTAATCCTGAAATCCAACAACGCTCGCTCGATTTCGGCCAATTCTGTGGGAAAGGAAGTGGCAAGAATTGCTGCCGCATGGCGGTAACTGAATACGTCATAGAGCGCCCGGACTTCGGCGCTGATATAGCGTGCTACGTCGTCGGAGTCGTCAGCATTGGGGCCGGGGCGTAGGGCGATGTCGTCGTTAGTGTCGGGATGAAGGGTTTCATCCTGATCGTTAGGTGTGTTGTTGGGCGTTTGTGGATCGGGCATTTTGTTCAGTGGGGGTTTTTAGGAGCTTACCCTTTATTTCTTCTTTGGGGGTGGTGCTGGTGGAGGGGTTCTCGGCATTACCCTACTTGGCGTGGGTTGGTTCCGGGTTTCATTAATTTGCCCCGGCTTGGATGAGGGTTTGGACGTTGGTTTTGAAGGTTTGTTTTGATTAGCCATATGTCGTTCTTTCTCTCTTAAGAGAGGGATGAGAAATTGCACAGACCAACAATTACCCCGCCTAAAAAGCACCCAAAAGCAAGGTAAGCCAATGTGACTCCTAAGGGGAATCGGCGAGATAGGTTTTCATCATCTGAAATCATTTTCTCCCAATCCAGTTTGTCACTATAAAACTGGTCAACCCCCTCTCGCCAACTACGGTAAATACGATCTATCCGGTGATAACGAACTGCATGAAATATTCCGATGATGACAACCCCAACAACGAAGAACCCCAGCATTACCTTAGGCCATAGTAACGGGCGCACTGTCTCAATTGCCCCAAAGAATGTTAATACAGCTATCGTCGCTCCCGAATTGACCAGCATCAGATATTTAATGGCATCAGTGCTCCACGACAATTCAAGATCAGATAGTTGAGTCCATCGTTGGTCAACGTAGGCAAGATGCCCTTCCCTTTGCTCTTCCGGGGTTTCTGAGAGTTTCATTTTTAGTTCTGTCCCTAAAGAAGAAGTCGGTGGTCATGCTACATAGCGCCAAAGAGGCAACTCCTACCCATGGCTAGATCCTTGCCCATGTAAGAATGTCTTGTGCTAGCTTGTCTGGGCTGTCGGCCACGTCAAGATGTAGCCCCAATTTCTTTAGCTTCCACTCGGAAATGTCGATGACATTGTCTACTCTTCTCTGTTTCTCCAAAGAGAGGATTCCTGTGGGACGATAAATGAATACTTCACCAGAGGCGGTTTTTGAGATCGACATGGCCGTAGCTAAATCCAAGGATGCTCTTAGTAATGCACGTTCAACGTTCTCAGATGACGAAAAACCAGCAGAGACAACCGTTCCTAATTGGAGGCCACGACGTAAAGGTACATCTAACGCTAAAAGACGGCTCCCCTCTCTAAAAAACAATTCTTCGCCAGCGGCGATAATTTGCTCGGCAATAACACCGGCATGCATGCGAACGCGCTGAAACACTTCTTCTCTTGCATAAGAGTTATTAAAGAAACGCGCCTTCTGTTTTTTTGGTAAATGGGTGGGTCCAGCTAAGCTAACAATACTGGAAAATAAACGGTCAACTATTACTTCGGGCGACTCGCCACGAGCTAGCTTGGGGGAGGTGAACTCAACGGATGGAATATCAGCCTCGCCATAATTCTGAGATATGGCGGCTTTCAAAGCGCGAATTACAAAGCGAAGTTCATCCTCTGCGGATTCTCCATAAAGCCTGGAAAATTTATCGAATGAATCTAGTAAGCGGGCTGTTTTCTTCTCTCCATCTGAAAACAAAACGCCGATATTTAGTAATTCCCCAGTTGCAAAGTCTGGCCGTAGCTGGATACTTTGCCACATGCCCTCAGTGGCCATAAATTGCGGGGTGTAGGCCAACTCCAGAAGGTCGTGCGGATTGGCTATCATATGAGAAACCCTTGTTGCTGACGGATGCGAGGCACACTATTCCTCGCTCGTTCATTCAGGAATGATAAAAGGGCATGACTTCTTGCATTGCTGTCTGGAAATAGTATGTCGTACCAGTATTTCAGTTCGGGCTCTATCTGCTGAAATATTTCTATATGGCGCTCTGCCGCCAACATCATCCCGCTGCTGATGTTGCTTGGAACCACGTCTCCATAGAGCATGGAAAGGAGTTGGTTTTTGGAGCGCATAGTGGGGTCAAGAAATTCATCAACACGAGCAATTCCACCGGCAATCTCGGCATGATCCACCAGCGCAAACACGCCATTGTTGATGGCGATTAAGTTGTCATGAGATCTGTCCTCGTTGGCGACTAAATCATCAAATGCGAGAACACGTGGCAACAATGGCCATTTGCGTAGACGTTTTTGCAATTCTGGCTCATTGACTGGGTGGAGGAGGCGAAGCGGGTGGCCCTCAATCGCTTTTGTTACCCAGGCATAACTAAGCCCATCATCATTTGCTAATTCAACCCTGAAATTGGGGTGCACCTTAAATAATTGTTCGGTTCGAAGTATGAGCACATACGCCTGCTCTGCAACTGACAACTGGTCCGCGCAGGCCAAAAGATAGGCAGCAAGCTCATTGGCGAGAGCGGATTCAATGAATCTTGATGGGAAGGTTTTTACAAATCCTTGGATACGTCCATAGATCGGGCATGCAATTTCGGCGACGTGCACCAGTGATGTTGGATTCTCGCGGATGACTTCTAGTTCAGTTAGGTAGGCTTCAGGGGCGAGTAATGCGATCCTGGACGAGCCAGTATATTTTTGGCTTCCTCCAACAATGTCGCTAGTCTTAAACACGCCGCTTGCCTCTCGCTAGATGCATCACATAAACATCAATCCCAGCTCAACGCCCCGCCCGTCTGATATTCGGTCACTCTCGTCTCGAAGAAGTTCTTCTCCTTCTTCAGGTCGATCATTTCCGCCATCCAGGGGAAGGGGTTGGTGGCGTGGGGGAAGAGTTCGTCCAGGCCGATCTGCTGGCAGCGGCGGTTGGCGATGAAGCGCAGGTATTCCTTGAACTGGCTGGCGTTGAGGCCGAGCACGCCGCGCGGCATGGTGTCTTCAGCGTAGCGGTATTCCAGTTCCACACCCTTCTGGAACAGCGCCTTGAGTTCTTCCTTGAACTCGTTGGTCCACAGGTGCGGGTTTTCCAGCTTGATGGTGTTGATGAGGTCGATGCCGAAGTTGCAGTGCATGGACTCGTCGCGCAGGATGTACTGGTACTGCTCGGCGGCGCCGGTCATCTTGTTCTGGCGGCCCAGGGCCAGGATCTGCACGAAGCCGACGTAGAAGAACAGGCCTTCCATGATGCAGGCGAACACGATCAGCGACTTCAGCAGCTTCTGGTCGGCCTCGGGGGTGCCGGTCTTGAACAGCGGGTTGGTAAGAACGTCGATGAAGGGGATGAGGAATTCATCCTTGTCGCGGATGGATTGCACTTCCTGATAGGCGTTGAAGATTTCGCCTTCGTCCAGGCCCAGGCTTTCCACGATGTACTGGTAGGCGTGGGTGTGGATGGCTTCTTCGAAGGCCTGGCGCAGCAGGTACTGGCGGCACTCGGGCGCGGTGATGTGGCGGTAGGTGCCGAGCACGATGTTGTTGGCGGCGAGGCTATCGGCGGTGACGAAAAAGCCGAGGTTGCGCTTGACCAGGCGGCGCTCGTCTTCGGTCAGCGCGTTGGGGTCTTTCCACTGGCTGATGTCGCGGCTCATGTTCACTTCCTGCGGCATCCAGTGGTTGGCGCAGCCGGCCAAGTATTTTTCCCAGGCCCATTTGTACTTGAAGGGCACGAGCTGGTTGACGTCGGTGGCGCCGTTGATGACGCGCTTGTCCGCGGCCTGCACGCGACGGAAGCTGGGCGCGGGCACGTCGGCCTGCGAGGTTTTCAGCAGCGAGGCGGGGATGGGCGGGGTGCCTGATCCAATAGCGGGCTGCAGGGCAGGGGTGGCGGTACGGTCGTCTTCAAAGCTCAGCATGTTTTTCTACCTCCATTTTTGTCCGACGGGTCGGACGGTGTTGATACTTAAATTCATTCCGCCCTGCGGGCGGGAAATTCGCCGGGGGTAGCCCGGCGGCTAGTCACTTTCTTTGCTTCGCCAAAGAAAGTAACCAAAGAAAGGCGCCCCCGCTGTGCTGCTCCTTCGGAGTAAACCTCGGTCGGGCACTTGCATTGGGCGGCTGCGGAACTCGCCCTTCGGGCTCAGACAGTCCTCGCCGTAAAGCCCCCAATTCAAGTGCCCGTCCTCGGCAGCCCAGAGGGGGTAAACCAAATTCCCCCCTCACCCCTGCCCCTCTCCCGCGAGGGGAGAGGGAAGGGTTTGGACTCGGCCGAGGACTTGAATTGGGGCGGCTTGGAACTTACCCGTTGTAAACAGTAGCGGGCGCAAACATTCCAAGCCCTTGTTCCCCAATCCAAGTCCGCGGCCGGGGCCGCTAAAACAAAATCGCTCAGCCTCATCGGCTGTTAACTTCCCGTCTATGCCGCCGCAGACTGATGGCGGAGGGCGGAATAATGCGGCGCAGCATGTTTGAGCCTTGCTTCCTTACCATCCATGGCAAGGCGAGTTCTGCGCCGCCCGCCCGGAGCCTTCAGGCTAAGGGAAGCCGAAGGCCGGCATAGCCGGGTCGTCTTTCTTTGGTTCCTTTCTTTGACGAAGCAAAGAAAGGAACTTGCTGCCGGGCAACCCCCGGCCTACCAGCTTAAGGAAGCTCCGCTCTCTTAGTGAGGCGTAACCCCATTTGTTTGGACACGTCATCAATGCGAATGCCGGCTAGATTCATCACAGAGTCCGAAACCGGCCCACCGATCTTTAGGTCGAACGGCTGTGGATCTTGGCCAAATATCGAAAGCGGCTGCCCTGCGTAGTGAACGACCCTTACCGTCGCATCAATCTGGGAGTTCGCAATCTTGTATTTGCCCAAGTAGTAATAGGTTCCGTCACCACCGTAGATATTTCCGTTTTCGAAAATCGCCACACCGGCGCCAACACCACCCGCATTTGACATAAATTCGACAGACCACAGAGCTTCAACAGTCATTGTTCGCCCCCTTTACTGACATGCCTCGCACTCTTCGAAGCCGGGATCGCCGGGGCGCAGGGTGCAGGCCTTGCCGACGATTTCCGGTTCCGGCAGATGGGGCGCCGCGCCCATTGCGCCCATGCCGCCGCTCGCGGACACGGCATTCAACTCGCCGCCCTTGCCGGTGGATTTCTCCGCGGAAGTCGCACCAAGCGTGCGCAGGTAATAAGTGGTCTTGAGACCGCGCAGCCAGGCGAGCTTGTAGGTCTCGTCCAGTTTCTTGCCCGAGGCGCCGGCCATGTAGATGTTGAGGCTCTGCGCCTGGTCGATCCACTTCTGGCGGCGCGCGGCGCACTCGACCAGCCACTGCGGCTCGACTTCGAACGCGGTGGCGTAGAGCGCGCGCAGGTCGGCGGGGATGCGGTCGATCTTGGCCAGGCTGCCGTCGAAGTACTTGATGTCGGCGACCATGACTTCGTCCCACAGGTTGAGCGCCTTGAGGTCCTTGACCAGGTATTTGTTGCTGATGGTGAATTCGCCCGAGAGGTTCGATTTCACGTACATGTTCTGGTAGGTGGGCTCGATGCTTGCACTCACGCCGACGATGTTGGCGATGGTCGCGGTGGGGGCGATGGCCAGGCAGTTCGAGTTGCGCATGCCGTACTGGGCGATCCTTTGGCGCAGGGCATCCCAGTCGAGCGTTGCCGAGGTATCGCACTCGAGGTAGCCGCCGCGCTGCTCGGCCAAGAGCTTGATGGAGTCGTGCGGCAGGATGCCCTGGCTCCACAGCGAGCCTTCGTAGCTGGAGTAGCGGCCGCGCTCGGCGGCGAGCTCGGTGGAGGCCCAGTAGGCGTAGTAGGCCACGGCTTCCATGGAGCGGTCGGCGAACTCGACGGCTTCAGTCGATGCGTAGGGCACGCGCAGTTCCTGCAGCGCGTCCTGGAAGCCCATGATGCCGAGGCCCACCGGACGGTGCTTGAGGTTGGAATTGCGCGCCTTGCCGACGGCGTAGTAGTTCACGTCCACGACGTTGTCCAGCATGCGCATGGCGGTGTGGATGGTGGCCTTCAGCTTGTCGAGGTCGAGCACGAGCTGCCCCGAATCAGAATCGCGCTTCAGGTGGTTGACCAGGTTGACCGAGCCGAGGTTGCACACGGCGATTTCGGTGTCGGAAGTGTTGAGCGTGATCTCGGTGCACAGGTTGGAGCTGTGGACGACGCCGACATGCTGCTGCGGGCTGCGGATGTTGCAGGGGTCCTTGAAGGTGATCCAGGGATGGCCGGTCTCGAACAGCATGGACAGAATCTTGCGCCACAGGTTGACGGCGGGGATGCGCTTGAAGTGCCTGATCTCGCCCATGTCCGCTTTTTGCTCGTAGCGGGTGTAGGCCTCCTCGAAGGCCTTGCCGTACTTGTCGTGCAGGTCGGGGCAGTCGTTGGGGCTGAACAGCGTCCAGTCGCCGTTTTCCATCACGCGCTTCATGAACAGGTCGGGAATCCAGTTCGCGGTGTTCATGTCGTGGGTGCGGCGGCGGTCGTCGCCGGTGTTCTTGCGCAGTTCCAGAAACTCCTCGACATCCATGTGCCAGGTTTCCAGGTAGGCGCAGACGGCGCCCTTGCGCTTGCCGCCCTGGTTGACCGCCACGGCGGTGTCGTTGACCACCTTGAGGAAGGGCACGACGCCCTGGGACTTGCCGTTGGTGCCCTTGATGCGCGAGCCCAGCGCGCGAATCGGGGTCCAGTCGTTGCCGAGGCCGCCGGCGTATTTCTGCAAGAGCGCGTTTTCCTTGATGGCCTGGTAGATGCCGTCGAGGTCGTCGGACACGGTGGTGAGGTAGCAGCTGGAAAGCTGGCTGTGGCGCGTGCCGGAATTGAACAGCGTGGGCGTGCTCGACATGAAGTCGAAGTTGGACAGCACGTTGTAGAACTCGATGGCGCGCGCTTCGCGGTCGATCTCGTTCAAGGCCAGGCCCATGGCCACGCGCATGAAGAAGGCCTGCGGCAGCTCGATGCGCTTTTCCTCGATGTGCAGGAAGTAGCGGTCGTACAGGGTTTGCAGGCCGAGGTAGCCGAATTTGAGGTCGCGGCCGGCGTCGAGCGCCTGGCCCAGGCGGGCGAGGTCGTACTGGCCGAGGCGCTCGTCCAGCAGCTCGGCCTCGATGCCCTTCTTGATGTAGGCGTTGAAGTAGGCGGCGTATTCCTCGGCCATCTGCTCCTGCGACACGGCGTGGCCCAGCACTTCGTGGCGGATGGAATTCAACAGCAGGCGCGCGGTGACGAAGGTGTAGGCGGGGTCCTGCTCGATGCCGGCGCGGGCCGCGAGGACGAGGGCCTTCTCGACTTCCTCCATGGACACGCCGTCGTAGAGGTCGCGCACCACGGTGTGCAGGATGGGTTCGGCCCTGACCTCGTCGCCGAGGCCCTCGCAGGCGTCCTGGATGGTGGCGGTGAGCTTGGCGAGGTCGAGCGGCTTCTTCTGGCCGTCCTCCACCACGTGGATGACCTGGTCGGGCACGCCGGCGGCTTTCTTGGCGGCCTTTTCGGCGGCGCGCTCGGCGTTGCGCTTTTCGCGGTACAGCACGTAGGCGCGGGCGACTTCATGTTCGCCCGAGCGCATGAGGGAGAGTTCGACCTGGTCCTGCACGTCCTCGATGTGGAAGGTGCCGCCGGCCGGCTGGCGGCGGATGAGGGCGGAAACCACCTGCTGCGTGAGCGACTCCACCTGTTCGCGAATGCGCGCGCTGGCCGCGGCCTGGCCGCCCTGCACCGCGATGAAGGCCTTGGTCATGGCGATGGCGATCTTGGAAGGCTCGAAGCCCACCACCGCACCGTTGCGGCGGATGAGCTTGTAGTCGGCGTAGGGGCTGTTGTCGGCGGGCTGGGCGGGGCCGTCTTCAGCAGCGGTCTGGCGAACGGCAGGTTCGGTGGCGATTTGCAACATGTCCTCTCCTCTCGGGGGCGCGCCGCGCGGGGCGGGCGCTGATTCATCCAAAGGCTTTCCAGAGCTTATCCACAAGCTTGTTCACAACATGTAGTGGTGACCCTGGAAGTTGAATACAAATTCTAGTGGGCGGGCGGAGACTGTCAACCGGGTTTTGCAAAAAAATTGATGGAGCTGAGAAACCGCTCGATGGAGCCCCGTCAAATCAGGGCTTGAGGCGGGGCGGATGCATAAAAATTCATCAATCCCACGTACGGATGCGGGATTGCGCCCGGAATCGGTCGCGCAGGCCAGCAAATATGCGCGATTAAGCAAAACCTGAATTGCCGATTTGCCTGCGGGCAGGACAGGCGATGCGCAAATCGCTGTCTATCGCGCAGGCAAAGACCGCCTGCGGACGATGGCCGCAAAGCGCATGGCCATGACGCCGTCGGGGTTTCGACGCTATCATGTAAAAAAGATTGGCTGGGAGCCCAATGAAAAACACCGCCGTCCTGCTGTTGTCCTGCCCCGACCAGAAAGGCCTGGTCGCGGCCATCGCCAATTTCCTGCTGACCTACAACGCCAACATCCTGCACGCCGACCAGCATCAGGATGCCGAGTTCGGCCTGTTCCTGATGCGGGTGGAGTGGGACCTGCACGGCTTCAACCTGCCGCTGGAGGACTTCGCCGCCGCCTTCGCGCCCATCGCCGGCAAATACGAGATGGCCTGGCGGCTGGCGGAGTCGGCCAGGAAGCCGCGCATGGCGATCCTCGTGTCCAGGTACGACCACTGCCTGGCCGACCTCCTGTACCGCTACCAGAGCGGCGAGCTGCACTGCGAGATTCCCGTCATCCTCAGCAACCACGAGGACACGCGCTGGCTGGCCGACACCTACCACGTACCCTACCAGTACATCGCGGTGCACAAAGATGCCAAGGACGAGGCTGAAAAAATGCAGCAGGCCATCCTGCACCGCGAACAGGTGGATTTCATCGTGCTGGCGCGCTACATGCAGGTGCTGAGCCCGCATTTCATCAGCCATTACGAAAACCGCATCATCAACATCCACCATTCCTTCCTGCCCGCGTTCAACGGCGCCAAGCCCTACCACCGCGCCTTCGAGCGCGGGGTCAAGCTGATCGGCGCGACCAGCCACTACGTGACCGAGGTGCTGGACGACGGCCCCATCATCGAGCAGGACGTCTCGCGCATCAGCCACCGCGACTCGCTGGATGACCTGATCCACAAGGGGGCCGACCTGGAAAAGATCGTGCTCTCGCGCGCGGTGAAATGGCACATCGACAACCGCGTGCTGGTGTATGCCAACAAGACGGTGGTGTTCGACTGAATCCAGGGGCAGGGCGGGCGTTCAGTCGGTTTGGGCTTAACGTTTGCCCCCTCCCCACTCGTGGGGAGGGTTGGGGTGGGGATCAGTCGCTTTGGGCTTGGCGTTTGCCCCCTCCCCACTTGTGGGGGGGGGTTGGGGTGGGGAGGACCCCCCCTCCCAACCTCCCCCGCTCGCGGGGGAGGGGCGAACGAACTCAGCCCAACCTCTCAATGCTCTCCCAACCTCCCCGCCCGCGCCGCATCAGGCGCCGGGATGGCCGTCCGACGGCTTCGCGGTGCGCTGGAACAGACCGCGGATACGGTTGAGCAGGCCGGGGTCCACATCCTGTTTCGGCGCTTCCACCTTGTGGCGGCGGGCGATTTCCGGCCGGCTCTGGATTTCGCGGGAGCGGTCGATGCCGGACTGGATGCTGCGCAGGGTCATGGTCTTGCGCATGGGCTTGGGCAGCACGCGATGCACCTGCCCCTGGTTGATCAGGCCCACGAGCTGGGCGGTGTCCCTGAAGGAAGTCAGCACGACGGTGACGATATGGGGTTTGAAGCGCTTGAGGGTCTTGAGGAAGGGCGTCATGTCTTCGCCGCCGACGCGGACTTCCGATACCACGACGGAAACGTTCTTCTGTTCCAGGACGGACATGGCCTCGCTGACGCCGGTGGCCCATTCCAGGCCGAAGTTCTGCGGCAGGCTTTCCCGGATCAGCGCGCTCAGTTCGGAGGCGGTATCCCGGCTGTCGTCGATCAGCAGGATGCTCATGGGCTCGCTGCCCGCCTGTTGCGCCGGCGCGGGAGCGGCGGGGCGATCCAGGCCGAGGGCGATTTCGGCGGCTTCACCGACGATGCTGCGGATGTCGTCCGCGTTCCAGGGCTTGTTGATGTAGCGGAACACTTCGCCGTCGTTGATCGAGCCGACGATGGCGTCGATGTCGGAATAGCCGGTGAGCAGCAGGCGCATGGTGTTGGGGGCGATCTCGCGGGCCTGGCGCAGCAGGTCCACGCCGGCCATGACGGGCATGCGCTGGTCGCTGATGAGGGCGTGCACCTTTTCGCGCTTGAGGATTTCCAGCGCCTCGTTGCCGTCCGTGGTGGACAGCACGCGGTAGTTGGCCGCGAACAGCATGCGCAGCGAGCGCAGTATCCTTTCCTCGTCGTCGACGAACAGCAGGGTTGGCTTGGCAGAGCCGGCCGCAGAGGCGGCGTTGGACGGCATGCGGGGTTTTTCGATTGCGGGATTCATCTGACGCTCCTCAGTTCACAACACGCTTGATTGGCAGGCTGACGCAGAATGCCGTGCCCTTTCCCACTTCCGACTTGACCTGGATGTGGCCCTTGTGGTCCTTGATGATGCCGAAGACGATGGACAGCCCCAGCCCGGTGCCCTGGCCCACCGGCTTGGTGGTGAAGAAGGGGTCGTAAATCTTCTCGAGGCTTTCCGGGGGGATGCCCTTGCCGTTGTCCTGGACGATGGCGTGGATGAAGCGCTCGTCGGCGAAGGTCCTGATCTTGATGCGGCCGTAGCCTTCCATGGCCTGGGCGGCATTGGTCAGCAGATTGAGGAAGACCTGGTTGATCTGCGAGGGCGAGCAGCTCACCCTGGGCAGTTCGCCGAACTCGCGCACGACCTCGGCCTTGTGCTTGATCACGTTGTGGCCGATGCGCAGGGCGGCGTCGATGCACTGGTTGAGGTCGACGTCGTCCACCGGGGCGCGGTCGAGGCGGCTGAAGTCCTTGAGGCTGACGACGATTTCGGAAATCTGCTGCAGGCCGTACAGGCTGTCTTCGAAGAGGCCTTCCATGCTTTCGCGCGGGAAAACCTCCGCGAGTTCCGCGCGCATGTTCTGCAACTCGGCCAGGTGCTCGCCCAGCACGGCCTCGTCCGTTTCGGGCGACTGGATCATGCTGAACAGCATGTCGTAGGCGCTGCTCAGCGCGTCCATCTTCTGGTAGGCGTCGCGGGCGATTTCCATGTTGCTTTTCACGTAGCCAAGCGGCGTGTTGATCTCGTGCGCCACGCCCGCCACCATCTGGCCCAGGGAGGCCATTTTTTCCGACTGCACCAGCTGCGCCTGCGAGGCCTTCAGCTTTTCGTAGGCCTGCGCCAGCGAGTGGTTCTGGTTGAGCAGCCGGCCCTCGAGGGCGCGGATCAGGTCAATCACGGAGCCCACGCCGTGGTAGCCGTCATCGTTCGTGACGATGAAATCCTCGGTGATGGGAAAGCTGATGTTGCGCGTGATGTACTGGCTCGCCTCCTCCACCGGCTGGTTGAGCGAAACGATCAGCGGCGCGGGGTTCATGATCCCCGCGATGGGCTTGTTGCCGTGGAGTTCGCGCCCGAAGCGCGACATGAAAATCTGCTGCACATGGCTGCGGCTGATGGTGCCTATCGGCCGGCCCTCGTCGACCACGGGCAGCGAGAGGAAACGGTCATAGTTCTTGTCGAGGAAAATGTCGCCGACGTCCACCACCTTGAAATGGGGCTTCAGCGGCTCGATATTTACGCACAGCTCGGCAATGCTCTTCATGTCGGGGTTTCATCATTCTTTCTTAATATTTTAATAAGCGGATGTTTCGGAAAAATGAATGGACGGAAACCGCAGGCGGACGGGCTGAGCGGCCAGCCTGTCCCGCAACGGCATGGCAAGCCCCGCGTTCTGGTCTAAGCTGTGAGAACCGAGGTCCGCGACGGATAACAACGCCCCGACGAGGTATGGCTTCTTCGATGCAGAGGTTCCTGAGCCAGGCAGCCCGCAAGACCAAGGTAGCCTTTCGTGTGGTATTCGCCGACGGCGCGGCCATCCGGGCCGGCGAGGGCGAGCCGGCCTTCACCCTCATCATCCGCAAGCGCCGCGCCGAATGGCGCATGCTGCTGTTCGGCCACGTGGGCCTGCTGGAATCCTATTTCGTCGATGATGCCGACATCGAAGGCGACCTCGCGGCGGCCTTCCGCGTCGGCATGGACGCCGGCATGGCGCCGCCGCCTTCGGGGCTGCTGAGGCTGCGCAACGCCTGGCACGAATTCCGCTTCGGCAACGCGAGCATCGCGCAGGCGAAAGCGAATGCGCGCTTCCACTACGGCCTCGGCACGGACTTCTACCGCCTGTGGCTGGACGCGCCGGCCATGATGTACACCTGCGGCTACTGGAAGGAGGGCACGCAGTCGGTGGAGGAGGCGCAAAAGAACAAGATGGACCACGTGGCGAGGAAGATCCGCCTTTCGCCTGGCGAGACCTTCGTCGACATCGGCTGCGGCTTCGGCGGCTTCATGTTCCATGCGCTGGAGCATTACGGCGCGCTCGGCACCGGCATCAACATCACGACCGAGCAGGTCGAATGGCTGAAAGGCGAGATTGCAAGCCGAGGTCTGTCTGACAAGCTCGATGTGATCGAGGCCGACTTCCGCGAAATTCCCGGCCGGTACGACAAGGTGGTGTCCATAGGCACGCTGGAGCATGCGGGGCGCGACCAGCTCTTCGATGTGGTGCGCGCGCACGCCGATGCGCTGAAGCCCGGCGGCCTGGGCATGCTGCACTTCATCGGCCATGTCGGCGTGTTCGACACCGAGTTCTACATCCGCAGGCACATCTTCCCCGGCGGCTGGATTCCCAGCCTCGCGCAGACCATCCAGGCCATGGAGGCCTGCGGCCTGGAGGTGGTCGACATCGAGAACCTGCGCCGCCATTACGCGCTGACGCTCGACGAATGGGCCATCCGCTTCGACGCCAACTGGGAAAGAATCCATGCGCTCGATCCGCAGAAATTCGACGAGGCCTTCCGCCGCAAATGGCGCACCTATCTGTGGTCCTGCGCCGAGATGTTCCGCTCGCCCAACAGCCGCACGCACCTGTTCCAGATCGTGTTCAGCAAGGGCAACATCAGCAGGGACAGCTATCCCATGAGCCGGGGGTTCCTTTATTCATGATTGAGAAAAGCCAGCCACAGAGAACACAGAGTTCACAGAGGAGAAACAAGGAATTTCCGGCATGGCAGTGACGCACCCACCTGGCAGAGTCCTTGATCCCGCGAGGGCTTCTCTGTGTTCTCTGTGCCCTCTGTGACCTGAATTGGGGTTCCCATGAATCATGCAGACAAACTCAGGCGCCTGACGGAACAGATCGAGGCCAGCGCCGGCAGCGTGCCGGTGGGCCTGGCCAAGGACACCTCCAACCTGTTCCGCGACCGCAAAGCGACGCCGAAGCAGAAACTCGACGTGCGCGCGTTCAACGAAGTGCTGGAAATCAACGCCAGCGAGCGCTGGATGGAAGTGGAGGGCATGACACCCTATGTGAAACTGGTGGACGCCATGCTGGAGAAGAATCTCATGCCGGCGGTGGTGCCGCAACTCAAGTCCATCACCATCGGTGGCGCGGCGGCGGGCGTGGGCATCGAGGCGACTTCGTTCAGGTACGGCCTGGTGCACGAGACTCTCATGGAACTGGAAATCCTGCTGCCCGACGGGCGGATCGTGCTGGCGCGGCCCGACAACGAACACCGCGACCTCTTCTATGGCTTTCCCAATTCCTACGGCACCCTGGGCTATGCGCTCAAACTGAAAGCCTTGGCGGTGCCGGTGAAGCCCTATGTCGAAGTGAAGCACACGCGCTACGGCAGCGCGGCGGAATTCTTACGCGACATCGAAGCCGCCTGCGAGGGCGATGCCGATTTCGTCGACGGCGTGGTGTTTGGGGCGAATGAATTCGTATTGAGCCAGGCGCGCTTCGTCGAGTCTGCGCCCTACGCCAGCGACTACACCTACGAGAACATCTACTACCGCAGCCTGCGCGAGCGCGACACCGATTACCTGACGACACGCGACTACATCTGGCGCTGGGACACCGACTGGTTCTGGTGCTCGAAGAACCTCGGCGCGCAGAATCCGCTCGTCCGGCGGCTATTGGGGCGCGAACGCCTGAACTCCATTTTCTATACCAAGGTCATGCGGCTCAACAGCAAGTGGGGTTTTACCCGCCGCATCGACAGGCTGTTCGGGCTGCACCGCGAATCGGTGATCCAGGACGTGGACATTCCGCTCTCCAACGCCGCGGCCTTCCTCGACTTCTTTCAGCGCGAGATCGGCATCCTGCCCATCTGGGTCTGCCCGGTGCGGCCGTACCGCAGGGATGCGCATTTCACCCTGTTTCCGATGCGCGACGAACTCTATCTCAACTTCGGCTTCTGGGACGTGGTGCGAAGGCGGCAGGCTTTCGCGCCCGGCCACCACAACAGGCTGATCGAGAACAAAGTGGCCGAGCTTGCCGGCATCAAGTCGCTGTACTCGGATTCGTTCTACGATGAGGAATCCTTCTGGCGCATCTATGACGGCGAGGCCTACCACGCGCTCAAGGCCAAATACGATCCGCAGGGCAGAGCCAGGAGCCTCTACCAGAAATGCGTGCTGCGGCAGTAGGGCGGCATACCCATGCCGCCGGGTTTCTACCCAATAAAAAACGTTTGCCCAAAGAGGGTAACCAAAGAAAGGACCCCCCGCTGTGCTGCCCCTACGGGGTAAACCTCGGGCGGGGGCTTGAATTGGACGGCTCGCAAACTCGCACGATCCGCCCAGGAAGTGCGCCTAGGCGGCCACGTGCTCAGACACGCTCGCCTCAACTTCCCCCAATTCAAGCCCCCGCCCGAGGCAGCCCAGAGGGGGATTTAAAAGCAAAACCGCCCCCTCACCCCTACCCCTCTCCCACGAGGGGAGAGGGGACAAAAAACACAACACCCCCCTCCCTTGACGGGAGGGGGCAGGGGAGGGTGAAGGTTTTTTGGGCTTTTGAATTTTCCCGTCTTTGCCGCCGCAGCCTGGAGCTTGCGGGCGGAACAGCGCGGCGCAGCCTGTCTGAGCCCCGCTCACTTATGGAATCAAACAAAAGCAGGGCGAGTTCTGCGCCGCCCGCCCGCAAGCTCCAGGCTAAGGGAAGCCGAAGGCCGGCATAGCCGGGTCGTCTTCTTTTGGTTACTTTTCTTGGCGGAGCAAGAAAAGTAACTTGCTGCCGGGCTACCCCCGACGGTGTTCGTAGAGTTCCAAACCTTGTTGTTGATACGCACCGTTTGTACAGGAATTTTCCACAGGCTTGTTACTGGCATTCTGAAGATTCGCAGGCGTAGAATGCGCCCATGGCTTCCGTGTATTCCCTGAACCAGAACAACTCCCCCGACAATGCCCTGGCGGCGATGAAGCTGCCGCCGCATTCGGTGGAGGCCGAGCAGGCGGTGCTGGGTGGACTCCTGCTGGAAAACGGCGCCTGGGACCGCATCGCCGACCAGGTCGGCGAATCCGATTTCTACCGCCAGGACCATCGCCAGCTGCTGCGCGCCATCACTCGCCTCATCGCCGAGAACAAGCCGGCCGACGTGGTGACCGTGGCCGAATTGCTGCAATCGCTGGGCGAGCTGGAAGCCGTGGGCGGGCTGCCCTACCTGGTTTCGCTCACCAGCAACACACCGTCGGCCGCCAACATCCGCCGCTATGCCGAGATCGTGCGCGAGCGCGCGGTGCTGCGCAAGCTGGTGGAAACCGCCACCAGCATCGCCGACTCGGCCTACGCCCCGGCCGGGCGCAGCGCCGGGCAGTTGCTCGACGAGGCCGAAGCGAAGATTTTCGAAATCGCCGAATCCGGCCACCGCAGCAACCAGGGCTTCCAGGAAATCCAGCCCCTGTTGAAAGCGGCGGTGGAGCGCATCGACGAGCTGTACCATCGCGACAATCCCAGCGAAGTCACCGGCATTCCCACCGGCTACACAGACATCGACCGCATGACCTCCGGCCTGCAGCCGGGCGACCTCATCATCGTCGCCGGCCGCCCGTCCATGGGCAAGACCGCCTTCTCGCTCAACATCGCCGAGCACGTGGCGCTCGACGCCGGCCTGCCGGTGGCGGTGTTCTCCATGGAAATGGGCGCGCAGCAGCTGGTCATGCGCATGATCGGCTCGGTGGGGCGGCTGGACCAGCACAAGCTCAGAATCGGCCAGCTCAAGGATGACGACTGGCAGCGCCTCACCTACGCGCTCGGCAAGCTCAACGAAGCGCCGTTCTACATCGACGAGACGCCTGCGCTGAATGCCCTCGAACTCCGCGCGCGGGCAAGAAGGCTCATGCGCCAGTGCGGCGGCAAGCTGGGCCTGGTGGTGGTCGACTATTTGCAGCTCATGTCCTCCGCCAGCCAGGGCGAGAACCGCGCGACCGAGATTTCCGAAATCTCGCGCTCGCTGAAGGCGCTGGCCAAGGAACTCAACTGCCCGGTGATCGCGCTGTCGCAGTTGAACCGCTCGCTGGAGCAGCGCCCCAACAAGCGCCCGGTCATGTCCGACCTGCGCGAATCCGGCGCCATCGAACAGGATGCCGACGTCATCATGTTCATCTACCGCGACGAGGTCTACAACCCGGAAAGCCAGGACAAGGGCCGCGCCGAGATCATCATCGGCAAGCAGCGCAACGGCCCCATCGGCATGGTGCCGCTGGCCTTCCTCGGCGAGCACACTCGCTTCGAGAACCTCGCCTTCCCGGGCAGCTTCTAAATGCGCCCGCTGCTGGCACGCATCGCACTGGATGCGCTGGCGCACAATCTCGAAGTCGCGCGCCGCCACGCCGGCAGCGCCAGCATTCTCTCGGTCATCAAGGCCGGCGCCTACGGCCACGGCCTCGCCCGTGCCGTGCGTGGGCTGGCCACCAGCGATGGCTATGCCGTGCTCAACATCGAGGAAGCGGTGAGTCTGCGCCAGATGAGCATCGAAAAGCCCATTCTCCTGCTCGAAGGCCCGTTCGACGCGGAGGAAATGCACGCCTGCGCCGAATTCAACCTCATGCCGGTGCTGCACTCGCCGCACCAGCTCGAATGGCTGGCGCAGGCAACAGAGCCCTTGGATGTCTTCCTCAAGTTCAACAGCGGCATGAACCGCCTCGGCTTTCCCATGGCCGAGTTCGACGCCGTGATCGCGCACGTGAAGGCGCTGCCCAGTGTCTCGCGCATCACGCTGATGACCCATTTCGCCACCGCCGACGAGGACTTCGGCATCGACTGGCAGTGGCAGCGCTTCATCGCCCGGGCCGAGGCCGCGAAACTGCCCATCAGCGCGGCCAACTCCGCCGCGCTGCTGCGCTATCCCGAAACCCGCCGCGACTGGGTGCGGGCGGGCATCATGCTCTATGGCGCCTCGCCCTTCGCCGGCGTCAGCGCCGAACAGCTGGGCTTGAAGCCCGCCATGACCCTTCAATCCCGGATCATCGCGCTGCAAACCCTCAAGCCTGGCGAAGCGTTGGGCTACGGCCTCACCTACATGGCGGACGCAGCCACGCGCGTCGGCATCGCCGCCTGCGGCTACGCCGACGGCTACCCGCGCCACGCGCCGACCGGCACCCCCATCCTGGTCAACGGCAAGCGCACCCGCACCCTGGGGCGCGTGTCCATGGACATGCTGGCGGTGGATCTGAGTCACATTCCCGAAGCCGGCATCGGCAGCCCCGTGGTGCTGTGGGGAGAAGGCATGCCGGTGGAGGAGGTCGCGCGCGCGGCGGGGACGATCAGCTACGAGTTGCTGTGCGCGCTGGCGCCGAGGGTGGCGGTGAGGGAAAGCGCATAAAAACCCGGCCGAGCCGATGGTGCTCTTCGGTTCGGCCTTGTCCGTATGGGCTCAATCCGCGCCTGCGCATTTTTCCCTTCATCCGCTGGCAGGCGGCTGATAGAGACGCTTGTCGTGCCGGCTGCATTTCAGCCCGTGGCCGAATCGGCCAAAAGACGCAATCGGCCGGCGTCGTCTCCGGTGAAGCATTCCAGCTTGCGCGCGCCGTCGATCAGCATGGCGAGGTCGAATTCGTCCACGGCCTGGGCAAGCAGGCGCTCGAAGCGCTCGGCATCGGCCACGTTTTCGTAGATTTCCATCCACAGGCCCGGCTCGCCGCGCTTTTTCAGCAGGCGGCCGGCGATGCCGATGCGGCAGGCCAGCCTGGCCTGCATGCTGCGCACCAGCGCTTCGGCCTCGTGCGCGTTTTTGTCGCCAACGCGGTAGTAGATGTAGTAGTGATTCAAGGCAGCGGATAGGGCTGGGCCTTGAGGGCGAGCACCGGTCCGTCCGCGGATTTCCAGTGGAGGGGCTGACCGGCGGCCACGGACTCGATCTGCGCCACCGCCAAAAGGTCGAAGCCGCCGCCGGGGGCGGGGGCGGCGTTCACCACCATGCCCGAGGCCTGGCCTGCCATGTCCGGCGTGTAGAGATTGTCGCCGGCGGCGGGGGCCACGTTTCCGTCCAGGTGCGCGAGATACATGCGGCGCTTGAGCTTGCCGAGGTACTGGGTGCGCGCCACGATCTCCTGGCCGGGGTAGCAGCCCTTCTGGAAGCTCACGCCGCCCAGCACTTCCCAGTTGACCATCTGCGGCACGAATTCCTCCTGGGTGGCGGCGGTGATCATGGGGATGCCGCTGGAAAGCCTGAGCCAGTCCCACGCCGCGGCGCCGACCGGCGTGGCGTGTTTTGCCAGCGCCTGCCACACGGCGGGCGCCTTGCCGGGGGCAATGGCCAGCACGAACTTGTCCGTGGCTATGCGCACCGTGAGGCCCTGCTCGTTCACCTTGGTTTTCATTGCGCCCTCGGGCAGCGGCAGGCCGGCATCATTCAGCGCGGCGGCGGCTTGCGGCCCGGCCAGCACCAGGCGCACGTGCTCTTCGGTGGCGTCGCGGCCGCCGACCCGCGAACGCAGGATGAACATTTTCAGGCGCTTGAGCACGGCTTCGCGGATGTCGCCCGACATCTGCAGGCAGGTGTCGGCGCCGTTTTTCCACATCAGGAAATTCGCCAGCATGCGGCCCTTGGCCGAGCAGTAGCCGTTCCACGCCGCGCCGTCGGCATGCAAGCCGCGCACGTCGTTGGTGAACTGGCTTTGCAGGAACTCGGCGGTGTCCTCGCCGGAAAAGGCCAAGAGGCCCAATTGCGACAGGTCCGCAACGACCGTGCCGTTCTGCGCGGCGGCGAGTTCCTCGGCCGGTTTGCCGAAATCGAGCACGCGGTCCTCGGCGATGCATGCGCCTTGTTGGGTAAGAAATTCTTGCCAGGTGGAAATCATGGTGGTGCAATCCTCGTATGAATGCCGGAAATTCTACATGTTTCTGCCGCTGGAACTGACCCTGCGCCCGTCCCGGATTTACATGGCCGCCCTGGCCATGGCGCATGGGTTTGGCCTTGTGGGGGTCTGGCTGGCCGCCGTGCCGGTCGGCATCCAGTCTGCGCTGACCATTGCCCTGATAGTCAGTGTGATTTGGGCGTGGCGGGAAATTTCAAGCGTCCCGCGCGGACTACGTGTCAGCCAGTCCGGGCAGCTCGAACTGCTGTATGACGAATGGCAGTCCGCACGGATTCAGGACCGGCCGGTCGTGCTCCCGTGGTTCGTCAGCCTGTCGCTGGCCCACGAGCCGGCTGGAAGAAGCAGAATCATGTTATGGGCCGATAGTGTAGAAGCCGAGCCGTTTCGAAGACTCAGGGTCTGGCTGAAGTGGGGTATGCCGTCCTCGCAGTCATAAGATTGGCACGATCCTTATTTATCGCCTGGAAAAGTTTTCTCTCTGAGTTCGCATTGGGAGATCGCTATTCAAACATTGATCTCATAGTTGGCTCGAAATGTCAGAGTGACCCGATTGCGGCTTGGTTCAATGAGGTCGACATGCCCCTCTATGATGGCCGTGTGTCGAAGAAGAAAAAGGATGCTAAACTGACCCGGCTTTCTCGGGGGAAGCGACTGCATGCATGGCTGCTTGCCGAGACATCGCGCTTCTCCTGGACCGGACCTCGCCTGATTTACAGCAGCGCTTGCGCCAACGCGGCGCGTCCGCCAAACGGCGGAAAACGCCGCTTTCTTTTTCGGGGGCTTTGTCTTAACTGGAAGGGAGGAGGCACCATGAAAGAGATTCTTCCCGGCGTTTTCCACTGGAAGACCTTCCACGAAGGCATCCAGGCCTACGTCCATTCCTATTACGTCAACGCGTGCGATCCGCCCGTGCTGATCGACCCGCGCGTGCCCAGGGAGGGAATCGAATGGTTCGCGGCGCGCGGCGCTCCGCGCCACGTTTACCTGACCAACCGGCACCACTACCGGCACAGCGGTCTGTTTGCCGGGCGCTACGGCGCGAAGGTCTGGTGCCACAGGGACGGCTTGCACGAGTTCATCCACGGCGAGAAAGTCAGGGGTTTCGCCCACGGCAGGGAACTGCCCGGCGGCATCCTGGCCCTGAAGGTCGCGTCGCTCTGCCCGGAGGAGACCGCGCTGTACCTGCCGTTCGATGGCGGGATGCTGAGCGTCGGCGACGCCATCGTGCGCTACGGCGGAAAACTCGGCTTCGTGCCGGACGCCTATATGGGCGACGACCCGGAAGCCGTGAAGCGCGGCCTGCAGAAGACCTTCCTCAAGCACCTGCGCGAGCGCGAATTCGACCACATGCTGTTCGCCCACGGCGCACCCCTGATCGGAGGCGCCAGGGACGCGCTTGTGAAGTTTCTGGCTGCTCCCGAGCTGTGCGCCTGCTAGATTGCCGAGCCTGCACGGCCTTCCATCCTTCCGGGGTGTCCGGCCAATACTTTGCGCCTGTCAGTGATTGACGGCCGCCAGATCCCGAATCACCGAAGCCCCCACCGAATCATGCGGATCGAGCTCCTGCAGCTTGGCGAGGATGGCGTGGCTTTCCTTGGCATAGCCCAGGCGCAGGCGCATGAAGGCCAGGGCCTTGAGGGTGAACAGGAAGAAATGCTGCGGCGCGTCAACGCGCTTCCAGTCGGCTGAGCGGGCGTCGAGCTTTTTCCAGTCGGGATCGAAGCCGCCCAGCCTGGCGGCGGTGCCGAGGCCGAGCAGGGCGACGCCTTCGGCTTCGTTGAGCATGCGCTTGTAGAAGTAGAACTTGTACAGCGAGAAGTAGCTGCCCAGGCATTGCGGGTCGGCCTTCAGCGCCGTCCACAAGAGTTCCTCGGCGCGTTCGGTGTCGTCGTAGCAGGCCGCGGCCTCGCGCAGCTTCGCGTCGATCTCGGGCGGGGCGGCGAAGCCGATGGCGCAAGGCCGTCGCATCATGTAAGCCTGAGATTCAGCCCCAAATCTCCGGCGGCAGCATCAGCCGTTCCACCGGCTTGTCGCCGAGCAGATGCTCCTCGACGATGGCGGCCACGTCTTCCTTGGTTACCTTGCCGTACATCACGCCCTCGGGATACACCAGCACGTGCGGGCCGTTGCAGGGGCCGAGGCAGCCGGTGTTGGACAGCGCAAAGCGGCCGTTGAGTCCCTTCTGCTGGAAGGCATAGGCGAATTCGTCCCACAGATTGGCGGCACCGCTTTGCATGCACGAGCCGCGTGGATGGCCAGGGCCACGGTTCTGGACGCAGACGAAAACGTGTTTTTCGGGTTTGGGCATGGTGATTCCTTAATAAAAAAGCGATTAACCACGGGGAGCACGGGGGACACGGGGAAGGCAAAAAACTTGATATCAAGTCCGCCGCGCAAATTAGGGCTGGCGGAAAATCAAGCTATCAAAAGGGTTTCCCCGTGCTCCCCGTGTCCCCCGTGGTTAAAGTTCTTAGCCAAACTTGAACAAAATCCCGTAGCCCCCGCGCGGATACTCCCAGTCCACGTTGCGGTAGGTGGTGCAGATGATGCGGCAGGTGCCGCATTCCAGGCAGCCGTCGGTGATGAGCACGACCTGGCCGTTGCCTTCCGCGGTGTAGCAGCCCGCCGGGCAGCACACGGTGCACTCCTGGGTCTTGCACTCGACCTGGCAGGTGGTCGGGTTCTTGATGTTGATATGCGGCCGGCCGGCATCGACGCGGTAGCGGTTCTGGAACAGTTTCTCTTCGACTTTCACGGGAATCATTCGAATGCCCTCCACATCTTGAATGCGTCGCCCATCAATCCGAACAGCGAGCGCCGCTGCTTGAAGCTCTTGCGGATCTCGCGTTCCTTGGTTTTCTTGTCCACGCCGTCCACGGTGAGCATGGTGTGGGCGGCGCGGTTGACCAGCTCGGGGTAGGTAGTGAAGAACTGGTTATTTTTATGGAATATCTCCGGCATGTTCTTGTACTTCTTCAGGTCCTTCATGACGAAGCTGTCTTCCAGCCGGCCCTGATAGTAGGCAAGGTTGGCCGCGGTCATGGGCAGGTGCTTCTGCTTGAGATCGATCACCGTCTCGGCGGCGAGGCGCCCGGTGGTCATGGCGAGGTTGGAGCCTTCGCGGTGCACGGCGTTGACGAACATGCCGGAGTCGCCCACGATCATCCAGCCGTCGCCGCACAGCTTGGGCATGGCCTTGTAGCCGCCCTCGGGGATGAGGTGCGCGGTGTATTCCTTCATCTCGCCGCCTTCGATCAGCGGCTTGATGGCGGGATGCGCCTTCATCTGCTCCAACAGCTGGTAGGGCGTGACTTTCTGCTGCTTGAAGTCGGACAGCATGCAGCCCACGCCGATGGTGAGCGAATCCTTGTTGGTGTAAAGGAAACCAGTGCCCATCATGCCCTGGGTGATCTTGCCGGCCATTTCGATCACCACGCCTTCGCCCTCGCCGATGTTGAAGCGGCTCTGGATGGTCTCTTCCGGCATGAAGTGGATTTCCTTCACCGCCAGCGCCACGTCCTTGGGTTCGAGTTCGGCATGGAAGCTGGCCTTCTTCGCCAGCAGCGAATTCACGCCGTCGGCGAGGATCACCACGTCGGCATAGACCGAGCCGCCCTCGCGGTCGGTCTGCACGCCGATCACGCGGTCGCGGTCCATGATCAGCTTGGTGACGGTGGTTTCGCACACCAGCAGGGCGCCGGCCTCCTGCACCCGCTTGGAGAACCACTTGTCGAACTGTGCGCGGATGATGGTGTAGCGGTTGTACGGCTCCTTGTTGAATTCGGCCGAGCGGTAGGTGGAGCCGACGTAGGATTCGTCGTCCAGCACCCACATCTGCTGCTCGATGATGTGGCGTTCAAGCGGCGCGTCTTCCCTGAAGTCCGGAATGATTTCCTCCAGCGCCTTCGAGTACAGGATCGCGCCCTGCACGTTTTTCGAGCCGGGATACTCGCCGCGTTCGATCTGCAGCACTTTCAGGCCGGCCTTGGCCATGGTGTAGGCGGCGGCATTGCCGGAAGGGCCTGCGCCGACCACGATTGCGTCAAATTTTTCGTCCATTGTGTTCTCCTAAACTGCCACCTTGCGTGTTGCCAACTGCTGTTTGAAGGCCTCGGTCAGCGCCGGCAGGATGGTCATGGCATTGCCGACGATGCCGTAGGTGGCAAAGTCGAAGATGGGCGCGTTTTCATCGGTGTTGATGGCGATGATCACGTCCGAGCCTTCCATGCCCACGCGGTGCTGGATGGCGCCGGAGATGCCGGCGGCGATGTAGAGCTTGGGTCGCACGGTCTTGCCGGACTGGCCGACCTGACGGTCCAGTTCCACCCAGCCGGCCTGCACCACCGGGCGGGTGGCGCCGACTTCGGCGCCGAGCACCTTGGCCAGGTCCCAGATGAGCTGGAAATTTTCCGGCCGCTTCATGCCGCGCCCGCCGGAGACGATGATGTCGGCGAAGGGCAGCTGCGGCTTGCCCGCGAGGTTGTCCGGGATGTATTCGAGCACCTTGGTGACGATGTCGGTCTCGATCATGCCGAGCGGGTGTTCGGTAATCGTGCCGCTGCGCGTCTCGTCCTTCTTCGGCATGCTCATCACGCGCGGTCGTACCGTGGCCATCTGCGGGCGATAGTTCAAGGTGACGATGGTGCACAGCAGGCTGCCGCCGAAGGTGGGGCGGGTCGCCGCGAGGCTGCGGTTCTCCATGTCGATGTTGAGTTCGGTGCAGTCGGCGGTAAGTCCGGTTTGCAAGGTGGTGGCGACGCTGCCGGCGAGATCGCGTCCCAGGGTGGTGGCGCCCAGCAGCAGGATTTCCGGCTGGTAGGCGTTGACCAGGTCGGTCAGCCCCTTGGTGAAGGGCTGGTTGCGGTAGTCGGACAGCAGCGGGTCTTCCATCAGGTAGCAAAGATCGGCGCCGTAGTGGAAGGCTTCCTGGCAGAAGCGCCGCGTCTGGATGCCGGGCGCGCCCATGACCACGCCGGCCAGCGGCACGCCGAGCTTGTCCGCCAGCTTGCGGCCTTCGCCCATCAATTCCCAGGACACGGGGTGGGCCGCGCCGCGCTCGTGCTCGACGAAGACCCACACGCCTTTGTATTTTTCCAGGCGCGGGTCGAGTTCGAATTTGCGCCGCCCGGCGGGCTTTTTCTGTTCGGTTGTTTCGCTCATGACTTGGTCCTCAGGTGTTGCTCGCTATGTGCCGCTCTTGCCGATTTCCTCGGCCAGGTTTGGATATTTGGTGAACATCTTCGCCAGCAGGGTGACGGACAAATCCTTCGGTTCCCGGCTTTCGCAGTCGATGATTTCGGCGCGCTGCGACTTAGGCTGGGGCGCAAACACCTTGCTGACGATGGTAGGCGAGCCCTTCAGGCCGATCTTCGTTACGTCCTCGATGCCGGCGGCATCCTTGTCCCACTGCTTGAGCGGGTAGCGCGCTGCACGGAACATGTTGGCCATGGTGGCGAAGCGCATTTCGTTGCTGCCTTCGAGCATGGTGATCAGACAAGGCAGTTTGGTCTTCAGCACCTGCACGCCACCCTCGGCGCGGCGGTGCAGGGTGATCTCGCGTTTGTCCAGATCGAGTTCGGCGATCTTCGACACATAAGTCAGCAACTGCAGGTCCATGCGCTTGGCGATGCCGGGGCCGACCTGGGCGGTATCGCCGTCGATGGTCTGCTTGCCCGCGAACACGATGTCGACCGGCATGTCTTCCTGGATTTTCTTGATGGCCGACGCCAGCGCGAAACTCGTGGCCAGGGTGTCGGAACCGGCAAAGGCACGGTCGGTCACCAGAATGGCATCGTCGGCGCCGAAGGAGATGGCTTTGCGCAAAGCTGCCTCGGCCTGCGGTGGGCCCATGCACAGCACTGTGACGCGGGCGCCGTACTGGTCCTTCAGACGCAGCGCTTCTTCCAGTGCGAACAGGTCGTAGGGGTTGACGATGGCCGGCACGCCCTGGCGCATGATGGTATTGGTCACCGGATGTACGCGGATCTGCGCGCTGTCGGGAACCTGTTTGATACAGACGACGATATGCATGGTGTGCTCCTTAACCGCGGGTGGCCATGGCTGTGCGCAGGCTGTCGAGCGAGACATGCTGCTTGCCGTCCACGTCCTGGAACACCTTGAACACCTTTTCCTGGACCGGGGTGGAGCGCACGAAGTCCTCGTAGGCCTTGGCCAGCAGTTCCTTGCACACGCCGGAAAGCGTTGCGTCATCCATCTCGGAAGTGCCGGGCGTTTGCCGCAGGTACTGGTTGAAGCGCTTGAGGATGTGCAGGCGGTTGACGTTGACGACAGCCTGATCAAAGGGAACCTGGAAGTAGTCCAGGAATTCCTCTGCGGCCGAGAAGCTGGTCATTTGCTTGAATAGTTCGCTCATGTTTCTTCCTTCAGTGTGTAGCCCGTTTGCGGCTTGCGGCGATGTGGGCCGGATCGCAGGTCTCGGTGCAGGTGACGCAGTCGTTCGTCGCCGGCAGCGCGGGCGTTTCGGCGGAAACGCCCAGGTGTTTTTCCAGATAGGCGATGCGGTCGAGCAGACAGGCAATCGCCTTGCCCACCGGGTCGGGCATCAGGTGGTGGTCGAGGTCGATGCCCTGACGGGTGATGCGGCGCTGGCTTTCGGGCAGCACGATGCGGCCGGGGATGCCGACCACCGTCATGCTGTCCGGCACGTCGCTGATTACCACCGAATTCGCGCCCACGCGCGCGCCGCGCCCGACGGTGATGGGGCCGAGAATCTTGGCGCCGGCGCCGACCACCACGCCGTCTTCCAGGGTGGGATGACGCTTGCCGGGATTCCAGGACACGCCGCCCAGGGTCACGCCGTGATAGAGCGTGACGTCGTCGCCGATCTCGGCGGTCTCGCCGATGACCACGCCGCAGCCGTGGTCGATGAAGAAGCGGCGGCCGATAGTGGCGCCGGGATGGATGTCGATCTGGGTGAACATGCGCGCGACAAAACTCAGGAAGCGTGCCGCGTAGCGGAACTTGCGCGACCACAAGGCATGGCTGATGCGATGCCAGAGCAGGGCATGGATGCCGGGGTAGGTGGTGATGACTTCCCAGGTCGTGCGCGCGGCGGGGTCGCGCTGGAACACGCAGCCCACGTCCTCGCGCAGCAGCGCGAAGAGTCCGGGGGCGGACTGCGGAGTGCTGAGAACTTCCTGGTCGATCATTGCGGTCATGTTTTTTCCTCCCTCTCAGGACTGGGCCTGCGCGCGCGGCATGGCTTCCAGGTAGAAGCGTTCCAGGTCGGCGGAACTCGGCGTCTGCTTGGTGGCGACGGCATGTTCGCGGATGCGCGCGAGCAGGGTCTTGGCCTCGAATTCGGTAAGCGCGATGCCGAGCCAGGCATAGGCCTGCATCACCGCGCTCGATCCCGAGTGCTTGCCCAGCACCAGCGTGTGCGTGCGGCCGACTTCCTCCGGCGCGAGGCCCTGGTAGTTGAGCGGGTTCTTGATCAGGCCGTCGACATGGATGCCGGACTCGTGGGTGAACACGGCATCGCCGACGATGCTCTTGTTGACCGGCACCGGGCGGCCGGAGGCGATCGCCACCAGGCGCGAGATTTCCGGGAAGCGGCGGCTGTCGATGCCGGTTTCGATGTTGTAGAGGTGGTGCATGGCTGCGACGGATTCTTCCAGCGCGGCATTGCCGGCGCGCTCGCCCAGGCCATTGACCGTGGTGTTGATGTGGCTGGCGCCGGCCAGCACTGCGGCCAGGGTATTGGCTGTGGCCAAGCCGAGGTCGTTGTGGGCGTGCATCTCCAGCTCCAGGTCGCTTGCTTCGCGCAGCTGGCTGATGCGCTTGAAGGTGGTGAAGGGGTCGAGCAGGCCGAGGGTGTCGGCGAAGCGGAAGCGGCGCGCGCCGGCCAGCTCGGCGGTTTCGAGCACACGCAGCAGGAAGTCCATATCGGCACGCGAGGCATCCTCGCCGCCTACGCAGACATCGAGGTCGAGGTCGAGTGCGCGGTTGACGAAATGAGTAATGGTCCTGAGTACCCAGTCGCGCTCGCGTCCCAGCTTATGGCGGATCTGGATGTCGGACACGGGAATGGAAAGGTTCACGGTGTGCGCCCCGCAGCCGGCAGCGGCATCGAGGTCGGCATCGCACATGCGGCCCCACACCATGAGTTCGGACGGCAAGCCGAGCTGGGCGATGGCCTGGATGTTCTCGCGTT
Organism: Pseudomonadota bacterium; assembly: GCA_021847835.1. Taxonomy (GTDB): domain Bacteria; phylum Pseudomonadota; class Gammaproteobacteria; order Burkholderiales; family Thiobacillaceae; genus UBA6918. The sequence continues at coordinate 38,991 of JAJZPR010000021.1, forward strand.
CCTCCGGCCCCATGACCGGAATGCCCACTTCCATTTCCGGTACCCCGGCCTCACTCAGCGCGCGCGCAATCGCAATGCGCTCCTCGGCGGTGAAGGCCACGCCGGCGGTCTGCTCGCCATCGCGCAGGGTGGTGTCGTTGATGACTACGAATGTCTGGGCCATGTTCGTTGCGGGGCTAACCCGTTTTAACTTGCTCTTGATTACCAATCAGCAAGGGGTATGCCAGGACAAATTACCGCATGCAATCAGGTGCTTACCGATTTATGTCGATGAAGGACCGAGGGACGAAAACGACATTTGTCGGGGAATGTAGGGATTGCGACACGACGGATTCAGATGATTTTCAATTCCCTCTTCCCTTGCGGGAGAGGGTGTTTCTACAAACTCAATGCCCTTCCTTGACCATGTTGATCGAGTACTTTGGAATTTCGATCACCAGGTCGGCGCCGTCAATGACGGCTTGGCAGGCCAGGCGTGATTCCGGCTCCAGGCCCCAGGCCTTGTCGAGCAGGTCGTCTTCCTTTTCGGTGGCGGGGCTCAGGGAAGAGAGTCCTTCGCGCACGATGACATGGCAGGTGGTGCAGGCGCACGACTGCTCGCAGGCATGATCGAGTTCGATGCCGGCTTTGATCAGGCTGTCGCAGATCGTGGCGCCGGAGGCGGCGTCGAATGCGGCGCCCTCCGGGCATAGGTGCTCGTGCGGCAGGACGATGATTTGCGGCATGGTAATCAGTCCATGAAAAAATCGACCGGGCATGCAGCAAATGCATGCGCCTGGTATTCAACTGGATTACCACGGCGGTTTTGCTGCCGCAATGACGTCATTGCGTACATGGACGCCCCCGGTTTGCCAAGTTTTCCTGAGTGGCGGCGAGCAGGTAAAGATTGCACCCGTACATTCGGACTTTGTTGCGGCATGGCCGCTGTCCCTGATGGGATGTGCTGGCTGGCTCCTCCAGCGAGGTGACGCATTTTTGTGCTTCGCAATGATCGGGTTGTGCCAGCCATGGTCTGACCTGTTTTGCCATCATTTCAAGATCACTTCAGCAATCGGTGGTGGGTAAGCTTCTGTTCAACAATGAACCCTGATATCCAGCTACATCGCCACAGCGGTATAGCCGGCCCGGTAGTCGCGGCCATGCGCGAGCAGTGCCCAGACAATACGGGCATTCTTGTTGGCCAGCGCAACCGCCGCGATGTTCGGATTGCGCCGCTGCAACAGCCTCATCAGCCACGGCGCCTCGTCGGCCCTGCGCTGCGCCGCCAGGATCGCTGCGCGCGCACCATGAATCAGCAGGGTGCGCAGGTAACTGTCGCCGCGCTTGCTGATGCCCAGGAGCACGGCCTTGCCGCCGGTCGAATGCTGTTTAGGCACCAGCCCCAGCCAGGCCGCAAGCTGCCGGCCGTTGGTGAAGCTCCCGGCATTGCCGACCGAGGCCACCAAGGCGCTGGCGGTGATCGGCCCGATGCCGGGAATCTCGGCCAGCTTGCGGCTGGCCGGGCATCCCCGGTGCCAGGCCTTGATCTGGGCTTCGAGCTCCAGCACCTGGCGGTGCAGTTCGTTGAAGTGCGCGAACAGTCGGGCGATGAGTTGGCGCATGAGGCCGGGCAGGCCATTGTCGGCATCCTCCAATATCTCGGGTATGCGCCGGCCAACCTGGCCGATGCCCTGCGGAATCGTCAGGCCGAATTCGCCCAGGAGACCGCGAATCTGGTTGGCCTGCGCGGTGCGGGCCTTGACGAAGCCCTGGCGGGCGCGGTGCAGCGACAGCACGGTCTGCTGCTCGACGCTCTTGACCGGCACGAAGCGCCTGTTGGGACGGGCAACTGCCTCGCAGATGGCCTCGGCGTCGGCTGCGTCGTTCTTGTTGGTCTTGACGTAGGGTTTCACGAACTGCGGCGCCATCAGCCTGACGGTGTGGCCCAGGCGTTCCAGCTCACGTGCCCAGTGGTGTGCGCTGCCGCAGGCTTCCATGCCAATCAGGCAGGGAGTGCGGTTGGCGAAGAACACTGTCACCTGGCTGCGCTTCAATTGTTTGCGGAGCACGACCTTGCCGTGCTCATCCACGCCGTGAATCTGGAAAACGCTCTTCGCCAGGTCGATGCCAACTGTTGTAAGCTTCATTTCGGACGCCCCTTTCCATTCAGTGGTTGTAGACACCTCCACTTTGGCACATCGATGCCGCGTAGGGTGGGGGCGTCCATCCCATTGAGGCCCGCAGGGCCGTGGCGATCCAGACTTTGGGGAATAAATCATGCCCGCACTTCCAGCGCGTCCAGCCGCTTGCCGGCCAGCGCCATCTGGATGCCGGCATTCATGCGGCGCGCGGCGAATTGCGCGGTGGCGCGGTTGAGCGAATCGGCGGCGCGCTTGATGGCGCCGTAGTCCTGCCCGTTCAGCAGCACGCGCAGTGTTTCCACGGCGCGGTCGATGGCGATGCGCTCCACATCGGACAGCAGCCGTGCGCCGTCCTGATCGAGCGCGGCCTGGGTGGCCTCGATCAGTCGCAGGGCGTCCACGCGCTGTTCGCGCAGGTTGCGCGCATCCATGTCGCGCTGGGCATTGGTGTAGGAATCCTGCAGCATGCCGGCAATCTCGTCGTCGGAAAGACCGTAGGACGGCTTGACCTCGATGGTGGCCTGCACGCCGCTGGTCTGCTCCAAGGCGGACACCGACAGCAGGCCGTCGGCATCGACCTGGAAAGAAACGCGAACGCGCGCCGCGCCCGCCACCATGGGCGGAATGCCGCGCAGCTCGAAGCGGGCGAGCGAGCGGCAGTCGGACACCAGTTCGCGCTCGCCCTGCACCACGTGGATGCTCATGGCGGTCTGGCCGTCCTTGAAGGTGGTGAAGTCCTGGGCGCGCGCCACGGGAATGGTGGCGTTGCGCGGAA
>JAJZPR010000059.1 GCA_021847835.1 Pseudomonadota bacterium
TCTTGCATCTCAAGCGGTGGCGGGGGATCGCCACCCGCTATGCGAAAAACCTGTCATCCTTTGTTGCTGCCGTACAAATTCGCTGCCTTACCCTTTGGCTGGCTATCTCATGACGACACTATCTAGCCATAGAAGTTGGTCAATCCAACCAACGCTTTTCGCCAATCAAACAAAACCCTGGATTGCCACGCTGCGCAATGAACGGCGTAGGTATCCGCAGGCAACAAAAAGGGGATTCAGAAGAATCACCCTCACCCCTACCCTCTCCCGCAAAGTGAGAGGGAGTTGACCACCCCCGACGGTTTTGTTGAACAAGCCGATTCTTAAATCGCCGCTTCCCCCGACTCCCCGGTGCGGATGCGGATCACCTGCTCGACCTCGCTCACGAAGATCTTGCCGTCGCCGATCTTGCCGGTGCGGGCGGCCTTGATGATGGCCTCGACCGCGGTTTCCGCATTGGCGTCCGCCACCACCAGTTCCAGCTTGAGCTTGGGCAGGAAGTCCACCACGTACTCGGCGCCGCGATAAAGCTCGGTGTGCCCTTTCTGCCGCCCGAAGCCCTTGACCTCGGTCACGGTCAGGCCGGCAATGCCGACTTCGGACAGCGCTTCGCGCACTTCATCGAGTTTGAAAGGCTTGATGATGGCTTCGATTTTTTTCATTTTGCGGTCTCCTGCAGGTTTTCCTCGGGGCGATACCGGGATGTTATCGGATAGCGGCGATCCTTGCCAAAATTGCGCGGCGTGATGCGGATTCCCGGCGCGGACTGGCGGCGCTTGTATTCCGCCAGGTCGATGAGGCGGATGATCCGCTTCACCGTCGCCGCGTCGAAGCCCAGGGCAAGGATTTCCGCGGCGGACAGATCGCGTTCCGCATAGGCCTCGACGATCACATCGAGGACCGCATACGGCGGCAGCGAATCCTGGTCGGTCTGGTTGGGGCGCAGCTCGGCCGATGGCGGGCGGTCGATGATGCGCTGCGGAATCGCGCGCGACAGACCGTTGCGGTAATTGGACAGCCGGTACACCAGGGTCTTGGGCACGTCCTTGAGCACGGCAAAGCCGCCGGCCATGTCGCCATACAGGGTGGCATAACCTACCGCCATTTCGCTCTTGTTGCCGGTGGTCAGCACCAGATGGCCGAACTTGTTCGACAGCGCCATCAGCAAGGTGCCGCGTATGCGCGCCTGGATGTTTTCTTCGGCGATGTCGAAAGGCAACTGGTCGAACTCGTCCGCGAGCTGGTCGATGAACACATCGTAAACCGGCTTGATGGCGATTTCGCTATACTTCACGCCCAGTATTTCCGCCATCTCCAGCGCGAGTTCCAGGCTGACGCTGGCGGTAAATTCGGAAGGCATCATCACCGCCTGCACGCGTTTCGCGCCCAGCGCGTCCACCGCCACGGCCAGAGTCAATGCCGAGTCGATGCCGCCGGACAGGCCCAGGATCACGCTGCGAAAGCCGTTCTTGTCGGTGTAGTCGCGCACGCCGGTCACCAGCGCCTGGTAGACATCCGCCTCCAGTTCCGGCTCGGCCGCCTGTGCTCCCGGCACGACCACCGTGCCGTCCAGCTCGACATAAAACACGCCCTCTTCCCAGGCGGGAAACTGATGCGTCAGATGGCCCTTTGCGTCCATGGCAAACGAGGCGCCGTCGAACACCAGTTCGTCCTGGCCGCCGAACAGGTTGCAATAGACGAGGGGAATGCCCGCGGCATCGATGCGGTTCCTGGCCACCTGCCGGCGTTCGAGACGCTTGTCGACATGGAAGGGCGAGGCGTTGGGCACCAGCAGCACCTGCGCGCCCGCGGTAGCAGCGAGCTCCGCCGGGCCCGGCTCCCAGATGTCGCCGCAGATGTTGAGCCCGAAACGCACGCCCTCGCATTCGAACACGCAGGCCGCCTCGCCCGGCCTGAAGGTGCGCAGCTCGTCGAACACGGAATGATTCGGCAGTTTCTGCTTGTGGTAGATGGCGGCGATCCTGCCGTCCTGCAGTACCGCGGCGGCGTTGTAGCAGTCTCCGTCCACGCGGTGCGGAAAACCCACGATCAGGGTGATGTCCGGGAGCGCCGCCGCGAGCTTGTTCACCTCGGCTTCGCAGGCCGCGCAGAAATCCTCGCGCAGCACCAGGTCTTCCGGCGCATAACTGCAAATTGACATTTCCGGCGTCAGCAGCAGGCTCGCGCCTGCCGCCCTGGCCTCATCGGCAGCGGCAAGAATTTTTGCGGCATTGCCCTTGAGGTCGCCGACCGTGAGATTGAGTTGGGCGAGCGCGAGTTTCATGTGGCGAGCTTCATGTGTGGCTATTGATGGCTTCGAGCATGGCCTCGCCGATGCCGGCCGGGCTGCGTGCGACAACCACGCCGGCCTTTTCCAGCGCCGCGATCTTGGCATCCGCCGTGCCCTTGCCGCCGGCGATGATGGCGCCGGCGTGGCCCATGCGCTTGCCCTTGGGCGCGGTCAGCCCGGCGATATAGCCGGCCACCGGCTTGGTGACGCGGGACTGGATGTATTCCGCCGCCTCTTCCTCCCGCGTGCCGCCGATTTCGCCCACCATGATGATGGCCTCGGTCTCGGGATCGTTCTGGAACATTTCCAGGCAGTCGATGAAATCCAGGCCCTTGATCGGATCGCCGCCGATGCCGACGCAGGTGGTCTGCCCCAGCCCCGCTTTCGTGGTCTGCCACACCGCTTCGTAGGTCAGCGTGCCCGAGCGCGACACGATGCCGACTTTTCCTTTTTGATGAATGAAGCCGGGCATGATGCCGATCTTGCACTCGCCCGAGGTGATGATGCCGGGGCAGTTGGGGCCGATGAGTTTTGCATTGTTGGCCTTGAGCGCGGCCTTCACCTTCATCATGTCCAGCACCGGCACGCCTTCGGTGATGCAGACGATGACCTCGATGCCGGCATCCGCCGCCTCCAGGATGGAATCCGCGGCGAACGCCGCCGGCACGTAGATCACCGAGGCATTGGCGCCGGTTTCGCGCACGGCGTCGCGCACGGTGTTGAACACCGGCAGGTTCAGATGCATCTGCCCGCCCTTGCCCGGCGTCACCCCGCCCACCATCTGCGTGCCGTAAGCGATAGCCTGCTCGGAATGGAAAGTGCCCTGCTTGCCGGTGAAGCCCTGGCAGATGACCCTGGTGTGCTTGTCGATCAGGATGCTCATTTGTCGCCTCTTTGACGATCTCGTTTATTTAACTTTCGTCCGGTCGGCGACTGGCAGCATTCGCGGCCGGTCGCATCCCGCAAGCGGGAACCCTGCTCCCTGCTCATGCTGCTGCCTCCACTGCCCTGATGGCCGCATCGGTCAGGTCGTCCGCGGTGATGATCGCCAGACCGCTTTCCTTGAGCTTCTGCTTGCCGAGATCGACGTTGGTGCCTTCCAGGCGCACGATCACGGGAATCTTCACGCCCACTTCCTTCACCGCGGCGATGATGCCCTCGGCGATGATGTCGCAGCGCATGATGCCGCCGAAGATGTTGACCAGCACAGCCTTGACGTTGGCATCGGCGAGGATGATCTTGAAGGCTTTGGCCACGGTCTCGGCGGTAGCGCCGCCGCCGACGTCGAGGAAGTTGGCCGGCTCGCCGCCGTGCAGCTTGATCAGGTCCATGGTCGCCATGGCCAGCCCCGCGCCGTTGACCATGCAGCCGATGTTGCCGGAAAGCGCGATGTAGTTGATGCCGGCATCAATCGCCAGCGCTTCCTTGGCGTCGATCTGGCTCATGTCGTTCAGTTCCGCCAGCGCCTTCTGGCGGTAGAGCGCGTTGTCGTCCACGCTCATCTTGCAGTCGAGCGGCAGCACGCGATTCTCTGCCGTGACCACCAAAGGGTTGACTTCCAGCAGCGACAGGTCGCTGTCCACGAAGAGCTTGTAGAGCGCCGGCAGCAGTTTGCAGAAATCCTGGAAGGCCTCGGCTTTCAGGCCCAGTCCGAAGGCCAGTTCGCGGCACTGGTAGGGCATCAGGCCGTTGACAGGATCGCAGTGCGCCTTGAGGATTTTTTCCGGGGTGGCGCGCGCGACTTCCTCGATTTCCATGCCGCCCGCGCTTGATGCCACCACAGCGATCCTTTCCGCCTCGCGGTCCACCAGCAAAGAGAGATACAGCTCGCGCTCGATGGCGAGGGTTTCTTCCACCAGCACCTGGCTCACCGGCTGGCCGTCGGGCGCGTTCTGGTAGGTCACCAGCGGCTTGCCCAAGAGGCTGGCCGCGATGCTGCCTACTTCATCCAGACTTTTGGCGATCTTCACGCCGCCGGCCTTGCCGCGTCCGCCCGCGTGGATTTGCGCCTTCACCACCCAGGCGTCGCCACCCAGTTTTTCCGCGGCGGCGCGCGCGGCATCCGCGCTGCCGGCGGCCTCGCCGCGCGGGGTAGCGATGCCGCGCTCCCTGAGCCGCGCCTTGGCCTGAAATTCGTGTAGATTCATGTGATCAGAGCTAAATCGGCAAAACCGCCATTTTGGAGGAAATCCCCTGGATTCGGAAGCAACCGCAACCCGTTTTGTCGCCGGCATGCATGAATTCGACGCAGCCGAATGGGACGCCCTGGCCGGCACCCAGCCCTTTCTCAGGCATGCCTTTCTGCATGCCCTGGAGCAGAGCCGCTGTGTCAGCGCCGAAAGCGGCTGGCAGCCGCATCACCTGGGCCTGTGGCAGGGCACCCGCCTCGCCGCCGCCATGCCGCTGTATCTCAAGTCGCATTCCTACGGCGAATACGTATTCGACTGGAGTTGGGCCGACGCCTACGAACAGGCCGGCGGGCGCTACTACCCCAAGCTGCTGTGCGCCGTCCCCTTCACCCCGGTGCCGGGACCGCGCCTGCTGGGGGCCGATGAGGCAGACCGCGGGCTGCTGATCGAAACGGCGCTGGGCTTTGCCACTGAGGCCGGCCTGTCCTCCTTTCATTGCCTGTTCCCGCAGGCGGACAGCGATGCGGCGTTTGCCCAGGCCGGGCTCATGCAGCGCAGCGGCTACCAGTTCCACTGGCCCAACCCCGGTTACGACAATTTCGACCAGTTCCTGGCCACGCTCGCGCACGACAAGCGCAAGAAAATCCGCCAGGAACGGCGCAAGGTATTCGACGCCGGGCTGCGCTTCGAGATTCGCAGCGGACGCGACATCCGCGAATCCGACTGGGCCTTCTTCCACCAGTGCTACGTGCACACCTACCGCCTGCACCGCTCCACGCCCTACCTCAACCTCGACTTCTTCCGGCAACTGGGCGAGCGGCTTGCCGAACATTGCATGATGGTGCTGGGCCATCGCAATGGTCAGCCAATCTGCGCCGCGCTCGACCTCTACGACAGCGAGCGCCTCTACGGCCGCTACTGGGGCGCGCTGGACTACGTGCCCGGCCTGCACTTCGAAACCTGCTATTACCAGGGAATGGAATTCTGCATCGACAGGAAACTCAACATCTTCGAAGGCGGCGCCCAGGGCGAGCACAAGCTCGCGCGCGGCTTCCTGCCCGTAGTCACGCAGTCCTGGCACTGGCTGGCGGACGACCAGTTCGGCAAGGCCGTGGAAAATTTCCTCAAGCGCGAAGGCCGCGCGGTGGAAGAATACGTGAGCGAGCTCGAAGGGCCGTACAAAAGAGAGACTCGGCCATGACCCTCATCGCGCAAATCAGCGACACCCATATCCGCCTGCCGGGGCAACTCATCGAAGGCAAGGTCGACACCTTCGCCTATCTTTCCACATGCATAGCCCGCATCAATGCCCTGCCCCAACCGCCGAGCCTGCTCGTCGCCAGCGGCGACCTCGCCGACAGCGGCAGCACCGACGAATACCGGCGCATCAAATCAGCGCTGGACAGGCTGACGATGCCCTACTGCGTCATGCCCGGCAACCACGACCTGCGCGCGCCCATGCGCGAAATCTTCGGCGCCACCCCCGCCCTGCCCGCTTCCGAAAGCGGGCACCTGCAATACGCCATCGACCTCCCTGAACTGCGCATCCTCTGCCTCGACACCCTGGACGAAGGCAAGGAAGGCGGCTGGCTGTGCATCGACCGCCTCGACTGGCTGCACGACGAACTCGCGGCCAGCAGCAAACCGGCGCTGATCTTCCTGCACCACCCGCCCTTCGACTGCGGCATCCCCGGCATGGACGCCGTCAAGCTCGGCAATCCGGATGCGCTGGCCGGGGTGCTGGCGGAACACGACCACGTCATCGGCTTGTCCTGCGGCCATGTGCACCGCAGCGTGTTCACGCAATGGGCAGGACTCCCCGCCTGCATCTGCCCCAGCCCCGCTCACCAGATTCATCTCGACACGAACAATGACGCGCCGCTGTCATGGACGCTGGAGGCCGGCGGCTTTCTGCTGCACCGGATCGAGAATGGCGTGCTGACCACGCACGTGGTGAACGGGCCGGCGCCGGTAGCGACGAAGTACGATTGATTTGTCTACAAGCGGGGGCTCTCATCATCCGGAGCCAGCAGGCCAGATTTGGCCATGGTGTGGGGGAATAGAGCACAAGCGCCTGATCCGCCCTCTGTGCGGCAAGGGCTGCCGGCGAAGATCAGGCTGATCGAATTCGGAAAGTAAAACGGCGTGGAAGAATCCACGCCGTTTTTTATGTCGCAAGTTGAGCGAAAAGGGGTTTTGTACAGCTTCAACGTTTTAAATCACCGACGCTGTGCGGCTTTATCGCGCAGCGTCCGGTGGATTGATGGGTTGGGCAAGTCAATTTTTGTTTGACCACCGTTGAACCGCTTGAGCAAGCCCGAAAAGAACGGCAACCCATATCGTATATGCAAGGGCAATGCCCAGCGGCTTCGGCCATGCGAACCATCCAGGAGCATTCATCAACCCTAAGTCCCAAAGAATAGAGGTAAAAGGGCTGGTAAGAAGTAAGGCAGGAACTGCCAAAACCCAGAAAATAACGCCCCCAACCAAATCGAATGCGTCCGGAAAAAAAGACACGATTGTAGTAGAGAGCCAAAGGAGCATCCCATGCAGGGCAACCGCTGCCGCGCAGGACCTAAGGCCGCGTACCAAACTTCGGGCCGAGGGAAGAAACGCTGCCAAAAAAATGTTGTTCATCGGGGTAAAGGGGTAAATGGTGTCTGACCCCATTTATCTGCAGGCAGGACCTCACCGACGGCACCCAACGCACGGACTGCGATATTACCAATCGAGTTCGCGGTGTTGATAACCGTGTTGACCGCACCCACGACCGTATTGTCAGCAATTGCATTGCCGGTTCTGTAGTCCACCTGCGGAAACACGCCAGGTGCATAGATCGGGCCAGGGTTGTTGCCATCCGGATCGACCAGCCGCGCCGGGTTCAGGTAAGCGTAGCTGTACAGACCGAGGTTCCTGGAATTGTAGACCCCATCGTTACGCTTGCCGTCTAGATACTGGTCCAGGATCGCGTCAGCCGACTGCCACACACTCGTCCTAGGATCGTAATACCTAGCCCCAAAGTAATACAACCCCGTCTCCTCGTCCAGCTCCTTCGCCGTGAAGAGGTAAGGCGTGCGCTGGGTGTTGCTGCTCTCTTCCACCCAGGTCTCGCCGAACGGGAAGTATTCCAGGTGCTCGTACGCCTGGCCCTGGCTGTCGGTGATGAGGTTGCTTGAGCCCAGATGGTCGGGATGGAAGTAGTAGAGGTCCTTCTCGACCGGGGTCTTGCCCTGGGGGTTGGCGCCGGGCTTGTCCTGCTTCATGAGCTTGGACACGGCCCTCTTCTCGCCGACGTAGACGTGCTTGGTGCCGATCTCGCGGTTCCTGAGCGTGAAGTACTGGTTGACGTAGACGGTCTCGCCCTGGGGGCCGCGCTTGATGACGCGCTCGCCCTGGTCGTTGAATCGCCCCGGGTTTTGAGGAGGCTCTTATCTTTGAGAAGATGGAGCCATGATGAGCAAGAAGATTACACCGAAATATTCCCCCGAAGTACGCGAACGCGCTGTGCGCATCGTGCAGGAGCACC
>JAJZPR010000060.1 GCA_021847835.1 Pseudomonadota bacterium
CTGATCGACTTCCTAAAGACCCTGTGATTATGTGAAGGTCGGAATTCGCACCTGCCGCTGCCAATCAGCTGTTGGCGTGCGTTCCGACTCGCAACTTTCCATAATCAACGACTTTGCATAATCGGCCTTATGTAAAGCTTTGCATAAGGCCGATGACCCGCCTGTCTGAGAGAGCCTCCCTCCGTCGCTTCTATGGCCAAAGCGGTCGCACGAAGTGAACCCACGGAACGCAGGGTGGGGCAACCCCCTGGTTACAGTGTTTGCAGGCAGAGGTTTTTTGCTGCAAGGTCCATGTTATAAGAAATTATATGTTATATTTTTCTATAACATATGAAAAAGCGCATGGACCAACGGAACGACAGCCCGCAACAACGCCTTACCCTTCTGGAGCTTTTGCTGGTTTGGGAAGGGCGCATTTACCGTTCGCGGGTATGCGAGCTGTTTGGCATTGGTTTGCCACGGGCCAGCCAATGGATCAAGGAAATCCGCGACCTGAACCCAACCTGGATGCAATGGGACAGCAAGTCCAGGAGCTACTTCGCTACGCCAGATTTCTACAAGCGGTACACCAAGGCCTCTCAGGCAGACATTTCCGAATCGCTTTCCCGTTACCTGTCCATGGTCGGGCTTCCCTATGCGTCGGCCATGGAAGATGGCAGTTCGGTGGCCTGGTCGGCGACGCCAAGCATCACCGCCCCGGCACCCAAGACATTCGCCAGCCTCGGAAATTCGATCAGACAGGCAAAAGCCGTCGAAATCGAATACATGTCGATGAGCGAACCGGCTCCGCATCGCCGCACGATCTATCCGCACAGCCTGGTTCTCGCCGGCCGCAGGTGGCATGTGCGCGCCTACAGCGAGGCCCATCAGGAATTCCGGGATTACGCACTGGGACGGATCCTCGAAGTGAAGCCTTTGGCGCGTCTCGCGGATCGCACCCGATTCGATGACCCCGACTGGAACACCAAGGTCAAGGTTCGCCTGGTCGCCCACCCTGAACTCTCTCCTGCGCAGGCCAGAGTGATCCAGGCCGAATACTTCAATGGGACAGCGAGCCGCGTGGAAACCTGCCGCGCGGCTCTGGTCCCCTATTTCATTCTGGACATACACGCCGCGATGGACACAAAGATCCAGCACGCGCCCGAGTATCTGATCGCCGTTGAAAACGCACAGGAGGTGTCCAAGTGGCTTTTCAACCGCTAGGCGCTGGCGGCGCTGCTGCCTCCCTTCTGTTTACGCGGCTGCCCGAGCGGCTATTCGCGCCGCTGGCCTCGCCCAACAAGCAGACCTACTGGGGAATCCTGTGCGCGATTTACGACAGGCGCTTCGGCCCGGATGCCCCCTTGCCGCCCAGCCACGGATTCACGACGCGGGACATCACCCAGGACATCGAGGCCGAGCTCGTCATCCACGATTCCTGGATCGACGAGGACGGCGCCACGCCCGAAACACCCCTCAATATCCGAGCCATCACTATCTTCAATCGGCTGCATGATTGTGGCTGGCTGCGGCTGGACCGCCATGGTGTCGACAAGCGGGTTTCCATGACCCCCACAGTCAACCAGTTCCTGGGGCAGCTCATCAATTTCGCGGAGACCGGACCGATCTACGTGGCGGGCAAGATTCGCTCCATCGAAGCCAACCTGAAGCTGGTGATGGAAGGGGCCGGCGGCGACTCGCTTTCCGAGGCGGCCGACCAGGCGCGACACCTGCTCGAACACATCCGTAATACCGGCACGAACGTCCGCGACCTGATGAGCTCGCTCGGGGCGGAAGAAACCACCGCCCAGTACGTTCGCGGGTTCTTCAGCGGCTTCATCGAGCAGGTGTTCATCGGGGACTACAAGGAACTCAGGACACGCGAGCACCCGCTGTCGCGGCGCCCGCAAATCCTCCACTGGGCCGACGAACTGCATGGTTCCGAGCAGAATCGCGAGCGCATGATCACCTGGTACGAAACCCGGCGCTTCCAGGGCGACCGCGCCCGCGCCGAGCGCATGTTCGAGCGCGACGTGCAGAAATTGCGCGACATCCAGCGGATCGACGACTACCTGGAGCGGCTGGATGACGAGATCCGCCGGGCAAACCGCCGGGCGCTGGCCTATCTGGATTACCGGCTGCGCTCCCTGCGTCCCATCGATGAGGCCGTCGATGCGGCGATCGCCCGGGTCATGGACAGCAAAACGGATGTTCACGACAGCCCTTTCCCGCCGGGCGACATGGTCAGCCCCGCCAATCTCGCCGAACCACGCCGGCAGGAGGCGCGGGAGAAGGCCACACAACTGAGGGAGACCATCCCAACCGACGAAGACATCGCACGGGCAAAACTCCGGGCGCTCGCACGCAATGTCCGCATGGTGAACGCCCCGATGCTCGTCGAGTTTGTGTCACGTCAGCTTTCAGGCCGCCCTGCCGTCGCCAGCGAAGAACTCCAGATCAGCAGCATCGCGGATGTGCGTGCCTATCAGACCTTGCTGGTGCTGGGTGCCGCCATGGATAGCGGATCGCCTGACTTGCAGCGGGAGGCCTTGGTCATGACGCGTGGCTTCCGGGTCCGCCGCACCGGCGACAAGGAAGCGGAAAACAAGTGGATTACCGGCGTTCCGTTCCGGATCGAGAAGGCGAAAAGACCGGCGGCCGCAAAAGGAGGGGGGACATGAGCCAGTATTGGGAAAACATCGCGGCGAAGACCGACCGGCAATACGTGGCCGAGGAGTTCGAATCGACCGCCAGCCGCCTGCTCGCAGAACAGGTTCTGTACTACGCGGACCGGCACAGCCGCATGGCCTACGGCATGATCGAGCGGTTCGAGCGCGAATTCAAGCACGTCCTCTCCCAGGTTGGCGTCGGTCTGACCGTGAACCGGCAGCTCCGCTATGCGTGCGCGATTCCGGACAACGGCAGGGCGGGCACGGCCAATACTGCACAAACGCTGCTCGCCCTTGTGCTCCGGAAGATCTACGACGAACAGGCCCGGACCGGGCAGCTGAACGATGACGGCGAAGTGATCTGCGATGCGGTCGAGCTTGAGGAGAAGTATCGCCTCTCCTCGGCGGGCAAGCGCGAGCTCCCGGGCCGTGGAGAACTGGACGGTCTAGTGCGAACGCTCCGGCGCTGGGGCATCGTGCGAAAGGTCGAGGAACATGAGTTTCCCGAGATGGTTGCCAGTGACATTCAGCCATACGTGCTGGCCATACGTCCGGCCATCGTGGATCTGCTGGGCGAGACCGCGATCACCCGGCTGGCCCAATTCACTCAGTCCTACGAACCCGCAGGGGACACTGTCGAGGACGGCGACGGGCAAGGACCAGAGCAGCCGGAGGAAGAAGAAGCATGAAATATCTGGAAAGCATCAACCTGGTGCAGTTCTTTCTGTATGAACGAGAGCATGTCCGCATTGCCGAGATCACCGGGTTGTTCGGGGCAAACGGTAGCGGAAAGAGCTCGTTCCTCGACGCCGTCCAGATCGCCATGTTCGGTGCAAACAGCCGGCTCATGGCGCTGAACGCCCAGGCCGACGAGAACAAGACGACACGGTCGATTCGGAGCTATTGCCTCGGCCAGTACGGCGGCATGCCCGATGATCGGGTGCGGCCGAACTCGAACACCTATATCACCCTCGTCTGGCGCGACTCGGAAACCAACAAGCCCGTCTCGATGGGCGTGTGCATCTATGCCTCCAAGGACCGCGAGCAACACGACGTGCTGGGCCGCTACCTCCTCCCGGATGTCGAGTTGACGCTGGGCGACCATCTTGAGACGGTCGACGGCAAGGAAAAGCCGCGGGAATGGGCCGCCTTCAAACAGCAACTGCTGCAGCGATCCAAGGTTTCTGGCGAGGAATGCATATTCCAGGAGGCGGATCGCTACATTCGCGCCTGCCTGCTCGAATTGCGCGGATCGGGCGGCGCGCCGTCGTACGAAGCATTTATCCGCGCGTTCCGTTTCGCGCTGCGGATGCGCTTCGACAAGACCGTGGACGAGATCGTCCGCAATGACGTGCTCGAGTCCCGGCCGACGAACATCAAGAAGTTCAAGGAGGTCACCGATTCCTTCCGGCGTCTGGCCGAGATGGTGACCCATGTCGAGCAGAAGATCATCGACGGCACCGTAGTCCACGACACCTTCGACAATGCAGCTAAGGCCTGCAGAAAAGCCGTCACCTGGAAGGCGCTTGGCCTGGACGCGGCGCGCGAGCACGCCAACCACGTGCACGGGCAATGCGAGTGCGACCAGCAGGAAGCCGAGGCGGCGTTTGAGGCTGCTGACAAGGAATTCCGTGGCTTGAAGGACGATCAGGAAACTGCAGCCAAGAAAGCGGCGCAATACCGCAAGCTTCGCGAACAGCATGGAGCCCATGCCGATTACGCCGGCTTGGAAGGCCAGATCAGGGGGCATCATGATCGGGCCGAACGCAATACCAAGGGCATGTTTGACCAGCTTTCCCAGTTCCGCGGGTTCCTGAAGAAGGCCGCGGACGCCGGTGTACTGGATGACGATGTCACGCGCTCATTGAGCGCCGAATCGCAGAAACTGGCGGCCTTGCTGGAACGCTTTGAACAGGCTGAATGGACTGAAATCGAAGTGCACCTGGGTACTGCCGTTCAGGCGGCTCAAAAAGCCATGCAGGTACTGAACGGCCTCGATGGCACGCTGTACCAGCAGTTGGAGACCGCCAAAGCCGATCTCAAGCTCGCCACAGAATCACTCGAACGGGTCAGGCAGGGGAAGATGCCGCTCAGCCCGAACGTCGAAACCCTGATACGCGAGCTGCGGGATGAAGGCATCAACCCGGTGGCGGTGTGCGACGTCGTCCGAATCACGAAGAAGGAATGGCAGCCTGCAATCGAGGCCTACCTTGCAAGCAACCTGCAGGCGCTGCTTGTGCCGGAACATGACGAACGGCGGGCATTCGAGGTCTATCGCGGCCTGCCGGAAAAGCGTGCCGCATACGGCGCCAAGATCGTCATGGAGAGTAGGCAGCAGGTCGGCCGGCGCCCTGAAGACGGCTCCGTCGCCGAACTGATCGAAGGCACCGACCCGGCGGCCGTGGCCTACCTGCGCGGCCTCTTCGGGGACATGGTGTGCGCCACGACCACCGCACAGGCCATGGAGCGCGGCAAGCGCACCCTGACGCAGGACGGCATGCTGGTCGGCAAAGGCACCATCGAACGCCTGAAGCTCGTCGTGGAAGGCGACCTTCGCATCGGGCGCGACGGCGGCGGGCAGCACCTTGAAGCGGCTAAAGCGCGGCTCGCTGCCTGCACGAAGGCGGTGTCGGATCTCACGGCCCAGAAACAGAGGATAGACGCGCTGGCCACGGTGCTGCGCCGCATCCCGCAGGAAGACCAGGCCCGAGGGTACCTGAAGGGCTTCTGGGACGAAGCGGAATCCGCCAAAGTCGATGCAACCGCACTCCAAAGCAAGCTGCAGGGTGCCGCCGACAAGGAATACGTGGAACTCGGCGAACAGGAAAAAGCGTGGTCAGGAAAGGCTGGGAAACTGAGTGAGGCCGTCACTGCCGCGTACGGTAGGCGCTGCAGTGCCGAAAACGCATTGGTCGAGCGCCAAAAGGACGTTGCCACAGCCTCTGCCAAGCTTACGACTGCCCGCGAGGCCGCCGAGGAAGCACGCAAGGATCCGGAGTACGACGCCGATTACGCGTCGCCCCATTGGGACGTCGTTCTGGAGAAGCACGGCGAGAACTACGAGGACATGGCGGCCTACTGCAAAACGAAAGAAGCTGATGCCCTCCGCGACGTGACACGCGAAGTCAGCAAGGGCAGCAATCTGCTGGGAGAATTCCTGTCCAAATACCGGGAGCAGGCAGGCGAACACGTGCTGGAAGACTGGCGCAAGGGACAGGCCTGGATCGCCGACATCCTCAAGCGCCTGCGGGACACCGAGTTGCTCCACTACAAGGCGCAGATGGAGGACGCCTACAAGGTTTCACAGGAGACGTTCAGGAACGACGTCGCCCTGGCGCTGAACCAGAATATCGAGGCGCTGGACGTGACGATGGACCAGCTGAACCGGGTATTAAAGGCGTGCCCGGCCTTCACCAACGGCGAGCGCTATCAGTTCAAGCGCACCATCCGCCCCCACTTCAAGCAACTGCTCGAGTTCGTGAAGAACATCGCATCGTTCGGGCCGCAGGAAGACCTGCTCGGCGGGGCCGGGGAGATCCCGCCACAGTTCAAGGAACTGCTGGACGACAAGATCGCGCCAGGCACCGGCAGCATCAAAAGCCCGCTGGATGACTACCGCGAATTTTACGAATTTGACATAGAAATCAAGCGGGGTGACCCGTTGACGGGAGAATCCAAAGTGGTTGGCCATCTGAGCAAGCGCATTGGCCCCGGATCTGGCGGCGAGCACCGCGCGCCGCTGTACGTGATTGCCGGTGCCGCACTGGCATCGGCCTACCGCCTGGACCGCGGCAACCGAAACGGCATCAGGCTGATCCTGCTGGATGAAGCCTTCAACAAGATGGATCCGACCAACATTACGGCCACGATGCGTTATCTGCAGGATTTGGGCCTGCAGGTGTTCATGGCCAGTCCAGGCGAGAATCTGGGTGTGCTCAATGCTTTTCTGCATCGCTACTACGACATCTCAAAAGACTCACTGCGCAATGTGATTTTCATTGACGGCCATGATGTCACTGACGAAGTCAGGCAAATGTTCATGGCAGACGATCTGGATACCCATCCCGAACTCATCGAGCAGGAAGTCCATCGCATGCGTGGGACGGGAACGGCTACCGCCCAGCCGGTGTAGGTGTCACATGGACACGAAGGCCCGTAACGCCCTCACGAAGCTGCTCGCGTTCGGCAATCGTGAGACAGCCGGTGTCCGCTCGACGCGGCCGGCGCTGACACGATTGCAACTGGCCGACTATCACGCCACGCGCTCGCTGGCCGACAAGGAGGCCTTCGAGGCAGCGATGAAGGCGGCGAGAGCCGAAGGCGCCGTGTCCCTTACCTGGGAAAGGGGGTGCGGCGAGCAAGGATTCATCCAACGCGTCGAACTTACCGACCTGGATGCCCTGGCGAAACTGCTTGGCATGGAGACAGCCGCAAGCCGCCTCGAGAAGGCGGCCTCGCAGTTCGCACCATTACTGCTGGATTTTCCAGTTCTAAATGACGTGTTGGCTCGCTGGGCCGCCTTGAAGAAGGTTCGCACCTTTGGCCCGGAGCACACCCAGGACTGGGTCGATGCCGCACGCATCATCAGCTTCATGACCACCAACCGTGAGAACAGAACGGTTGACGAGCCGATCCGCGAAGTCAGCGCGCGACTGTTCAAGGTGTTCAATGGCAGCAAGCGCATCGAAAAGCTAGCAGCGCCTGTCGATATCCTGCTGACGGGGGATGTCGACGCCGAGATCCGTGAGCCCATCGATGTATGGCAGGAGATCGGCCTGTTCCGGGAAGAGCAGCCCGTCCGCATGGCGGGCCGGGTGACCGTGGCGCGTACCCGCGTCACCGCGCTGCTGGATGAGCCGTATGGGGCTTTTTCTGCGCCTTCTGTTGTCGGCTTGGCCAGCACCCCCAAGCTCGTGATGACCATCGAAAACCAGACCACCTTCCACAGCGAGGCCAGGCGCCGCCACGACGAGGAAATCCTGCTTATCTATACCGCCGGCATGCCCACACCCGCCTGGCGAGCCATGTATGTTCGGCTGCTTGGCGGCTTGCCGCCAGGTGTGCCCGTCTATCACTGGGGCGATATTGACGAAGGCGGGTTCAGGATTGCCTCCATATTGGCTCAGGATGCCAGATCAGCTG
>JAJZPR010000022.1 GCA_021847835.1 Pseudomonadota bacterium
TCCCGAACAGGACCGTGAAACGCCTTCGCGCCAATGATAGTGAGCATCCGCTTGCGAAAGTAGGTCATCGTCAGACACCCCACAACAAAAAGCCCCCTGCCCAACGCAGGGGGCTTTTTTACGCCCCTCCCACACAAACCCCCTCATCTGCCTCCATGACGCAGATAAATACGCAGACCAGAATGCCCGACCATGTTCTGAGACCTCCCGCCATCTTTCTCATGGGGCCCACCGCCAGCGGCAAGACCGGCGTTGCGGTAGAGTTGGTGCAGCATCTGCCACTGGAAATCGTCAGTGTCGATTCGGCGCTGGTGTATCGCGGCATGGACATCGGCACCGCCAAGCCGGATACGGAAACATTGCGCAAGGCGCCGCATCAGCTGATTGATCTCATCGATCCGACCGAGGCTTATTCAGCCGCCAGATTTTGCGAGGACGCGCTGCGGGCGATGGACGAGATCAGCGCACGTGGACATGTGCCGCTTCTGGTGGGAGGCACCATGCTGTACTTCAAGGCGCTGCGAGAAGGGCTTTCAGAGCTGCCGCGCGCGGAAGCGGATTTGCGCATGGCGATCGAGCGGGAGGCGGGCGAACGCGGCTGGCCGGCGCTGCATCAGGAATTGGTCAGGCTCGACCCGGAAACAGCCGCCCGCCTCAAGCCCACCGATGCGCAGCGGATACAGCGCGCTCTGGAAGTGGTGCGCCTGACCGGCAGGCCGATGTCGCAGCTGCTGTCGGAAAACAGCAGCGTGGCGCTGCCTTATCGTGTACTGCCGCTGGCGCTGGTGCCGTCCGACCGCAAAGTGCTGCACGAGCGCATCAGCCAGCGTTTTGCCGACATGCTGGAAGCGGGGCTGGTGGAGGAACTGGCCGAACTGCGCAAGCAATACCCGCTCATGCCCGGCATGCCTTCCATGCGATGCGTAGGCTATCGTCAGGCATGGCAGTACCTGGAAGGCGAATACGATCGCGAGGAACTGCTTAACCGCGGCATCTACGCCACGCGCCAGCTTGCAAAGCGGCAGTTGACCTGGCTGAGGGGCATGGAGGTGGAAGAACTGGATTGCCTGGCGTCGGATCTTGCCGCGCAGGTGGAAGCAAGGGTGAGGCGGTTTCTTGATGAGGGATAAATCCCCTGGCACTTTGCGCCAGAGGATTCTTTAGAACGGCCACACCTGCTTGCTTAGCGCCACCTTGGCGATATAGCCGAACACCGTCAGCGCGCCGACGAAGGCCAGGATTCTGGCTCGCGGCGTTTTGCCATGCTTGATGGCGATGCTGCCGAGCGCAATGTAGACGACGAGGCCGGCGATCTTGGCCATGAGCCAGCCGTGTTCGAGCGGGTTCAGTCCGGCCGCGACCAGCATGCCAATGGCGGCGGCCAGTAGCAGAGTGTCGTTGAGGTGCGGCACGATCTTCACCCATTTCCGCTTCAGCATGGGGGAATCCAGCATGCGCCAGATGCCGCGCAGCACGAACAGCGCGAGCGAGACGGCGACGGCAGCGAGGTGGATTTTCAGCAGCGTGGCGTAGTCCATTCATTCTTCCTTTTTTGTGACGCGGGCCTTTGCGCTGCCTCGATGAAAGTGCAGATCAAGGGTTTCGTCCACTTCGATCTGCGCGCTGGAACGCACGACTTCACCCTTTGCGTTGCGCACCATGCTGTAGCCGCGCGCCAGCACGGCCTCGGGGTTGAGGTGGGCGAGGTGCGCGGCCATGCGTTCGACATCGGCGCGATGGCTTTGCATGTGCCGGGCCAGCGCGCGGCTCAAGCCTTGCTGCAATTGCTTCGTCTTTGCATGCAGCGCTTGCGGCTGCGGCCGTGCGGCGGCCAGGCGGCTTGCCAGCGCGTCGAAGCGCCAGCGCTGGCGCGAAAGGCTTTGCGCGTGCGCCATGCCCAGCCGCTTGCCCAGGTGCGCGAGGCTGTCGCGCTGCGCCTTGATGCGCTGCGCAGGATGCACCAGGCGGCGCGCGACCGTGTCCACGGCCTGTGCTCGGCTTGCCAGCATGCGGTGCATGGGGCGGGCCATGCGGTGCTGCAGCGTGGCCAGGCGTTGCACCCATTCCTCGCGGCTCAAGGACACCTGTTCCGCCGCGGCGGTGGGCGTGGGCGCACGCAGGTCGGCGACGAAGTCGGCGATGGTGAAATCGGTTTCGTGACCCACACCCACGATCACCGGCATGGGGCTGTCCGCAATGGCGCGCGCCACGCTCTCGTCGTTGAAGGCCCACAGGTCCTCGATGCTGCCGCCGCCGCGGCAGACGATGAGCACGTCGCATTCCTTGCGTTCTCCTGCCGTCCGGATGGCGGCGGCGATTTTCCTGCCGGCGCCTTCGCCCTGTACGGGCGTGGGGTAGAGGACGACCGGCAGCCAGGGCGCGCGCCTGCGCAGGGTGGTGAGCACGTCGCGCAGCGCGGCGGCCTCGGGAGAAGTGACGATGCCGAGGCGCTTGGGGAACACGGGAAAGGGGCGTTTGCGCGCGGCCTCGAACAGGCCTTCGGCAGCGAGTTTCTGTTTCAGCCTTTCAAAAGCTTCGAACAGTGCGCCCAGCCCGGCGCGGCGCATCAGCTCGACCTGCAACTGGAATTCGCCGCGCGCTTCGTACACCGTGGGCGCTGCGCGCACTTCCACCTGGTCGCCGTTGCACGGTTGCCAGTCCACGAACTGGTTGCGCCCGCGAAACATGGCGCAGCGCACCTGGGCGCGGTCGTCCTTGAGGCTGAAGTACCAGTGGCCCGAGGCGGCGCGCGTGAGATTGGAGATTTCGCCGCCCACCCACACCAGCGGCAGGGCGTTTTCCACGGCCGAACGCGCCAGGCTGTTGAGCGCGGAGACCGTTAAAACGGGGCTTGACGGGGGCGGGGTTTCGCGCTCCATGGCGTCAATCCTTCCACTGCCGGTGGAAAACTGCATGACAATTCATCGATTCCCTTGTAAATAAAGGGTGTTTTCTTAAGCTTATGTTTTTAAACGGAAAAAATATGCTTCATGAATGGGCGATGACGGAAATATCTTTTAAAACAGCATAGTTACAAAGTTTGCAGTGGCTTTTTGCACAGTTTTATCCACAGAAATTGTGGAGAACTTTTGTAAAGTATTTGTAATATGTTTTAGGGCTTTTCCGAAGCTTGTGGGCATTCATTTCGTTCGCGGCTGAAGCCGCGATCCGGTCACGCATTTATTTTGCAAACCAGCCGCTTCCTGTTTGCCGCGATTATTCCAATTTTTGCCTGCGCTTGTCGAATCGAAGTGCGCAGGCTAAAGTCGCGTTGTTTGTTTCAGACTGGAGTGTGCGTGTGTTAGCCATCATCGAGGCGGCCGGCTGGCCGATCTGGCCCCTGATTCTTGCATCCGTCCTGGCGCTTGCCATTATCATCGAGCGGCTGTATTCCCTGCGCGTTTCGGAAATTTCGCCGCCTGCGCTGCTGGGCAGCGTGATCAAGGAATTGCGCGCCCACGGCGTGAGCGACGACATGCTCGCCAAGCTGTCGGCAGACTCGCCGCTGGGGCAGATTCTCGCGGCGGGCCTGCGCAACGTGAAAAGCTCGCGCGAGGTGATGAAGGAAGCCATCGAGGAAACCGGCCGCGCGGTGGTGCACGACCTCGAGCGTTTCCTGACCTCGCTCGGCACCATCGCCGCGATCGCGCCGCTTCTGGGCCTGCTCGGCACGGTGGTGGGCATGATCGAGATCTTCGGCTCGCAGACGCCTACCGGCGGCAACCCGGCCGTGCTCGCGCACGGCATTTCGGTGGCGCTGTACAACACCGCCTTCGGCCTGATCGTGGCGATTCCGGCCATGATCTTCTACCGCTTCTTCCGCGCCCGCGTGGACAGCCTGACGGTGGACATGGAGCAGCAGGCCATCAAGCTGGTGGAAATCGTGCACGGAGAGCGCAGTTGAACTTCAAGCGCGGCTACGACCGGGAAGCGCCGGAGATCAACCTGATCCCGCTGATCGACGTGCTGCTGGTGATCCTGATTTTCCTCATGGTCACCACCACCTATGCGCGCTATTCCGAACTGAAAATCAACCTGCCCACGGCGGCCGGCGAAGCCAGCCCGCAAAAGCCGCAGACCATCCAGGTGGCGGTGGATGCGCTGGGCAATTACCAGGTCAACGACAGGAGCGTCGCCGCCACGACCGAGGCGCTTTCCGCCGCGATGGCCGACATCGCCAAGGGCGACAGCGAAATCGTGGTGGTCATCAACGCCGACTCCAAGGCCACGCACCAGTCCGTGATCAACATCATGGAAGCCGCGCGCCGCACGGGCCTTGCGCGCATCACCTTCGCCACGCAGAGCTCCGACGATTGACCTTCAGCGCTTGAATATTCAGGCCTTCTGGTCCCGCAAGGGACTGCTCAACATCCTGCTGCTGCCCCTGTCCCTGCTGTTCGGCGCCGTGGCCATGCTGCGGCGCCGTGCCTACCGCTTCGGCCTGCTGCGCGCCGGCCATCCGGGCGTGCCGGTCATCGTGGCCGGCAACCTCTCCGCGGGCGGCAGCGGCAAGACCCCTTTCGTCATCTGGCTGGCGCAATGGCTGCAAGCGCAGGGCTACAGGCCGGGCGTGGTGAGCCGCGGCTATGGCCGCGTGGAGACGAGCCTGCGCGAGGTCGAGGCGGCCAGCACGGCGGAGGAAGTCGGCGACGAGCCGCTGCTCATTCACCTCAAGACCGGTGTACCCGTCGCCGTGGGCGCGGATCGCCTGGCGGCCGCGCGGCTGCTGCGCGAACGGCATCCCGAGGTGGACATCATCGTTTCCGACGACGGCCTGCAGCACTACCGCCTGCGGCGCGACCTGGAACTGGTGCTGGCCGACGATGCCGCGCGCTTCGGCAACGGCTGGCTGCTGCCGGCGGGCCCATTGCGCGAGCCCGTATCGAGACTGGGCCAGGCCGATGCGCTGATCCTGAGCGTGCGCGGCGAACAGGGGGGCGAAACCGGAAACTGCCCGTTGCCGGTGTTCCGTGTCCGCCATCGGCCCGGTGACTGCTACAGGCTGAAAGATCCGCGGCAAACCCGCGCGCTCCGGGATTTCGCCGGCGGGCTCGTGCATGCGGTCGCGGGGCTGGCGAGGCCGCAGGCGTTTTTCGGGCAGCTCGAAGCGGCCGGGCTGGAGCTGCGCAGACAGGCCTTTCCCGATCACCATGCGTTCCGCAAAGGCGACATCGATGCCGAGGCCACGGTCGTGATGACCGAGAAGGACGCGGTAAAATGCCGCGAACTGGCGGGGCCGGAATGGTGGGTGCAAACCCTGGAACTGTCGCCGGATCCGCAACTGGAAAACTGGCTGGCCGAAAGGCTGGCGCAACTGGCAAAGAAAGCCTGACATGGACAACAAACTGCTCGAAATCCTGGTGTGCCCCGTGTGCAAGGGGCCGCTGCACTACGACCGCGCCGCGCAGGAACTGGTGTGTTCGCCGTGCCGGCTGGCGTACACCATACGCGACGGCATTCCGGTGATGCTGCCGGAAGAGGCGCGCGCGCTGCCGCCCGAGGAAGAAGTGCGCAAGTGAGGTTTCGCGTCGTCATTCCCGCGCGCTACGCCTCTTCGCGCCTGCCCGGCAAGCCGCTGGCCGACATCGGCGGCAGGCCCATGGTGGTGCGGGTGGCCGAGCGCGCGGCGGAGGCTGGCGCGGAGGAAGTCGTCATCGCCACCGACGACGCGCGCGTGCTGGCGGCGGCGGATGCGGCGGGCTACCGTGCGCTGATGACATCGGCACAACATGCTTCCGGCACCGATCGTCTGGCCGAGGTGGCCGAGCTGCTCGACTGCGCCGACGACGACATCATCGTCAACGTGCAGGGTGACGAGCCGCTGATCGCGCCCGCGCTCATCCGCGAATGCGCCCTGTGCCTGGGCGCACACGAGGCTGCATCGATCGCCACGCTCGCGCATCCGCTGTACGGCGCCGAGGAATTCCGCAATCCCAACGTGGTGAAGGTGGTGACCGACCAGCAGGGCTATGCGCTGTATTTCTCGCGCGCGCCCATTCCCTGGCCGCGCGACGCGTATGCTTCCGCCTCGCCCCTGACCGCCGGCCCCTCGCTGCCCGAAGGCCTGCCGGTGCTGCGGCATATCGGCCTGTATGCTTACCGCGCCGGTTTCCTGCGCGAATTCGCCGGCCTCGCGCCGGCCCCGCTGGAGCGCTTCGAAATGCTGGAACAGCTGCGCGCGCTGTGGCACGGCTACCGCATCGCCGTTGCGGTCACGCCGGAGGCGCCGGGGGCGGGGGTGGACACGCCCGAAGACCTGGAGCGCGTGCGCCCGCTGTTCGAATAAAATCTTATAAAGACAGCCACAGAGCACACAGAGAGCACAAAGAAAGGCAGTGGCTCTTCAGCGCCGGCAGCGCTTTTGCCCTGATTTTTCTCTGTGCCCTCTGTGATCTCTGTGGCTCGATTTTTTCCCGCCTTTATCCACGCCTGTTATCCGGTAATAAAAAAAATTAAGTTCGGCGACAAGCCTGCATGAAATAAGCTTGCTGCTTTTCGGGCCTCAACATCTTTTTAGGGGGAAACATGCGTCTGATTCTTCTCGGCGGTCCTGGTGCCGGCAAGGGCACTCAAGCCAACTACATCAAGGAAAAATTCGGCATTCCGCAGATCTCCACCGGCGACATGCTGCGCGCCCACGTGAAGGCGGGCACCGAGCTGGGCGTGAAGGCCAAGGCCATCATGGACGCGGGCGGCCTGGTGTCCGACGACATCATCATCGGCATGGTGAAGGAGCGCCTGAAGGAAGCCGACTGCCAGAAAGGCTACCTGTTCGACGGCTTCCCGCGCACCATTCCGCAGGCCGAAGCCATGAAGGCCGCCGGCGTGCCCATCGACTATGTGGTCGAGATCGACGTGGCCGACGCGGAAATCATCAAGCGCATGTCCGGCCGCCGCGTGCACGTGGCCTCGGGCCGCACCTACCATGTCGTGTTCAATCCGCCCAAGGTGGCCGGCAAGGATGACGTCACCGGCGAGGACCTGATCCAGCGCGACGACGACAAGGAAGAAACCGTGAAGAAGCGCCTCGACGTCTATCACGCCCAAACCGAGCCGCTGGTGAAGTACTATGGCGACTGGGCCGCGCGCGGCGAAGCCGGCGCACCCAAATACGTGAAGATTCCTGGCGTCGGCAAGGTCGAGGAAATCCGCGACGCCATTTTCAAGGGCCTGGGCGCTTGAGGCTGGCGTAGCTGCATGAGCAATACCGTTCCCGATTTCACCGATTCCGAGCGCTGGGTGGTTGCCAGCGCGCTCAAGGAGCGCTATGGCAAGAACGTCGAGACCCAGGACGTGGAAACCGAAATCCGCCTGTTTGTCGACGACCGCGAACTGACGGTGTGCCCGGGCATCTACTGGGAGGACGGCGAAGGCTGCCACTTCATCGTGTCCAAGACCGGCGAGTCGCGCTACCGCTGCATGTTCTTCTATCGCGTGCTGCGCCGCTACGGCACCGGCAAGGAAGAATACGACAACCTGGGCGACTGCATCATCAGCCTGCTGCGGGTGCAGGCGGACCATGCGTCCACCGGCGAGGGCAAGGACGCGCCGTATTGATTGAAATTAAACGCCAGCCTTCGTCTGGCGTTTTTTTTGTTTTGAACTGAAGGAGACTATAAACATGGCGAAGAAAATGAACGCCTTCTACGCGCAATCCGGCGGCGTGACCGCCGTCATCAACGCTTCCGCCTGCGGCGTGATCGAGACCGCACGCAAGCACAAGGACAAGATCGGTAAGGTCTACGCCGGCCGCAACGGCATCATCGGCGCGCTGACCGAGGACCTCATCGACACCACCAAGGAATCCGCCGCCGCCATCGCCGCGCTGCGCACCACGCCTTCCGGCGCCTTCGGCTCCTGCCGTTTCAAATTGAAGAGCCTGGAAGCCAACAAGCGCGAATACGAGCGCCTGATCGAGGTGTTCAAGGCGCACAACATCGGCTACTTCTTCTACAACGGCGGCGGCGACTCCGCCGACACCTGCTACAAGGTCAGCCAGCTGTCCGAGAAGATGGGCTACCCCGTGCAGGCCATCCACGTACCCAAGACCGTGGACAATGATCTGCCCATCACCGACTGCTGCCCCGGCTTCGGCTCGGTGGCCAAGTACATCGCCGTCTCCACCCTGGAGGCCTCGTTTGATGTGCGCTCCATGGCCAAGACCTCGACCAAGATCTTCGTGGTCGAGGTGATGGGCCGCCACGCCGGCTGGATCGCCGCGGCCGGCGGCCTGGTGGCGGAGCAGGGTATTCCCGTCGTGATCCTGTTCCCGGAAATCGAGTTTGACCAGAAGAAGTTCCTTGCTGCCGTGGACAAGAAGGTCAAGGAATTCGGCTACTGCACCATCGTCGTTTCCGAAGGCTGCCATTATCCCGACGGCCGCTTCCTGGCCGAGCAGGGCACGCGCGATGCCTTCGGCCACGCCCAGCTGGGCGGCGCCGCCCCCGTGGTCGCCAACATGATCAAGGACGCCCTGGGCTACAAGTTCCACTGGGCGGTGGCCGACTACCTGCAGCGCGCCGCGCGCCACATCGCTTCGAAGACCGACGTCAAGCAGGCCTACGAGCTGGGCAAGAAGGCGGTGGAACTGGCGATCAAGGGCCACAACTCGGTGATGCCCACGGTGGACCGCATTTCCGATGCGCCTTACAAGTACAGGATCGGCATGGCGCCGCTGTCCAAGGTGGCCAATGTCGAGAAGTTCATGCCGCGCGACTTCATCAGCAAGGACGGCTACGGCATCACCGAGAAGTGCAAGCGCTATCTCACGCCGCTGATCCAGGGCGAGGACTATCCCAAGTACGGCAAGGACGGCATGCCGGTGTACGTGACGCTGAAGAACGTGGCGGTGGCGAAGAAGCTGCCCGAGTTCAAGCTTTGAGAGGGATCCGGATTCAGGGGCCAGGAGTCAGGGGATGTGCGGCTGCGCCGCGCATGAAATCAGGGCGCGGGCTATGCCCGCTCTTTCCCTGATCCCTGAATCCCGACCCCTGATCCCTAAAAACATGACACTTGACCGGGCAAGACAGCTGCTTAAAGTGCAGGCGGATTTCGGCGGGTTCTACAACGCCAATTCCGCCAAGCTGATCCTGTCCGAGGTACAGAAAGAACATGGGCAGGCGGCGGTGGACGGTCTGATCGTCGAACTCGGCCTGCAACGTGTTTTCGGCTTTGAGCCGGGCACCCGTTTCGAGGGCGGGCTGGCGATAGGCAGGGAGAAGTAGCGGAGGGAGCGTGACGTCAGTCCGACTGGCGTTTTTTCTTTGCAATAGTCGAGAAAAGGAAGATGACGATGAGCAGTGCAATCATGCTGGCCCTGTTGTGCGCGGGCGTGGCCATTCTGTATGGGATATTATCCAGCCGCTGGATACTGGCACAGCCTGCGGGCAGCGAACGCATGCGGGCGATTTCAGCTGCGGTGCAGGAGGGTGCGCAGGCATATTTGAAACGGCAGTACACCACCATCGGCATGGTCGGCGTGGTGTTGTTCGTCCTGCTTGCCGTGTTCCTGTCCATGCCGACCGCGGTCGGCTTCGCCATCGGCGCGGTGCTTTCCGGCGCCGCCGGCTTCATCGGCATGAACGTGTCGGTGCGCGCCAACGTGCGCACCGCGCAGGCCGCGCACAACGGGCTCAACGCCGCGCTCAACATCGCCTTCAAGGGCGGTGCCATCACCGGCATGCTGGTGGTGGGCCTGGGTCTCCTGGGCGTGGCCGGCTACTACGCCATCCTGACCGGCATGGGGCTCTCCACCGGCGATGCCATCCATGCCCTGGTGGGCCTGGGCTTCGGCGGTTCGCTGATCTCCATCTTCGCGCGTCTGGGCGGCGGCATCTTCACCAAGGGCGCCGACGTCGGCGCCGACCTGGTGGGCAAGGTCGAGGCCGGCATTCCCGAGGACGATCCGCGCAACCCGGCGGTGATCGCCGACAACGTGGGTGACAACGTCGGCGACTGCGCCGGCATGGCCGCCGACCTGTTCGAGACCTACGCCGTGACCATCATCGCCACCATGCTCTTGGGCGGCCTGATGGTGGCGGGCGAGAGCGCGGCCAACGCCGTGGTCTATCCGCTGGTCCTGGGCGGCGTATCCATCATCGCTTCCATCATCGGCACCTTCTTCGTGAAGGCGCGCGAAGGCGGCAAGATCATGAACGCGCTGTACCGCGGCCTGATGGTGGCCGGCGCGCTGGCGATCCCGGCCTTCTACGTGGTGACCACGCAGATGTTCGGTGAAGGCCTCATGATCGGCGACGAGATGGTGTCGAGCATGAGCCTGTTCTACGCCTCGCTCATCGGCCTCGCGCTGACCGCAGCCATGGTGGTGATCACCGAGTACTACACCGCCACCGAGTACAGCCCGGTGCGCCACATCGCGCAGGCTTCCACCACCGGCCACGGCACCAACATCATCGCCGGCCTCGGCGTGTCGATGAAATCCACCGCTGCGCCGGTGATCGCGGTGTGCCTGGCCATCTGGGGTTCGTACGAACTGGCCGGCCTCTACGGCATCGCCATTGCCGCCACTTCCATGCTGTCGATGACCGGCATCATCGTGGCGCTCGATGCCTACGGTCCCATCACCGACAACGCCGGCGGCATCGCCGAGATGGCCGAGCTGCCGGACGAGATCCGCAACATCACCGACCCGCTCGATGCCGTGGGCAACACCACCAAGGCGGTGACCAAGGGCTATGCCATCGGCTCCGCCGGCCTCGCCGCGCTGGTGCTGTTCGCCGACTACACCCACGCCCTTGAGGCCAAGACCGGCGGCGTCACGCTGTTCGACCTGTCCGACCACATGGTCATCATCGGCCTCTTCATCGGCGGCATGGTGCCCTACCTGTTCGGCGCCATGGGCATGGAGGCCGTGGGCCGCGCCGCGGGTTCCGTGGTGGTGGAGGTGCGCCGCCAGTTCCGCGAAATTCCCGGCATCATGGAAGGCCGCGCCAAGCCCGAGTACGGCACCTGCGTGGACATGCTGACCAAGGCCGCGATCAAGGAAATGATGATCCCGTCGCTGCTGCCGGTTCTGGTGCCGGTGCTGGTCGGCCTCATCCTCGGCCCCAAGGCGCTGGGCGGCGTGCTGCTCGGCACCATCATCACCGGCATCTTCGTGGCCATCTCCATGACCACCGGCGGCGGCGCCTGGGACAACGCCAAGAAGTACATCGAGGAAGGCAACCACGGCGGCAAGGGCTCGGAGGCTCACAAGGCCGCCGTGACCGGCGATACCGTGGGCGACCCCTACAAGGACACCGCTGGCCCGGCCGTGAACCCGCTGATCAAGATCATCAACATCGTGGCGCTCCTGATCGTGCCCTTGCTTTAAGGCCCGTTCGGACTCACGAAGCAAGGCGGGAAGGGCGGTATAATCCGCCCTTCCCGTTTTTTTTTGGTTGTTCAGTCATGAATCTCGATCGCGTCAGTTCCGGCAGCAAGCTGCCGGACGACTTCAACGTCATCATCGAAATCCCCGCCCACGGCGAGCCCATCAAGTACGAGGTGGACAAGGAAACCGGGGCGATGTTCGTGGACCGCTTCATGTCCACGGCCATGCACTATCCCTGCAACTATGGCTACATCCCGCACACTCTCTCGGAAGACGGCGATCCCGTCGACGTGCTGGTGATCACCCCGATTCCGCTCATCACCGGCGTGGTGGTGCGTTGCCGCCCGGTAGGCATGCTGAAAATGACCGACGAGGCCGGGGTGGACGCCAAGTTGATCGCGGTGCCCATCGACAAGCTGTGCGGTTTGTACAAGATGGTGCAGCGCCCCGAAGACCTGCCGCCGCTGGCCCTCAAGCAAATCTCGCATTTCTTCGAGCATTACAAGGATCTGGAAGAGGGCAAGTGGGTCAAGGTCGAAGGCTGGGCAGGGGCGGATGATGCCCGCGCCGAGATCATGGCCGGGGTGGAGCGCTATCGCAACGCCGAACATAAACCGGCTTTCTGAGTAACAAGGTGCAAGATACAAGATGCAAGGAAAACCGTTTTCTTGCCGCTTGTAACTTGAAACTTGCCTCTTGAGTCTTGCATCTGTATGAAAATCTGCATCATTTCCGACTCCCACGACAACCGTCACCTGATGGGCGCGGCGGTCGCCGACGCCAAGGCGCGCGGCGCCGAAGCGGTGCTGCATTGCGGCGACGTGGTGGCGCCGACGACTTTGCGCATCCTGCAGAAGTACGAGCTGCCGGTGCACGTCATCCACGGCAACAACACCGGCGACATGTACAGCATGAACCGGCTGGCGGCCGAGCCCGGCAGCGTGGTGCGCTACCACGGCCAGGACGCGGGCATCACCCTGGGCGGCCGCCACATCTTCATCGTGCACTACCCGCATTACGCCAAGGCCATGGCCTGTACCGGCGACTACGATCTGGTCTGCTGCGGCCACGAGCACAAGCCTGAGCTGCTGCAATTGCCCAACGTGAAAGGCGGACAGACCTGGCTGGTGAATCCCGGCACGGTTGGCGGGGTGGGGCACGCGCCGACCTACGTGATGGCGGATCTGCAAGCCATGCAGTTCGAAACCCTGCCGGTGCCGGTGCCGGAAAAAGTGCCGAGCGAGCAGCCGCGCGTCACCCCTCACGTCTGAAGGGTATTCGCAAAATTTCTAAATCTCCTCTATTCCCGCATAAGTAAGTTCGATCAAAAACCCGCGCTGTTCCTGTGGCTACGCGGGCTTCATCAGAGTAACATCCAAGTGTTCGAATATTGAGGTGCGCCGTGGGGTTGTGGCGCATTTTTCAATCACCTCAACACCCCGCATCCGTTGCGATGGAGGACCTGATGACGGACGTAGTAGCAACCAACGAGACCATTCTCGTCGTGGGCGGCGGCATTTCCGGCATGACGGCGGCTCTCGAAGCCGCGGAAACCGGCAAGCAGGTCGTGCTGCTGGAGAAGAACCCCGCCCTGGGCGGCCGCACTTCCCAGCTCTACCGCTATTTTCCCAAGATGTGCCACCCGACCTGCGGCCTGGAGATCAACCTGCGCCGCCTCAAGGCCAACCCGCGCGTGCGCGTGCTGACCCAGGCCGAGGTGACCGGCATCTCCGGCACGGCCGGCGACTACACCGCCACGGTGAAAATCACCCCGCGCTACGTCAACGAAAACTGCACCGCCTGCGGCGCCTGCGCCGATGCGGTGAAGACCGAGGTCGACAATCCCTTCAACTACAACCTCGGCAAGATGAAGGCGGCCTACATCCCGTCCGCCATGGCCTATCCGCAGCGCTACGTGCTGCATCCTTCCATCATCGGCACGCCCGACGCCGAGGCCGCCAAGGCCGCCTGCAAGTACAACGCCATCGACCTCGACCAGAAGGAAGAGGCCATCGAGATCAAGGCCGGCGCCGTGGTGTGGGCGACCGGCTGGCAGCCTTATGACGCGGCCAAGATCCAGCCCTACGGCTACGGCCGCTTCAAGAACGTGATCACCAGCGTCGAGTTCGAGCGCCTGGCCGATCCGCACGGCCCCACCGGCGGAAAAATTTTGCGTCCTTCAGACGGCAAGGAAGCCAGGAACGTGGCCTTCATCCAGTGCGCCGGCTCGCGCGACGAGAACCATCTGCGCCATTGCTCCAGGATTTGCTGCATGGCTTCGCTGAAGCAGACCCACTACGTGCGCGAGCAGCATCCGGAGGAAGGCAAGTCCACCATCTACTACATCGACATCCGCGCCATCGATCGTTTCGAGGACTTCTATCAGAAGGTCCAGGCCGATCCCAGCGTGAGCTTCATCAAATCCAAGGTCGCGCGCATTTCCGAGGACGAGAACGGCAATCCCGTGTGCTGGGGCGTCAACACCGAAGGCTACAAGCGCTATTCCAATCCGCATGACCTGGTGGTGCTGGCCGTGGGCATGGAGCCCTCGGTCAAGGGTGTGAGCATCCCCGGCCACATCGTCGCCGATTCCAGCGGTTTCATCGAGGCCGATCCGGCCAACGGCGCGATATTCGGCGCCGGCTGCGCGAGCAACGCGCTGGACGTGAACCGCGCGGTGCAGTCGGCCACGGCGGCCGCGCTGCGCGCCATCCAGGTGGTCAACAAAGTGGCGCGTGCCGAAGCATAAGCAGGAGAGTGTGAGAAATGGCTGAAGAGAAGAAATTCGCCGCGTACATCTGCAAGGGCTGCGGCTTGGGCGAGCGCCTGGATGCCGACAAGCTGGCAGGCATCGCGCAGAAGGAAGGCAAGATGCAGGTCGTCAGGCAGCACGACTTCCTGTGCAACGCCGACGGCGTCGCGATGATCAGGAACGACATCGCCAACGAAGGCGTGACCCACGTCATGATCGCGGCCTGCTCGCGCCGCGCCAAGACCGAAGCGTTCTACTTCCCCAACAACGCCGTGGCGCGCGCCAACCTGCGCGAAGGCGTGATCTGGATCCGCCCCGACACCGAGGAAGCGCGCGAAACCACCCAGGACATGGCGGAAGACTACGTGCGCATGGGCTGCGCCGAAGTGAAGGCGATGACCGCGCCCGGCGGCAACGTCAACACCGGTTCCAACAGAACGCTCCTGGTTGTCGGCGGCGGCATGACCGGCATGACCGCGGCGCTGGAGGCCTCCAAGACCGGCTACCCTGTGGTGCTGGTGGAAAAATCCGGCGCCCTCGGCGGCTGGGCCGCCAGGCTGTGGAAGCGCATTCCGGTGCATGAGCCGTTCAAGGCGCCCGCCGATACCGGCGTGGCCGACATGGTTGCGCAGATCGCAGCCGATGCCAACATCAAGGTTTACCTCAATTCCACCATCGCCAAGACCGACGGCGCGCCCGGCCGCTTCGTGGTGAGCATCGCCACCGAGTCCGGCAGCGTCAGCACCGAGGACATCGGCGCCATCATTCAGGCCACCGGCTTCGAGCTGTACGACGCCAACAAGCTGCCGCACCTGGGCTACGGCAAGTCGCCCAACGTGGTGGACCAGGCCGGCCTCGAAGCGCTGGCCAAGGCCGCCAATGGCGGCCCCATCCTGCGCCCTTCCGACGGCAAGCCGGTGACCTCCGTGGCTTTCGTGCAGTGCGCCGGCCAGCGCGACGCCAGCGGCGAGCACCTCTCGTACTGCTCCGGCTACTGCTGCAATGCCAGCATCAAGCAGGCGATGTACTTCAAGGACGGCAACCCGGCCATCGACACCACGGTGATCTACACCGACCTGCGCACGCCCGGCAACGGCGAGGACTTCTACCGCAGCGCGCAGGAAAAGGGCGTGATCTTCACCAAGGGCAAGGTCGGCAGCGTTACTTCTGGCGGCAACGCCTGCACGGTGAATTTCCACGACCTGATCCTCGACGATCAGAACGCGCAGATCGAGACTGATCTCGTGGTGCTGGCCACCGGCCAGGTGCCCAATTCCGGCATCAACATCGACATGACCGCCGAGGAAAAGGCGGAAGACGACGCAGCCGAAGCTGCCGCCGCGGAAGCCACGGCGGCAGGCGGGCAGGCTATCCAGTTCTCCAAGAAGGTTTCCGTGCTGAACCTGAGCTATCGCCAGGGCCCGGACATCCCGCAGTTCAAGTATGGCTTCACCGATTCGCACTTCATCTGCTTCCCCTACGAAACCCGCCGTACCGGCATCTATACCGCCGGCCCGGTGCGCCGCCCCATGGACATGGTGCAGGCGCGCGAAGACGCCACCGGCGCCGCGCTGAAGGCCATCCAGGCGCTGGAAAACGCCCAGCTCGGCCGTGCTGCGCATCCGCGTTCCGGCGACCTGTCCTTCCCGAAAGTCCGCATCGAAGGCTGCACCCAGTGCAAGCGCTGCACGGTGGAGTGCCCGTTCGGCGCCATCGATGAAGACGAAAAGCGCTTCCCGTTGTTCAACGAGTCGCGTTGCCGCCGCTGCGGCACCTGCATGGGCGCCTGCCCGGTGCGCGTGATTTCCTTCGAGAACTATTCGGTGGACACCGTCGGCTCGCAGATCAAGGCCGTGGACATTCCCGACGAATTTTCCGAGAAGCCGCGGATTTTGATTCTGGCCTGCGAGAACGACGCCTACCCGGCGCTCGACATGGCGGCCATGAAACGCAACGAGTACTCCGCCTTCGTGCGGGTGATCCCGGTGCGCTGCCTGGGTTCGGTCAACACCATCTGGATCACCGACGCGCTCAACGCCGGCTACGACGGCGTCATGCTCATGGGCTGCAAGCACGGCGAGGATTACCAGTGCCACTTCGTCAAAGGCTCCGAGCTCGGCCGCTATCGCCTGTCCAAGGTCGGCGACACGCTGCAGAACATGAACCTGGAAACCGAGCGCGTGAAGGACCTGGAAGTGGCCATCACCGACATCGACAACCTGCCGCGCATCATCAACGAATACGCCCAGCAGATCGTGGACATGGGCATGAGCCCGTTCAAGGGCTTCTAGGGCGGAGGAAAGAACATGAGCGCAAACCAAGAAATGGCCGCCAAGTACAAGAACAGCTTCCTCAAGGAAGTCGAAGACCAGGTGGAAATGGGCGAATGGGTCAAGATGTGCATGCAGTGCGGCGTGTGCTCCGGCTCCTGCCCGACCAACTTCCATCCCGGCTGGGAACACCCGCCCCAGGAAATCTTCATGATGATCCGCGCCGGCAAGCGCGAGGAAGTCCTGAAATCGCAATCCATGTGGATGTGCACGTCGTGCTACAACTGCATCGTGCGCTGCCCGAGGAAGCTTCCCATCACCCACATCATGCACGGCCTGGCCAATTACGCGCACCGGCTCGGCGTCGCGCCCAAGGGCCAGCCCACGCGCGCGTTCTCCAGGCTGTTCTGGAACAATTGCATCCACACCGGCCGCGTCAACGAGCTGAAACTGTCCTTGGGCCTGTACTTCAAGGACGCCGAAGGCAAGATCAACATCGGCCAGGGCATCAAGAAGGGCCTGGAGATGCAGAAAGTGGCCCTGGGCCTGCTCAAGGCCAGGCGCCTCAACCCCTTCGAGCTTTTCGGCGGCCACAAGTGCAAGGACCAGAAAGGCATCCATGCCATGCTGGAGAAGGCGCGCGAACTCGAAGAGAAGCGCAAGGCCATCAAGGCCGCGGCCTAAGGAGATATTAGGAAATGGCAAAGAGACAATACGCCTTCTACCCCGGCTGCTCCTCGCAAAAGGGGGCATCCGCTTCCAACTACCTGACTTCGGTGGAGTCCATGTGCAAGACCCTGGACATCCAGCTGACCGAGATTCCCGACTGGAACTGCTGCGGCGCATCGATTGGTTATGGTGAAGCCGGCGAGCTGCCGCGCCACGTGCTGAACGCGCGCAACTTCGTGTTGGCCGAGCAGCATCTGCCCGGCCAGGACATCGTCGCCACCTGCGCCGCCTGCTGGCTGGGCGCCAAGGAGTCCAAGGAGCGCATCGAGCACAGTTCGCAATTGATGGCGGATACCCAGGAAGCGCTCAAGGAAGCCGGCCTGCAGATCAAGGTCATGCCCGAGATTCGCCACATGGCCGAAGTGCTGGTGGAGGACTTCGGCTTCGAGGAACTCGGCAGGCACGTGAAGAACCCGCTGCAGGGTCTCAAGTTCGCCGGCTACGTAGGCTGCCAGACCAACCGGCCGTTCGGCATTGCCGGCGAGAACTTCGAGAACCCCATGTATCTCGACAAGATCATCGAGACCATGGGCGGCGAGGCCGTGCCCTACGACCAGAAAGTCACCTGCTGCGGCGGCGCGCTCGCCTTCTCCGAGCCCGACAAGGCCCAGGCCCAGATCAAGGACATCGTCGAAGCGGCCTACGACGGCGGCGCCGAGATGATCGTCACGCCATGCCCGCTGTGCCAGGCCAACGTGGAAATCTACCAGGGCCACATCAACAAGAAATACGGCACCAAGTTCAACATCCCGGTGCTGTACTACAGCCAGCTCATGGCCATCGCCTACGGCGGCAGCGCCAAGGAAGCCGGCCTCGACGGCCAGGTGATCCGCGCGCCCAAGCTGGAAGCGCTCGCCAAGTAAGCCTGTTTCAATTTGTGGTAAAAACAGGGGCTAACGCCCCTGTTTTGTTTTGAGA
This sequence comes from Pseudomonadota bacterium, assembly GCA_021847835.1. Lineage (GTDB taxonomy): Bacteria > Pseudomonadota > Gammaproteobacteria > Burkholderiales > Thiobacillaceae > UBA6918. Next base: position 18,002 of record JAJZPR010000022.1, read on the forward strand.
AGCTATGAGAAACGTCGAAAAATACGAGGAATTCGTGGACCTGGTGCACCAGGCCGTGTACGAAGTGGATGAACTGCGCGCGTGCATGGAAGACGAGGAAGACTACGACATGGAGCGCTACGCCCCTTTCATCGACGCGCTCGATGCCTCGCTCCGGCAGCTCTACGACGACATCATCTCCGGCAATTATTCCGGTGCCGGCATGGGCGGCGACCTGCCGTTCATGAAAATCGTCAACCGCTTCGAGCGCGACATTCCCTTCCGCGATCTTCTGAAAACCATCAACGCGGCGCATCGCAAGGGCTGGCGCTAAAACTAAAACCGTCAGCCACAGAGGACACAGAGAGCACAGAGAAAGCCCCGTTTTCGACGTAATGGGGGGCATGTCTCGGCAGGCGATGCTGCAACAGTACAAGGTTTTCCCCTGTGTTCCCTGTGGCTCGAAGCGGATTTTCTTGGAACCCCCTCCACTACATGGAGGGTGATGTGCCCGGAGACTTCTGGCGTCAGGCGGTGCGCTTCACGCGCACGATCAGGTCGATGCCCACGGTCTCCATGCCCTTGGGCAGTTCGGGCAGGCCTTCGATGCGCACGTCGTCGGCCTTGATGTCGGTGAGGCGGCCGGAGTCGACTTCGTACAGATGATGGTGCGGCCCGGTGTTGGGGTCGTAGAACACCTTGGACGGGTCCACGATCACTTCGCGGATCAGACCTTTTTCCAGGAACAGGTTGAGGGTGTTGTACACCGTGGCCTTGGAGGTCTCGGCGTGCCGGTCGTTGACGATGGTCATGACCTGGTCCGCCGACAGATGCTCCTGACGCGAAAACAGCGCATAGGCGATCTCAATCCGCTGGTGGGTCGGATTGATGTCGTGAGCCCGCAAAAGCTCGGCCATGTTGTCGCGATTGTATTGGATCACGTGTGGGTGACGGATTTATTAACGATTTAATGATAATCCAGGATTTGGACTCTGTCTAATTCCCGGAGCGGATATCGCACCCGCCGCATGCCTCGTTGCCTTTCTGCAATAGGGAATGGCCTGGAAATCCCTTATAATCCATGCTTTAGCACGCATCTCCCATCGTGATTTCGATTGCCCGCCTAGATTCCCGCCAGCCTGACTTCCAGTCCCGGCTGGATACGCTTTTGCAGTTCGATGCCGCCACGGACGCCTCCATCGAGGCGACGGTGGCCGCCATCCTGGCCGACGTGAAGGCGCGCGGCGACATTGCGGTGCTGGAATACACCAATAAGTTCGACCGCATGAGCGCGGTTTCCATGGCAGAACTGACCCTGCCCAAGTCGCGCCTGGACGAGGCCCTGGCTGGTCTCGATCCGGAGCGCCGCCAGGCGCTGGAAGCCGCCGCCGAGCGCGTGCGCATCTATCACGAGAAGCAGCTGCAGGCGTCCTGGAGCTATACGGAAGCAGACGGCACCCTGCTCGGCCAGCAGGTCACGCCGCTCGACCGCGTGGGCCTGTATGTGCCCGGCGGCAAGGCGGCCTATCCTTCGTCGGTGCTGATGAACGCGATCCCGGCCAAGGTGGCGGGGGTGGCCGAACTCATCATGGTGGTGCCCACGCCGGGCGGGGAGCAAAACGAACTGGTGCTGGCCGCCGCCGCCATTGCCGGCGTGGACAAGGTGTTCACCATTGGCGGCGCACAGGCCGTGGCCGCCATGGCCTACGGCACCGCGAGCGTGCCGCAGGTGGACAAGATCGTCGGCCCCGGCAACGCCTACGTGGCGGAAGCCAAGCGCCGCGTGTTCGGCACCGTGGGCATCGACATGATCGCCGGGCCGTCCGAGATTTTGGTGATCTGCGACGGCAAGACCAACCCGGACTGGATTGCCATGGACCTGTTTTCCCAGGCCGAGCACGACGAACTGGCGCAGTCCATCCTGCTCACGCCCGATGCCGCGTTTGCCGACCAGGTCGAAGCTTCGATCAGGAAACTGGTGGGCGAAATGCCGCGCAACGAGGTGATCACCACGTCCATTTCCAATCGCGGCGCCATCATCCTCACGCGCGACCTCGACGAGGCGGCGGAAATCAGCAACCGCATCGCGCCCGAGCACCTGGAGCTGTCGGTGGATGATCCGCTGGCGATGTCGAAGAAAATCCGCCATGCCGGCGCCATCTTCATGGGCCGCAATACCTGCGAGGCGCTGGGCGACTACTGCGCCGGCCCCAACCATGTGCTGCCGACCTCGCGCACCGCGCGTTTCTCCTCGCCGCTCGGGGTGTACGACTTCCAGAAGCGCTCCAGCCTGATCATGGTGTCGGAAGCCGGCGCGCAGACCCTGGGCCGCATCGCCGCCACGCTGGCTTATGGCGAGGGCCTGCAGGCGCACGCCCGTTCGGCCGAGTATCGACTGCACCGCTAGGGGAACAGATTGAGCCGCTACTGGAGTGAAGTGGTGCGGGGGCTGAGCCCTTACGTCCCCGGCGAGCAGCCCAAGCTGGCCAACCTCGTCAAGCTCAACACCAACGAGAACCCCTACGGGCCCAGCCCCAGGGTGCTGGAGGCTTTGCGCGCCGAAGCCGCGGACAGCCTGCGCCTGTACCCCGACCCCAATTCCGACCGGCTGCGCGAGGCCATCGCCGCCTTCCACGGCGTCGAGGCCAATCACGTCTTCGTCGGCAACGGCTCGGACGAAGTGCTGGCGCATGCTTTCCTTGCGCTGCTCAAGCACGATGCGCCCATCCTGTTCCCGGACGTCACTTACAGCTTCTATCCGGTGTATTGCGGGCTGTACGGCATCGAATACCAGGAAGTCCCGCTGACCGATTCGTTCGAGATCCGGGTCGAGGATTACTTCGTGCCCAACGGCGGCATCATTTTCCCCAATCCCAATGCGCCCACCGCGCGCCTCCTGGCCCTGGGCGAGATCGAGCGCCTGCTGGAAAAAAACAGCGACTCGGTGGTGGTGGTGGACGAGGCTTACATCGACTTCGGCGGCGAATCCGCAGTGGGTCTCATCAAGAAATATCCGCAGCTGCTGGTCGTGCATACGCTGTCCAAGTCGCACTCGCTGGCTGGCCTGCGCGTGGGCTACGCCATCGGCCAGGCCGAGCTGATCCAGGCGCTCACGCGGGTGAAGGACAGCTTCAATTCCTATCCGCTCGATCGCTTCGCCCAGGCCGGTGCGGTGGCGAGCATGCAGGACCGCGAATACTTCGATCAAACCCGGCACAAGGTCGTGGCCACGCGCGAGCGCCTGGTCTCGGATCTGGCGGCCCTGGGCTTCGAGGTGCTGCCTTCGGCGGCGAATTTCGTGTTCGCCCGCCATCCGCAAAAGGACGGCGCGGAGCTGGCGGCGAGCCTGCGAAGCCGCAGCATCATCGTGCGCCATTTCAAGAAGCCGGCACGCATCGCGCCCTTCCTGCGCATCACCGTGGGCACGGACGAGCAGTGCGCTGCCTTGGTGAACGCATTGAAAACCATCCTGGCCTGATAGAATCAAATCTGGTTTTTTCTGACCCCTGAATCCTGACCATCATGCGCAGCGCAGAAGTCACCCGCAACACCCTGGAAACCCGGATCACGGCCAGGCTCAACCTGGACGGCACCGGCAAGGGCACGCTCGACACCGGGGTGCCGTTCTTCGACCACATGCTCGATCAGATCGCGCGCCACGGCCTGATCGACCTCGATATCCAGGCCAAGGGTGATTTGCACATCGACGCGCACCACACCGTCGAGGACGTCGGCATCACCCTCGGCCAGGCCTTCGCCAAGGCAGTGGGCGACAAGAAGGGCATCCGCCGCTACGGCCACGCCTACGTGCCGCTGGACGAGGCGCTGTCGCGCGTGGTGGTCGACCTCTCGGGCCGCCCCGGACTGGAATATCACGTCGACTACACGCGCGCGCGCATTGGCGAGTTCGATGTCGACCTCCTGCTGGAATTCTTCCGCGGTTTCGTCAACCATGCCGCGGTGACGCTGCACATCGACAACCTGCGCGGCATCAACGCCCACCACCAGGCCGAGACCATCTTCAAGGCCTTCGGCCGCGCCCTGCGCATGGCGGTGGAAACCGATGAACGCATGGGCGGGCAGATGCCGAGCACGAAGGGCAGCCTGTGAGCAATCTGGATATTGCCGTGATCGACTACGGCATGGGCAATCTGCGTTCGGTGGACAAGGCGCTGGAATACGTGTCGCCCAACGCCACGGTGAAAGTGACGGCCGATGCGGACGAGATTCTCTCGGCCGATCGCGTGGTCTTCCCTGGCCAGGGCGCGGCGCGCGACTGCATGCGCGAGATCGATGCGCGTGGCTTGCGCGAAGTCATCAAGGAGGCCGCGCAGACCAAGCCTTTCCTGGGCATCTGCATGGGCTTGCAGGTGCTGTTCGAGCACAGCGAGGAGGGCGACACGCCCTGCCTCGGCATCTTCCAGGGCGAAGTCTTGCGCTTTCCCAGGGAAGCCATGTTTGATGACAAGGGTGAAAAGCTCAAGGTCCCGCACATGGGCTGGAACAACGTGCACCAGGCCATGGCGCACCCCTTGTGGGCCGGCATCGAGGACGGCAGCCGCTTCTATTATGTGCACAGCTATTTCGTGCAGCCGACCACGCCCGAGAGTGTGGCCGGTTTTTCGCATTACCCGTTCCCGTTCACCTCGGCGGTGGCCTCGGGTAATATCTTCGCTGTGCAATTCCATCCCGAGAAAAGCGCCCAGGCGGGACTGACCCTGCTGGGCAATTTCATCACCTGGGATCCTTTCAACGCTCGACAGTCGGCCTGCGACATGGCCGGGAGCACCTGCGCTTAAAAGCTTCGAACCGCATCATGCTGATTATTCCTGCCATCGATCTCAAGGACGGACACTGCGTCCGTCTCGAACAGGGCGAAATGGACCGCGCCACCGTGTTTTCCGAGGATCCGGCCGCCATGGCGCGCCACTGGGTGAAGCAGGGCGCGCGCCGCCTGCATCTCGTGGATCTCAACGGCGCCTTCGCCGGCAAACCGGTGAACGAGGCCGCGATCAAGGCCATCGTCGCGGAAATGGGCGACGAAATCCCCGTGCAGCTCGGCGGCGGCATCCGCGACCTCGATACCATCGAGCGCTATCTCGACGATGGCATCCGCTACGTCATCATCGGCACCGCGGCGGTGAAAACCCCCGGTTTCCTGCACGAGGCCTGCGACGCCTTTCCCGGCCACATCATCGTCGGGCTGGATGCCAAGGACGGCAAGGTGGCGGTGGACGGCTGGTCCCGACTAACCGATCACGATGTCGTCGACCTCGCCCAGCGCTTCCAGGACTATGGCGTGGAAGCGGTGATCTACACCGACATCGGCCGCGACGGCATGCTGACCGGCGTCAATATCGAAGCCACGGTCAAGCTGGCCCAGGCCCTGCACATCCCCGTCATCGCCAGCGGTGGCATCACCAACCTGGATGATGTGAGGAATCTTTCCGCGGTCGCCGCCGAAGGCATCATGGGGGCCATCACCGGGCGTGCCATCTACCAGGGCACGCTCGATTTCGCCGCTGCGCAGAAGCTGGCCGACGAGCTGGCCGGGAAAGTGTACGGGGAATAATGCTCGCCAAACGCATCATTCCCTGCCTGGACGTGACCGCCGGGCGCGTGGTCAAAGGCGTCAACTTCGTCGAACTGAAGGATGCCGGCGACCCGGTCGAGATCGCCAGGCGCTACAACGACGCCGGCGCGGATGAGCTGACTTTTCTTGACATCACCGCGAGTTCCGACGAGCGCGACATCATTCTTCACATCATCGAAGCCGTGGCCGAGCAGGTGTTCATCCCCCTGACCGTGGGCGGCGGCGTGCGCAAGGTCGATGACATCCGCCGCCTCTTGAACGCAGGCGCCGACAAGGTCAGCATCAACACTTCCGCGGTGACCCATCCCGAACTGGTGGCGGAAGCCTCGGGCTATTTCGGCTCGCAGTGCATCGTGGTCGCCATCGACGCCAAGCGCGCGGGCGATCACTGGGAAGTCTTCACCCACGGCGGCCGCAAGCCGACCGGGCTTGATGCCGTGGAATGGGCGAAAAAAATGGAAAGCCTGGGTGCCGGCGAACTGCTGCTGACTTCCATGGACCGCGACGGCACCAAGAGCGGCTTCGACCTCGAACTCACGCGCAGCATTTCCGATGCGGTCGATATTCCCATCATCGCCAGCGGCGGCGTCGGCAACTTGCAGCATCTGGTCGACGGCGTGAAGATAGGCCATGCCGATGCCGTGCTGGCGGCCAGCATCTTCCACTTCGGCGAACACACCGTGGACGAGGCCAAGCGCTACATGAAGCAGCATGGCATCGAGGTTCGCTTGCCGTGAATGCTAAAACCATGAAAAGACAAGCCACAGAGAACACGGAGCACACAGAGAAAAAACCATTGCTACGCGGCTCTCCTCTGTGTTTCTCTGTGTCCTCTGTGTTAAAAGGTTTTTTTGATGTCTAACTGGCTCGACGAAATCCATTGGGACGAAAAAGGCCTGGCGCCGGCCATTGCCCAGGATGCGGCGAGCGGGCGTATCCTGATGGTGGCCTGGATGAACCGCGAGTCGCTGGCGCAAACCGCCGAAAAGGGCGAGGCGGTGTACTGGTCGCGTTCCAGAAACAAGCTGTGGCACAAGGGCGAGGAGTCCGGCCACGTGCAGAAAGTGCGCGAAATCCGCCTCGACTGCGACGAGGACGTGATCGTGCTGCAGGTGGAACAGCAGGGCGGAATTGCCTGCCACACCGGGCGGGAAAGCTGTTTTTATCGCGTGCTGAAAGACGGCGCGTGGCAGGCGGTGGATCCCGTGCTGAAAGACCCGAGCGAGATTTACAGGAAATGAGCGAAGACATTCTCAAACGCCTGAGCGAGACGCTGGAAGCGCGCAAATCCGCCGCGCCGGATTCTTCCTACGTCGCCAGGCTGCACGCCAAGGGCCTCGACGCCATCCTCAAGAAGATCGGCGAGGAGGCCACCGAGACGGTGATGGCGGCCAAGGACGGTCAGTCCGAAAAGATCATCTACGAGGTGGCCGATTTGTGGTTTCATACCCTGGTGCTGCTGTCCTACAAGGGTCTGACGGCGCAGGATGTATTGAATGAACTGGCGCGGCGCGAAGGCGTGTCGGGGATTGAGGAAAAGGCTTCGAGAAAATGAGCGACTGCATTTTCTGCAAGATCATCGCGGGCCAGATTCCCTCGCGCAAGGTGTACGAGGATGACGATGTCCTGGCTTTTCATGACATCCATCCGTTTGCGCGGGTGCATTTCATGATCATTCCCAAAAAGCACATCGCTTCGCTGGCCGATGCCGGCCCGGAAGACCAGGCCATTCTGGGTAAAATATTGTTATTGGCGCCGAAACTGGCGCAGGAACAGGGGCTGGAGGGCGGCTTCAAAACGCTCGTCAACACCGGCCGTGGCGGCGGGCAGGAAGTGTTTCACCTGCACGTACACGTATTCGGCGGCGGACCGGCTGCCTGATTGATTATTTCTAGGAGACAGACATGGGTAGTTTCAGCATTTGGCATTGGCTGGTCGTTCTGGCGATCGTGCTGCTGGTGTTCGGCACCAAGAAGCTGCGCAACATCGGCACCGACCTGGGCGGCGCGGTCAAGGGCTTCAAGGATGCGGTGAAGGACGAAAACGCCAAGCTCGCCGACAAGAGCGAAAAGAGCGAAAAGAGCGAGAGCGGCACCACCATCGACGCCGAGGTGAAGGACAAGCAGCAAAGCTGAGATTCAAGTTGCAAGCGGCAAGTGACAAGGGATTTCCTTGTAACTTGTATCTCGCACCTGATACATGTTCGACATCGGTTTCACCGAGCTTCTCGTCATCGGCGTTGTGGCCCTGCTGGTCGTGGGGCCGGAACGCCTGCCCAAGGTCGCGCGCACGGCCGGGCATTTGTTCGGCCGCTTCCAGCGTTATGTGTCCGGCGTCAAAGCCGATATCGGCCGCGAAATGGAACTGGAGGAACTGCGCAAGGCAGGCCAGAGTTTCAAGGAGTCGGTCGAGGAGGCTGCGCGCGGCGTGGAATCCGGGGTGCAGGAAGCCGAGTACACCATGCGCGACGAAGTCGTGAACCCGGTCGAGGAGGCGGCCAAATCGGTATCGCAGCCCGACTTGTTTGACGATCCTGCGAAGAAAGAGGCTGCAAAGCAGGCTGAAGCTTCTTCTTCCGACGAACCAGCGGGCCAAACTGGCAGCACGCCGGATTCCAAGGCATGAGCGACGCACCGGACACGCAGGAAAGCTTCATTTCCCACCTGGTCGAACTGCGCGATCGCCTGATCCGCGCGGTGGCCGCGGTCGTGCTGGTGTTCATCGCGCTTTTCCCGTGGGCCAATGATCTCTACACCCTGCTGGCCCAGCCCCTGATCGCCAAGCTGCCGCAGGGCAGCCAGATGATCGCCACCGGCGTGGCCTCGACCTTCTTCATCCCGGTCAAGGTGGCGATGATGAGCGCCTTCCTCATCGCGCTGCCCTTTGTGCTCTACCAGATGTGGGCCTTCATCGCGCCGGGACTGTATCAGCACGAACGCAAGCTGGCGCTGCCGCTGCTGGTGGCAAGCGTGCTGCTGTTCTTCGTCGGCATGGCCTTCGCCTATTTCCTGGTGTTTCCGGTGGTGTTCGGCTTCCTGGCCGGAGCGACGCCGGAGGGCGTGAATTTCGCACCCGACATCGGCGCCTACCTGGATTTCGTGATGACCCTGTTCATCGCCTTCGGCGTGACCTTCGAGGTGCCGGTGGTGGTGATCCTGCTGGTGCTGACCAACATGGTGTCGGTGCAGAAACTGCGCGAGGCGCGCCCCTATGTGATTGTCGGCGCCTTCGTCATCGGCGCCATCTTCACCCCGCCGGACGTGATTTCCCAGATCATGCTGGCCATTCCGCTATGGCTGCTGTACGAGCTGGGCATCGTCCTGGCCGGCTTCCTGCGCAAGGTCAAGCCGGCGGAGGCGCCGCAGGATGCATCCGGCGATTACCAGCCCATGTCGGACGCGGAAATGGATGCCGAACTCGATGCGATCGAGTCCGAAAACAAGTCCGCCCGTTCCGACAACTGAAACGCTCCATTTTTGGGCTATAACACCCAGTACGCACATTAACGGTGCATGACCGGGCATGTGCCTGTCGAGTGCACCAGAAAAATCAAGAACTTGCGCGCCGGGAATGATTGTTGCTTCCCATGCCCCTGTCACAACTACAGGATGCCCCAAATGGAGTCACTCAAATCCGGCAGCGATGTGCTGTTCATTCTGCTCGGCGCCATTATGGTGCTGGCCATGCATGCGGGCTTCGCCTTTCTGGAGCTGGGTACGGTTCGCAAGAAAAACCAGGTCAACGCGCTGGTGAAAATCCTCACCGATTTCAGCGTGTCGACCATCGCCTATTTCTTCATCGGCTACGGCATCGCCTACGGCGTGCATTTCATGTCGGGGGCTGAGATTCTGGCCCAGAAGAACGGCTACGATCTGGTCAAGTTCTTCTTCCTGCTGACCTTCGCGGCGGCCATCCCCGCCATCGTGTCGGGCGGCATTGCCGAGCGCGCCAGGTTCAATCCGCAACTCGCTGCCACCTTCGTGCTGGTGGGCTTCGTCTATCCCTTCTTCGAAGGCATGGTGTGGAACGGCAATTACGGCTTCCAGTCCTGGCTGGAAGCCAGCTTCGGCGCCAAGCTGCATGATTTCGCCGGCTCGGTGGTGGTGCATGCCGTCGGCGGCTGGATCGGGCTTGCGGCCGTGCTGCTGCTGGGCGCGCGCCAGGGCCGCTACCGCAAGGACGGCGGCATCGCCGCGCACCCGCCTTCCAGCATTCCTTTCCTGGCCCTGGGCGCCTGGATTCTGACCGTGGGCTGGTTCGGCTTCAACGTCATGTCGGCGCAGACCGTCGACGCGGTGAGCGGCCTGGTGGCGGTGAATTCGCTCATGGCCATGGTGGGCGGCACGCTGGCCGCGCTGTTCGCCGGGCGCAACGACCCGGGCTTCATCCACAACGGCCCCTTGGCCGGCCTGGTGGCGGTGTGCGCGGGTTCCGACCTCATGCACCCGCTTGGTGCGCTGGCGACGGGGGCGGTGGCGGGCGCCTTGTTCGTGTGGATGTTCACCATCACCCAGAACAAATGGAAGATCGACGACGTGCTGGGCGTGTGGCCGCTGCACGGCCTGTGCGGCGCCTGGGGCGGCATCGCCGCCGGTATTTTCGGGCTTGAGGCACTGGGCGGCATGGGCGGCGTGAGCTTCATGGCTCAGCTGATCGGCACCCTTGCCGGTGTCGCAATCGCGCTGGCAGGCGGGTTCGCCGTCTACGGGGCGCTCAAGGCCATGGTCGGCATCCGGCTTGACCAGGAGCAGGAATTCCAGGGCGCCGACCTTTCCATCCACAGGATTTCTGCCACCCCCGAGCGCGAGACGAACTGGTAAGGCCGGCCGAGGCTGTCAGCGCTCAACCGGCCTCGCGTGGCAGGCCGGCGGCTGCTTCCCCGCACACCATCATGCGGTTGCGTCCTGCGTTCTTGGCCGCATACAGCGCCCTGTCGGCAGCGGCGACCAGCGCCTCGGCGCTGTCGGCGTGCTTCGGCCAGGACGCCACCCCGATGCTGACGGTCATGCGCAGCGGCGTGCCGAAATTGATGTCGAAGACCTGCGCCTCCACGGCGGCGCGCAGGCGCTCGGCCACTGCTGCGGCGGCATCGGCGTCGGTCTCGGGCAGCATGAGGGCAAACTCCTCGCCGCCATAGCGGCAGGTACGGTCGATGCTGCGCACCTCGCACTGCAGCAGTTCGCTCAGCGCCCTGAGGATGGCGTCTCCCGCCAAATGCCCGTGCGTGTCGTTGATGCGCTTGAAGTGGTCGATGTCGAGCATCAGCAGCGAGACCGGCCGCTGGAAACGCTGGGCGCGCACGAGTTCGTCGGCGAGCAGCGTCCAGAAGGTGCGCTGATTGTAGAGCCCGGTGAGGCCATCGCGTGTCGCCAGCTCCGCGAGCACGGCCTGGCCGGCTTCGAGGCGCCCGGCCATGGCATTGAAGGCTGCCGCCAGCTCGCCCAGCTCGTCATCGCGAGAAATGGCCACCCGGTGCGACAGCTGTCCTTGAGCCAGTATGGCGGCACCCTCCCGCAAGGCATTCACCGGCCGGGTCACGGAGCGCGCCAGTGCGATGCCGGCGAAGAGGGATGCAGCGACGGCCAGAACGAAGGCGGCGAGGGTGAGCCACAGGGCGCGCTCGCGGGCAGCGGCGGCCTGTGCGCGATTTTCGTCGAGCACACGGTGAAAGTGATCGTGCGCCTCGTCGAGCGCGGACACTGCCCGCTCGATATGCGCGTCGAAGCGCTCCATGTCGCGCGCCGCCGCCGCGTTCCCCACCGGATCGGGCAAGTGCAGCAGCCGCTCGCCCAGCGGCAGCGCCTGTTCCCATTCCGCCCGGGCAGCCTCGATCAGGGCGCGCTCCTCTGCCAGCGTGAACCGCTCGGGCTCGGCATCCCGGAAAGCCCGCTCCACGCGCTGGCGCAACTGCGCGAATTGCCGGCGCTCGTTTGGGTTGCCGTGGACCAGATAGTCATTGACCGGCATGGGCGCCTGCAGCAGCGCCATCTGCAGGCGTGTCGCGGGCTCCATTTCCTCGACGAGTTCGCGCAGGATGTCCTCGAGCGGCTCGACAAGCCGCGGCAGCAGATAACCCTGGCCCACGGCCGCGGCGCCAAGGAACGGCAGCAGCACGGCACCCAGCCCCAGGGCGAAGCGGGTGTGCAGGGAAATCCGGAAATCCGGCATTCGAAATTTCACGATGCCTCCCCGGGGTGATTCCGGTCAATTTCCTTGACTGAACTCCGGTTCATTGCGGCCCTCCTGTAAGCTCCCAGGGGGTATCCCTCTGTCGCGGGTGGCAGCGGTTGTGGTGCTTGAAGCCGTTTCGCGGGATCATTGTTCATGGCTTTTGTCCATCGGAGTGACACTCTCTCTACGAATCAGGGCCGACCTTGATTCCATACGGAGGAAGGCTTCGACAACGACGGGGTCGAACTGGGTCCCGGCGTGCCGTTGAATCTCTTCCAGCGCCCGCGCCTTGCCGGGCGTGGCGCGGTATGGCCGTTCCGCTGTCATCGAATCGAAAGTGTCGGCCACGGCCAGGATGCGGGCCGCGAGCGGGATGTTCTCGCCCTTGAGTCCATCCGGATAGCCGGCACCGTCGTAGCGCTCGTGATGCCCGCGGACGGCGGGGATGATGTCGTGCAACTGCCGGATCGGCGCGAGCATTTCCGCACCCCTGGCAGGGTGTTGCTTGATCGCCTCGTATTCGGCATCGGTCAGCTTTCCGGCTTTGTTGAGGATGTCGTCGTAGGTGCCGATCTTGCCGATGTCGTGCAGCAGTGCGGCGATGCGCAGCTTCTCCAGCGCGTCGTCCGCCAGACCCATTTGCATTCCGATGCCTACTGCGTAACCCGCGACCCGCTCCGAATGGCCGCGTGTCCACGGCGATTTCGCATCGATGGCGGAAGCCAGGCTTTCCAGGGCGCCCAGAAACAGTTCATGGAGCGCCTTCTCCGCTTTCTTGCGTTCGGTGATGTCATCCAGGATGTGCAGGGAGTAAAGATAAGCGCCATCCGCGTCCCGTACGGGATAGAAGCGCGCATGGAAGATTTTGCCGACCGCGGGCACGGAAATTTCCTCTTCCCCTTCTTCCTGCCGTTCCAGCGCCCTGCGACAGCCTTTTGAAGGGCCGTCCGCCTTCGGAAACACCTCGTAGTAGGGTCTGCCGGCGATTTCACGGAATGGCAGGCCGGCGGCCTCGGCATAGGCGCGGTTGCAGCGGAGCACCCTGAAATTCCCGTCATGGAGAAACAGCGGATCGGAGACGGCATCGAGGCTCGTTTCCCATTCGCGCTTCGCCCGTTCGATCTCCTGGTAATTTTTTCGCAGTTGACCGGTCATGGCGTAGAAAGCCGTCGCCAGTTGTCCGACCTCGTCATCCTTTGGATCGGCAAACCGGTAATAGGGATTGCCTGTGCCGATGATCTCGGCGCCGTAATGCAGGGCACGCAGACGGCCCGTGATTCTTGCCGCGATGAAGACCGCCACGGCCGCCCCCGCCAGCGTGGCGAGCAGGCCGGCGAGCAGGACATGGTTGCGGGCCTGCGCCACTTTTTGTTGAAGTTCCGTCATGGTATAGCCGATCCGCAGCGTTCCCCATTGTCCGCCGGAGACGTGGAAAGGCGCCGCGACATCCATCGCATCGATCCCGTCGGTTTGCATCAGGAGGCGATCTGTCGCGGCGGCTGTCCGGCTCACGGGGTCATCGAGCATTTTTCCCTCCAGTTCGCGCCTGGAATGGGCGAGCACGACGCCAGATCCGTCCAGGATGGCGGCGTAACGCACGTGTTCGCCATGCGCCGCCACGCTGTCCACGAAATCCCGCAGCGCGGCATGATCCAGGCGCTCGACGATGACGGCCGCATTCAGGGCCGCAACCTGGGCCAGGCTTTCAAAGTGCTCGTATTCCTCATCGAGCATGCGCCCTTCTACCAGTCGAGCGCTGAATGCAATGAACGCCGCGCCCAGCACGGCGATCAGCAATGTGTAGAAGAGCGGCAGCTTGACACGCAGATTCATTGCGGCATGTCCTCCGCTTTGCGGGAGGCTTTCAGGCTGATGGGGAAGGCGCAGCCGGCTGGGACTGTGATTTGATTTGGCCCATGGTTTCCCGACAGGGGGGTCTTGCAAGGCATCATGGATAAGGCTACTCGCATGCTGATTCCTGTCCCTGGCTGTGCGTTTTGCCATGCCGCAGGCAATTGTCCGCGGGAATATCCATCAGTTGCTGGCAGTCGAGGCATGCAACCCCAACCCCGATCTTTACTTACGGCAAAAAACGCCGGCGCTTGACACAAGGGTTCTCTCGCTTTTGGCTGCGCGGCCGGGCAGCCCGCTTTTTTGCGGATGGGTGCGGGGAGGGTAAAATCCGGCAATGCCCGATCCGAGTTTCGTCCACCTGCGCCTGCACACCGAATACTCCATTACCGACGGCCTGGTGCGGGTGGCGGAGGCGGTGGGGAGGGCAAAGGAACTGGGCATGCCGGCGCTGGGCTTTGCCGACCTGTCCAATGTGTTCGGCTGGGTCAAGATGTACCGCGCCGCGCGCGGCAAGGGCGTGAAGCCGGTATTCGGCTGCGATGTCTGGATCGCCAACGAGGCCGACCGCAGCCGGCCTTCGCGGGCATTGCTGCTGGTGCAGCATCGCGAAGGCTATCGCCGCCTGTGCGAGCTTTTGACCCGCGCCTACCGCGACAACCTGCACCGCGGCCGGCCGGAAATCGATCCGGCCTGGTTCCTCGAAGGTACCGACGGATTATTGGCGCTGTCGGGCGGCTTCCAGGCTGGCGTGGCGCAAGCGCTCCTGGCCGGCAACGAGACGCTGGCGAAGAAGCAGGCGGAGTTCTGGGCCAGGGCATTTCCCGGCCGCCATTACCTCGAGCTGCAGCGCTACGGTCTGCCCGAAACCGAACAGCTCATCGACGCCTTGCTGGAAATCGGCGCCGAGTTCGAGTTGCCCGCGGTCGCCACCCATCCCGTGCAGTTTCTCGACCCCGATGACTTCAAGGCGCACGAGGCGCGGGTGTGCATCGCCGAGGGCTATCTGCTGGCCGACCAGCGCCGCCCGAAGAATTTCACCGCCGAGCAGTATTTCAAGTCGCCGCAGGAAATGGCGGAACTGTTCGCCGACTTGCCTGAAGCCCTGAGCAACAGCGTGGTTATCGCCCAACGCTGCAACCTGGAGCTGGAACTGGGCAAGAGCAAGCTGCCGCAGTTCCCCACGCCGAACAACCAGAGCCTCGACGATTACATCCGCATCCGCTCCGAGGAAGGCCTGGCGGAACGCATGGCCCACCTGTATCCGGACGAGCAGGTGCGCGCGGCCAAGTACCCCGAATACAAGCAGCGCCTCGATTTCGAGCTCGGCACGATTATTCAAATGGGTTTTCCCGGCTACTTTCTGATCGTGGCCGACTTCATCAACTGGGGCAAGAACAATGGGGTTCCCGTCGGTCCGGGGCGCGGTTCCGGTGCGGGCTCGCTGGTGGCCTATTGCCTGGGCATCACCGACCTCGACCCCCTGCGCTACGACCTGCTGTTCGAGCGCTTCCTCAACCCCGAGCGGGTGTCCATGCCCGACTTCGACGTGGACTTCTGCCAGGACAACCGCGAACGCGTGATCCAGTACGTCAAGGACAAGTACGGCCACGAGGCGGTGTCGCAGATCGCCACCTTCGGCACGCTGGGTTCCAAGTCGGTGATCCGCGACGTCGGGCGCGTGCTCGACATGCCCTACACCTACTGCGACAAGCTGTCCAAGCTGGTGCCGGTCGAAGGCGTGAAGCCGGTGCCGCTGGACAAGGCGCTGGAAATGGAGCCGCAACTCAAGGAGCGCTACGACCAGGAAGAAGAAGTACAGGAGCTCTTCGGCCTGGCGCGCAAACTCGAAGACCTCACCCGCAACGTCGGCATGCACGCGGGCGGCGTGCTGATCGCGCCGGGCAGGCTCACGGATTTCTGCCCGCTCTACCGCCAGGAAGGCTCGGACAGTTTCGTCTCGCAGTTCGACAAGGACGACGTCGAAGCCATCGGCCTGGTCAAGTTCGACTTTCTGGGCCTGCGCACGCTCACCATCCTGGACGAAGCCGTGCGCTTCGTGCGCCGCCATGCCGGCATGGAGAATTTCCGCCTGGAAGACCTGACGCTCGACGACCCCGCGGTGTACAAGCTTTTCGCCGACGGCAACACCACGGCGGTGTTCCAGTCCGAATCGCGCTCGGCCAAGGACCTGGAAAAGAAGCTCAAGGGCGACTGCTTCGAGGACATCATCGCGCTGATGGCGCTGAACCGGCCGGGTCCCTTGGGCTCGGGCATGGTGGACGACTTCATCGCGCGCAAGCAGGGACGGCAGAAGCCGGAGTATTTCCATCCCGACCTCGAGCCGGTTTTGAAGTCGACCTACGGCATCATCGTCTACCAGGAGCAGGTGATGCTGGTGGCGCAGATCCTGGCGGGATATTCATTGGGCGGCGCCGACCTCTTGCGCCGCGCCATGGGCAAGAAGAAGGCCGAGGAAATGGCCAAGCAGCGCGAAATCTTCCTCGCCGGCGCGAAAAAGCGCGGCGTCGACGACAAGGTCGCCGGGCGGCTGTTCGACCTGATGGAAAAGTTCGCCGAGTACGGCTTCAACAAGTCGCATTCTGCCGCCTATGCGCTCATCGCCTACCATACCGCCTGGCTGAAGGCGCATTACCCGGCCGAGTTCATGGCCGCGACCATGTCCTCGGAAATGACCGACACCGACAAGGTGCGCATTTTTTACGAGGATGCCAGGGTCAACGGCATCGAAATGCTGCCGCCCGACCTCAACCAGTCCGGCTACCGCTTCGAGCCGGTGGGCGACCGGCAGATCCGCTACGGCCTGGGCGCGATCAAGGGCACGGGCGAGGCGGCCATCGGCGCCATCGTCGCCGCGCGCGAAGCGGGCGGGCCGTTCACCGGCCTGTTCGACCTGTGTCGGCGCGTGGACAAGCGTTACCTGAATCGCAGGGTTCTGGAAGCCCTGATCAAGGGCGGCGCCTTCGACGCCATCAATCCCAACCGTGCCAGCCTGATGGCGAGCATCGCGCCGGCCATGGAGGCTGCGGACCGCGCAGCGCGCGGCGGCGGCCAGGGCGGGCTGTTCGGCGAAGAGGTGTCGCTGGAAGCCGGCGAGCCCTGCGTCGATACCCCGCCCTGGCGCGAAAAGGAAAAGCTGCTGCAGGAGAAATCCGCCCTCGGTTTCTACCTGAGCGGGCATCCGTTTTCCGCCCATGCCGGGGAGCTATCCAAATTCGTCAAACAGCGCCTCAACGAATTGCAGCCTTCGCGCGACCTGCAACTGCTGGCGGGCATCATCGTCTCGGTGCGCACCCAGATGACCCGGCGCGGCAAGATGGCCGTGGTGCTGCTGGACGATGCCACCATGCCGCTTGAGGTTGTGGTGTTTTCGGAAACATTCGATGCTTTTCGCGGCTGGATCAAGGAAGATGAACTGCTGATCGTGGAAGGCAAGGTCAGCGACGATGCCTATTCCGGCGGCCTCAGGGTCACGGCCGACAAGGTCTACGACCTTGCGCACGCCCGCAACCGCTTCGCCAGGCAGCTGCGCCTGGCCTGCAACGGCCAGTCAAATGGCGCAAAACTCAAGGAAATTCTCGCCCCCTACCGCACCGAAGAGGGCGGGTGCCCGGTCACCATCGCCTACCACAACGGCAAGGCCGCCTGCGAAGTCAGCCTGGGCGGGGCCTGGCAGGTGCAACTGCACGACCATCTCATCGAAACCCTGGGCCAGTGGCTGGAGCCGGCCAACGTGCATATTCGCTACCAGTAGCTTGCCGGGCAAGCCCGCACAGTTTGCGGGAACTTTTCATGCCTGCGCCATGCCTCATGGTCGTATTTTGCGAAAAATGCAATGTTTTGGGGCATGACGTAAATAAAGATGCAATAAACGGTTGCATTTTTATTAATAATATTAGAAAATACTTATAACACGGTGCGTCATCCCCTGATGCGTTGTGTTGTCTCCTCCATCCTCCTCCTTTGGTGGATTTTAGCCCGGCAAACCCTGCCGGGCTTTTTTTTGCCTCGCAATCAAGGTGTTCGGCCCGGTTTCAAGGCTTTTTCTCGAATCCGGTGAAGGCCAGATCGGGGATTTGTTCAGTTTCCACGCCGGTGACCCTGGCCATGGGCGGGCCGCGCCGCGCCCATTCCAGCATTTTGTCGATGATCGCGGCATCGCCGCAGACCGTGGCTTCCACCCGCCCGTCGGCCAGGTTGCGCACCCAGCCGGTGGCGCCCCGTTTTTGGGCTTCCTGGCGCATGGATTCCCGGAACCATACGCCTTGCACTCGTCCGGAAATCAGCAGGTGCAGGCAGGGCATGCCTTATTTGACCCTCATGCCGGGGGTCGCGCCCGCATCGGGGGAAAGGATGAACAGGCCCGCGGTCTGGCCCTCGGGATCGGAGGCGGCCAGCACCATGCCTTCGCTCATGCCGAACTTCATCTTGCGCGGCGCGAGATTGGCGACCATCACCGTCAGCCTCCCGACCAGCGCTTCCGGCGCGTAGGCCGACTTGATGCCGGCGAACACCTGGCGCGTGCCGAGCGGGCCGAGGTCGAGAGTCAGTTTCAGGAGCTTGTCGGCGCCTTCCACCTGCTCGGCATTGGCGATCCTGGCGATGCGCAGGTCGATCTTGCCGAAATCGTCGATATTGATGAATGCGTTTTCTTCGGTCACGGCTTTGTTTTCCTGATGTACTTGCGCCTCGGCATGGCGTGCCGGGGCGGGAGGGGTTTCAAGGGATTGCTTGTTGGCTTCCACCAGTGCCTCGATCTGCTTCATGTCCACGCGGGTCATGAGGTGGGAATAGGGCTGGATGGCATGGCCGGCCGGCAGCAGGTTCGCGCTGTCGCCCCAGGCCAGCGGCGGAATGTTGAGGAAGCTTTCCACCGCTTCGGTCAGTTTCGGCAACACCGGTTTGAGGTACAGCGCCAGCAGGCGGAACAGGTTGAGCGCCACCGTGCAGACCTCGTGCAGGCGGGCTTCCTGGCCTGCCTGCCTGGCGATTTCCCAGGGTTTCTCGTCGTTGACGTACTGGTTGGCGATGTCGGCCAGCGCCATGATTTCGCGCACGGCCTTGCTGTATTCGCGCCCGTCGAAATAGCCGGCGATCTCGGCGGCCTTGTCCTGCAAGGCCTGGATCGCGGGATTGGCGGGGCAGGCGGCGAGCCTGCCGTCGAAGCGCTTGGTGATGAAACCTGCCGAGCGCGAGGCGATGTTGACGAACTTGCCGACCAGGTCGGAATTCACGCGCGCGGCGAAGTCCTCCAGGTTGAGGTCGATGTCGCTCATGTCGTCGGACAGCTTGGCGGCGAAGTAGTAGCGCAGCCATTCCGGATTGAGGCCGGTGTCGAGATAGCTTTGCGCGGTGATGAAGGTGCCGCGCGACTTGCTCATCTTCTGGCCGTTCACGGTGAGGAAGCCGTGCGCGAAGATTCTGGTCGGTGTGCGGTGGCCTGAAGCTTCGAGCATCGCGGGCCAGAACAGGGCGTGGAAGTAGAGGATGTCCTTGCCGATGAAGTGGTAGAGCTCGGTATCCGAGCCGGCCTTCCACCAGGCGTCGAAATCCTGTTTGTTTTGGCTGCAATATTTTTTGAAGCTGGCCATGTAGCCCACCGGCGCGTCCAGCCACACGTAGAAATACTTGCCCGGCGCATCGGGAATCTCGAAGCCGAAGTAGGGCGCGTCGCGCGAAATGTCCCAGTCGGCCAGGCCGGCGGCGAACCATTCCGCCATCTTGTTGGCAGCCTCCGGTTGCAGGGTGCCGGACTGGGTCCAGTCTTTCAGGAAATCCTCTTTTTTGCCCAGCTTGAAAAAGTAGTGGTCCGAGGTCTTGCGGATCGGCTTGGCGCCGGACACCACCGAATACGGATCCTTGAGGTCGGTGGGCGAATAGGTCGTGCCGCAGACTTCGCAGTTGTCGCCGTACTGATCGGCTGCGCTGCACTTCGGGCAGGTGCCTTTGATGAAGCGGTCGGGCAGGAACATCTCCTTCACCGGGTCGAAGTACTGCTCGATGGCGCGCACCTCGATCAGCCCGGCGTCAACCAGCTTCTTGTAGATGCCGCCCGCCAGCTCGCGGTTTTCCGGCGAGTGCGTGGAGTAGTAGTTGTCGAAGCCGATGTGGAAGCCGTCGAAGTCGCGCTTGTGCGCGTGCCACACGCGGTCGATCAGTTGCTCGGGCGTGATGCCTTCCTTGTCCGCGCGCAGCATGATGGCGGTGCCGTGGGTGTCATCGGCGCACACGTAATGCGCCTCGTGCCCCTGCATCTTCTGGAAGCGCACCCAGATGTCGGTCTGGATGTATTCGACCAGGTGGCCCAGGTGGATGTCGCCGTTGGCGTAGGGCAGGGCAGAGGTGACGAGAAGCTTGCGCGGCATTATTTGGAATCTGGGTTGGGCAAAGGCGACATTTTACTTGCTGGCGCTGATGAAAGCACTTGAAATGGCGTCACGGTGGGATATTGGTCAGTCCTTGACGTTTAACGTTAAATGTTATAAATTGAACCATGATCAGGAGCTTCCGCTGTCCGGACACCCAAGCGCTGTTTGAAACAGGCAGGAGCAAACGCTTTTCCGGCATTGCCAACATCGCGGCGCGCAAACTGGCGCAATTGGATGCGGCGGAAACCCTTGAGTTTTTACGATCCCCGCCGGGCAACAGGCTGGAAGCATTGAAAGGCGACCGCGCGGGGCAATACAGCATCCGCATCAATGACCAGTTCCGGCTTTGCTTCAGATGGCTGGAAAACAGTGCGGTGGACGTGGAAATTGTGGATTACCACTGATGGCAGTGGACGATAGATGAGTGAGGTCAATATGTTCAAGAGCGGCATGCGGCCGGTTCACCCCGGCGAAATTCTCAGGGAAGATTTTCTGGTTCCGCTGGGCATGAGCGCCAACGCGCTCGCCAAGGCCCTGAACGTCCCGGCCCCGCGCGTCAACGACATCGTGCGCGAGCGGCGCGGTGTTTCCGCGGACACCGCCATGCGCCTGGCGCGCTATTTCGGTGGAGACGCCGGATCATGGCTCAACCTGCAAACCGCCTATGACTTGCGGGTAGCCGAGATTGCAAATGCCAAGCGCATCGAGAAGGAAGTCATGCCGAAGGCGGCTTGATCAAATCCGTTTGTTCCTGCTTGGGTGCGCGTAATTTTTCAGCCCGCGCCATGAGCAGAAAAGTCGCCAATTCCTCCTGCCAGCGCAATTTCTCTTCTGTCGATAGTGCTTTGAATGCCTTCAGGCGTTCATCGCTGACATAATAGGTGCGGTCGCCACGGTCGAAAGCCATGGTCAGGACTCCTTCAAACGCTTTAGATGCTCGATGTCCGTCAAATCAATCGGCCGGCCGACCGCCTGTTTGAGCGCGATCAGAACGTAGGGCGGATGAGGCCGAAGGCCGTTATCCGCCGAATGAAAGCGGTAATGTGTTCAAGCGCGCTCCCCGGTCGCCAAAATTTCATCGCCCCCGCCAGCCCAGTCTGCTGCATACACCCCCGCCAAAACAAGGCGATGGAACGAAGAATACGGCCAGTCTGTCAGCCGCGCCACATGCCCGTGTTTTAGCGGGTTGATGTGAACATAGTCCATATGCGCCGCGTAATCGCGCTCGTCGCGTATCGTATGTTCCCAGTAGCGGCGCTGCCAGATACCGCGTTCCCCTTTTGCCAGCCGCACCGTGCTCAGCGATTCCGTGTGCGGCAGCGCCTTCGAAAATGCAATCTTGATCGCCTTCCAGCGCGAAGCATAATCCGCATCGCCTTCGGGTAAAGTCCAGATGCAATGCATGTGATCGGGCAACACCACCCAGGCGTCAATGTGGAAAGGTTTGGCGCGGCGTACCGTGCGAACCGACGAGCGAAGCAGTTCGATGTTGTCCGTCAGAAAACTGCGATTACGCTCCAGCAAATTGACGGTGAAGAAATATGTGCCGCCGGGCACGCGGTTGCGGCGGTAGTCGGGCATAGTGTGGCTCGGCGGTTATTTCACATGCGGCGGAGAACCGGACCCCGAAATTCGGACAGCCCGATAAGTGATAGCCTTGCTTTATGAATCGGCCCGCAAGGGCCAGACAATGGAGCAAGCGCATGGCAAGACGCAAACGGCGGAATCACTCGCCTACTT
>JAJZPR010000023.1 GCA_021847835.1 Pseudomonadota bacterium
TGCTCCTGCACGATGCGCACAGCGCGTTCGCGTACTTCGGGGGAATATTTCGGTGTAATCTTCTTGCTCATCATGGCTCCATCTTCTCAAAGATAAGAGCCTCCTCAAAACCCGGGGCGATTCAAAGAGCTTGCCGATGTCGTGGCGAAACTTCCTTACGTGGACATTGACCTCGTCGAGTTTGGCAGAACCAATACGCTCCTTGAGTCGCACCGGCTGAACACACCATATCTGTGGGACAGCGATCATGAAAGCGCATTGAAACTCCAGGCCGAGCTTCTCAAGGAGCTTGGCATCCCAGCAAAGCGCAAGAAGAAAGGTGAGAAAAGCGAGGGCGCCGGAGAAGGAAACGAAGTGGCCGGCGTGCTCGACATGAAGCGTTTCTACCGGACTTTGCTGAAATATGACCCCAATTCCCTGCTGCATGGGATATTCCTGGAAAAAGTCGCTGGGCGCCTGCGTCTGCCACGGGCTCTGACGGGCTTCATTGAGGCAGCGGATGTGTCAACCGCCGATAGTGGTGGTGTAAAGAACGATCATGTTTTCCCCAAGAAGGACGAGTCATCCGGCATTTCATCGAAAGAGGGCTACACAAACGTTCCGTTTCCTCATACTGAATATGTAGCAAAGGACATCAGAGCCTACTTCAACATTGACCTCGGCCTGATTCGGGGCCTCGGCCTGGGAAAATCAAGCGAGCAGCTTCTCATTGTGCTTTCCCTTTACAAGATTAGGCGTTTCCTAGATGAGGGTTTGAGGCTTCGGTCCTACTGTGCACTCGAAGTGATTGGCGACTGGAAAGCCTGTCGGCCTACAAACTACAACTTGCCAAACCGCAGCGAAATTGAAGCCTTGCTTCCTGGCTTAATTGAGGCCGTTGCGGGAGAAGGACGTTTTGCCGAACCAAGTATCTCCAAAATTATTTGGACGAAGAGCAAGAAGAAAAGAGGGGAAAAAGGCACGGAAAGTGAGGAATAACAACCATGCTTACCCTTTCTTTCACCTTCCCCGCCGGGCGTTACCACGCCACGCCTTGGGGCCGGCATGTCAACGAGGCGGATGTCGGCTGGCCGCCCGATCTTTGGCGACTTACCCGTGCTTTCATCGCCACTTGGCATCGCAAACTCGATCCGGAGGTTTTCCCCAAGGATCGGTTGGTCGATCTGCTCGCCACCCTGGCCGAAGAGGCACCCCATTACGCGCTGCCGGAGGCGGTGCATTTCCACACCCGCCATTACATGCCGGTGCGGGACAAGCCCAGCCTGATCTTCGACGCCTTCGCCCAAGTGGGTCGCGAAGCGGCGTTGATCGCGCATTGGCCGAATACCACGCTGGACAGTGTCCAAACGGAACTGCTCGACGCCTTGCTTGATGCCATCGGTTACCTGGGGCGAGCGGAATCTTGGGTGGAAGCCAAACGCCTGGATTCCTGGACGGGCACATGCGACTGCTACCCGTCGGAACAAGCCGTGGACCAGGAAACTGGCGAAGTGCTTGGCGACCTTGTACCGCTCTGGCTGCCGCAAACACGGGCTGGCTATGGATCGGTTTCTGCCGAATTGCGCGAGGCTGCGCTAGCTCGGGAACGCGCCGAAGTCCACCAAAAGCGTGCGAAGGCCATATCCGAAGGAAAGACCGGCAAACTCCCCGACCCCGACAAAGCGAAACTCCCCGTCGTCATTGCTACCACCCTGCCGGAAGACTGGCTCACCGCTTTGTCGCTGGACACGGGAGAACTGCAAGCCGCCGGCTGGAGTGCGCCACCCGCCGCTCGGCAGGTATATTACCTGCGAAAGAAAGATGCCTTGCGTTTCATGGCCGCTACGCCCGCAACCCGCACACCGCGCCAGCCAGCCAAGGTCACCACCGCGCGTTACGCACTCTATGCCAAGCCGCTGCCTCGCATCACCGATGCCGTGCGGGTAGGTGAAACCATGCGCATGGCCTTGATGGGACGCGCACGCCAGTTATTTGGAGAGGACATACCCGCCAGCCTGTCCGGCCATGCGCTTCCCGAAAACAATCGGCATGGCCACGCCTTTTACCTACCGGAAACCAACGAGGATGGGCGCATCGATCATGTGATCGTCCACGCGCCGGATGGCTTCGATGCCCAGGCTCAGACTGCATTGGCGGAACTCAAATCGATCCATACCCGCGAGGGAACGGAATGGCGACTGTTATTGGAGGGCTTGGGGGAAGCTGACGATTTTCCCGCTTCCCTCACCTTGAAAGGCGCGACCGAGTGGCGATCCGTCACACCGTATTTGCACCCTTGGCATAGCAAGAAAGGATTTGGTGTCGTGGAGCAAATCACGCGGGAATGTGAGTTACGGGGCTATCCGGTACCTGTGGCAGTTGAAAGTCTGCCTGAGCAAAAACCGCGTGCACTGGAATTTCGCCGCTTCCGGTCAAAACGCGGATTGAACCAGCCTGACCGGCAAGGGCGCTTTCTCAGTCTCGTTTTTCCCGAACCCATTACCGGCCCTTTGGCTTTAGGTTTTGGTTGCCATTTTGGCCTCGGCCAGTTTATCCCTGCGGATCACCCTTCGTGATGTCACCCCATCCCCATCACCGCCCGCAAGCTCTTCTCCACCGCCACCATCTCCTCGGCGGTAAGCATTGCCAAAGGGCCTTCGCCGAAACGGGAGCGGTCCAAGGCGCGCGCATGTTCCACCATGACAAAGCAATCCTTGGTGAGCCGGTCGCGCGGAGCAAGCCTTATCCGCATGGGCGCAAAGGCCGGCCGGAATTGTGTGGTGAGGGGCAGAGCCAGGATCGTCGGCAACCCGGTTTGGGTCAGCCGGTCGTCCTGAAGGATAAGTACCGGGCGGACCTTGCCGATCTCGGCGCCCTTGTTGGGGTTGAGGTTGGCGGTCCAGACTTCGCCGCGCCGCATCATCGCCACCATTTTTCAGCAGGGTCGATGCCGGCGGCCCTTTCCGCTTCGATGATCGCGTCCAGGCCTTCATCGACAAGATTGTTGGCGATTTCCAGAGATTCCCGCCTGGCAGCGGGATCGGCGGCCAATGCGCGCGCGGCGGCCACCATCTCCGCCATGAACCGTTCTTTTTCCCGCCGTTCCAGATATTCGGCAATGGCCTCGCGCGCCACTTCGGAACGCGGGCGGCCTTCTAGGCGGGCCTCTTCGGCCAGGCGGGTTTCGATTTCGTCAGGAAGTCGTACACTGATTGCCGTCATGTCATTCACCATGTATTACATTTTGTGTTTCAATGATAGCCACAAGCTTAAGGATAAACAAGCCTACACACTCTGATTCAGTCCGAACATGCCCGACCAGCGCGAACTTCCCCTCGCCTTTCCCGAGCTTTCGCCCGAGGCACCGCTCATTCCGGTGCGCATGGTCAATGAGTTCGTTTATTGCCCGCGCCTGGCCTATTTGATGTGGGTGCAGGCGGAGTGGGCGGACTCGGCCGACACGGTGGAGGGCCGGGTAAAGCATAAGCGGGTGGATGCCGGAAGCGGCACACTGCCGGAAAAGCCCGAGGACGACGAGCACATCCATGCCCGTTCGGTCTCGCTCTCCTCTCTTACCTTGGGCATTACCGCCAAGCTGGACCTGGTGGAGGGCGAAGGCAGCTACGTCACCCCGGTGGACTACAAGCGCGGCAAGCGGCCCCACGTGGAAAAGGGCGCTTATGACCCCGAGCGCGTACAGCTTTGCGCCCAGGGCCTGCTGCTGCGCGAGCATGGCTACGAGTGCGATTCCGGCATGTTGTATTTCGCAGAATCGCGCGAGCGGGTGCGCGTTTTGTTCGACGAAATCCTGATCGACCAGACCCTCGCCGCCATCCATGGCCTGCGCGGCGTGGCTTATGCCGGGCATATCCCGCCGCCGCTGGAAGACAGCCCCAAGTGCCCGCGCTGTTCGCTGGCCGGCATCTGCCTGCCGGACGAAGTGCGTTTCCTGAACGCCGCGCCGGTCACGCCGCGCCCGCTGTTCGCACAAGCGGAATTCTCGGCGCCGCTGTATGTGCAATCGCCGCGCGCCTGGCTGCGCAAGGACGAGGAGCGCATCGTCATCGAGGTGGAAAAGCAAAAGGCCGGCGAGGCGCGCCTGAATGAGGTTTCTCAACTGGTGTTGTTCGGCTCGACGGGCTTGTCCACGCCGCTGTTGCACGAGCTGATGCGGCGCGAGGTGCCCGTCTCTTTCCACACTTACGGCGGCTGGTTCGTGGGCCATGTGGTCGGCCTGGGCCATCGCAACGCGGAAACGCGCATGCATCAATACCGGGCGAGTTTCGATCCGCAGACTTGTCTGAGCCTGGCACGCGGCTGGGTGGCAGCGAAGATCGCCAACAGCCGCACGCTGTTGCGGCGCAACTGGCGCGGCGACGAGGCCGACACGGACGACGAGCCCTTCGAAACCGCGGCGAAGTCGAGCGCCACCTCGACCACGCCCCCGCCGGACGATCTGCTCATCGCGCTCAAGGAAGATGCCGGACACGCCCGCCGCGCCCGGTCTTTGGAAGAACTGCTGGGCATCGAGGGCAGCGCCGCCCGGCGCTATTTTCAGCACTTCGCCGCAGTGCTGAAAAAAGACGAAGACCCCACCCTCAGTTTCGACTTCATGGGCCGCAACCGTCGTCCGCCCAAAGACCCGATCAACGCCCTGCTCTCCTTCGCCTATGCCATGCTCACGCGCGAATGGCACATCGCGCTTTCGGCAGTGGGGCTGGATCCATACCGCGGCTTTTATCATCAGCCCCGCTTCGGCCGGCCAGCCCTGGCATTGGACATGATGGAGCCCTTCCGCCCGTTGATCGCCGACTCGACCGTCATCACCGCGGTCAACAACGGCGAGGTGCGCGGCACCGACTTCATCCGCGCGGCCGGCTCCTGCGCATTGTCGGATAGTGGCCGCAAACGCTTCATCGCCGGCTTCGAACGACGCATGGGGCATGAAGTGACCCACCCTCTGTTCAGCTATCGGCTGAGCTACCGGCGCCTGCTGGAAGTCCAAGCCCGACTACTGATCCGCCACCTGGCCGGCGAAATTCCCGAGTACCCCAACTTCATCACGCGGTGAATGCCATGGAACATCTCTACGTCATCACTTACGATATCGCCGACGACAAGCGCTGGCGGCGTATCTTTCGCATCATGAAAGGCTACGGCGAATGGCTACAGCTCTCCGTCTTCCAATGCCGATTGAACCGCCTGCGCATGGTGCAACTCCAATCTGAGTTGCACGAAACCATTCACCATAAGGAAGACCATGTCTTGATTCTCGACCTGGGGCCGGTGGATGGTGTCAAACCGCACGTCACCAGCCTGGGCAAGGCCTTCGAGGCCGTGAAAAGGGAGGCGCTTATTTTTTAGCCAGACACGCGCGAGCGGTCAAGTTGCGATCAACACCCCGGCACCGCTCGCACACGCGAATGCTCTTTAAAAACATGAACAAAGAACGATTCTTGAGCGCCCACCCTTCTATGGATAGTGAAAAATTGATCCTATTCTGGACACCGCTCGCAAAACGACTGGCAATGCCTTGCAGAATGTGGGATAAAAACAGGGCCGTTATCCGGGGCGACTCGCCCCGGCCTCATTGAAGCGATGCGCTTGTGGCGGGCTATCCGATCGGCGCGCTCGTTATCCGGGGCGACTCGCCCCGGCCTCATTGAAGCTTCCGCGCCCTGTGCCGGATGTACGCCGGGACAAAAGGTTATCCGGGGCGACTCGCCCCGGCCTCATTGAAGCATAGCCTGCGACAATGGATAGTTCATACACGCGCTGGTTATCCGGGGCGACTCGCCCCGGCCTCATTGAAGCGATTGGCGCCATGTCGGCACGCGCGGCCTGCAGGCGTTATCCGGGGCGACTCGCCCCGGCCTCATTGAAGCGGCGAGCCGTCCGCCCTGAACAGATTGCGGGGGTCGGTTATCCGGGGCGACTCGCCCCGGCCTCATTGAAGCCTAATTGAGCAAAAACCAAATCCGTCATTTGTGTCGTTATCCGGGGCGACTCGCCCCGGCCTCATTGAAGCTAAACGCCGGCCACGTTCTTCAGGGCGTCGCGCTTGTGTTATCCGGGGCGACTCGCCCCGGCCTCATTGAAGCCAGGTGGATGGCGTTCGGCAAATCCACCGTGCCCGGCGTTATCCGGGGCGACTCGCCCCGGCCTCATTGAAGCAGCCCCTGCGTGGGCGCGCCAAACAGAACGTCCACGCGTTATCCGGGGCGACTCGCCCCGGCCTCATTGAAGCGTATCTGGGGCAAAAATAAGTTCATCAATGCCAGATTGTTATCCGGGGCGACTCGCCCCGGCCTCATTGAAGCGTTTCGTTCGCCAGCGTAACTGCGGCGGCGTATTTGGTTATCCGGGGCGACTCGCCCCGGCCTCATTGAAGCTTGACCGCGGCCTGGCTGAACACGAACTCGCCGCGGGTTATCCGGGGCGACTCGCCCCGGCCTCATTGAAGCCTGCACATATATTCCGTCTGGCCGCAGTCCTGTTCTGTTATCCGGGGCGACTCGCCCCGGCCTCATTGAAGCGAGAGGGACAGCCCAGAAGCGGGCCGCCCCTCAATTGTTATCCGGGGCGACTCGCCCCGGCCTCATTGAAGCAGAAAGGGCGTTAAGCAAGGTTTCCGTGCTCATGCCGTTATCCGGGGCGACTCGCCCCGGCCTCATTGAAGCACGATGGCCGCCTTAATGCCACCGGTCTTCAAACCGCGTTATCCGGGGCGACTCGCCCCGGCCTCATTGAAGCTTGAAGCCGTTCTCCAACTCCCAGAATCGCTTCAGGTTATCCGGGGCGACTCGCCCCGGCCTCATTGAAGCGACTCCAACTGGCCGAATGTCGATGGCAGCGATTTCGTTATCCGGGGCGACTCGCCCCGGCCTCATTGAAGCTTCCCCACCGGGGCGGAGCAGCGCCAATACTTTGATGTTATCCGGGGCGACTCGCCCCGGCCTCATTGAAGCTTGGTGGTGGCACGCACTCAGGCTTGCCGCAATTAGGGTTATCCGGGGCGACTCGCCCCGGCCTCATTGAAGCTGCGCGGGTGGCCAGCAATACCTCTGGCTTCCAGCGTTATCCGGGGCGACTCGCCCCGGCCTCATTGAAGCAACTCAACGACACCCACCCCGCCATCGCCGTTCCCGAAGTTATCCGGGGCGACTCGCCCCGGCCTCATTGAAGCGCGCGCTCCCGCGCCCGAGACCATGCCGTGTTCACGCGTTATCCGGGGCGACTCGCCCCGGCCTCATTGAAGCAGGTCGGTGATGCTGTTGGCGATGCCGCTGTAGTAGGTTATCCGGGGCGACTCGCCCCGGCCTCATTGAAGCGCTGCCGGCGTCGCTGGCCCATGCCTTTGCTTTCTCCCGTTATCCGGGGCGACTCGCCCCGGCCTCATTGAAGCGTTTTGCCGACCATTTCCGATTGGCCGGCCGGTGCGGTTATCCGGGGCGACTCGCCCCGGCCTCATTGAAGCTTAATCCTGGCTACCGTTTTCCCCGCCCGCCTGTGCGGTTATCCGGGGCGACTCGCCCCGGCCTCATTGAAGCCGGCCACCCACTTTCTTGAAGGAGAAACCACCATGCAGTTATCCGGGGCGACTCGCCCCGGCCTCATTGAAGCTGCGAACACGCGAACCGACCTGACGAAGCACGGGTAGTTATCCGGGGCGACTCGCCCCGGCCTCATTGAAGCGCGTAATCTGTGGCCTGCCGTGCGTACAGATTAGCGTTATCCGGGGCGACTCGCCCCGGCCTCATTGAAGCATGGCAATTACCCGCGACCGCTTGAATCGCCGCTCAAGTTATCCGGGGCGACTCGCCCCGGCCTCATTGAAGCGGGACAGGTCAATTACCTTTACCTGGCGCGAGCCAAGTTATCCGGGGCGACTCGCCCCGGCCTCATTGAAGCTTGGTTGCGTGGTAGCCGGCAAACGCATCCCTGGGGTTATCCGGGGCGACTCGCCCCGGCCTCATTGAAGCCAGTCCCATGAGGCTTGAAAGCCCTGCCACCCGCGTGTTATCCGGGGCGACTCGCCCCGGCCTCATTGAAGCGTTGATTACTGCGATTGGCAGCCGCCCCATGACACGCTGTTATCCGGGGCGACTCGCCCCGGCCTCATTGAAGCAACGTCGGGCTGGCCGGCGCTTTATCGGCCAGTCCCGTTATCCGGGGCGACTCGCCCCGGCCTCATTGAAGCTTCACGGTGGCCACGCTGCCCTCAAGCCGCACACCGGGTTATCCGGGGCGACTCGCCCCGGCCTCATTGAAGCTCACAGCGATCGATCTCAGACTTGATGCCGGCGATCTCGTTATCCGGGGCGACTCGCCCCGGCCTCATTGAAGCCTCGGCGGCGCTCATGCCTCACCTCCGAACTCGTGTTGTTATCCGGGGCGACTCGCCCCGGCCTCATTGAAGCATGGGATTGCCGCGCCCACTGCTCTGTTGAAATCAAGTTATCCGGGGCGACTCGCCCCGGCCTCATTGAAGCGGGGGGTATGCGCCAGCCATGTTCAGCGCCGTTTCCGCGTTATCCGGGGCGACTCGCCCCGGCCTCATTGAAGCGCCGAAATATCCGGGGTCAGCCAGTCCCTGATCTCGTTATCCGGGGCGACTCGCCCCGGCCTCATTGAAGCGGCCTGCTCGATGGAATAGCCGCGCGACAGCAGGTTGTTATCCGGGGCGACTCGCCCCGGCCTCATTGAAGCGCTTCGATCCGCCCCCAGAAAATCTTCCAGCCAGTGGTTATCCGGGGCGACTCGCCCCGGCCTCATTGAAGCCGCGGTGGCGGTGGTTCCGGTTGCCATGGCGTTCCTGTTATCCGGGGCGACTCGCCCCGGCCTCATTGAAGCTCGCATACTGAATACGGCAAATGGAAACAAGAAGCGTTATCCGGGGCGACTCGCCCCGGCCTCATTGAAGCTCGAGGGCACCCAGACCGTACATCTCAAGCTGCGGAGTTATCCGGGGCGACTCGCCCCGGCCTCATTGAAGCATCGTGTCGATCTGTCTGATAACAGTGCGGCGTTCTTGTTATCCGGGGCGACTCGCCCCGGCCTCATTGAAGCAACCCCGACAACATCGAGCAGGCGCTCGACAAGGAGAGTTATCCGGGGCGACTCGCCCCGGCCTCATTGAAGCGCTGTTGTCAGCCCCTGTTATTGCCTTCACTCTGCTTGTTATCCGGGGCGACTCGCCCCGGCCTCATTGAAGCACGCCTTCACCATAGGCTTGCGGGTGTTCATCAAAGGTTATCCGGGGCGACTCGCCCCGGCCTCATTGAAGCCCGATCACCTGCCGCTCATGGTGCCCCGGTTGATGCGTTATCCGGGGCGACTCGCCCCGGCCTCATTGAAGCCATGAATGATGCCGACATCACCCTGGTCGATGTCGGGGTTATCCGGGGCGACTCGCCCCGGCCTCATTGAAGCGAGCGATCCATGCCGGAAGTATGCCCGTCCAGCAATGTTATCCGGGGCGACTCGCCCCGGCCTCATTGAAGCCAATGGTGCAGGCTCCCCCACCAGGCTCACACGGATAGTTATCCGGGGCGACTCGCCCCGGCCTCATTGAAGCTCGCGGAACGTTTCAAACACATCATTTTCCCCGTCGGTTGTTATCCGGGGCGACTCGCCCCGGCCTCATTGAAGCGAACGCTAGGGCCGACCGATCCATGGCCTGGTCGTAAGGTTATCCGGGGCGACTCGCCCCGGCCTCATTGAAGCGCGCTCCAGAACACCCGACAGATACAGGCGAACGTCTGTTATCCGGGGCGACTCGCCCCGGCCTCATTGAAGCTTGACGACGCCAATCTGATTCCGGCTGACTACATGCGGTTATCCGGGGCGACTCGCCCCGGCCTCATTGAAGCGCGCCGACTGCAAAGCCGTCCTTGTCCAGGCCAAAGCGGTTATCCGGGGCGACTCGCCCCGGCCTCATTGAAGCGTGAGGTTGGACGGCACCTGGTTGGAGACGCCTGCGCGGGTTATCCGGGGCGACTCGCCCCGGCCTCATTGAAGCGAGGACTGCGTGGCCGCGTACCAGATGATGCCGGCGGTTATCCGGGGCGACTCGCCCCGGCCTCATTGAAGCGTGCCGCTGGTGTCGTAGCGCAGGATGTCGCATGCGAGTTATCCGGGGCGACTCGCCCCGGCCTCATTGAAGCAAGTACAAGAACAGCGGCGCCGACGCGGTGACCCAGGTTATCCGGGGCGACTCGCCCCGGCCTCATTGAAGCAACGAAATGGCGAAATGCCGGATTGTCTTTTTTCTTGTTATCCGGGGCGACTCGCCCCGGCCTCATTGAAGCAGCGTCCCACAATTCGTCGTATGGTTTGCCACTTACGTTATCCGGGGCGACTCGCCCCGGCCTCATTGAAGCCCCTATGCCAGGCCCAGCCAGTACCCTTACCCGGTGGGTTATCCGGGGCGACTCGCCCCGGCCTCATTGAAGCTATGCCGCCGCGCATGCCCGCTCTATTTCGGCGCACTTGTTATCCGGGGCGACTCGCCCCGGCCTCATTGAAGCGATGAGTGGGAAGAAACGCAAGGATTTCCTTCTGGGTTATCCGGGGCGACTCGCCCCGGCCTCATTGAAGCCACAACGGCTGCCAGTTGAGCATAAGGGCTTGTTTGGAAGGTCATCTACGGCATATACTGAATCGCATATGCGATGCATTAGGAGTTGAGATGAAGAACGCCACCTTGCCCCCCTTGCGGGTAGACAGCGAACTACGGGCTGCTGCCGAGTCGGTATTGCGGGAAGGGGAAACTTTGTCCGGTTTCGTCTTGGAGGCGGTGCGTCTGAACATCGAGCGCCGCGAAGCGCAGCGGGAATTCATCGCCCGGGGCCTGGCCGCGCGTGAAGAAGCGAAAAGAACCGGGCAATACGTTTCCTCTGCCGAAATGCTCAAGCGACTGGACAAGTCGCTGGCAAAAGCCCGAGCCAAGCATGGGGCCGGCAGCCGTTGAGCTTCCGGGTCCGTTTTGCGCCTTCGGCGGCGGAAGACCTGCAACGATTGTTTGATTACCTGGCCGAGCAGGATCTGAATGCGGCTGAACGCGCAAGAGAGGCTATCGGGCTGTCAATCGAGATTCTGCAGGCCTTTCCGTTCAGTTGCCGCAAGGCCACGCCGGAAAATCCGTTCCTGCGCGAATTGATCATCGACTTTGGCAATTCAGGCTATGTCGCATTGTTCGAGGTGGAAAATGCCAAGACAGTCACCGTATTGGCAGTACGGCATCAGCGTGAGGACGATTACCACTGAACAAAACGAATCGTGTCCGAACCCGCCTTTGCACTCCGCGGGGCCGGCATGACTCAAATTGTAATGACAGCCTTGCCGTATTCGGCGCGTTCCTCGGGCGAGAGCTTCATGGCTTCGGCCTTGATCTGATCAACGGTAAGAGACATGGCGACCTCCATTTGAGCCGGCAACAATCCGATGCTCAATCGTACTGCGGGAAGCCAGGAATGAAAGCAATACCCGGCGCAACCAAGTCCTATCAGGCCGCAAACCTCGCCTTCGCCGCGCCCGAGTCCAGTGCTTTTCTCGCCATGTCCGCGCCTGCTGCAAAACTGTCGGCCTTGTTCAGGCCGTGCAGCATGATGGCGGCGCCCAGCACCAGGCTGTCGTAGGTCGCGCCTTTCCGGCCATTGAGCGCAGCCAAACCCGCTTCTGCGGCATGGGATGACACCTTGGCCGCATCGAAAGCCTCGATGTGGGATTCGAGTTCGCTCCCCTCTTCCATGCCGGGGATGAGCGGCGCGCGCACTTCCTGCTCGATGCCGATGTCCGTGGGCCTGATTTCGACGAGGCGTTCCTCGCCCTTGTCATGCACCACGTACATGCGCGAGTCCTGGCGCAGCGAGGGAATCACGCCGCCTTCGGTGCCGCGGATGATGAGGGCGTCGTCAAATCCGGCATGGCGCGCCAGCAGGGCATACACGCGCGGATAGGGTTTGTGCACGTAGCCGGTGATGAAGTGGGTCTTCTTCGCGCCCTTGACCGGCGCCAGCAGCACTTCGACCGTGGTCAGCACGGGGCGCTTGACGATGGTGGTGCGCAGGGCCGTGAGATCGTACAGCCTGGGCGCGAAGCGGCTCTGGTCGGCATAGGCCCAGCCGGCGCCGCTCATGCGCGCGGCGGCTTCGGCCGGGGTGAGGTCGACGTTGATGCCCGCGGCGCGCAGGATCTGCTTGTGGGTGGCGCCGTATTTCGGCCCCATGCTTTCCACGCCGGTGGCAACCGTGGGCAGGCCGCAGGCGGCCAGCAGCGCGGGCAGGAAGGGCGCGGCGGTGAGGCTGCGGTTGTAGCCGTCGTAGGGGTCGGCGAGCACGGCGACTTCATCGGCATCGGCAGTGGCGCTTTGCGTCGCTTCCATGATGGCGTCGAGCACGCCGATGTTCTCGTCGTCGGTCTCGCGCTTCATGCGCAGGGCGATGAAGAATATGCCGGCCTGCACCGGGTCGGCCTGGTTGTCGAGGATGGCGCGCATGGCGTCGCGCGCCTCCTCGCGGGAAATGTCCTTGGAATATTCCGGCCCGGTGGCGATGCGGGCGATGACCGAACGCATGTGGGCGCGGGGTTCAAGTGCGGTGGCAGTGTTCATGAGTTTGCGGCCTTAAAGTTCGAATCCAATGTAAACCTTATCGTTTTCCACCTTCACGGGGAATACCCTGATCGGGCTATCCGCCGGCTCGTCGGTAGGCTCGCCGGTGCGCAGGGAAAAATGGCTGCCGTGGTAGGAGCACTTGATGCGGTCGCCCTTGATGCAGCCCAGCGACAGCGGCACGTCCTCATGGCTGCAACGGTCGATGCAGCAGAACACCTCGCCGTTGACCCGCGTCAGGATGAGCGGCTCGCCCTTCAGTTTCAGCTTGTGGATGCCGGATTCCGGGATGTCGGAAAGCTTCGCGGCTTCGATGTATTCGACAGACACAATTGCTCCTTGCTGGTTCATTGCGCAGACTCGGCTTCGGGCTCATCCGGGTTCTGGCTGTCCTCCGCCTTCCGGGCCTCGTCCAGGTGCGCCTGGATGGCGTGCACCAGCGGCTGGCAGCCTTCGCCGTTGATGGCGGAAATCACGAACACCGGACCGCTCCAGCCGTAGTCGCGGACGAAGTCTTGCACAAGCTTTTCCCTGTCCTCAACCGGGACAAGGTCGAGCTTGTTCAGCACCAGCCAGCGCGGCTTGCTGTAGAGCGACTCGTCGTATTTGCGCAGTTCCTCGACGATGGCGCGCGCATCTTTTACGGGATCCGCCCCTTCCCAGTTGGGCGAAATGTCCACCAGGTGCAACAGCAAGCGCGTGCGCGCGAGATGGCGCAAAAACTGGTGGCCAAGTCCGGCGCCTTCCGCCGCGCCTTCGATGAGGCCGGGAATGTCGGCGATGACGAAGCTCTTGTCCTGCCCTGATCGCACCACGCCCAGATTGGGATGCAGGGTGGTGAAGGGATAATCCGCCACCTTGGGCTTTGCTGCCGACACCGCGCGGATGAAGGTGGACTTGCCGGCATTGGGCATGCCCAAAAGACCTACATCCGCCAGCACCTTCAGTTCCATGCGCAATTCGCGTTCCTCGCCCGGCTCACCTTTGGTGAACTGGCGCGGCGCGCGGTTGACGCTGGACTTGAAATGCACGTTGCCCAGCCCGCCCTTGCCGCCGCGCACCAGCAGGGCGCGGGCGCCGTCGCGGTCGAGGTCGGCGAGCGGCGTGCCGGATTCAAGGTCGGAAATCACCGTGCCGACCGGCACGCGGATGATCACGTCGTCCGCGCTCTTGCCGTAGCACTGCGAGCCGCGCCCGGGCTCGCCGTTCTTGGCCTTGAAGATGCGGGTGTAGCGGAATTCGATCAGGGTGTTGATGTTGCGGTCGGCCACGGCGTAAACGCTGCCGCCATGGCCGCCGTCGCCGCCGTCCGGCCCGCCCTTGGGAATGAACTTCTCGCGCCGGAACGAAGCCGAGCCGTCGCCACCCTTGCCGGCCAGCACGCTGATCTTGGCTTCATCGACGAATTTCATGAAAACGCAACCCTTTCCCCGTAGGAGCACGCTTGCGTGCGACCAAGCGTTCTGATCGCACGCAAGCGTGCTCCTACAACATTCAACCCACAAACAAAAAAGCCCCGCCTAGGCAGGGCTTTTTGTCAGGGCTACAGCCAGCTTAAGCGGCGGCCGGCTCGATGCTGACGGTGCGGCGCTTCAGCGCGCCCTTGACCGTGAACTTGACCACGCCGTCCACCTTGGCGAACAGGGTGTGATCCTTGCCCATGCCGACGTTGTCGCCGGGGTGGTATTCGGTGCCGCGCTGACGCACGATGATGTTGCCGGCGATCACTTCCTGGCCGCCGTAGCGCTTGACGCCCAGGCGTTTGGATTCCGAGTCGCGGCCGTTGCGTGAGCTGCCGCCTGCTTTTTTGTGTGCCATTTTCTAACTCTCCTGCTTAGGCGGAGCCAAATTAAATTGCAATAGTGGAAATCTGCACTTCCGTGTAATGCTGGCGATGACCCTGGGTCTTGCGGTAATGCTTGCGGCGCTTCATCTTGAAGATGCGCACCTTGTCGCCGCGGCCATGGGACACCACGGTGGCCTTGACCGCCGCGCCGGACAGCACGGGCGCGCCGACCTTGACGTTGTCGCCGTCGGCAACCATCAGCACCTGGTCGAAGGTGATCTCGGCGCCGACATCGGCTTCCAGCTTCTCTACTTTGAACTTGTCGCCGGAGGCTACGCGATACTGCTTGCCGCCGGTTTTAATGACCGCATACATCGTGGTCTCCAACAGGGTTATTCGGGAAACGCGAAATTCTAGTGAAAATCGGGACTTAGGTCAAATTCTTTTTACCCCGCCCAAGACCGGGGAAAGCCCCCATTCTGTTAATATGGCGGCCTTTTCCAATCCCGCGCCCGACGTGAGCTTCGAATCCCTGCAAACCTTCCTTGCCGACGACATGAAAGCGGTGGACGCGGTCATCCGCGCCCGCCTGCATTCCGAGGTGGTGCTGGTGCGCCAGGTGTCCGAATACATCGTCAACAGCGGCGGCAAGCGCCTGCGGCCGGTGCTGGTCATCCTGTCCTCGGGCTGTTTCGGCTATGAGGGCCGCGCCCACCACGAGCTGGCCGCCGTGGTCGAGTTCATCCACACCGCCACCCTGCTGCACGACGACGTGGTGGACGAATCCGATCTGCGCCGCGGCAAGCAGACCGCCAACGCCCTGTTCGGCAATGCCGCCAGCGTGCTGGTGGGCGATTTCCTGTATTCGCGCGCCTTCCAGATGATGGTGTCGGTGAACGACATGCGCGTCATGCGGATCCTGTCGGACGCCACCAACGTCATCGCCGAGGGTGAAGTGCTGCAGCTCCTGAACTGCCACGACGCCGACATCGACGAGGAAAACTATCTCAAGGTCATCCGCTACAAGACCGCCAAGCTGTTCGAGGCGGCGGCGCGCCTGGGCGCGGTCATCGGCGGCGGCACGGCGGAACAGGAAGAAGCCATGGCGCAGTATGGCATGCACCTCGGCACCGCTTTCCAGCTGGTGGACGACGTGCTCGACTATTCCGGCAACTCGGAGGAAACCGGCAAGAACATCGGCGACGACCTCGCCGAGGGCAAGCCCACCCTGCCGCTGCTGTATGCCATGAAGAACGGCACGCCCGAGCAGGCCGCCGCCATCCGCGAGGCCATAGAGTTTGCCGGCCTCGCCCAGCTCGAAACCGTGCTCAAGGCCATCCAGGAAACCGGCGCCCTGCAGTACACCCGGGCGCAGGCGCAGCGCGAAATCGCCATTGCCAAGGCGGCGCTCGATACACTGCCCGATACCAAACACAAATCAGCTTTGATACAATTGGCGGACTTTGCAGTCGACAGAAGTTTCTGAGCGACAAAAATCACACCGCGGGGTGTAGCTTAGCCTGGTAGAGCGCTACGTTCGGGACGTAGAGGCCGGAGGTTCGAATCCTCTCACCCCGACCACACATTTCAAGAACGGCACGACATTCGCACCACATTCCTGTAGCGCGCAAGTGACCGAACTTTTCACCCCTGACCACGCCATCGATTTCGAACGACGCTTCGGCGGCGTGCGCCGCCTGTACGGCCCCGCCGCGTTCGAGCGTTTCCAGCAGGCGCACGTGTGCGTCATCGGCATCGGCGGCGTCGGCTCCTGGGTGGCGGAAGCGCTGGCGCGCAGCGCCATCGGCCGGCTCACCCTGATCGACCCCGACCACATCGCCGAATCCAACATCAACCGCCAGCTCCATGCCCTCACCGGCGAGGAAGGCAAGGCCAAGGTGCAGGCCATGCGCGAGCGCATCCGCGCCATCAATCCGCGCTGCAAGGTGAGCGGCGTGGAGGAGTTCCTCGGCGAGGAGAATATCGAAACCCTGATCGGCACCGGCTTCGATTACGTGGTCGACGCCATCGACAGCGCGCGCGTCAAGGCCACGCTCATTGCCCATTGCCGGCACAGCAAGATCAGGCTGTTGTGCGTGGGCGGCGCCGGCGGCCAGCGCGACCCCGGCCTGGTACGCATCGCCGACCTCGCCCGCACCACGCAGGATCCGCTGCTGTCCAAGGTGCGCACCCGGCTGCGCCGGGACTACGGTTTCCCGCGCGACGCCAAAAGGAAATTCGGCGTCGACTGCGTGTATTCGCTCGAGCCGCTCACCTACCCCACCGCCGAGGGTGGCGCGTGCTACGAGAAGCCCGAGGACGCCCACATCCAGGGCCTCAACTGCGCCGGCTTCGGCTCCTCGGTGTGCGTGACTTCCACCTTCGGCATGCTGGCCGCGGCGGCCGTGCTGAACGGGCTGGCGGCGAATCACGGCTGAAGCGCTCCTACCGCGCGCAGCGCGGCTTGTGTACCATTGGGTTTTGTTTCAAGGAAAACGCTTTGGGCATTTCTAAGCTTCTCATTCTCATCGGTCTGGGCCTGGCCGTCTATCTGCTGTTCAAGAATTACCAGCGCAAGCTCGGCCAGCCCGACAATGCGGCGCCTGCCGAACGCGGACCCGAGGACATGGTGAAATGCGCCCACTGCGGCGTCAACCTGCCGCGCTCGGAAGCCATCTTTACCAGAGGGGAGTTCTTCTGTACGCCGGAACATCAGCGCCTGGGGCGGAAGTAGCCCCGCCGCCGCGTCCCGGCCTGCCGGGATTCTATTCTTCGCACTGGCGGTCGCTCGACTACTTCAATCTCTACCGCCTGATCGTTGCGTCAATCCTGGCGATTGCCTCGCTGTTCGTCGGCCGCGACTGGCCGCTGGGCGCGGAAGACCCCCTCTTTTTCCGCATCGCCGCCTTCAGTTATCTGGTTTCCTCGGCGCTGTTCGTCATGGGCATACGCGCGCGCTGGCCTTCCTTCCCGGTGCAGCTCTCGCTGCACATCTTCACCGATATCGTGCTCATCACCGCCATGACCAACGCCAGCGGCGGCGTGTCCAGCGGCTTGAGCCTGCTGCTGCTGGTGTCGCTGGCCTCGGCGGGGCTGGTGGGCCAGGGGCGGCTCGCACTCATGTATGCATCGATGGCGGCCATCGCGATGCTGGCCATGCACACCCTGCGCGTGCTCAACTGGCAGGCGCCGCCGCAGGAATACCTGCAGACCGGCCTGCTCTCGCTCAGCTATTTTGCCGTGGCCTGGCTGGCGCATATCCTGA
This sequence comes from Pseudomonadota bacterium, assembly GCA_021847835.1. Lineage (GTDB taxonomy): Bacteria > Pseudomonadota > Gammaproteobacteria > Burkholderiales > Thiobacillaceae > UBA6918. Next base: position 17,644 of record JAJZPR010000023.1, read on the forward strand.
CCCGCCGCGCCCTGGTGCTGGAGCAGGAGGCCGCCGCAAAAGCCAGGGAACTGGCTCTGCTCAACCGCATCCATGCGCTGGCGGCGGGCGACTCGGTCAACGGCATCATCGCCTTCAACCATAAAGGGCAGATCACTTACTGCAATGCACAAGCCAGCATCATGCTGGGAAAGGGGCCGGGGCAGAACAAGCCCGATTCGGTGCGCGGCCTGTTTGACCGGGTCAGCCAGATGCCGAATCAGGCCGGCGAGATTGAAACGGATCTGCCCGGCGCGCGCGTGCGCCTGCGCTTCCTGCCGGTCGAGGACAGCGGCCACACCGTGCTGCTGATGGAAGACGTTTCGCGCGCCGAGAAACTCGCCCAGCAGATCAAGCTGGCCTCGCTGGGCCGGCTCACGCTCAACATCGCGCATGAAATCCGCAACCCGCTGTCGGCCATCGGCCATGCCGCGCAACTGCTGGACGAGGAGCCTGCCGGTTCAAACGGCAGGCTGACCGTCATCATCCGCAACAATGTCCGGCGTCTCGATCAGATGGTGCAGGATATCCTGACGCTCAACCGCCGCGACAGGCAGGAACGGACAAACCTGAAAACGGGCGCTTTCGTCCGGACCTGGATCCAGGAATGGCAGCAGGCTGAAGAAATACCGGAAAACGCCGTCATAGTGGACATGAAAAACGATACCACCATCTGCTTCGCGGCCGAGCACCTGCGGCAAATTCTCTGGAACCTCACGTGTAATGCCTGGCGCCACAGCCAAAAACAGCTCGGCAGCCTGCGCTTTGTCTTGCGTGACAACGGCGGTGAGCTGGCGCTGGAAATCAGCGACGACGGCGACGGCATCAGCGCGGAAAACCAGGCTCATCTTTTCGAGCCCTTTTTCACCACCGATGCGCAGGGCACCGGCCTCGGGCTGTTCATCGCGCGCGAACTGGCCGAGTCCAATGGCGCGCGCCTGGAATTCGCCGGCAATCGGCCCGGCGCCTGTTTCCGCCTGAGCGTACCGAAACATCCATGCTGAACACCCCGCGCGTGCTCATCGTGGATGATGAGCCTGACCTCCTCGACCTGATGGAGATCACCCTGGCGAAGATGGGCCTGGACACCCGGCGCGCCGCCACGGTCGGGGAAGCCCGCCGGCTGCTGGATGACGAGCGCTTCGATCTTTGCCTCACCGACATGCGGCTCACCGACGGCAACGGCCTCGAAGTGCTGCAGCACATCGGCGAGCGCCACCCGGCCATGCCGGTCGCGGTCATCACCGCCTACGGCAATACCGGCAATGCGGTGGAGGCGCTCAAGGCCGGCGCCTTCGACTACCTCTCGAAACCGGTCGCGCTCGACCAGTTGCGCGCGCTGGTCAAGACCGCGCTGAAAGTGCCCGAAAAAACCGCGGGCGGCGCAAGCGCGCAAGCCGGCGAACTGCTGGGCGACTCCGCGCCCATGCAGGAGATCCGCAGGCAGATCGACAAGCTTGCGCGCACCCAGGCGCCGGTGCACATCGCCGGCGAATCGGGCAGCGGCAAGGAACTGGCCGCGCGCCGCATCCATGCGCTGAGTTCGCGCACCGACCGCGCCTTCGTGCCGGTCAACTGCGGCGCCATTCCCGAGACGCTGATGGAAAGCGAATTCTTCGGCTACAAAAAGGGCGCGTTCACCGGCGCCAATAGCGATCACGAAGGCTTCTTCCAGGCCGCCGACGGCGGTACCCTGTTCCTCGACGAGGTCGCCGACCTGCCGCTGGCCATGCAGGTGAAATTGCTGCGTGCGATCCAGGAAAAGAAGGTGCGCCGCGTCGGCGCCAGCCAGGAAGAGCCGGTCGATGTGCGCATCATCAGCGCCACGCACCAGAAGCTCGCGCACATGGTCGAGGCCGGCCGCTTCCGCCAGGACCTGTATTACCGCTTGAACGTCATCGAACTGAACATGCCCAGCCTGCGCGAGCGCCCCGAGGACATCGCCCCGCTCGCCCAGGCGCTGCTGGGCAAACTGAGTCAGGGCCGCGCCGTCCGCCTGGACGCCGAAGCGCTCAGGCTGCTGAAGAACTATGCCTTCCCCGGCAACGTGCGCGAGCTGGAAAACATCCTGGAGCGCGCGCTGGCGCTGGCGGACGGCGACACCATCCGCGCGGACGACCTCAACCTCGCCCCCGCGCCGGCATTCCAGCCAGCCGACAATGGGGATGCCCTGCCCGGCAATCTGCAGGATTATCTCGACCGTGTGGAACGCGAAGCCCTGATCAAGGCGCTGGAACAGACCCGCCACAACAAGACCGCCGCCGCGCGGCTGCTGGGCGTCACCTTCCGCTCGCTGCGCTACCGGCTGGAGCGGCTGGGGATTGAATAGAACAGTTATCAGTTCTTAGTTTTCAGTTTTCAGTGACTTCTGCTTTGCTTTTACTGACAACTGATGACCAATAACTGAAAACTGATTTTCTAGGCCAATGCAATGGCCAGGTAAGTCACGTACAGCGCGCCGTTCACCCACAGGTGCCACACGCGCAGGCCGCCGTTGAGCAGCTTCCAGCGCAGCCAGAAGGCCGCGACCAGGGTGACCAGCACGCCTGCCAGCACTTCCTTGACCGGCAGCCAGGGCGTCAGTGAAATGCCGATGGCCGGCAGCAGGGTGCCCTGGAACACCATGGCGCCGCTGATGTTGCCGAAGGCCAGCGTGTCCTTGTGCTTGCGTATCCACAGGATGGAATTGACCTTCTCCGGCAGTTCGGTGGCGATGGGCACGATCAGCAGGGACAGCATGAGGGCGGAAATGCCGATGATGGGCGCAGCCGCCTCGACGCCGTGGATGAAGCCCTTGGCGCCGGCGACCAGGAGGCCCAGGCCGAGCGCCAGCTGGACCAGGATGACCGGCATGTTCTGCGGCAGCCCCAGCCTGCTCAGCCACATGGGTTCGCTGGCTTCGGTCGCATGGCCGTCGGCCACCAGTTTGCTCGAAGCACGCAGCGTCAGCAGCACGTAGATGAAGTAGATCATCACCATGACGAAGGCGATCACGGCACGTATCCAGCCCTCGCCGTGGGGAATGAACATTGCGATGAACGCGAGCGTAAACGCCATGAGGAAGAAATCGAGATCGCGCTTGAGGCCGCTGCGCTCCGGGTTCATGTGCCCCTCGCGCCCGCGCCTTTTCAGCACGGCCAGGCTCATCAGGAACAGCGACAGCGTGGACAGCATGAGCGGCGCACCGAGGATGGCGCCGACGCCGATTTCCTCGTTGACCTGGGTATTCTGCGTGCCGGCGAAAATCGCCAGCAGCGGCACCAGGGTCTCGGGCAGCGCGGTGCCCACGGCGGCGAACAGCGAGCCGGTCACGCCCTCGGAGATTTTCAGCTTCTCGCCCAAGTGCTCCAGCGCGTTCACGAACACTTCGGCCGCCACCAGGATCAGCAGCAGGAAACCCAGAATCTCGAAAAACAGCAGCATGGCACAGGCCCCGAACATTTATTTTGCAGAGCGGGATTCTATCAGCCTTGCCCACCCATTCACTTGCGGATATGTTTGTCGCATGAGCTTCCAGGAACTTTGCGAATCCGACTTCCACTCCCGCCTCGCCGCCTCGCCCGGCGTGGCCGTGGTCATGTTTGCCGGCCCGCACTGCGGCGCTTGCAAGCGCCTGGAAAAGCTCCTCCCGGCCTGGCTGGGCAATCAGGTCGATCACCTGTACAAGATCGACGCCCAGAAGAGCACCGGCCTGGCGCGCGCCTATGAGGTGTTCCACCTGCCCGGCCTGTTCGTGTTCGTGAACGGCCGCTATCACGCGCCGCTGTCGGCCGAGGCGGCCCCCGGCCCCATGCTGGCCGCGCTGGAACGGCTGCTGCGCGAACCCGCGCGCGAGGAACCATGAAATTCGACGAACGAGGCTGGCTCGACGAGGCCCGGCACATCCCCTCGCCCAACTGCGACGCGCGCCCCGATGGCGAGGCGCCCTCGCTGCTGGTGATCCACAACATCAGCCTGCCGCCGGGCGAGTTCGGCGGCAGTGCGGTCGAGGAGCTGTTCACCAACCGGCTCGACTGGAACGCGCATCCCTACTACCAGGGCATGCGCGGGCTCGAAGTGTCCGCCCACTTCTTCATCCGGCGCGACGGCGAATTGATCCAGTTCGTGCCCTGCTCCATGCGCGCCTGGCACGCCGGCGCATCGCAATGGCAGGGGCGCGAGCGCTGCAACGATTTCTCCATCGGCATCGAACTCGAAGGCACGGACGACCAGGCTTTCACCGACGCCCAGTACAAGAGACTGGCCGGACTCACCGAATCGTTGAAAAGCGCCTACCCCATCGCCGGCATCGTCGGCCACTCCGACATCGCGCCCGGCCGCAAGACCGACCCCGGCCCCCATTTCGACTGGGCGCGCTACCGCCAGGCCTGCTCATAGCGTCGGCAACATGCCACGCCCCTCTTGCACTCGTGCAAAAAATCCTTACAATCGCGCCTCGATGCATTTATCAGTACATTGATATCCAAATATCATCATTGATGGGAAGACACGGGATTCTTGCTGTTTCGACGCCTGGAAATAATCTAGGTTTTTTGGTCGTCATACACTAGCATTCATTAGCAGAAACCGGCCGGCTGGACATGCCCCGGATCGGATCGCCATGAAACCGCGGCGGTCCGGTCGTATGCCAGGTGCGCCCGTTTCGGCTTGAAAATCCAATAATGAATGTGGTTGCTGAATGCAATGCGCCGAAATGCCGGGCCGGACAAATCGACTCGACGGTCGGCGATTCCACACTTCCACCTTGAGCAAGGAGACGACATGCAAGTCACCAGACGCCAGTTCTTCAGGATCTGCGCGGCGGGGGTAGGCGGCTCCAGCGTAGCCATGTTGGGGTTCTCCCCGACGGCGGCGCTGGCGGAGGTCCGCGCCTTCAAACTCGCCCGCACCACCGAAACCCGCAACACCTGCCCGTATTGCTCGGTAGGCTGCGGGATTTTGATCTACAGCCTGGGCGACAAGTCCAAGAACGCCTTCGGCGAAGTCATGCACATCGAGGGCGACCCCGACCATCCGGTGAACCGCGGCACGCTGTGCCCCAAGGGCGCCGGCCTGCTCGATTTCGTGCACAGCCCGAACCGGCTGAAATATCCGGAATACCGCGCGCCTGGCGCCAAGGAGTGGAAGCGCATTTCCTGGGACGAGGCCTTCACCCGCATCGCCAAGCTGATGAAGGACGACCGCGACAAGAACTTCATCGCCAGGAACGACAAGGGCGAAACGGTGAACCGCTGGGTCTCCACCGGCATGCTCGCCGCTTCCGCTTCCAGCAACGAAACCGGCTACCTGACGCAGAAGATCGCGCGTAGCCTGGGAATGCTCGCATTCGACAATCAGGCACGTGTCTGACACGGCCCGACGGTGGCAAGTCTTGCCCCGACGTTTGGCCGCGGCGCGATGACCAATCACTGGGTCGATATCAAGAATACCGACCTGGTCCTGATCATGGGCGGCAATGCCGCCGAAGCCCACCCCTGCGGTTTCAAGTGGGTGACCGAAGCGAAAGCCCACCGCAAGGCGAAGCTGATCGTGGTCGATCCGCGCTTCACGCGCTCGGCCGCGGTATCGGATTTCTATGCGCCGATCCGCGCCGGTTCCGACATCGCCTTTCTGGGCGGCCTGATCAACTACCTGCTCAGCAACGACAAGATTCACCACGAATACGTGAAGAACTACACGGACTTCAGTTTCCTGGTGAAGGACGAGTTCGCCTTCGAGAACGGCCTCTATTCCGGCTACGACGCCGAGGCGCGCAAGTACGACAAATCGACCTGGGGCTATCAGATCGGCAAGGACGGCTATGTGGTCACCGACCCGACCCTGCAAAACCCGCGCTGCGTGTACCAGCTGATGAAGAAGCACTATTCCCGCTACACGCCGGACATGGTGTCGTCCATCTGCGGCACGCCGAAAGAGGATTTCCTCAAGGTCTGCGGAATGATCGCCGAGACCGCCGCGGCGAACAAGACCATGACCGTCATGTACGCCCTGGGCTGGACCCAGCACTCGCAAGGCTCGCAGATGATCCGCACCGGCGCCATGGTGCAGCTGCTGCTGGGCAACATCGGCGTGGCGGGCGGCGGCATGAATGCGCTCAGAGGCCACTCCAACATCCAGGGCCTGACCGACCTGGGCCTGCTGTCCAACCTGCTGCCCGGCTACATGACCCTGCCGAGCGACGCGGAGCAGGACTACAAGACCTATGTCGAGAAGCGCGCCTTCAAGCCGCTGCGGCCCGGCCAGATGAGCTACTGGCAGAACTACAACAAGTTCTTCGTCAGCACCATGAAGGCCTGGTACGGCGATGCGGCCACCGCGGAGAACAACTGGGCCTACGACTGGCTGCCCAAGCTCGACAAGGGCTATGACCTGCTGCAGGTGTTCGAGAACATGAACAACGGCAAGATCAACGGCTACATCTGCCAGGGCTTCAACCCGCTGGCCTCGGCGCCGTGCAAGATCAAGGTCTCGGGCGCGCTCTCGAAACTGAAATACCTGGTCACCATCGACCCGCTGGCCACCGAGACCTCGGAATTCTGGCAGAACCACGGCGAGTACAACGACGTCGATCCCGCCAAGATCCAGACCGAGGTGTTCCGCCTGCCCTCCACCTGCTTCGCGGAGGAGGACGGCTCGCTGGTCAACTCCGGCCGCTGGCTGCAATGGCACTGGAAGGCGGCCGAACCGCCGGGCGACGCCAGGGGCGACCAGGAAATCATGGCCGGCATCTTCCTGAAACTGAAGGAGATGTACAAGAAGGACGGCGGCGCCTTCCCCGATCCCATCCTCAACCTGACCTGGAAGCACAGGCAGCCGCACGCACCCTCGCCGGAAGAGCTGGCCAAGGAATTCTCCGGCAAGGCGCTGAAGGACGTGACCGATCCCAAGGATCCGGCCAAGGTGCTGGTCAAGGCGGGCGAGCAGCTGAACGGCTTCCCCGAACTGCGCGACGACGGCTCCACTTCCTGCGGCTGCTGGATCTTTGCCGGCAGTTGGAGCGAGAAGGGCAATCTGATGGCGCGGCGCGACAACTCCGACCCGTTCGGCATCGGCCAGACCCTGAACTGGGCCTATGCCTGGCCGGCCAACCGCCGCATCCTGTACAACCGCGCCTCCTGCGACGTGAACGGCAAGCCCTTCGATCCGGCGCGCAAGCTGATCGCCTGGGACGCCGCCGCGGGCAAGTGGGCGGGCTCGGACATTCCGGACTTCAAGCCGGACTCCGCGCCGGAGGAAGGCATGAGCCCCTTCATCATGCAGCCGGAAGGCGTGGCGCGTTTCTTCGCGCTCGACAAGATGGCGGAAGGGCCCTTCCCCGAGCATTACGAGCCGATGGAATCGCCGCTTGCCGCCAACCCGCTGCACCCGAACAATCCCAAGGCGCGGGCCAATCCCGCGGCGCGGGTGTTCAAGGGCGACTGGGAAACCTTCGGCAAGGCGGACCAGTTCCCCTACGTCTGCACCACCTACCGGCTCACCGAGCACTTCCATTACTGGACCAAGCACGTGAAGGCCAGCGCCATCGTCCAGCCGGAACAGTTCGTCGAGATCGGCGAGGAACTGGCCAAGGAGAAGGGCATCGAGTCCGGCGACCATGTGCGGGTGAAATCCAACCGCGGCTTCATCGTCGCGGTGGCAGTGGTCACCAAGCGCGTGCGCACGCTGAACGTGGGCGGCAAGAAGGTGCACACGGTGGGCGTGCCCATCCACTGGGGCTTCATGGGCGTGGCCAGGAACGGCTACATCACCAACACCCTGACGCCGTTCGTGGGCGATGCCAACACCCAGACGCCCGAGTTCAAGTCGTTCCAAGTGAACATCGAGAAGGTATAAGGAGACGGACATGGCACTGCAATCACTCGATATCAAGGCCCGCTCCGCCACCACCACGCCTTCTCCGTCCGCACGCGGCGAAGCAGTCAAGGTGGCCAAGCTGATCGACATCTCCAAGTGCATCGGCTGCAAGGCCTGCCAGGTGGCGTGCATGGAATGGAACGACCTGCGCGACGAGGTGGGCACGAATGTGGGCGTGTACGACAACCCGCGCGACCTCAGCGACCAGTCGTGGACATTGATGCGCTTCTCGGAAGTGGAAGTTCAGGCCGGCAAGCTGGAATGGCTGATCCGCAAGGACGGCTGCATGCACTGCGCCGAGCCGGGCTGCCTCAAGGCCTGCCCCTCGCCCGGCGCCATCGTGCAATACGCCAACGGCATCGTGGACTTCCACGAGGAGAACTGCATCGGCTGCGGCTACTGCGTCACTGGCTGCCCGTTCAACATCCCGCGCATCTCCAAGAAGGACGGCAAGGCCTACAAGTGCACGCTGTGCTCCGACCGCGTCGCGGTCGGCATGGAGCCCGCATGCGTGAAGACCTGCCCCACCGGCGCGATCGTCTTCGGCTCGAAGGAAGACATGATCCACCACGCCGAAGGGCGTGTCGCCGACCTCAAGGAGCGCGGCTACCAGAATGCCGGATTGTACGACCCGGCCGGCGTGGGCGGCACGCACGTCATGTACGTGCTGCAGCATGCCGACCAGCCCGAGCTGTACGCCGGCCTGCCCAAGGACCCGAGCATCAGCCCCATGGTGTCGCTGTGGAAGGGCATCACCAAACCGCTGGCCAGCTTCGGCCTCGGCCTCGCGGTGCTGGCGGGCTTCTTCCACTATGTGACGGCCGGCCCCAACGAAGTCGAAGAAGATGAGGAGCACACATCATGAGCGAGCATGTCAAGCGCTATACGCCGCAGGAACGCACCAACCACTGGATCATCGCCATCAGCTTCATCCTGCTGGCGATCTCCGGCCTGGCGCTGTTCCACCCGGCGTTCTTTTTCCTCTCCAGCCTGCTGGGCGGCGGCACCTGGTCGCGCATCCTGCACCCGTTTCTCGGCGTGGTGATGGCGGTTGCCTTCTTCTTCTTCGCCATAGGCATGTGGTCGCAGAACAGGATCACCGCGGCCGACCGGGAATGGCGCAAACGCCTGGGCGACGTCCTGTGCAACAAGACCCAGGGGTTGCCTGAGATCGGCAAGTACAACATCGGCCAGAAGTACATGTTCTGGACGCTGGTGATTTCCATCGCCCTGCTGCTGGTCTCGGGCATCGCCATCTGGCAGCCCTGGTTCACGCCGCTGTTCCCCATCTTCCTGGTGCGGCTGGCGGCGCTGTTGCACGCGGTGGCGGGTTTTGTCGCCATCCTCGCCATCATCATCCACATCTACTCGGCCATCTGGGTCAAGGGCTCGATCCGCGCCATGACCCGCGGCACCGTCACGGCGGCGTGGGCCAGACATCATCACCCGGCCTGGTACAAGGACGTCAGCAAGGGAAACAGATGAGCGCAAGCACCATCCTGCAGCCGGGGCAGATCGAAGCCCCGGCGGGTGACATCCCCTTCCTGCGCCTGCCGGCGCGCGAAAGCTTTTTCAAGGAACGCGCAGCACGTTTCCGGCAGCTGGCAATCGACCACAAGCTGGGCGATTTCCTGGAATTCATGGCCGCCCTCGCCGAGGCGCAGCACGCGGCCCTGTCGCATTTCCCGCAGGTGTCCCTGCCCGACCCGGAGCAGCTTGCGCTGTCGCGCGAGCATGGCATGCCGGTCCTCGCCGCGGGCTCTTGGACCCGCGATCCCGCGTGGCGCGATGCCCTGCAGGGCATCGCCGCGGCCGTGGTCGGAAATGCGCCTCAAGTCGCACGCAAAGCCATTGCGCATCTGCGCGGCATGAATGCCGACAGCCTGGAAAAACTCGCCGATGCCGTCCTGGACGGCCGCTGCCGCGACACGGACCTGGCGGCATCGCCCTTCATCGCCGCCGCCCTGCAAGCCTATTGGACTCACATGGCCACCACGCTCGGCCCATCCGCCTTCGGCCGCACCGACATATCCAACCTCTGCCCCGTATGCGCCTCGGCGCCGGTCACGAGCGTCGTGCGCATCGGCGGCGCCGAGCAGGGGCTGCGCTACCTGCACTGCTCCCTGTGCGGCAGCGAGTGGCACATGGTGCGCGCCAAGTGCAGCAACTGCGAGTCCACCAAGGGCATCGCCTATTACGGCATCGAAGGCGACAAGGGCGCGGTCAAGGCGGAGGCTTGCGAGGAATGCGGCTCCTACCTGAAAATCCTTTACATGGACAAAGACCCGCAGCTTGATCCCGGCGCGGACGATCTCGCCACCCTCGCCCTCGACATCCTCATGGACGAGGCCGGCGTGCAGCGCAGCGGACCCAACCTGTTTTTGCTGTCGGCATAGGCTATTAACAGCAGTTAAGCACGGGGAGCACAGGGAAGAATCAAGGCTGTTTGAATTTTTAATTTTTGATTTTTGCCTTTTGACTTGCACTCCCCGTGCCCCCCGTGGTTTGATCATTTTTCAACGGAGCACCATGACGCGTGACGTTTGGTGAAACACCCATGCAGCAATCCACCCCGCTCGCGGCCATTCCGGCCGTCGACCGCGTACTGAATTTGCCTGCCGTTCAAGCCATGGCGGCAGAATATGGGCGCAATCCCACGCTTGCCGCCGCGCGCAGCGTGCTCCACACCCTGCGCGGCCTGGCGCGCGTCGGCGCGCTGCCCGCCGATGCGGTGAGCGAACCGCGGCTCGCCGCGCAGGTGCAGGACGCGCTGGAACGGGCCGCCCGCCCCTGTCTGCGCCCGCTGTTCAACCTCACCGGCACCGTGCTGCACACCAACCTCGGCCGCGCGCCGCTGCCGGAAGAAGCCGTCGCCCGCGCCGTCGAAGTCATGCGCATGCCCTGCAACCTGGAATACGATCTTTCCGGCGGCGCGCGCGGCGACCGCGACAGCCTGGTCGAGCCGCTATTGAAAGAACTCACCGGCGCGGAAGCCGCCACCGTGGTCAACAACAACGCCGCGGCGGTGTTCCTCGCGCTCAACACCCTGGGCCTCAGGCGCGAAGTCATCGTCTCGCGCGGCGAGCTGGTGGAAATTGGCGGCGCCTTCCGCGTGCCCGACATCATGGCGCGCGCCGGCTGCAAGCTGGTCGAGGTGGGCACCACCAACCGCACCCATTTACATGATTTTGCAAACGCGATCTCGGACAGGACCGCGCTGCTGCTCAAGGTGCATACCAGCAACTACGCCATCCAGGGCTTCACCGCCGCCGTGCAGGAAAACGAACTGGCCGGGCTCGCCCATGCGCACGGCCTGCCGTTCATGGTCGACCTCGGCAGCGGCACCCTGGTCGATCTGAGCCGATGGGGCCTGCCACAGGAGCCCACGCCGCAGCAGTCGCTCGCCGCCGGCGCGGATCTGGTCAGCTTCAGCGGCGACAAGCTGCTGGGCGGACCGCAGGCCGGCATCATCGTCGGGCGCAGGGACCTCGTCGCGAAGATCAAGAAGAACCCCCTGAAGCGCGCCCTGCGCGTGGACAAGCTCAGCTACGCCACGCTCGAAGCCGTGCTGCGGCTTTACCGCGACCCGGATCGTTTGGCAGAGCGCCTGCCCGCGCTGCGCCTGCTGACGCGGCCGGCGGCGGAAATCGAAGCGACCGCGCAGGCCATCCTGCCGGCGGTGCGCGCCGCCTGCGCCGCCATCGCCGAAGTTGCCATCGCGCCGTGCCACAGCCAGATCGGCAGCGGCTCGCTGCCCATCGACCGGCTGACCAGCGCCGGCATCGCGATCACGCCACGCGTAAAGGGCAAGGGCGAAGGCAGCGCGCTGAAGAAAATCGAACAGGCCTTCCGCGAGCTGCCGATGCCGGTGATCGGGCGCGTGGCGGAAGGCGCGTTCCGCCTGGACATGCGCTGCCTGGAAAACAACGACATCGGCAGCTTCACCGCGCAGTTGCCGCAACTCCGGCTGTAACAGCATGATCATCGGCACCGCCGGCCACATCGACCACGGCAAGACCGCGCTGGTGAAGGCGCTCACCGGCATCGACGCCGACCGCCTGAAGGAAGAGAAGGCGCGCGGCATCACCCTCGATCTCGGCTACGCCTACTCGCCGCTTCCGAACGGCGACATCCTCGGCTTCGTCGACGTGCCCGGCCACGAAAAGCTGGTGCACAACATGCTCGCCGGCGCCACCGGCATCGACTTCGTGCTGCTGGTCATCGCCGCCGACGACGGGCCCATGCCGCAGACGCGCGAACACCTCGCCATCCTCGAACAGCTTGGCTTGAATCGCGGCGCGGTGGCGCTGACCAAGATCGACGCCGTCGCGCCCGAGCGCGCAGCCGCGGCACGTGCGGAAATCGCCGCGCTGCTCGCCGGCACGCCCTTGCAGGACGCGCCGGTATTTGCGGTGTCGTCGATCACCGGCGAAGGCGTGCCGGCGCTGCGCGAGTTTCTCGACGCCGCCGCCGCGGCCATGCCGCCGCGCCCGAGCCGGGGCCATTTCCGGCTCGCAGTCGATCGCGTGTTCACGCTGGCCGGCACCGGCACCGTGGTCACCGGCACGGTGTTTTCCGGCGCAATCCGCATCAATGAGAAACTGCTGGTGTCGCCCGCCGGCTTCGAAGTGCGGGTGCGCGGCATCCACGCGCAGAACCGGCCGGCGCAAATCGGCGTCAGCGGCCAGCGCTGCGCGCTCAATCTCGCCGGCGCCAAGGCCGACAAGGCGCACATCCGCCGCGGCGACTGGGTGCTGGACGCCGCCATCCACCATCCGGTGCAGCGCCTGGACGTGCGCCTGCGCCTGCTGGCCTCGGAGGGAAAGCCGCTGCGCCACTGGACACCGGTGCATTTTCACCTCGGCGCGGCCGACATCCCGGCCCGCGTCGCGCTGCTGGAAAGCGATGCCCTCGAACCGGGGCAAACCATGCTTGCGCAGCTCGTCACGGACAAGCCGGTCTGCGCGGTGCGCGGCGACCGCTTCGTGCTGCGCGACCAATCGGCCACGCGCACCCTGGCCGGCGGCGAGGTGCTCGACACCGACGCCCCGGCGCGCAACCGGCGCAAGCCGGAACGCATTGCCGCGCTACGCGCCCTGGCCCTGCCGGATGCCGCAAGCGCCCTCGCCGCCCTGCTCGAACACGGCGCCCAGGGCGTGGATCTCGCGCAGTTCGCGCGCAACTGGAACCTGCGCACGGACGAGCTGCCGGCCCTGCTCGAATCCCAGCGGCGCGTGCAGACCGCCGACGGACATTGGGCGTTTTCTCCCGCGCGCTGGCAGGATCTGAAACAAGGCCTGCTCGGCAAGCTCGGCGAACTGCATCTGCGCGAAATCGATTCGCTCGGCCCCGACCGCGAGCGCCTGCGCCGCATTGCATTGCCGGCTCTGCCGCGGCCGGCGTTTCGCGCGGCGCTGGACGAGTTGCTGCAATCCGGTGCGATTCACCAGACCGGCGCCTGGCTGCATCTGCCGGAACACAAGGTAAAATTGTCGTCGCAGGAAGAGCAGTTGTGGACCAAGGTGCGGCCGCTGCTGGAGACCGCGCCCTTCCAGCCGCCGCGCGTGCGCGACATCGCGCGCGCGCTGTCGGCCGAGGAAAACCAGGTGCGCCTGCTGCTCAAGCGCGTGACGCGCACCGGCCAGACCTGCCAGGTGGCCCATGACCACTACTTCACGCGCGAAGCCGTCGACGCGTTGGCGAACATCGTGCGCGAGCTGTCGGAAACCGAAGGCGGCGCGGCCGCGGCAGCCTTCCGCGACCGCATCGATACCGGCCGCAAGCTCGCGATCCAGATCCTGGAATACTTCGATCGCGCCGGCTACACGCGCCGCGTCGGCGATGCGCACCGGCTGCGCCCGGACACCGGCATGGGGGTGCAGCCGCCAGCCTGACCCGCATTAATACAAAGTGCCACCATGGAAGGGATTCGATCCCCGGTGGGACGGCCGGACTTCAAATCCGGTTGAGCTTGCCAGACAGGCTCAGGTGGGTTCGACTCCCACTCCCTTCCGCCACCTACGCCACAATCACGGCCTGATTGCGCATTTCTTGTATAGTTCCGCCTGGCTGCCCATTCACCAGCCTGCCCGGGGAGCGCGATCTGAAACCTGCACATTTCATCGGCCTTTGCCTCCTGCTGCTGGCCGGCCTGCACGGCTGCGCCGGCATCGACATCGACCGCGCCGCCCAACGCCCGGCTTCGCACGCCATCCCCCAGGACACGCCCAGCCGGCTGCAGGAACTGGCCCGCACCCTCTCCGCCGACCATCCCGGGGAATCGGGCTTCGTGCTGCTCGACTCCGGCCTCGACGCCCTGGCCGCGCGCCTGTGGCTGGCGGAAAAGGCGGAAAAGACCCTGGACGTGCAGTCCTACATCTTCCACGCCGACAAGACCGGCGCGCTGGTCGCGGAAGCCTTGCTGAAGGCGGCCGATCGCGGCGCGCGGGTGCGGATGCTGCTCGACGACATCTACACGTACAAGCACGAAGCCGACATCATGGCCTTGTACTCGCACCCCAACATCGAAATCCGCCTGTTCAACCCCTTCCATTACCGCGGCGGCAACCCCCTGCTCCGCCTGGGCCAGTTCCTGAGCGACCAAAGACTGAACCGGCGCATGCACAACAAGCTGTTTGCCGCCGACAACCAGTTCGCCATCACCGGCGGCCGCAACATCGGCGACGAGTATTTCGTCGCGCATGAGAAATTCTTTTTCGTCGACCTCGACGTCATGGCTTCCGGCCCGGCGGCCGCCAGGCTTTCCGATTCCTTCGATGCCTACTGGGCAAGCAGCATGGCGCTGCCGGCACAGGCGCTGCCCGGCTACAAGGAAGCGCACAACCGGCTGCCGGCGCTGAAAGCGTACCTGCAAAGCACAAGGGCGGAACTCGAAGCTTCCGACTACGGGCGCACGCTCAAGGCGGCCCTGTTCGAAGAGCGTCTGCTGTCGGGCGAACTGCCCACCTACCACGGCAACGCCTGGGTCGTTGCCGACCCGCCGGAAAAGGCCGCAGGCCCCACCCATGTCAGCGAACTGCTGCTGGGTCAGCTATCCGGCCTTGATCCTTACGCCAGCAAGGAAGTGCTGGTGATCTCGCCCTATTTCGTGCCCCGCAAGACGGGGCTGGACTGGCTGGGCTACCAGCGCGCGCGCGGCGCACGCGTGCGCGTGCTCACCAACTCGCTGGCCGCCACCGACGTGCCGATCGTGCACGCGGGCTATGCCTGGTACCGCAAGGACCTGCTCAAGCTGGGCGTGGAACTGCATGAGCTGAAAGCCCTGCCCAACACCTCGCCCAGGAAGGCCCGCATCGGCGACAGCTTCTCCTCGCGCTCCAGCCTGCACACCAAGGCCCTGGTATTCGACCGCGAACGGACATTCATCGGATCCTTCAACTTCGACCCGCGCTCAGCCTGGCTGAACACCGAACTGGGACTGCTCATCCACAGCAAACCGCTGGCGGAAAGAGTCGCGGAAATGGCGGAGCGGGCAATGGATCCGACATACAGCCACCGCCTGACGCTCAGGAACGAGAAAGGCCAGCCCGTCCTGACCTGGACCAGCCGCAGCAACGGCAATGAAATCTCCACCGACACCGAACCCAACACTACCTGGTGGCAGCGGCGCTGGCTGGAATTCATGATGCAGCTGCCGATCGAAGAGCAACTTTGAACGGCCTGCCCCCTCGGTACGGCCGGCCGGCGTCCCTCGGCCATTGCTTGCGGGGCCGGCGAGGCACGCTGCCAGCGCGCGCACATTGTTCCGTGGAAAGCCGCGCCGGGCCTGGCGTTGCGGATTCGCGTCATGTCGACTAGAGTGACAAATGAAAAAAACAAAGCGGCCTGCCTGAACCCGGCTTTCCGGCAGGCTAACGGCCCGGAGACGACACGAGTGCATCTGTTCCGCAAAACCGATGGGCGCAGCGCCGGGCCTCCCCACGGCAGATGGCTTGCAGTCATGCGGCGCATCCTGGCCATTTCGGCATTGCTGGCGGCAGGCGTCGCCGCGGCGGCGCCCCCGCCTCCCGTCTACACCGTCGGCGTGGTGCCCCAGTACACCGCCAAGGAAATCCAGCAGATCTGGCGCCCCGTGCTCGACGAACTCGAGCGGCGCACCGGCCTTCGCCTGCTGCTGACGGGTTCGCCCACCATCCCCGCCTTCGAGAAAGCCTTCACCGAAGGGCGATTCGATTTCGCCTACATGAACCCCTACTATTCCGCCCAGGCGATGGAAAAGCGCCACGCCATCCCGCTCGTGCAGGATGCCGGCGAACCGCTGTACGGCATCCTGGTGGTGCGCAGGGACGGGCCCATACGCGAAGTGCGCGAACTGGACGGAAAGCTCGTGGCCTTCCCCTCGCCCAACGCGCTGGGCGCCTCGCTTTTCCTTCAGGCCGATTTCCGGGACCGCTTACATATCGCCGTCGTCCCCCGCTACGTACAGAGCCATTCCTCGGTCTACCTCAACGTGATGCTCGGCCAGACGGCGGCGGGCGGCGGCGTGCAGAAGACCCTGGCGCAGCAGCCCCCGGAGGTGCGGAATGCGCTGCGCGTCATTCACCGTACCCGCGAATTTCCCGCCCATCCCTTCGTGGCCCACTCGCGGGTGCCGGCGCAGGACAGGGAAAAAATCCGCGCCGCCTTCCTTCAGCTTGGCCGCGAGGAAGCGGGCCGCCGCCTGCTGGCGCGCATCCCGATCCGACGCATCGGGCCGGCGGCGGCGGCGGAATACCGGCCGCTGCTGGAACTCGGGCTGGAACGCTTCTACCGGGAAGAATGATGCTGCGGCTGAAGCTTCTGCTGCCCCTGCTGCTGCTGTTTTCGGCATTTTCGCTGCCCCTGTATCTTTACTGGCTGCCAGCCGAACGCGCGGAGCACCGCGCGCTTTTTCTCCGCACACAGCATGCGCAACTCGACACCCTGGCGACCGCGCTGACGGAACCCCTGCTGCGCGGCGACCTCGCCCTCGTCCAGTCCACCATCGCCGGCGTCGAGCAGAGCAACCCGGAATGGCAGAAGGTGGAACTGGTCGACCCGGAGGGACAGGCGCTTTATCTCGCGCTCAACAAGCGGGAAATCCGCGCCGATCCGGGTAACACCGAACAACTCAGCCATCCGGTCGCCTATCTCGACAAGCTCCTGGGCACACTGCGCGTGCAGCTCGACCTCTCCTCGCTCATGGCCGAAAGCGACAGAACGGCCCGCAATTTCGCGGTCGCCGGCCTGGGGCTGCTGCTGCTCGTCCTGGCGGGGGGCTCGCTTCTGTTCGAGCGCCTGATCTACCGGCCGATCGAGCGCCTGACCACGGCGGCCGGCCGTCTGGCGAAAGGCGATTTCGACGTGGAACTGCCCGGCGAAGGCCGCAACGAGACGGGAATGCTGAGCACCGCGTTCCGCAGCATGCGCGACAGCATCCGCGACTACCAGGAAAGGTTGCGGCAGGCGCTGCAAGCGTCCCATGCAAACGCCGAGCGGCTGTCGCGGCAGAACGAACTGCTGGCGGCGGTGGGCGAAACCCAGCGCTGCCACATCATGATGGAAAAGGTGCCGTGCCCGACATTCGACGAGGCCCTGCGCCTGGCCCTGCGCCTCACGCAAAGCGAATACGGTTTCATCGGCGAGGCCGGGCAGGATGCGGACGGCGTCCCGTCCCTGCGCATGATCGCGGCGTGTGACGCGGGCGCGGAAAAGTGCATGCCGAAAACCGGGAGCGAAATCGCGAACCCCGGCGCGACCCTGGCAGGCGCCGCGCTCGCCGCGGACGGCCCGGTGATCGTCAACGACCCCGCCCGGGACCCCCGTCCCCCCGGCCTGCCGGAAGGGCATCCGCCGCTCACGGCTTTTCTGGGCCTCCCTCTTGTCAGGGGCGAAAAAACGGTGGGCGTCATCGGCCTCGTCAACCGCGCGGGAGGCTACACCCGGGAACTGGCGGACTGGCTCGCGCCCGAACTGCTGGCGATCGCCAACCTCATGGAAGGCTGCCGCCTGCGCGAGGAACGCGAAGCCGCCGCGGCGGCGCTGAACAGCATCGTGCAGGGCACCGCCGCCGTCACCGGCGCCGATTTCCTGCGCGAACTGGTCCGCCATCTGGCGCAGGGGCTGGGCGTGCGTTACGCCCTCGTCGGCCGGCTCACGCCCGACAGCGCGCGGATTCAGACTCTGGCGGTCTGGTCGGGCAATGGCTACGCGGAAAACTTCGAATACGAGCTCGCCGGCACGCCCTGCGAAACCATGGTCGGCAGGAAGATATGCAGCTATCCCCGCGACGTGCGGAGGCTTTTCCCACAAGACCACGCGCTGGCCGAGATGGGCGCGGAAAGCTATGCTGGCGCGCCGCTTTACACGGAAAAGGACACTGCGCTCGGCCTGCTCGCGGTGCTCGACGACAAACCCTTGCGCAACACCGAAATGCTGCACTCGCTCATGTCGGCATTCGCCAGCCGCGCCGGCGCGGAGCTCGAACGCCAGGAGACCGAGCAGGCGCTGAGACTGGCTGCCGGGGTGTTCGAGAATACCGCCGAGGGCATACTCGTCACCGATGCGGATCTGCGCATCCTCGCCGTGAACCAGTCGTTTACCCGCATAACCGGCTACACCAGGGCGGAAGTGCTGGGGCAGACCCCGCGCCTGCTCAAGTCGGGCCGCCAGGGCGCGCAGTTCTACGAGAGCATGTGGAACATGCTCAAGACCGCCGGGCAATGGCAGGGCGAAATCTGGAACCGCAGGAAAAACGGCGAGATCTATGTGGAGTGGCTCAACATCAGCGCCATCCGCGACGACGCGGGCAAGCCCATCCAGTACGTGGGAGTCTTTTCCGACATCACCAACATCAAGAAAACCCAGGCGGATTACGAGTATCTGGCCTCCCACGACACGCTGACCGACCTGCCCAACCGCATCCTTTTCCAGGACCGCCTGAAAGGCGCGCTGCATCGCGCACGCAGGGAAGGCCACGGGATCGCGGTGCTGTTCCTCGACATCGACCGCTTCAAGAACATCAACGACAGCCTCGGCCATGCGCTCGGCGACCAGTTGCTGAAGGCCGCTGCCGCGCGCCTGTCGGCATTGCTCCGCAGTGGCGACACGGTGGCCCGCCTGGGCGGCGACGAATTCGTGCTGATCCTCGACCAGATCAGGGAACCCAGGAACGCCGCCGTGTTCGCGCAAAAGCTGCTGAGCGCCTTCGATGATCCGATAATGATCAACGGGCATGTCCTGCACATCACCGTCAGCGTCGGCATCAGCCTGTACCCGGACGACGGCGCCGACGTCGACGTCCTGGTCAGGAATGCCGACGCCGCCATGTATCGCGCCAAGGAAGAAGGCAGAAACGGTTTCCAGTTCTACACCGAAAAGCTGACCCGGCTCGCTTCCGAGCGGCTGGAAATGGAGGCCGCGCTGCGGCGCGCCGTGGATGACCGCGAATTCCGGCTGCTCTACCAGCCCCAGGTTTCGCTGGCAACGGGAGAAGTGCTGGGCGCGGAAGCGCTGCTCCGCTGGCTTCACCCGAAAATGGGCCTGCTGACGCCCGACCGCTTCATCCCACTGGCGGAAGAAACCGGCCTCATCGTGCCGATCGGCGAATGGACCCTGCGCGAAGCCTGCGCCCGCATGAAGGCGTGGGACACGGCGGGCGCCAGGATGCAGTTCGTCGCCGTCAATCTTTCCGGCCTGCAGATTCAGCGCGGCCGCATCGTCGACCTGGTGACGCAGGTGCTGCTCGAGACCGGCCTGGACGCGCGGCACCTCGAACTGGAGATCACCGAAAGCCTGCTCATGCACAAGGAAGAGGAGACGATCAAGGTGCTGCGGCAACTGCGCGAACTCGGCATCAGCATCGCCATCGACGATTTCGGGACCGGCTACTCGTCGCTGAGCTACCTCAAGCGCTTCCAGGTCAACAAGCTGAAAATAGACAAGTCCTTCGTGCGCGACATCGGGCAGGCCGCGGACAGCGAAGCCATCGCGCGCGCCATCATCGCCCTGGGCAAGAGCCTGCAGCTCAAGGTCATCGCCGAGGGCGTGGAAACCGTCATACAGCTGGGCTTCCTGGCCAGGGAAGGCTGCGACGAGGCGCAGGGCTTCCTTTACGGCAAGCCGATGCCGGCGGAGGATTTCGAGCGCCTGTTCCTGGCCGGCCCCGTGCCGGCCCATTCCTGAACCTTGTTTTTTAAAGTAACTTGCCGCCGGGCACCCCCCGGCCACAGGTCTCTAAGCCAAGAAAGAGGTTAATAGAAACAGAAACCCCAACCCGTCCAGAAGAAATAAAAAAGGCCGCGCAAGCGGCCTTTTTCACGGTATCAAGACCGATCAATGCTCGCCCAGCACGGACACGGTGATGTTCGCCGTGACGTCGGTGTGCAGGGACAGCACCACCGGGTAGTCGCCGATGGTCTTGAAGGGGCCTTCGGGCAGGCGCACTTCGCTCTTGGCGACGTCGTGGCCCTGGGCTTTCAGCGCCTCGGCGATGTCGGTATTGCCGACGGAGCCGAACAGGCGGCCGTCGACGCCGGCCTTCTGGCTGATCTGCACCATGAGGCCTTCCAGTTTTTCGGCACGGGCCTGGGCGGCGGCCAGCTTCTCGGCCTGCTCCTTTTCCAGTTCGGTGCGGCGGGCCTCGAACTCGGCGATGTTGGCCGCGGTGGCACGCTTGGCATGGCCGCCGGGGATCAGGAAGTTGCGGGCGTAGCCGTCCTTGACCCTGACCACGTCGCCGAGGTTGCCGAGGTTGACCACTTTTTCCATCAGAATCACTTGCATCGCGGTCTCCTTAGTGCAGGTCGGTGTAGGGCAGCAGCGCCAGGAAGCGGGCGCGCTTGATGGCGGTGGACAGTTGGCGCTGGTAGTGCGACTTGGTGCCGGTGATACGGGCAGGAATGATCTTGCCGTTTTCGGTGATGAATTCCTTCAGCACTTCGACATCCTTGTAATCCACTTCCTTCGCGCCTTCGGCGGTGAAGCGGCAGAATTTGCGGCGCTTGAAAAGGCCGCGGTTGCCGCTGTCGCGGCGAGGCTTACCATCTTTTCCAACACCTTTTTTTGCAGTAGGACGAGCCATTTTGCTTATTCCTCAATCAATTGTTCAATCCACATCAACAGGTTGCGGCTGTTGTGTCCTGCGCGGGTAATCGAGCCTGTCATTTTTACCCGGCTGCCGGGTTTGAGGCCGGCGAGCTTGCGGGCATTTTCCCCCTGGGCGGCAACGGTCAGTTCGCATTGCATCAATTGTCCTGACTGTTTCGACTGGTGCTTCAGCGTGGCGCGGGCAATGGGAATGCCGGCGGGGCTGTAGCGCAGGGGTTCCAGGTTGACGATTTCTCCGCCAAGAACGAGTCGGTTATCCAGCTCAGGCAGCTGCCGCACCCTCAGCTTCGGGCTTGGCTTCTCCGCCTTCCAGCACGGAACGCGCCTTCTCTTCCTTCATCATCGGCGAAGGCGTGGTCACGGCCTCGTCCTTGTTGATGATGAGGTGGCGCAGCACGGCATCGTTGAACTTGAAGCCGTGCTCGAGCTCGGCCAGGGTTTCCTGGTCGCACTCGATGTTCATCAGCACGTAGTGGGCCTTGTGCATCTTGGCGATGGGATAGGCCAGCTGGCGGCGGCCCCAGTCTTCCAGGCGATGGATCTGCCCGGCGCGGCTGGTGATGTTGGTGCGATAGCGTTCGATCATGGCGGGTACCTGCTCGCTCTGATCGGGATGCACGATGAATACGATTTCGTAGTGGCGCATGGTTCTCCTTTCGGTTGATTGAGCCCCCCGTTGCGCGACGGTGGAGCAAGGAAAGCGCGGGATTCTACGCGCAAATTTAAGGAAAAACAAGGGGATAGGGATCAGGATTCAGGGGGCAGGGAATGTGCTTCGCACTTTGTTTCAAAAAACGCGGGGTTTGCGCCACCCTGATCCCTGATCCCTGATCCCTGATCCCTGATCCCTGATCCCTGATCCCTGATCCCTGATCCCTGATCCCTGATCCCTGATCCCTGATCCCTGATCCCTGATCCCTGATCCCTGATCCCTGATCCC
>JAJZPR010000024.1 GCA_021847835.1 Pseudomonadota bacterium
TGGATGGCGATTCGCATGACTTCAGGGTCGGCAATTTCCAGCTTTCTCATGATGGCACCTCCGGCGCGGGGAACTGGCATGAGTATAGCTCATCAGTGCGGCATTACATATGACGCTGTGTTTAGAAGGCGGACGCTTGCCGACTGTCGCCCGCAAGGCAATGAACCGGCTCAATAACGCTGGATCAAGGTCATGGTCTGCCCTTCGCGCCTCATGTCCGTGCGATTGAGGAAGGACATGCCCAGCAGCACGGCCGGCATGCTGGTTTCCACCACCAGCCCCTCCACCTGGTTCAGGCTGATATTCCCCACCCTGACATTGTCGAAGGTCACCCGCCAGGCGGGGATGACGCCATTGGCGGTGCTCGCGCCCGTCATCCGGCCGGCCTTGTAGTCGATGCCCATGCGCCTGGCTTCGCTGGCCGGCAGCGTGACGCTCGATGCCCCGGTATCGAGCAGGAACCTGACGCTGGCGCCGTTGATCGAGCCCGGCACGACGAAATGCCCGCCCTGCCCCGCGGACAGCGTGACGCTGGGCTTGCCGCCGCCTCCGCCGGACGCGAAGGACTGGCCCATGGCCAGGGTGCGCCGCTTTCCGTCGATTTCGAAGGTGGCGGAGTCGGAGTTGGCGGCAAGCAGTTTCACCCCCTGCACGGTCTGGCCGGTGGCGATCAGCCTGGGCGGGCTGCCGTCTATGCTGACCATGGCCTTGTCCCTGAACAGCCCCACCACGCCCACCGAGGCCGCCAGGGTTTCTCCGGCCAGCAGCAACAGCAGCCATGCCATACAATGGGCAGGTGGTTTGTTCAGAATGGTATTTTGCATATGCGTCCTGTCGTTGTTTTCCGTTTTTCCCAGACCGAGGGGCCCGGCTACCTGGGCGAGTTCCTGACCCGAAAAGGCATCCTCTGGACCCAGCTCAATGTCGATGCCGGCGATAGTGTGCCAGAAGACATCAACGGTTATTCCGGCCTGGTCTTGATGGGCGGGCCCATGAGCGTGAACGACGAGCTGCCCTGGATCCCGCCGCTGCTGCAACTGATCCGCCAGGCAGTCGAACGGAACATCCCCGTATTGGGGCACTGCCTGGGCGGGCAGCTCATGAGCCGCGCCCTGGGCGGCCGTGTCAGCCGCAACCCCGTCAAGGAAATCGGCTGGGGCGGGGTGTCCAAGACCGGGCTCGATCCCGCGCCCGACTGGCTGGGCGATCTCCCCTCCTCGTTCGAGGTCTTCCAGTGGCACGGCGAAACCTTCTCCATCCCCGATGGCGCGGAACGCCTGCTGGAAAGCGCCTTCTGCGCCAACCAGGCCTTTCTGCTCAATGACCGCCACCTCGGCCTGCAATGCCACATCGAGATGACCGCGGCCATGATCGAGGCCTGGTGCCAGGCGGGCGCGGACGAAATCGCCCAGGCCGCCGCCAGCCCCGCCGTGCAGCAGCCCGCCGCCATGCGGCAGGACATGGCGGCGCGGCTCGAAGCCCTTCACGGCGTCGCCGACGTACTTTACGAAAAATGGATACAGGGGCTGCGCATCTGAGAATGCGCAAGTGCGTTGGCCGCAAGGATGCCCGACTTGAGGCCAGGCAGCGCCTGAAACGAACGCCCTTGCCTTCGCTGAGGCGACGGCAATACGTTCCAACCTATGCATCGCGCTGCGGGCCCCAGCGGCATGCGTGATTTTTTCCTTACATTACAAGTACATTACATTCGGGAACCCTGACTGACAGGCTCGTGTCTGTTGGATACAATTCAATTTCTTTATGATTTGATTGATTCTGGTGCTTTCCCACTTCAAGCGCTTCCTGCTGATGTTCATGATGCTGGCCCTGCCCGTGCAGGCGTTCGCGTCCGCGGCCCTGCTCGGCTGCGAGTTCTCAAGCACCGGCGCCGAGGCTGGCGTCACCATGGATCATGCCATGGCAGACTGCCACGAAGTCCCCGCCGAAAAATCCGCCATGCCGGCCGGCGAACACCAGTGCAGCCACTGCGCGGCCTGTTACCTGGCCGCGGCCTTCCCGATGCCGGCCTCCGCCACCGCCCAGGTGACGCCCCTCCCCTACACGCCTCCCCTTGCCCGGATCGAACCCTTCAGCGGTTTCATCCCCGAAGGCCCCGAGCGTCCGCCCCGAACCGCGCTCGCCTGAGCCGCGCGCCCGGGGCGCGCATTTCCCGTTGCCCGCGGCATCGTACCGTAGGTCAATTTAGCTTCAAGCGAGGGTCATCATGTTCAAATTTTCGTTTCGCCATGCCGTGCCATTGATGGGCGCATGGCTGCTCTTGTCTCCCGCCGCCCAGGCGGCCGGGGAAAAAACCGCTGCCGAGCCGGCACAGGAGGCGCTGGCCGCGCCCTTCGACAAATACCAGAACTTCCGCGACGAGCCTGTTGCCGACTGGCGCGAGGCCAACGACCGCGTCGGCGAAATCGGCGGCTGGCGCACTTATCTGCGCGAGGCGCAGCAACAGGACAGCGACGGCCAGAGCCGTCACCAGCACTGAAGGAGCCGGCCATGAGAAAACCTTCCCCCCTCATGCTCGCCCTGCTGTCCGTCTTCCTGCTGGGCGGCTGCGCGAGCTTTTCCAAGGACGGCGGCTTCGGCGCCATCGAGTCGGCAACCCGCACGCAGATCCAGAAGGATACCGTCTGGGTGCGCGACGACGCCACGCGCGAACGCGTGCAGCAGCGCGTCGATGCGCTGCTGGAAAAAACCCTGACCGCCGACGACGCGGTACAGATCGCGCTGCTCAACAACCCCGGCCTGCAGGCGGCGCTCAATACCCTCGGCATCGCCGAGGCCGACCGGGTGGCGGCAAGCCGCCTGCCCAACCCCGGCTTCTCCATCGGCCGTTCCACGCGCGGCAGCGAGATCGAGTGGGAACGCAGCCTGCACTTCAACCTGGCGGCGCTCTTGACCATGCCGATGCGCGCCGACATCGAGCAGCGCCTGTTCGAGCAGACCCGCCGCAATCTCACCCTGGAAGTGCTGCGGCTTGCCTCGGATACGCGCAAGGCCTGGGTCAGCGCCGTGGCCGCGGCCGAAACCGCGCAGGTGCAGCGCGACGCCATGGAAGCCGCCGAAGCCGGCGCGGAACTGGCGCGCCGCATGGCCGCGGCCGGCAACTGGAGCAAGCTCAGACAGGCGCGCGAGCAGGGCTTCTATGCCGACACCGCGCTGGCCATGGCGCGCGCGGAACAGGCCAGGACCCAAACCAGGGAGCGGCTGGTTCGCCTGCTCGGCGTAAGCGATCCGGCCAAAGTGAAACTGCCCGGCCGCCTGCCCGAGCTGCCGGCAAGCCTGCCGCCGCTGCCGGCAATCGAGCAGCAGGCGATGGACTCGCGCCTGGACCTGCAGATGGTGAAGCTGGAAACCGAGGCGCTGGCAAAGAATCTCGACCTCACCCGCCGCACGCGCTTCATCAACGTGCTGGAACTCGGCGCCAGCTACAACACTTCGAACGAGGAGCCGCCCCAGCGCGGCTACGAGATCAGCTTCGAGCTGCCGCTGTTCGATTTCGGCCAGACCCGGGTCGCGCAGGCCGAAGCGCGCTACCGGCAGATGCTCGAGCGCGCGCGCGAGACCGCGGTCAACGCGCGTTCCGAAGTGCGCGAGGCGCACGCCATGGCGCAGAGCCAGTACGCGGTGGCGCGGCATGTGCGCGACGAGGTGCTGCCGCTGAAAAAGCGCATCTCCGAGGAAAACGTGCTGCGCTACAACGGCATGCTGATCGGCGTGTTCGAGCTGCTGGCCGACGCGCGTTCGCAGCTCGCCGCGGTCAACACCGCCATCGAATCGCAACGCGATTTCTGGCTGGCCGAGGCCGACCTGCAAATGGCCCTGATCGGCACGCCCGGCAAGACTGCCGTCTCCTCTGTTTCGTCCGCCCCCGCCGATGCGGGCGGCGGCCATTGAAAGGAATCCCAGATGACTTCCAGACGTGAATTTTTCAGACTCGGCGGCCTGGCTGCCGCCGGCATCGGCGCCGCTTCAGTCAGCAGCGTGGCGATGGCCGCGCTGCCCGAGATTGTCAGCATCGACAAGCCCGACACCCAGCCGCCGCTCACGCCGCCCAACGGCCGTCCCTACAATCCGGTGGTGACGCTGAACGGCTGGACCCTGCCCTGG
The DNA here is from genome assembly GCA_021847835.1 of Pseudomonadota bacterium. Taxonomy (GTDB): domain Bacteria; phylum Pseudomonadota; class Gammaproteobacteria; order Burkholderiales; family Thiobacillaceae; genus UBA6918. The sequence goes on from JAJZPR010000024.1 coordinate 4,123, forward strand.
CGCATGAAAAACGGCGTGAAGGAATTCCACCTCGTCGCCGAGCCGGTGGTGCGCGAAATCGCCCCCGGCATGAAGGCGCACCTGTGGGGCTACAACGGCCAGTCGCCCGGCCCGACCATCGAAGTGGTGGAAGGCGACCGCGTGCGCATCTACGTCACCAACCGCCTGCCCGAGCACACCAGCATCCACTGGCACGGCCAGCGCCTGCCCAGCGGCATGGACGGCGTGGGCGGCCTGACCCAGCCGCATATTCCCTCAGGCAAGACCTTCGTCTACGAATTCACCGCGCGCCGGCCCGGCACCTTCATGTATCACCCGCACGCCGACGAGATGACGCAGATGGCCATGGGCATGATGGGTTTCTGGGTCACGCACCCGAAAGGCAGGCATCCGCTCATCGATCCCGTCGACCGCGATTTCTGCTTTCTGCTCAATGCCTACGACATCGACCCCGGCAGCTACACGCCCAGGATCAACACCATGCTCGATTTCAATCTGTGGACCTTCAACAGCCGCGCCTTTCCCGGCATCGACAGCCTGAACGTGCGGCATAAGGACCGCGTGCGCATCCGCGTCGGCAACCTCACCATGACCAACCATCCCATTCACGTGCACGGCCACGAGTTCGAGGTCACCGGCACCGACGGCGGGCCGACGCCCAGGGGCTCGCGCTGGCCCGAGGTCACGGCCGACATCGCGGTGGGACAGATGCGCCAGATCGAGTTTCTTGCCGACGAGGAAGGCGACTGGGCCCTGCACTGCCACAAGAGCCACCACACCATGAACGCCATGGGCCACGACGTGCCGACCATGATCGGCGTCGACCACAGCGGGCTCGCGAAAAAAATCAGCCGCATCGTGCCTGACTACATGGTGATGGGCGAGCGCGGCATGGCGGACATGGCGGAAATGGAAATGCCGCTGCCCGACAACACCCTGCCCATGATGACCGGCCAGGGCCAGTTCGGCCCGGTGGAAATGGGCGGCATGTTCACAGTGCTGAAAGTGCGCCGCGACCAGAAGCGCGGAGACTACTCCGATCCCGGCTGGTTCAGGCACCCGCCCGGCACGGTGGCGCATGAAGTCGCGGGCGCGCCCGAAGAACCGGTGCGCGCCCCGCAATCGGCCGCGCCGCAGGGCAAGCCCGGCGACATCGAAGTCGAGGTGCGCAAACCCAGCGGCCACGACGGCCACCATTGACCCGCACATGAAAGGAAAACCCATGCATATGAAAAGAACCCTGCTGTTGAGCGCGCTGCTTGCCATCGGAACGGCGGTTCACGCCCACGGCGACAGGCAGCACATGCCGGCCATGGAAACCGAGGCCGAACAGACTGACTGGGGCATTGCCGGCAAGCCCGCGCAGACCGCGCGCACCATCACCATCGACATGACCGACAGCATGCGCTTCACGCCCGACAAAATCACCGTGAAGGAAGGCGAGACCGTGCGTTTCGTGGTCAATAACAAGGGACGCATGCTGCACGAAATGGTCATCGGCACGGCGGACAAGCTGCGCGAACACGCCGCGCAGATGGCCAAATTCCCCGGCATGGAACACGACGAGCCTTACATGGTGCACGTCGCGCCCGGCAAGCGCGGCGAAATCGTGTGGAACTTCAACCGCGCCGGCGAGTTCGAATTCGCATGCCTGATCGCCGGCCACTACGAGGCCGGCATGCGCGGCACCCTTACCGTCACCCCCAAGCAAGGAGCAGCAAAATGATGAAACTCGTCCCCCTGATCGTGGCACTCGCCCTCCCGATGGCGCTGCATGCGGAACCCGCGTCTCCGCCTGCCGCCTCCCCCGCCGCAGCCGCGCCCATGAGCGACGCGGTGGTGCGCAAAATCGACACCGCCGCCGGCAAGATCACGCTCAAGCACGGCCCCATCGCCAACCTCGACATGCCGCCCATGACCATGGTGTTCCGCGTGCAGCCGCCGACCCTTCTGGACAAGGTGAAAGCCGGTGACAAGGTGAAATTCCACGCCGAGCACATCGGCGGCCAGATGGTCGTGACGGCCATCGAGAAGGCGCAATAAGCCTGGGGCCAGGCCAGCCGGATGCTGGGTGGCCGGGCCCCATCACTGCATCAATCACTGCATTAGGATTGCTGAATTCTCTGTTGGACATTTCCTTTTCCGAAGCGCAGGATATGGCCGTAAGAAGCCCCACGGCGGGCAAAAAAACAGGTTTTTAATGTCGTGAAGTACAGGAGATTGTGACATGCAAGCAGTGGACTACAGCAACTACAACTTCGGCCAGCGCCTGGACGACTTCATCCACGAGGTCATGAACCTGGGCGGCGCGCCGCGCAAGGAATCCGACCTGACCGAAGGCCAGAAGGTCTTTCTGCGCGCGCTCAAGCGCGAGAAGATCAAGTACGTGGACCCGCAGCGCCAGGGCTATCCGCATAACCAGCTGGAGCAACTGGAGTCGTTCACCCGCACCATCGGCGACCTGCACAACTCCTACTTCGACGCCGGCATGCACAAGATCAGCGACTGCCTCTACAACCGCTGGAAGATGCTGTACGAGGAAAGCAAGAAGCTGGCCGCCGCGGGCGGCGCCAACCAGCCCTGCTGGGTGGACGTGATCGAAGTCGAGAAGTCCGACATGCCGGCCTTCTTCGACGCCTGAGTTTCCCGAAACCCTCCAAGGCCCGGGGCTTTCCGGGCCTTTATTTCTTTTGGCGCCCCGCGCCATTACCCATGAGGCCGGCTCGGAAAAGGGATGCAGGCAGGCAAATAAGACAGGTTTATCAAAAATCCCTTATCTCCTGATAAAAACAAACAATTTATCAGCCCCGCCCCGCATTGCTATGCTTGGCCGCTCCAAATACAAGCATTGATTTCGTAGGAGAAAGCATGTCCAAGTTAGTCCGGCCCCACGGCGGCGGCGACCTCAAACCCCTGCTGCTGGAAGGCGCAGCCCATAAGGCCGAACTGGCCCGCGCCCAGTCCCTGCCCAAGCTCAGGATGTCATCGCGCGAAACCGGCGACCTCATCATGATGGGCATCGGCGGCTTCACCCCGCTCGATGGCTTCATGACCAAGTCCGACTGGCAGGGCGTGTGCGACGGCTATAAGATGGCGAACGGCCTCTTCTGGCCCATCCCCATCACCCTCTCCACCGACGACGAATCCATCAAGGAAGGCGACGACATCGCCCTCGTTGACGGCGAGACCGGCGAAATCATGGGCACCATGAAGGTGACCGACAAGTACACCATCGACAAGGCCCACGAGTGCATGATGGTCTACAAGACCACCGACATGGAGCACCCCGGCGTCAAGATGGTCATGGCCCAGGGCAAGTACAACCTGGCGGGTCCGGTCAAGGTGCTGTCCACCGGCAACTTCAAGGAAGAGTACGGCGAGCAGTTCATGACCCCGGCCGAAACCCGCGCCGCCTTCGAGAAAATGGGCTGGAGCCGCGTGGCCGCCTTCCAGACCCGCAACCCCATGCACCGCTCGCACGAGTACCTGGCCAAGATCGCCATCGAGACCATGGACGGCGTGCTGGTCCACTCCCTGCTGGGCGCGCTGAAGCCCGGCGACATCCCCGCCGAAGTACGCTCCGAGGCGATCGCTACCCTGATCGACAACTACTTCGCGCCCAACACCGTGATCCAGGCCGGCTACCCGCTTGACATGCGCTACGCCGGTCCGCGCGAGGCTCTGCTGCACGCCCTGTTCCGCCAGAACTATGGCTGCTCGCACCTCATCGTCGGCCGCGACCACGCCGGCGTGGGCGACTACTACGGCCCCTTCGACGCGCAGAAGATCTTCGACGAGATTCCCAAGGGCTCGCTCGAGACCGTGAACATGAACATCGACTGGACCTTCTGGTGCAAGAAGTGCGGCGGCATGGCCAGCCAGCGCACCTGCCCGCACACCAAGGACGACCGCATCCTGCTCTCGGGCACCAAGGTGCGCGCCATGCTGTCCGAAGGCCAGGACCTGCCGGTCGAGTTTTCCCGCCCGGAAGTGGCGGCGGTGCTGAAGAAATACTACGCTGGACTTTCCGCCGAGCAGAACGTGAAGATCGAGCTGAAAGGCCACTCGGCAGCCTAAGGAATTTTAAGGACTGAAGCCTGCCGGAAGCGGACTCGCGATACGCCCCGGCCAAGGTCAGGTAGAAGTTCGAAATACGGACCGCGACGATCGCGGATTTTAGCTAGCTAGGAGACTTACTAATGCCAACCTACGTTCGTACCGACAAGTGCGATGGCTGCAAGGGTCAGGACAAGACCGCCTGCATGTACATCTGCCCGCACGACCTGATGAAGCTGGACAAGGACGGTTCCGAGACCGGCCATGCCATGAAGGCCTTCAATCAGGAGCCCGAGCAGTGCTGGGAGTGCTATTCCTGCGTGAAGATCTGCCCGCAGCAGGCCATCGAAGCCCGCCACTACGCGGACATCGTGCCCCTGGGCGGTTCCGTTCAGCCCCTGCGCGGCACCGACTCCATCATGTGGACCATCAAGTTCCGCAACGGCACGCTCAAGCGCTTCAAGTTCCCGATCCGCACCACCCCCGAGGGCTCCATCGACCCCTACGGCGGCAAGCCCACTGCTTCCATGGCCGACATCACCGCTTCCGGTTTCTTCACCGGCACCGCTGACGGCGGTATCACCAAGGGCTATCGTGCCGGCAACCCTGCCGAGCTGATCCGCAAGTAATCCGAGTTAAGAAAAGAGGTTATAGAAATGGCTGGTGAATTTGGAAATCCGGAAATCGTTCAGGAAGAAGTCGACATCCTGATGATCGGTGGCGGCATGGCCAACTGCGGCGCCGCTTATGAAGTGGTGCGCTGGGCCGACGCGGCTGCGGCCGAGTCCGGCGTCAACCTGAAGATCAAGCTGGTCGACAAGGCCGCCATGGACCGCTCCGGCGCCGTGGCTCAGGGCCTGTCCGCCATCAACACCTACATCGGCTCCGAGCAGGATCCCGCCGACTACGCGCGCATGGTCTCCAACGACCTGATGGGCATCACCCGCGACGACCTGGCCTACGATCTGGGCCGCCACGTCGACGACTCCGTGCACCTGTTCGAGGAGTGGGGCCTGCCCATCTGGAAAACCGACGAGAACGGCGAGCGCCACGACGGCTCCAAGGGCCTGCCCGCGCTGAAGGACGGCGGCAAGCCCGTGCGTTCCGGCAAGTGGCAGATCATGATCAACGGCGAATCCTACAAGTGGATCGTGGCCGAAGCCGCCAAGAAGGCGCTGGGCATGGACCGCATCGACGAGCGCATTTTCATCGTCAAGCTGGTCAACGACAAGAACGACAAGAACCGCATCGCCGGTGCCGTCGGCTTCTCCACCCGCGACCACAAGGTAGTCGTGTACAAGGCCAAGGCCATCCTGCTGGCCGCCGGCGGCTGCGTGAACATCTTCCGTCCGCGCTCCGTGGGTGAAGGCACGGGCCGCGCCTGGTACCCGGTGTGGAACGCCGGTTCGACCTACGCCATGGCCGCCGAGGCAGGCGCGGAGCTGACCATGATGGAAAACCGCTTCGTGCCCGCCCGCTTCAAGGACGGCTACGGCCCGGTCGGCGCCTGGTTCCTGCTGTTCAAGGCCCAGGCCACCAACGCCAACGGCGAAGTGTACATGCAGAAGAACAAGGAACTGCTGAACGACTACCCGCCCTATGGCCAGGCTGCCGTTCCCGCTTCCTGCCTGCGCAACCACCTGATGCTGAAGGAAATGAAGGAAGGCCGCGGCCCGATCTACATGGACACCGTGACCGCGCTGGCCAAGCTGCGCGAAACCCTGTCCCCGCGCGAGGTGAAGCACCTCGAAGCCGAAGCCTGGGAAGACTTCCTCGACATGTGCGTCGGCCAGTGCGGCATCTGGGTGGGCGAGAACATCGAGCCCGAGAAGAAGAACTCCGAGCTGATGCCGACCGAGCCCTACCTGCTCGGCTCCCACTCCGGCTGCTGCGGCATCTGGGTGTCCGGCCCCACCGATGTGGGCGCCCCCACCACCGAGGATCATGCCGACAAGGACAAGATCCCGTCGCACCTGCCGCAAGGCTGGAACTGGGGCTACCGTTCCATGACCACGGTGAAGGGCCTGTTCACCGCCGGCGACGGCGTGGGCGCATCCGGCCACAAGTTCTCCTCCGGCTCGCACGCCGAAGGCCGCCTGTGCGCCAAGTCCATGGTCAAGTACTGCATCGACAACAAGGATCTCAAGCCCGAACTCGACACCCCGGTCGAGCAGCTGGTCGAGGAGATCTACAAGCCGGTGCGCACCTATCTGGAGCACAAGGACTACACCACCGCGATCGACGTCAACCCCCACTACATCACGCCCAAGATGCTGCAGTTCCGCCTGCAGAAGATCATGGACGAGTATGTCGCGGGCGTCGCCACCTACTACACCACCAACGAGCACATGCTCAAGGTGGCCGAAGAGAAGCTGGAGATGCTCAAGGAAGACGCCATGAAGATGCGTGCGAAAGACCTGCACGAACTGCTGCGCGCCTGGGAGAACTACCACCGCATCCTGACGGCGGAAGCCCACATGCAGCACATCATGTTCCGCCAGGAGAGCCGCTACCCCGGCTTCTACTACCGCGCCGACAAGAACTTCGTCGACGAGGAGAACTGGCACTGCTTCGTGAACTCGGTGTACGACAAGGAGACCCACAAGTGGACTTGCTTCAAGCGCAAGCACTACGACCTGGTCGACAAGTCCAAGCTGTTCAAGCCCGCTGCCCACTAAGCAGCTGACTTCGCAGTGATTGAAAGGGCGCCTTCGGGCGCCCTTCTTTTTGGATAAATCAAAAGGCAAAATTCAAAAAGCAAAATTCAAAAAATGAAAACCGAAGGCAGCGAGGATGTTTTGCCTTTTGCCTTTTGCCTTTTGCCTTTTGCCTTTTGCCTTTTGCCTTTTGCCTTTTGCCTTCCCTGTTCTCCTTTTCATCTGAAAAAGCCTCTGCCACAGAGGGCACAGAGAATAATCCGCGACCAATGCGACCAAGGACGCCCCCCTGCGGGGAGCCGCTGCAATTCCATAGCCTTTGGTTTTCCTCCGTGAACTCTGTGGTTTGAAGCGAGGTTTCCAGGTTCATGAATTCGAATTTGAACCACGGGGACGCAACAGCCAAGGGAATCATTCCGCCCCTCTGTCGGTCTGGATGGCACGCTTGTCACACAACCCGGCTAATCTTTGCCCCTCGTTCCAGAGGATCGCCATGCCGAAAGCCATCGAAACCCTGAAGAACCTGAAAGCCGGCCACTTCGGCCTGGGCGTGCATGGCGGCGGCCCGGCTTCGGTGAAACAGGCGGTCCATGACGGCGACACCATCATTGTTCGCGCTCTCGGCAATCTCAGCGTCCGCTTCCTGGGCATCGACACGCCCGAGATCAGCTTCATGCCGCCCGGCAAACAGTCCTTCGTCGGCATCGGGCATGCGGACTGGGAAGCCTTTCTGAGCAACCCCTTCGATCCGCGCTGGCAGCTTCCCGATTTTCCGCAGCCGCTCAGGGATTACCTGGAAGCGCGCGTCGGGCCGGGCTGCGCGGCCAATCATCATCGCCACGCCATGATCGCGCAGCGCGGGCTCGAAGCCGAAGTCGAGGCCGACCAAAATCGCCTCGGCCATGACAACGAAAGCTTCCGCTTCTTCCTGGCCTTCGCCCACGAGGTGATGGACCGCTACGGCCGCCTGCTCGGCTACATCAACGTCGAAACCGACGAATCCCCCCGGCCCGCCGACTACAACGCGCGCCTGCTCGAACGGGCGCTGGCCCTGCCTTACTTCATCTGGCCCAACGTCAATCCCTTCCGCCGCCAGCCCTCGCTGCCCGACGCGGTGCCGGCGCCCGGCCGCGCCGCCGCGGTGGCCGACGAGGAGAAAACCCTGCGCCAGGCGCGGGAGATGATCCGGACGGCGCGCGCGGAGAAACGCGGCCTTTTCGATGCAAACGACCCGCTGCGGCTGGAGGCCTTCGAGTTGCGCTACCTGGCGGGACGGCGCCTGCCGGGCCGCTGGCTCGTCGACCTGTCCGGCAGCGCCGACGAACTGGTCCCGCCGCACCGCTACTTCGAGATTCCGCATCCCGAAGACCGCCTCTGGATTCCCGAGGCGTATGTGCCGCTTTTCGTCGAGAAGGGCTGGCGGCGGGGCGCCTGACGCGCGAAAAAACGCCCGGCCTACACCACGCGCAACACCGCCCACAGGCCTTCGCCGACGCCGCCCAGCAGCACGCCGGTGCGGACGGCATGGTCGCCGCAGTGTTCGGCCCGCAGCACCAGCGCATCCGCCCGGCGCAACGCATCGAACGCGTCACGGTGGCGGGCAAGCGCGAACATCATGCCATCGTGGTCGCGGCAAATTGAAGCATGGAAGACGATTTTCCCGAATCGGCCAAATGTCCTAATCCGGGAACCTGGCCCAGCCTGCCGATGCTGCATCCCCGCCAACTCGGCCGAATTGGTGCATGCCCTCCAATATGATGTTAAGTTATCGCCCGAACAGCCGTTTCTGACGGCAGAACAACGACAAAACAACGAAAATCCATAAACAGGAGAAGCCATGCCTAAGCCGGAAAAAATCCGTCTAGGTGAAGTACTGACCCAGCAGAAACTGATTTCCCAGGAACAGCTCAAGTTCGCCCTGGACGAGCAAAAACGGACCGGACGCAAGCTGGGGCGGGTGCTGGTGGAAAACGGCATCGTCACCGAGGACGACATCTGCGGCGCGCTGTCCAGGCAACTGGCCATCCCCTACGTCAACCTCAAGTACTACAACATCGACCCGAATACCGTGCGCCTGCTGCCGGAAAGCCAGGCGCGGCGCTTCCGCGCCATCGTGCTGGAGCGCCGCAACGGCGGCACGCTGCTGGTCGGCATGGCCGATCCCGTGGACCTGTTTGCCTACGACGAACTCGCGCGCGCGCTGAAAAAGAACATCGACCTCGCGGTGGTGAACGAAGGCGCGCTCCTGCAGGCCATCGACCGCATCTACCGCAAGACCGAGGAAATCACCGACTTCGCACGCGAGCTGGAAGAGGATCTCGGCGACGTCGCCGTGGACTTCGGCGCCCTGGGCGCCGCGCCGGGACTGGAGGAAGCACCGGTCGTCAAGCTCCTGCAAACGGTATTCGACGACGCCGTGCAAGCGCGCGCCTCCGACATCCACATCGAGCCCCAGGAAGAGCGCCTGCAGATCCGCTTCCGCATCGACGGCGTGCTGCACCTGCAAACCGAAGCCGACAGCAAGATCGCCTCATCGCTCGCCTTGCGCCTCAAGCTCATGTCCGGCCTCGACATCGCGGAAAAGCGCCTGCCCCAGGACGGCCGCTTCAACATCCGCGTCAGGCAGCAGCAGATCGACGTGCGGATTTCCACCATGCCGACCCAGTTCGGCGAATCGGTGGTGATGCGTCTCCTCAACCAGAGCGGCGACATCCTCAAGCTCGACTCCATCGGCATGCCGGCCGACATGCTGGAGCGCTTCCGCGCCATCATCCGCCGCCCCAACGGCCTGGTGCTGGTCACCGGCCCCACCGGCAGCGGCAAGACCACCACGCTGTACGGCGCGCTGGCCGAGCTCAACACGCGGGAAAGCAAGCTCATCACCGTGGAGGACCCGGTCGAATACCGCCTGCCCGGCGTCAACCAGGTGCAGGTCAACGAAAAGATCGACCTTACTTTCGCCCGCGTGCTGCGCTCCGCCCTGCGCCAGGACCCGGACGTGGTGCTGGTGGGCGAGATGCGCGACCAGGAAACCGCACAGATCGGCATGCGCGCCGCCATGACCGGCCACCTGGTGCTCGCCACCCTGCACACCAACGACGTGGTCAGCACCCCCATCCGCCTGCTGGACATGGGCGTGCCGCGCTACCTGGTGGCCACCTCGCTGCAGGTGGTGCTGGCCCAGCGCCTGGTGCGCATGGTCTGCGAGAGCTGCGCCGAGCCTCAGGAACTGAAGCCCACCGAACGCGAATGGCTGAAGGCCGAACTCGGCGACACGGTGGACTCGCGCAAATTCGTTCATGGCCGCGGCTGCATGCACTGCAACGGCACCGGCTACCTCGGCCGCACCGGCGTCTACGAGATGCTGGAAATGACCGAGGCGCTCACCGATGCGGTCAGCCGCCACGATCCCGCCTACTTCGTGAAGGCCGCCCAGGCGCAAATGGGCGGCCGCACCCTGCGCCGCCACGCCGTCAGCCTCGCCGCCGCCGGCAAGACCACCGTAGCCGAGGCCATGCGCGCGAGCAGCCAGTTCGAGGACTAAACAGGAAGGCAAAAATCAAAAGGCAAAAGTCAAAAAGCAAAAATGAAAGGCGAGACGGCAACCAAGCGCGATCTGGATGAACGATTGCTTGATTATGGCGCGGCCATCATCAAGCTGGTCGAGTCGCTTCCCCCGTCCATAGCAGGCAGGCGTATAGGCGACCAGCTCTTGCGCAGCGGCACTTCTGTAGGAGCCAATTTCGAGGAAGCTCAGGGCGCGGAATCCAGGAGCGATTTCGCGCACAAGTTACAGATAGCCCTCAAAGAATTGCGCGAATCCGGCTATTGGCTCCGCCTGTTGGCCAAGACTGGAATCATTCCTCAGGAATCGCTTGCTGAATTAATCGACGAGTCGTTCCAATTAAGAGCGATACTTTCAAAATCGGTAGCAACTGTAAAAGGAACGGCAAAATGCAAGCCGGAGACAAAGTGAACGAACGCGCCAGAATGCAAATTCCAATTTTGCCTTTTGATTTTTGCCTTTTGTCTTTTGCCTTGCCTTGTGAACGAACGCGCCAGAATGCAAACTCTAATTTTGCCTTTTGATTTTTGCCTTTTGTCTTTTGCCTTGCTTGAATAATGGCTTACTTCGCTTACAAAGCCCGCAATGCCCGCGGCGAGCTGATCCAGGGCGTGCTCGAAAGCCCGGACAGCGGCGCCGTCGCCGACCAGCTTTTCAATACCGGCGTCACGCCGGTCGATATCCGGGAAACCCGGAAGCCGGCCGCGAGCGGCAAGGGCGGCTGGTGGGAGCGCCTCACCGAGCCCAAGGTGCGCCCGCTCGACGTGCAGCTGTTCAGCCGGCAGATGTACACCCTGCTCAAGGCCGGCGTGCCCATCATGCGCGGCCTGGCGGGGCTACGGGAATCGGCCGGCAACCCCGCCTTCGCCCGCATGCTGCAGGACCTGCGCGAATCGCTCGATTCCGGGCGCGAACTGTCCGCCAGCCTGCGCCGCCACCCCGCCGTGTTCGACCCCTTCTACATCAGCATGGTGCGCGTGGGCGAAACCACGGGCCGGCTCGACGAGGTTTTCCTGCACCTGTTCGACCACCTCGAATTCGAGCGCGACATGAAAAGCCGCGTGCGCGCCGCCATGCGCTACCCGCTGTTCGTCATCATTGCCATGATCGCGGCCATCGCGATCATCAACCTGTTCGTCATCCCCGCCTTCGCCAAGGTCTATGCCGGCTTCGGCGCCGAACTGCCGCTGATGACGCGGATGCTCATCGCCGCCTCCGACTTCAGCGTGCATTACTGGCCGCTCATGCTGGCCATCATCGCCGCCGCCGCGCTCGCCTTCCGCATGTACATCGCCACGCCCAACGGCGCCTACCGCTGGGACAAGGCCAAGCTGCGCTTTCCCGTCATGGGCAAGATCATGCTGAAAAGCGCGCTGGCGCGTTTCGCGCGCAGCTTCTCGCTGGCCGGCAAGAGCGGCGTGCCGGTGCTGCAGGGCCTCAACGTGGTGGCCCAGACGGTGGACAACAAATACATCGAAAGCCGCATCGAACAGATGCGCGACGGCGTGGAGCGCGGCGAAAGCATCCTGCGCACCGCCATGACCGCCGGCGTGTTCACCCCCGTGGTCCTGCAGATGATCGCGGTGGGCGAGGAAACCGGCGAGATCGACAGCCTCATGGCCGAAATCGCCGACATGTACGAGCGCGAAGTCGACTACGAACTGAAAACCCTCTCCTCACAGATCGAGCCCATCCTCATCCTGTGCCTGGGCGTGCTGGTGCTGATCCTCGCCCTGGGCGTGTTCCTGCCGATCTGGGATCTGGGCAGCGCGGCGCTGAAGCGGTGAGCCGCAAGTCAAAACCTGCCCCCGGGCACGCTTCCAGAGGCTTCACCCTGCTGGAACTGGCGGTCGCGGGTGCCGTCATCGCCATCCTCGCGGCCGTCCTGCTGAGCCGGCTGCTGCGCTATCAAGAACTCGCCGAAAAAACCGCTATGGAAACCACGGTCGTCAACATGCGCAGCGGCCTGCGGGCGCGCGTGGCGGAACTGATCATCCAGGGCCGCACGGACGAAATCGGGGCGCTCGGCCGGGAAAACCCCATCGGCTGGCTGGACGCCCCGCCGGCGAATTACGCCGGGGAGCTGGACCGCCCCGGGCAGGGCGCCCTCAGGCCGGGATACTGGTACTTCGATGGCGCGCGCCGGGAACTGGTCTACCTGCCGCATCGCAACAGGCATCTGAAGCCCGGCCCGGACGGCACGAAGGCCATCCGCTTCCGCGCCACCGCAATGACGCGGCAGGACGAAACGGGGCCGGCTCCCGTGCTGGCGGGTGCGGCCATCACGCCGGTCGTTCCGTATGACTGGCCGGTGTTTTAAGCCAGTGAACAGTTGTCAGTTTTCAGCAAAAGCGCCGTTACTGACGACTGATAACTGACAACTAGTTAAGGAGCCATGAATTGAACAAGCAGCAAACCGGTTTTACCCTCATCGAACTGGTCGTCGTCATCACCATCATCGGCGTGCTGGCGGCGATGGCCCTGCCCCGCTTCGCCGCCCTCCAGGCCGACGCCCGCATCGCCAAGATGCAGGGCGCCGTGGGTTCCATGAAAGGCGCGGCCGCCATGGCCCACGCCATGCTGGTCAGCCGCGGTTATGCCGCCGACTTTTCGGGCAATCCCGCGGCGCCGGACATCAATATCGAGGGAGTGGACGTGGTCTACGCCAACGGCTATCCCGACAACACCGTGATCGCCGCCCTGGCCGGCATCGCCGCGCCGGATTACGTGATTGCCACTCCGAATGCCACCACGGCAACCATCCAGCCCGACGCCAGCCACGCCGCCTGCCAGGCAAGCTATGGCGAGGCCGCCGCAGGCGCCCAGCCGACCTACAATGTCGCCGGGCTGACGCTGGCCAACTGCGATTGACGGTCTTCACCCTGGCCGCATGCCGCTAGTCGGAAATTACCCCCCAAACCCGCCCCGAAACCCTAAAGAAGCGGCGGCGGATAGGCGATAATAGCCACGAAGCACGGACAGCCCACTGCCTGATGCTGAAATGAAAGAAGCAAAAGTTTTTACCTTACGGGAGAATTCAATGATGCGGAGCACACAAGAAAAAGGTTTCACCCTGATCGAACTGGTCGTGGTGATCGTCATTCTGGGCATACTGGCGGCGGTTGCCGTGCCCAAGTACATCGATCTCAGTACCGATGCCAAGAATGCGGCGGTATCCGGCGCCGTACAGTCCGTTGGCTCGGCCATCGCCATCGCTGTCGCGCGGAAAAAAGCCGCCCCGACCGCCGACGAAGTGGCGGCCGAACTGCCCGGTTCGTCCTGCAATGCCGGCAAGATCCAGACCCCAACCGCCGCGCCGCGTGTGGATGTTAGTCTGACCAAAACGGACAACACAGCCGCTACCGCCTGTGCCGATCTTATCGGTGGGGTCGGAACCGGCGTCTACGTTCCCTGACTGAAATCCAGTGGCTAACTCGCCGCACCATCCCGGCCGGGATGGTGCGGCGTTTTTCCTGAACGGCCGCACTTCGGTGTCGTCATGAAGCGCTTTCCCTTGCGGCAGTCCGGCTTCACCCTGGTCGAGTTGGTCGTGGTCATGGTGCTGCTCGCCATCCTGGCAGTGGTTGCCCTGCCGCGCTTCGATGCGGCGGAAACCACCGCCGGTTTCCAGGCCGGGCGGCTCGCGCGTGACATCCGCCACATGCAGATGCTCGCCATCACCTGGAGCCAGCCGCTGAAGCTCACGACTGCAGGTAGCGGCTACAGCGTGAGCTGCCCCGCCGCCGGCACTACCCCGCCGTGCAACGCCAGCCCCGTCATCGACCCCGCAACCGGCAAGGCATTCCAGGTCAGCCTGGAGAATGCCGTCACTGTTTCCGGCGGCCCGCTTGAAGTGGACAGCCTGGGCCGCCCGCGCAGCGGCGCAAGCCTCGCCGCGGCGAACACGGTCTTCACCCTCAGCGGCGGGTCAAGCTCGTTCTCCGTCACGACGGCGCCCATCAGCGGCTTCACGCAGGTGAACTGAGCATGCGCCGCCGCTTCGGAAATGGATTCACACTGATCGAACTCGTCGCGGTCATTGTCGTGCTCGGCATCGCCGCGGCAATCTTCGCCACGGGCTTCGCGCAACTGCCGCGTTCGCTGGGCGTGGACGAGGAGGTGCAGACCGCCGCTCAGCTTGCCCAGGCGTGCGGCGAGCACATCGTCGCCTTCCGCCGCGACAGCGATCCGAGCCGGGGCTATGACAATATTCCGACCGGCACGGGCATCGCCATCTGCAACGGCCTGGCGCTGCCGGCCGGCTACACGCGCAGCGTGGACGTGAGCGACGCCGGCGGTGCCGCGCCCTGTCCCGCGGGCGCCGCCTGCAAGCAGGCGGTGGTCACCGCGAGCGGCAGCGCCTACTCGAGCCGGATAACGTTTCTTCTCGTCAAATGAAACCCTTGCCCGACTCCCGCCGCCCGAACCTGCCGCCCCCTGCGGGGAGCCAGCGCGGGGCGACGCTGCTCGAGCTGGTCATGGTCATCCTGATCGTCGGCATCCTGGCCGCGGCCGGCAGCATCATGCTGGTCAAGGGGGTGGAAGCCTACTCCGTCACCGAGGAGAGCATCGACACCCTGAGCAAGCTGCGCTACGCCACCGAGCGCGCGGCGCGCGAGATGCGCGAGGTGCGCCGCAACCCCGCCACGCCGACTGACTACGACATCGCCACGCGCACGGCCGGCACCTTCAGATTCACCAAGACCGACGGCACGACCGTCACGCTGACCGCCAGCCCGCCCCTGCTGACCGTGGCCTACAGTTCGCCCGCCGTCACCGCCACGCTGACCGACCAAGTGTCGAGCGCGGCCTTCAGCTACTTCCAGGCGGATGGCACGACGGCCGCGACTGGCAATGCCGACATCGCGTTCGCGGAACTGAATCTCACGCTCACCAGCGCGCTCGGCGGCAACTACAGCCAGCGCACCCGCGTCGCCCTGCGGAACAGGCAATGAACCGGCCGCCCGCAATACCTCCGGCACGCCAGCGCGGCATCGTTTCCATCATCGCTGCGGTGGCGCTGCTCGTCATGGTCGGGCTGGCGCTGCGCATCGGCCTGGGCATGTCCGCCTCGAGCGCCATCGACAGCAGCGTCCAGAACGACAGCGTAGAAGCCTTGTTCCTCGCGGAAAGCGCGGTCGAGCGCGGAGCCCGGCTGTTCGCCGCCGGCGGCACGTGCACGGCCGCCGGGCTGGAGGCCGGAACCGATTTCAATCTCGGCCGCGGCCGCTTCAGGGTGCTGGACACGCCCGCCCCCGCCCTGGTCTCGGGCAATTGCCGCTTCCAGGCGCGCGGCGAAATCATCCCGACCGGACAGTCACGCACCGTCGAGGTGGTTGTCGCGCCCGGCGCCATCCGGCTGAATGGCACGCCGACGGTTTCCAAGGGAAATGGCAGCAGCCTCAGCTGGTCCCATACCGTGGAGGCGGGCGCCAACCGGCTGCTGATCGTAGGCGTCTCGTGGCGCAGCGACGACGGCCAGACCGTCAGCAGCGTGAGCTATGCCGGCCAGCCCATGACGCCCGTGGTGGACAAAAGCCAGCCGGCTGCCGCTACCGGCGCCACCCGGGTCACGGTGCAGATTTTCCGCCTGATCGACCCGCCGGTCGGCACAGCTGACGTGAACGTCACCCTGAGCGCAGCCACGGGGGTGGTCGGCGGCGCGCTCGCCTTGTCGGGTGTGAATCAGACTACCCCCATCGAGGCCACCGCCAGCAACTCCGACCGCAGCACGACGCCGAACGTGAGCGTGATGACGCTCACCGGCAATGCCTGGGTGGTCGATACTGTCGCGCGTTTCGGCGCCGGCACCTTGACCATGACCGCGGCCGCCAACCGCAGCGAGGCGTGGAACACCAAAATCGGCGGCAAGAATCAGGTTGGCGGCGCCGCTTCCTACCGTGGCCCGATCAGCCCGCCGGCGACGGTTGCCATGGACTGGACCTGGGATGCAAACAATCACTGGGCCGCAACGGCCGTGGCGGTCAAGCCGGGCGGAAGCGGGGTGATCAACTGGCGTGAAGTGGTCAAGTAGGGGGATGACAGGCATATCCGATTGCATCCACAGGCACGGAAGGCGCGGGGGAAAAGTGGCACGCCGCCTGGAAGACGGGAGCCTCCATGATTCCCGTTCAAAATCAATTGACGGCGTCATCTTATTGAATTAGTTTCGGAAAAACAAAAGCAGACTGCGGCATGGGGATATTCAACAGAACAAAAAAATCCGAGGGATGGATGGCGATCACGCTGCTGGGTGACGCGGCATGCGCCGCGCACGTCCGCCGCGTCTCGTCCGCTGCTCCGGTGGTGACGCTGGCGGCCTGCCATGCGGGCGCATCCGCCGGGGAGGCGCTGGAAAAAATCGCGAAGGAATGCGACGCGGCCCGCCACCAGTGCACCACCCTGCTGGCGCCGCGCGAATACCAGATCCTGTCGGTCGATTCGCCCAGCGTGCCGCCGGCCGAGCTGAAGACCGCCATGCGCTGGCGGCTGAAGGATTTGCTTGACTACCACATCGACGACGCGACCATCGATGTGCTGGATGTCCCGCAGGACAGGAACGCGCCGGCGCGCAGCCACACCCTGTATGCCATCGCCGCGCGCTCGGCCACCATCGAGCAGCGCCAGGACCTGTTCGGCCAGGCAAAAATCCCCCTCGCGGTCATCGACATCCCGGAAATGGCGCAGCGCAACATCGCCGCGCTGCTGGAAGCGGAAGGCCGCGGCATCGCCATGCTGTCCTTCGACGCCGACGGCGGCCTGCTCACCTTCAGCGCCGGCGGCGAACTCTATCTCGCGCGCCGCATCGACGTGCCGCTGCCCAGTGAATCCGATATTGAACGGAGAACCGCCGCCTTCGACAGGATCACCCTCGAACTGCAGCGCTCGCTCGACCACTTCGACCGCCAGTACCACTACATCACCCTGGCCAAGCTCGTGCTCGCTCCGCTCGGCCCCGATGGCGCGGGCTTGCGCGAGCACCTGGCGGAAAACCTCTACATTCCGGTGGAAGCCCTCGATCTGGGCAGCGTGCTCGACCTCTCCGCCGTGCCGGCATTGCAGCAGCCGGAACAGCAGCAGCGCTATTTCATGACGCTCGGCGCCGCCCTGCGTCACGAGGAAAAGGCGCTATGAGCCAGCAGATCAACCTTTACAATCCCCTACTGCTCAAGCAGCAGAAGCTGTTCTCGCTTGCCACCATGGCGCAGGCGCTCGGCCTGATCCTGGCGGGCGCCCTGCTGTTTTATGCCTATGCCTGGCGCAACGCCGCCGCCATGGAAAAACAGGCCGCCGAGGCCAGCCGCATGCACGCCTCCACCCAGGCGCGCCTTGCAAGCCTGCAGGCCGAATCGGGCGCGGGCGCGCGCGCGCCCAGTACCCGGCTGCAGGAAGAAGTTGCGCGCCTGGAGGCGGAGCTGATCGCGCGCCAGAGCGTGCTCGCCCAGCTTGGGCGCGGCGAGTTCGGCAACAGGCAGGGGTTCTCCGAATACTTCCGCGCGCTGTCGCGGCAGACACTGGACGGCCTGTGGCTGACCGGCTTCCAGGTCACGGGCGCCGGCGAGATCTCGATCAGCGGCCGCGCGCTCGATCCCGAACTGGTGCCTGTCTTCATCGGCCAGCTGAAACGGGAAAAGGCGATGGCGGGCAAAACCTTCGCCACGCTCGAAATGCACCTGCCCGAATCCGCGCCCGCGCAAGACGGCAAGGCGGCGCAGCCGCGCCACGTCGAATTCAGCCTGCACAACGCCGAAGCGGGGGCACCCAGATGATGCAGTCCAGACAGCAATGGCGAAGCCTGGCGGAGCGCGTGGATGCCATGAGCCTGCGCGAACGCGCGCTCATCTTCCTCGCCGCCGTGCTGGTGCTGGTCACCCTGTTCAACAGCCTGCTCATCGATCCGCTGCTGGCGCGCCAGCGCATGCTGTCGCAGCAGATCGCGCAGACCCAGACACAGACCAATATCCTGCAGGTGCAAATCCAGGCCCTGGTGGCGGAGCAGAACGCCGATCCCGACGCGGCGCTGCGCGCGCGCCTTGCGCAGTTGCAGCAGGAACTGGCAGGCGCGGACACCATTCTGCTCGATTACCGGAGCGGGCTGGTGCCGCCGCAACAGATGCCGGCGATGCTGAAAGACATGCTGCAGCGCAACCGCGCGCTGCGCCTGGTGTCGCTGAAAACCCTGCCGACGCAGAATCTTTCCGCTGCCGCCGCGCAGACCGCCGCACAAACGGCGAGCGTGCAGCCCGCATCCGGGCCGGCTCCGGCGCAGCAGGCGGCGGTGTTCCGGCACGGCGTGGAAATCACCGTCGCAGGCAGCTATGCCGACCTGCTGCGCTACCTGACCGCGATGGAATCCTCGCCGTACCGCATGTTCTGGGGCAAGGCCGAGCTCAAGGCAGACGCCTACCCCAAGACGACGCTCACCCTGACCCTGTACACCCTGAGCCTGGACCAGACGTGGTTGACGATATGAGACGGCAATGACAAATCAAAAGGCGAAAATCAAAAATCAAAAATCAAAAACGGGCATGCGAAAGGCCAATGAATTTTGCCTTTTGCCTTTTGATTTTTGCCTTTTGGTTTTCGTGAGTAGCCTTTTGCCTTTTTCATCGGCAACCGCCGATGAAGTTTTGCGCGACCCCACGCGCCCGCCCGCGGTATTGCTTGCGCCCGGCGACAGGGCCAATGCCGAAAGCGGGCCGGTGCTGCAATCGGTGCGGCTATCCCGGGGCCAGTATACTGCCATCGTCAGCGGCAAAACCGTGAAGGTGGGCGACAGCGTGGGCAACGCCCGCGTGCTCAGGATCGGCGAAACCGAAGTGGTGTTGAAGAGGGGAAACGGCTTGCAGACATTGAAGCTTTTTCCCGATGTGGAGAAGCGCCCCGCCTCGATCGACAAGCGCAAAAAGCGCTGAGTGCGGCAGCGAAAAGGAAAACGAGCCATGCGTGAACAAAAATTCTTGCGAAAACTGCGTGCCGCAGCGCCAGCCCTGATCGGCCTGGCCGCGCTGTCCCTGACCGGCTGCGCGGAACTGGACACCAAAAAGAACACGGCTGCACGCGACCAGATCAACGCGGAACTCGCCAAGGCTGCGGAAAGCAAGCCCGCGCCGGCCCGGCCCGCAGCGGTCGAGGCCGCGCTGCTGCCGCCGCTCAAGCTCGTCATGCCCAAGGCCAGCAAGGTGCTGGAGGAGCGCTTCGACCTCTCGATCAACAACGCGCCGGCCGGCCAGGTGTTCATGAGCATCGTCTCCGGCACGCGCTACAGCATGCTGGTGCACCCCGACGTGCGCGGCAGCATCTCGGTCAATCTCAAGGATGTCACCGTGTTCGAGGCGCTGGATGCGATCCGCGAACTGTACGGCTACAACTACAAGGTGGACGGCACCCGCATCTTCATCCAGCCGCTGACCATGCAGTCCAGGGTATTCCAGGTGAACTACCTGAGCGCCATCCGCAAGGGCACCTCCGACGTGCGCGTGGTGTCCGGCTCGGTGAGCGATGCGCCCCTCGGCGCACAGCCGGGAACCGGCCTGGCGCCCACCACCACCCAGGCCGGTTCACAGGCGCAGGCGATCCAGAGCACGCGCATTTCGACTTCGTCGGAAGCCAATTTCTGGAATGAACTCGCCATTGCCGTGCGCACCATTGTCGGCGCCGAAGAAGGCCGCAGCGTG
Organism: Pseudomonadota bacterium; assembly: GCA_021847835.1. GTDB lineage: Bacteria > Pseudomonadota > Gammaproteobacteria > Burkholderiales > Thiobacillaceae > UBA6918. The sequence goes on from JAJZPR010000024.1 coordinate 24,078, forward strand.
GTGGTAAGCCCGCAGTCCGGCGTGCTGGTAGTGCGCGCCCTGCCCAACGAGTTGCGTTCGGTTGAGCAGTACCTCAAGGCGACCCAGTTGTCGGTGGACCGGCAGGTGATCCTGGAAGCCAAGATCATCGAGGTGGAGCTGAATGACGGCTTCCAGGCCGGCATCAACTGGGCGGCATTTGCCAGCGGCAAGAACCACGGCCTGTCGGCAGGCTCCGCCGCCCCGGGAACCATCCTGCAGACGAGCGGCCCCCTGGCAACCGGCGTGAGCTCGATCGACTATGCCGCCAAGACCTTTAGCGGTTCCTCGCTTTATTCGAACCCCGGCAGCGATTTGGTCATGGACCCATCCCTGCTTGGCGGGCTCTTCGGCCTGGCTTTCCAGACCAGCAACTTCGCCGCGCTCCTGCAATTCCTGGAAACCCAGGGTGACGTGCACGTGCTGTCCAGCCCGCGCATCGCCACGCTCAACAACCAGAAGGCCGTGCTGAAAGTCGGCACCGACGATTTCTTCGTCACCAACGTCAGCAGCACCACCACCACGGGCACCGCCACCACCACCACGCCGAACGTGACCCTGCAGCCCTTCTTCTCCGGCATCGTGCTGGACGTGACGCCGCAGATCGACGACGACGGCAACATCACCCTGCACATCCACCCCGCCATCAGCGACGTCAGGACCAGAACCAGCGAGATCAACCTGGGCGACGCGGGCTCCCTGAGGCTGCCGCTCGCCTCCAGCACGGTGAGCGAGACCGACAGCATCGTGCGCGCGCGCGACGGGCAAGTGGTGGCCATCGGCGGCCTGATGAAATCGGTGTCGATATCCGACAAGTCGCAGATGCCGGTGGTGGGCAACATTCCCCTCTTCGGCAACCTGTTCAAGCAGACCGGCCGCTCCAGCAAGAAAAAGGAGCTGGTGATCCTGCTCAAGCCCACCATCGTGCGCGGCGGCGATTGGAGCCAGGACATCCTGCAAAGCCAGGAACGCATCCGGGCCATGCAGCGCGGCGACGCGGCTTCGCAGGTGCAGTAGCAGGACCGCCGGCTGGCTGGGTGGAAACGAATGTTCCTGGCGGATGCGGTTCTCGGCACTCCCCACCCCAACCCTCCCCACGCGGTGGGGAGGGGGTCTGAGGCTGAGATGCTTCGAGCCCACCCCAAGCCTCCCCGCATCGCGGGCAGGGACGGTCACTCCTCCCCCACCACGTGGGGGAGGTTGGGAGGGGGAAACCCGCCGACGCTCCAGCCAGCCCCCTTCCCCGGCGATAGATAACCATGTATCTCGCCCATTTCGGCCTGCGCGAACTCCCGTTCAGCATCACCCCCGACACCAGCTTCTTTTACTCCTGCGCCAACCACCAGGAAGCGCTCAACACCCTGCTGATTGCCGTCAGGAACGGCGAGGGCTTCATCAAGATCACCGGCGAGGTGGGCACCGGCAAGACCCTGCTGTGCCGCCAGTTCCTTTCCAGCATCAACCGCGATGCCGCGGACGGACAGGGCCGCTTCGTCACCGCCTACATTCCCAATCCCTATCTCGAACCGCGCACGCTGCTTTTGGCCCTGGCCGAGGAAATCGGCATCGAGCTGGAACGCGACGCCGACCAGTATCACCTGCTCAAGTCGCTTACGATCGCCCTGCTCGATTTCGCGCGCGCGGGCAAGCGCGTGGTGCTCTGCCTGGACGAGGCGCAGGCCATGCCGCTGGAAAGCCTGGAAGCGATCCGCCTGCTCTCCAACCTGGAGACGGAAAAGCGCAAGCTTTTGCAAATCATCCTGTTCGGCCAGCCCGAACTCAACCACAAACTCCAGCAGGATTCGATCCGGCAACTGAACCAGCGCATCATGTTCCACTACCACCTGGGCCCGCTTGACCGCGACGACCTGGAGTACTACCTCGCCCACCGCCTCAGTGTGGCCAGGTTTGCAGGCGACCGCCTGTTCAGCCGCGCGGCAGTGAAACAGCTGCATGCTTCCAGCGGCGGCATACCCCGGCTGGTGAACATCCTCGCGCACAAGTCCCTGATGCTGGCCTACGGCGAGGGCAGGCAGCACATAGAGGCGCGGCACGTGCGCGCCGCCGTGGCCGATACGGAAGCCGCCAGAAAAAACCCGTGGCGCCGGTGGGCCGTGGCGGCTTCCCTGTTGATCATCGCCGGCGCCGGGCTGGGATGGATGAGTCTGCAATGAGCCTGATCAATCAAATGCTGCAGGATCTGGAAAAGCGCCAGCCAGGCGGCGAGGCGCTGCCGCCATCGTCGGTGCGCGCCGTGCCCAGGACTCGCCGGTCGCGATTTCTCTGGCCCTTGCTGCTGTTGCTGGGCGCGGCGGCGGGCGTGCTCGCCTGGCAGTTCTGGCGGACGCCGGCGCCCCGCGAAGCCGCGCCTGCCATCGCGGCTGCCCCGGCGCCGGGCGCGCAGCCGCAGCCGGCGCCCCTGCCCGAAGCTTCCCCGCCCTCGCCGGTAGCTGCCGCCCCGGCGCAAGCTGCCGAAACGGAAATCCCGCCGAGCCCGCCGCCTGCGGAAAAGCGCCCCGCCACGCAACCGGCCCTGGAGGAATCGGCCGAAGCACGCTTGACGGTCCAGCCTGCCGAAGCGCCGCCGGCCCCGAAAGCCGCGCCCGCGCCCCAGGCCTTCGCCGGCGATGCCGACGCCCTGCCAGGCATCGCCAAGCAGGTCAGGGAACGCACCCCGCAGCAACGCGCCGACAACGAATACCGCAAGGCACTGTCCCTGGTGCAGCAAGGCCGCATCGCCGAGGCGATCGATGGCCTTTCGCTGGCATTGCAGATGCACGCAGGCCATGTCGCCGCGCGCCAGACCCTGATCGGCCTGCTGGTGGAAAGCGGGCGCTTCGGCGAGGCGGAACGCAGGTTGCAGGAAGGCCTGGCGCTCGACCGCGCCCAGCCGGAACTGGCCATGGCCCTGGCGCGCCTGCAGGTCGAGCGCCGCGATACCGGCGCAGCCATCGCCACGCTGGAACGCAGCCTGTCCGCCGCCGAGCGCGCCGATTATCACGCCTTCCTCGCCGCCCTCTTGCAGCGCGAGGGGCGCCATGCCGAAGCCATCGACCATTACCGCCGGGCCCTGCGCCGCGCCCCTTCCGCCGTGTGGCAGATGGGACTGGGCATTTCCCTGGAGGCGGAAAAGCAATATCCGGAAGCGCGCGAGGCCTTCGCCCGCGCCAGGGCCGCCAACACCCTCAGCCCCGAACTTCAAGCCTTCGTGGAACAGCGCTTGAAGCAGATGGGGCAATAGGCCGTTCTCGGTCAACAGTCCTCAGTAAGCGCTCGTCAGGCTCCGCCTGGCTTTTTCCGGTTTCGACTGAAAACCGGCAACTGAAAACCGATAACCAAAAAGGGAGTAGAATGATCGGCCCCAAGCAAGTTCAGCGTGTCTCCGGCCGTTCCGCTTGCAGCCCCCGATACGCCCAAGGCAGGTAAGCATCATGAGCAGCGACAAGATCGACATTTTCGAATCCCCCTTCACCCCCAGCCCGGTGCTGCCCACCAGCTTCGAAGGCGACAAGGTCATCCAGTTCCAGTGCCGCAAGGGCATCGAGTGCTGGAACGCCTGCTGCTCCAACATCGACATCATGCTCACGCCCTACGACATCATCCGCCTGAAGAAGCGGCTGGGCATGACTTCCACCGAATTCCTCAAGCAGTACACCTACCCCTTCGAGTTCGGACGCAATGACATCGCCGGCGTCAAATACAAGCCGGTCGAAGGCGGCACCGCCTGCCAGTTCATGCGCCCGGAAGGTTGCAGCGTGTACGAGGATCGCCCCACCGCCTGCCGCTACTACCCCATCGCGCTGCTGTCGCTGCGCCGCGCCGACGAGTTCACCGACCGCGCGCAATTCGCCCTGGTGCAGGAGCCCCACTGCAAGGGCCACTTCGAGCCGCGCTCGCTGACTGTCGATGATTACCGCCAGGAACAGGGGCTGGACGAGTACGACGAGCACGGCCGCGCCTGGCGTCAGCTGGTGCTGAAAAAGAAATCCGCCGGCCCCACGGTCGGCAACCCCTCGCAGCGCAGCCTGCAACTCTTCTTCATGGCCTGCTACGACGTCGACCAGTTCCGCGACTTCGTCAAATCCGACGGCTTCCAGGACGTATATGACGTGCCCGCCGAGGAGCAGGCCAAGTGGGACGACGACATCGATCTCATGAACTTCGGTTTCAGGCTGGTGCGCCAGGTGCTGTTCAACGAGATGACCATCGCCATGCGCCCCGACGCCGTGGAGCGCCGGCTCGCCCGCAAGAAGGAGCGCGAAGCCGAGCTGGACAGGATCGTCGAGAAGCTGCCCACCGAAGAATTCGTCAAGCCGATTCCGGAAGAAGAAAAGTACGACAAGTACAAGTTCTCGGACTCCTGATTCGCCGCGCCCCAAGATGTTGGGGCGCTCTGATCAGCCGAGCGGTCCATGCGTCGAAACCGGCGCTTGCCCCCGCTCAAGTTTCAACACGTTCCGGCCGATGCAGTAATCCCAAGCACTCCAGGGGTTCGCCATGCGCCCGCTTGCTCTGCTTTTTTGCCTGATTTTTCCGCTTGCCGCACAGGCAGGCCTGCTCAAGTGCACCGACGGCAAAGGCAACATCACCTACACCAATTCCCCCTGCGCCAAGATCGGCCTCAAGGAAGCCGCCGTCATTCCGCCACCGCCTCCGCCCGCGCTGGACAAGCCCGTCAAGGCTCACGAAGCCGCCAAACCCGCCGCCGAGAAAAATCCTGGCACCCCCAAACCCCAGGACACGGCTTCGCTGCAATTGATGAAATCCGTGCAGGCCGGCGACGACCAGTGCGCGAAACTCAACAGCGCCATGGGCCGGATCCTGGACGAAATGGATGCCGCCCGGCGCAAGGGCCGCGCCGATGCAAATGCCACGTGGAACGAAAACCTGAAAAAACTTCAGGCGGACAAGAATCGGCTCGGCTGTTTCTGATTCAGGATTCGGGGGCCAGGGCTGGCCCCTAGCCCCTAATCCCCGCATGGGATAAGAATGCGGGCGCGAAGGTACAATTGGCAGGCACCTCGCCACCTAATCAACAAGCCCGCATGGACAGCGCCCAGTCTCCCACCGAATCGCATTACATCACCCACGAACCCTATTACGAGCCCGTCGGCAACGAGGTGACGCTGTTCGAGGCCGCTTATGCCAACCGCCTGCCGGTGCTGCTGAAAGGCCCCACCGGCTGCGGCAAGACCCGCTTCATGGAATACATGGCGTGGCGGCTCAAGCGCCCGTTGATCACGGTGTCCTGCCACGACGACCTCACCACCTCCGATCTCGTCGGCCGCTATCTGGTCAAGGGCGGCGAGACCACCTGGGTCGACGGCCCGCTCACCCGCGCAGTGCGCGCAGGGGGCATCTGTTATCTCGACGAAATCGTCGAAGCGCGCAAGGACACCATGGTCGTGATCCATCCGCTCGCCGACGACCGCCGCATGATGCCGATCGAGAAGCTCGGCCAGTTGCTGGAAGCGCCGGCGGAATTCTGCCTCGCGATTTCCTACAACCCCGGCTATCAGAGCGTGCTGAAGGAATTGAAGCAGTCCACGCGCCAGCGCTTCGTCGCGCTGTCTTTCGACTACCCCAGGCCCGAACTGGAAGCGAAAATCATCCGGCACGAAACCGGACTCGACGAGGCCGCCACTGCCAAGCTCCTGAAGCTCGCGGAGATGACGCGCAACCTCAAGGGCAACGGCCTGGAGGAAGGCGCTTCCACGCGCCTGCTGGTGCACGCCGGCAAGCTCATCGCCCAGGGCGTGGATGCGCGTGCCGCCTGCCAGGGCGCGGTGGCGCTGGCCTTGACCGACGACGATGACATGATCGCGGCAGTGAACGAACTCATCGCGGCGCTCTTCTGATGGCAATCGAACTCAAGCAGGGGCACTACTACAGCAACGGCGCCTACGGCCGCAACTGGGGCGTGCGCATGGTCATGTCGCTCGGCCCCGGCCCCGACTCCGGCGAGGACACGGTCGACTTCAAGGGCGTGGCCGGCTCCTCGCGCCGCCAGAGCGGCAGCATGCCGGTGGGCGAATTCCTGCGCTGGGTGCGCTACGAAGTGCGCCTGGTGGAAAACGACTGGAAGCGCGTAAACGAGGACTTACCCCCTCCCAACCTCCCCCGGCAAGCGGGGGAGGAGCAAACGTGATGCCGTCTGAATTTCCCGCCCCTTCAACCACGGCCGGACAGGAGAGGAATCCTCCAAAACCGCAACGAACATCCCCCTCTCGCGGGAGGAGGGTTCTCCATATCGGAGGCGTCAGATTCGTTGAAAAAATCCCCTCCCCTCTCGCAGGGGAGGGTTAGGGTGGGGTAAAAATGGAGGCCCCGCACACGCCCGAGCAACTCACGCTCAGGCTGGAAACCGCCTTCGACGTCGAGTTCACCTTCCACAAGGTGGATCACCTGGTCGACATCCTCGCCCCGCTTGATCGCGACACCCAGGACTTCATCCTCGGCTGGGTCGAGCGCATCGCCAGCACCAACATCCAGATCAGCTACGAATTCACCCGCCGCGTGGTGGAAGCGCTCGACCGCCTCGACCGCCGCGTGATCGAGGCCTGGGCCGTGCACGCCATGGATACCTACGATAGGGTCGGGCTGCGCCCGGCGCTGGAAGTGCTGTTCAAGGTGGACGACTTCCTCGCCCATGCGCACGCCCATGCCGCCGGCGCGTTCTTCGACGAAGTGAAGACCGTGCTGTCGAATTTCCTGTGCGGCCTTTCGGGGCGGCGTCTAGAACTGAAGCAGGGCGAACAGGTTTACACCGACAGCGAGCGCCTGTTCCTGCCCAACGTGTCGGCCAGCATGGAAAGCGAGGCCGACAATTTCCTGCTGTGCAAGGCGCGTGTCGCCTTCATGTGGGCGCAGACGCGCTTCGGCAGTTGCCGCGTGGATTTCGACGCGGCGTTCGCGCGCTTTGCCGATCCGGCACGCGCGCTGGCTGCCTTCCAGGCCTTGGACAACCTGCGTCTCGAAACCTGCCTCGCACACGAACTGCCGGGACTGTGGCGCGACATGCAGGCGCTCTCGCAACGTCACGGCGACACGGCCCTGCCGCAAGACTGGCAGCCATTCGCGCAGGCTTTCGACGCCGCCCCGGGCAAACCCGAATCCGTGCTGGCGCTGCTGGATCAGGCCTATGCGCTGGAGCCGCCGGCGCCGCGCATCTACCACGCCGCACTCAATCCGCAGGCAGTGGCCGAAGTCAGGAGCGCGCGCATGGCGCGCGAAAAGATGCTGCTGCGCGTCAAGCTCGCGCAACTGGCCGAGGAACACCGCCAGGAATCCGCCGCGCAGACCGGCGACAAGCCCGGCAAAAAACGACCGCAGCCCCCCCAGTTCGAAGCCAGACAGCAAGGCCAGGCCTGGGAACTCACCCTCGACAGCCAGCCCATCGCGCCTCCGGAGGATGTCAGGCAACTGCTCACCTCCGTGTCGCTCGACTGGGGTGAGATTCCGCCCGAGATGCTGACCGCGGCCGGCGACGGCGAATACGACCCCGCGCTGTACGAGGAGAAAGAGAAGAACCCCAACGAGGTCTGGCTGGGCACCTACCACGAGGAAGGCGCCCACCTCTATCCCGAGTGGGACCATGCGCGCCAGCACTACCGCAAGAACTGGTGCGTGTTGCGCGAAATCGACCTCAAGCCCGGCGAACCCGGCTATGTCGATGAGGTCATCGACAAGCATCACGGCCTGGTCAAGCACCTGCGCCGCACCTTCGAAGCCATGCGCGACGAAAGCAGGTTATTGAAGCGCCAGGCGCAGGGCGACGACGTCGACATCGACGCGCTGGTGGAGGCGCTGGCCGATTCCATGGACGGCCGCGAGATGAGCGACCAGCTCTTCATGCACCTGCACCGCGCCGACCGCAGCATGGCGGTGATGTTCATGGTCGACATGAGCGGCAGCACCCGCGGCTGGATCAACGACGCCGAGCGCGAGGCGCTCATCATGCTGTGCGAATCGCTGGAAGCATTGGGAGACAGATACGCCATCTACGGCTTCTCCGGCCAGACGCGCAAGCGCTGCGAAATCTTCCGCATCAAGACCTTCGACCAGCCCTACAACGAGGCGACCCGGGCACGCATCGCCGGCATTGTCCCCCGTGATTACACCCGCATGGGCGTGGCCATCCGCCACTTGTCCAAACTGCTGAACGAAGTCGAAGCCAGGACCAAGCTCCTGATCACACTGTCCGACGGCAAACCGGACGACTACTTCGACATCTACCGCGGCCAGTACGGCATCGAAGACACCAGACAGGCATTGTTCGAGGCCCGCCGCAGCGGCATCCACCCTTTCTGCATCACCATCGACCGCGAGGGCAAGGAATACCTGCCGCACATGTACGGCCACGCCAACTGGGTGGAAATCGACGAAATACGCAAACTGCCGCTGAAAGTGGCCGACATCTACCGGCGGCTGACCACGTAAAATCCCCTCTCCCCGCGAGGGGCGAGATGGGGTTTCGCGGAGCACGCTCCGCGCCCGTCGATCGGTTCCGGCGTGCAAGCCGGAACGCGCCCTGCAAGGGGAGATCTCTACTCACTCTTCCCACGCGGGAATACAAAGAATTTTCCCCTCTCCCCTCGCGGGAGAGGGGTAGGGGTGAGGGGGAACAACAAAGCGCCGGGGGTTCCCCTTGCCCAAGCCCGCCCTTTGCAGGAAACTATCCCCACAAAAAACACAGGCAGTACCCGGAAACGCGGAGAGAAGACCAACAAGCGAACCGGAACCTTGAGCAAACTCGACGACCTCTATCGGCTGCACCGTGCGCTGGACGGGCGGAGAACCGGCATCAGCCGCGATGCGCTGATGGATGAACTCGGCGTTTCCCGCTCCACCCTCACCCGCCTGATCGCAGACCTGCGCGACAAGCTCGGCGCGCCGGTCCTCTGCGACCGCGAACGCGGCGGCTACCGCTACCACACCGCCGACGGCCGCCACCATCTTCCCGGCCTGTGGTTCACCAGCCAGGAACTGCACGCCCTCATTACTCTCAATCAACTGCTGCAAACCATACAGCCCGGCCTGCTCGATTCCGCCCTTGCCCCCATCCGCGCCCGGCTTGAGTCGCTGCTTGAAACAGAACACCTGGGCAGCGGCGAAGCGCACCAGCGCATCCGCATCCTGGCCATGGCCGCACGCGCCAGGGACATGAAACACTTCCAGACCGTGGCCGGCGCCGTGCTGCAACGCAAGCGCCTCGCCATCGACTACTACAACCGCGAACGCGACGAAACCGGCAGCCGCGAAATCTCCCCGCAGCGCCTCGTCCACTACCGCGACAACTGGTATCTCGACGCCTGGTGCCATGAAAAGAAGGGACTGCGCACCTTTTCCATAGAGTGCATCCGCCAGGCAAGCGCGCTCAACAAACCCGCCAAATCCGTTCCCGAATCCTCCCTCGATAAAGAACTCGGCAGCGCCTACGGCATCTTCGCCGGCCAGCCCGCCGCCACCGCCGTGCTGCGCTTCACCACCCGCCGCGCCCGCTGGGTCGCCGAAGAAACCTGGCACCCGCAACAACAAAGCCGCTGGCTGGAAGACGGCCGCTATGAACTACGCATACCCTACTCCGACCCGCGCGAACTCATCATGGACATCCTCAAATACGGGCCTGAAGTCGAAGTCGTCGCGCCCCGCGCTCTGCGGCAAGAAATCGCCGCTCACCTAAACACCGCCGCCCGACAGTATGAATAGCCCCTCGCTTACGCCCTACCCCCACAGACAGGAAGGGGCAGAAAAAAGAGAACGAAGATATTTATTCCGTGCTCAGCTTTTGAGCCTGCCACCGGGTAAAAAGTAAACCATCCATCTATTCCAATGGAGGAGGCTTCCATGATCCGCCGTGACTTCATAAAGAGTTTTGCCAAGCTGGTCGGCATGACCACCTTGCCAGTTACCGTAGCAGCCAAGGAACCGGCGACCCGCCGCTTTCTCATCCAGCAATGCCCCCTTGCCGGATTCCAGCATCACGAAGGCGAGACCTTATGGAGCCAAATAGGTATCGGCAACCGCCTGGAACTGGTCCGCGAACCCGCAAACCCATTCGATGCCAACGCCATCCGCATCGACTGGAACGGCCGCAAACTGGGATACATCCCCCGCATTCAGAATCAGGCCACAGCCCGCCTGCTGGATGAAGGAACGCGGCTTGAGGCACGGATTGGCCGGCTGGAAAAGCACAGCAATCCGTGGAACAGGATGGAAGTGGAAGTTTGGCTGGTGGTTTGAGACACTGGGGAAACAATAGAGGGCGTGATTCGATGAACTATGAATCCTATGAATCGTTCTTTCGTCTGGCGACTGCATATCCAGATATATCTGATGGTAATTCGCCCTATCCATACCAGAAGCGCCTTGCATCGGAAAACTGGCCTGATCTTCTAGACATCCCTACCGGCATGGGCAAAACCGCTGCCGTTACGCTAGCCTGGCTATGGAAACGGCGTGTCAAGAACGATTCGGACACACCAAGGCGGCTGGTATGGTGCTTGCCCATGCGAGTTTTGGTGGAACAAACTCATCATGAAATCTGCCGATGGCTAATGAACCTTGAACTGATCGGTGAGCCAGGTGATGGCAAAGTATCCGTGCACATCCTCATGGGCGGCGCGGACGACCTGAAAACCTGGGCCGAACACCCCGAAGAAGACATGATCCTCATCGGCACCCAGGACATGTTGTTGTCCCGCGCGCTCATGCGCGGGTACGGCATGAGTCGATATCAATGGCCGGTGCATTTCGCCTTTCTGCACAACGATGCCTTTTGGGTATTCGACGAAATCCAACTCATGGGTGCTGGCCTGCCGACCTCCGCGCAACTGGAGGCCTTTCGTCGCAATTCACCGCTGAGCAAGCAGAGCCGTACCTTGTGGGTTTCCGCTACGCTTAACAAGGATTGGCTAGCCACCGTCGATTTCCGGACACACATCGATGGGTTGAAACGGGAAACACTCGACGAAGCGGAGCGCACACTTCCTGCAATCCGCCAGCGCATTGAAGCCATCAAGCATTTAACACCAGTTCGAAGCACTTTATCGGCGACCAACGACAAGCAATATCTCCCGAACCTTGCACGGGAAATTCTGGATGCCCACCAGCCGGGCACCACGACCCTGGTCATCGTAAACCGTGTAGACCGCGCCCAAGGCCTTCACAAGGCCATTGCCGCGCTGTCCCGAACGGGAATACCGCCAGCCTTGATGTTGCTCCATGCACGCTTCAGGCCCGCCGAACGTCGCGCCCTGGAAAGCAAGCTAAAGGAGGCGCCAGCGGAGCAAGGCCGCATCCTCATCGCGACCCAGGCCATCGAGGCCGGCGTGGACATCACCAGCCGAACCCTGTTTACCGAACTCGCGCCCTGGTCTTCCTTGGTGCAGCGCTTCGGGCGATGCAACCGATACGGCGAAGCCAACGACCTTGGTGGAGCCCGTATCCACTGGATAGATATCGATAGCGACGACAAGGCGGCATTGCCCTATGCCATTGAAGAACTGGCCGCTGCCCGCACCAAACTTGGCGGCCTCAACGGCAACGCTTCGCCGGCAGCGCTGCCGGCCACGGACGAAGAGGCGCCGCTGCATTCCGTCATCCGCCGCCGCGATTTCCTCGACCTGTTCAACACCGACCCGGACCTATCCGGGTTCGATGTGGACGTATCCGATTACATCCGCGACACCGACACCCCGCCGTTGACGGTGTTCTGGCGCGATTTCGCCGATCAGCCTGGCGACCAGCCGCCGCCGACGCGGGATGAACTTTGCCCGGTCTCCATCGGCCAGGCCCAGGGGCTGAAGAAACACGATAAATGGCGCTGGGACAGCCTGGTCAACCGCTGGATCAAACTCAGATCGGAAGAAAAATTGCGCCCCGGCATGACGCTGCTGCTGCGCGCCCGCGACGGCGGCTACAACCCTGAACTCGGGTTCGTGGCCGACAACAAAGAACCGGTAACGGTATTACTGACATCAATCTCACCACCCAGCGAGTCCTACAGCGAAGACTACCGATCTAACCAAACCAGACCGATTCTCCTACCAGACCACCTCAGCCATGTCGCCCAAGCCGCACAGTCACTCTGTTACGACCTAGGGCTGGATGAACCTGCTGTCATTCGCGCTGCGCGCTGGCACGACGTAGGCAAATCCCATCCCGCATTCCAGGCTATGTTATTGGCGAACCCCAATGGCCATATCAGCCCAGACCAGTTATGGGCGAAGTCCGAGACCGGCGGCCGTGCGATTTATGCCACCTGCGAGGGCGAACCGCAGCGCTTTATGGAACGGCGCCACTTCCGGCACGAGCTCGCGTCCATGCTCGCCTGGTTGGCGACCCACGGCGACGCACCCGATGCCGATCTCATCGCCTACCTCATCGCCACCCACCACGGCAAAGTCCGAATGAGCCTGCGCGCACTACCCGGTGAAACAGCGGCGCCCGGTGAACGCCGCTACGCCCGAGGCGTTTGGGAAAACGACCGGCTACCCGGCTTTGAATTCGATGGCGAGCAAATCCCCGCAACCCTGCTTCGCCTGGCGATCATGGAATTGGGCGACGGCGCACAGGGCGCAAGCTGGTCGGCAAGAACCCAACGATTGCTCGCCGAATACGGCCCCTTCCGCCTAGCCTGGCTGGAAGCCCTGGTGCGTATCGCCGACTGGCGGGCAACGCGAGATGAACAACAAGCGAATGGAGGTGGCGATGGAAACGGCCATGAATGAAATCACTCTTGCCGGCTGCACCCCGACGCCGCTTGCTGGCTATCTCAAGGCATTGGGCGTGTTTCGCCTGGTGGCCGAGCAGAAGGACGCTGAGGTCAAGGCCTGCTGGCAGGATGAACGGTTTGCGCTGGTTACCAAGCTGTCGCGGGAAGAATTGACGCGGTTTTTTCTGGAGGAGTACCAACCGACGCCAATTCTTTCGCCCTGGAATGGGCGAGCAGGTTATCTGGAAGGCGAGGATGCCGATGACTCGACCCGCCGTGGCGCCATATTGCTTCGCTTATTCAGAGAATCAAAAGCCTCGCGGCTAAGCCTCTACCGGGACTTGATTCAATCTCTGGATAAACTCGCCCCCCTGCGGGAAATGAACGAAGTACGGGCAACCAAGAAGGCCCTAGACAAGGACAAAAAAGAGAATCCACGCGCGTGGAGCGAGAAAAAACAAAGCGAATTGGCGACAGCTATCAAGCGAGAAGCATTTTTAAAAGAACAACTACTCAATCTGCTTCGCAATGCCCTTCCCGATGACCAACTTGCTTGGCTGGACGCCGCAGTCGCCATTGGTGCCGGCCGTGCTTTTGCGCCACTCCTCGGTGGGAGTGGCGGAGTGGAGGGGAGCATGGATTTGGGCGTCAATTTCATGGACAACTTGTTGCACCTATTTGCTTTTGACAACGAAAAGGGACAACAGGCAAGAGACTCAGCCGAATGGCTTGGACATGCCCTCCGAGGAGAGAATGCTCGCCTGACCGCGAAAAATACAGCCGGCTCGCTCTCTCCTGGCCGGGTGGGGGGACACAACGCGACCAGCGGTTTCTCTCAATATCTCAGCATCAATCCCTGGGATTTCATTCTGATGATCGAAGGGGCGGTGGCTTTCAAGCCCAGCCTGACCAGGAAGTTGGAATCGGCCACCCACGCGCGAATGAGCTACCCATTTACTGTCGAGCCCTCCGCCATCGGTGCGGGCGCTATTTCCACAAGCGACAGCAACAAAACTCGTGCAGGTAGTAGCGAAATGTGGATGCCACTATGGCCCCAGCCGGCCTCTTATTTCGAGGTCATCACCTTGCTGAGGGAGGGCAGCATCCGCATGGGGGCCAAGCAGCCCAAGGATGGATTCGATATGGCCCGCTGTATTGCCAAACTTGGAATGGACAGAGGCATCCAAGGATTTCAGAGGTATCTATTCCTGAAACGATCAGGCGATAACGACCTCGCCGTCCCCTTGTCACGATTCAATGTCTCGCGCAATGGCGCACCGGGCGCCGACCTGATAGCCGATCTTGATCAAGGCCAATTTCTTGATCGCCTGCGCCACGAGGCCCGCGACAAAGATGCCCCGGCCAGCCTCAAGCGCGCCGTCGCACAACTGGAAAACGCCCTGTTTGCCCTGACACAACCAGGCACGGGACGGGCAAGCATCCAGCGCGCCCTGATACTGCTGGGTGACGTCATGCAAACCCTGGCGGCAAGCCGCAAAGGGCGGGAAGCCGTGCCCGTTCTCCCGCGCCTGTCCGCCGCCTGGGTTATGCAAGCGGCGGATGACAGCGCCGAATTCCGTCTGGCGCTTGCCCTCGCCAGTCTTCATAGGCTGAGGCCCTACCTGGCCCCCGTGGAACGCACAAACAGCCGATGGGAATGGGCGCCGGACAGCCACTTATGTGTCTGGGGAAAGGGGGACCTGATCCGCAACCTGGTCAGGATGGTAGAGCGGCGCGTGATCGAAACCAGACAAAGCCCCGGACATGAAGCCTTCCTGAGCCATGCCCGACTGGGCGCCCGTTTGTCCGACTTACAGGCCTTCCTGTCCAACCAAACCGACGACGAACTGATCGCCGCCCTGCTGCTTGGTCTGATCTGGGTTGATCTACCGGCCGAATTGCCGGCAACCACGAAAAGCAGCGGGGATCAGGGAACAGCCACAACCATCCCCATGGCTTACGCCATCTGCAAACCCTTCTTTACCCCGCCCGAGCTTCTGAAACACCTTGAGCGCCTGCCTCGTGATGCCTCATTCAGCTTACCCGGCGAACTGCCGCGCCAACTTGCCGCCGATCAGATCGAGAAGGCAATTCCGCTCGCCTGGCGGCGCGGCCAAATTGCTGGCTTAGGTTGGCCGCGTGGCAATGCACCGCAAAGCACTTCTCTGAACGGCCCGCGCCTCCTGGCGGCGCTGTCCGTTCCACTCCAATCCGTCGCGCTGTTGCAACTGTTGCCGCGCGCGGAAGACCTGCAACCCGAATCCGTTTAACCCAAGGGAGATCACCATGAATTTCAAAGCGCTCGACAACCAACCCCGCCTGCTTATCGAAGCCGACCTGCAACCCGTGCAAGGGGCGCGTTTTCAACCAACTGGCTTCCCCGATCTGGGGGCGGCCGAATTCGACGGCCCTGACGGCCGGCGCATGTTGCTGGTGGAATCCGCCCAGAGCGTAGCCAATCATCTAGAGCGCACAGTTTTCAAGGAATTTTCACGTGACACCGTTTCCGAAGTGAATCGCCCCGGGTTTCATGGAGGCTGTTTGGTTTAAGTTAGCTCGGTTTCCCGGGCACGTTCTTCGGCGAGTTGCCGGTAGTAGTTTGCCTCAGCTTCGGCGGGCGGGATATAGCCGATG
>JAJZPR010000061.1 GCA_021847835.1 Pseudomonadota bacterium
CGGGCATCTGCGCTTGGCGGCCAAGGTATTCGAGAGCACCTTGGAAGCCATAGTCGTGACTGACGCCGACCAGCTCATCGAATCGGTGAATCCGGCTTTTACCCTGGTCACCGGCTACCAGGCGCACGAGGCAATCGGCCAGAAGCCATCGATCTTGGCTTCGGGCAGGCATGACAGCACCTTCTACGAGAAGATGCACAATGCCCTCGCCCTGGATGGACACTGGCAGGGAGAAATCTGGAACAGACGGAAGGACGGGGAGATTTACGTCGAATGGATCACCATCAACGTGGTAAAAAACGATGCGGGAGCGGTCACCAATTACGTTGCCATTTTTTCCGACATCACCCAGCGCAAGGCAGCGGAGGAAAGAATGAGTTTCCTCGCCCAGCACGACGCACTCACCGGCCTGCCCAACCGGGTACTGCTGGAAGACCGGTTGCTACACGCCATATCCCATGCCCAGCGCAACAGCAAGAAATTGGCAGTAATCTTTCTGGACCTGGTCGACTTCAAGAAGGTCAATGATTCGGTCGGCCACCATGCCGGCGACCAACTGCTCCAGATCGTGGCACAAAAATTGTCTGTTTGCGTGCGCGCCGAAGATACGGTGGCGCGCCTGGGAGGCGACGAATTCGTCGTGCTGCTGGAGGAGATCGGTGCCGAGGACAACATCACGTTGATCGTGACGAAAATCCTCGCTTCCCTGTCCGGGCCGGTGATGCTCGAAGGCCGGGAAGTCAGCGTTGGCAGCAGCATCGGCATCAGTCTTTACCCGGACGATGGGGAAGAGGTAGATGACCTGATCAGGCACGCCGATGCAGCCATGTACCAAGCCAAGATGCAGGGGGACAATACTTTCTGTTTCTACGCTGCGCAGGCGGAACCGGGATCTCACGGTTCCCGCGCATAGTATCTCCCCCTTGAACAACAGGCTCACATCGCCAGATCGAACACCGTCTCGGTGTCTTCGTCCCAACCGTCCCACAGGTAGTCATCGGCTTTACCGTCGGCGACCAGTCGCAGGGCGTAGTTGACCTGCTCCCGGTAGAACTCGCAGAAGGCGCCGGTCTTCTCCATGCCGCCGTTCATCTCGTGGGCTTCGGCCGGGCAGGGCGAACCGCAGAAGTGGCGGATGGCGCACTCGCCGCAGGGACTGAAGGTGTCGACGTCGCGCTTCGTCACGGTCTGGAAGGCAGCGGAAGCCAGCGCCGCTTCGACCCCGCCTTCCTCCAGCAGATTGCCGCCCCTGAAGCGCGGCAGGCCGATGAATTCGCTGCAGGGGTAGAGGCCGCCGTCGGCCGCCAGGGCGAAGAAGGCACGGCCGCCGCCGCAGGGCGAGATATCGCACATCAGCCGTCGCGCCGTCGGGGCGAGGATGGCTATCAGGATGTTGGCGAAGTTGGCAACCACGAGCTTGCGTCCGCTTTCGCGGTAGAGCTCGTGCGAGCGATCCATGGCAGCGAACAAAGCGCTGGCCATGTCGCCGTCGGCCGGTTTGACGCCGCGTGCGCCGGGCAAGGTGCAGCGCACCGTGTTGAGCATGCAGGTCGGCACTTCCTGGGCGTGGAACAGTTCGACCATCTGGGTCAGGTGCGGCAGGTTCTCGGTCGTGCAGGTGGTGATGACGCTCCACGAGCCATAGCCCTTCAGCTTCTCCATCGCCGAGAGCACCTTGGCGTGCACGCTCTTGCCGCTCCAGGTGCGGCGCGTGGCGTCGCTGATGCCGGCAATGGGGCCATCGAGCGAGAGACCGATGCTGACCTTGCGCGCGGTGAGGAAGTCCACCGCCGCGTGGTCGAGCAGGGTGCCGTTGGTCTGCAGGCCGAAGATGAAGTCGTCGGCGAATTCGTCGATGGCAGCAAACACCGCGGCTTTGTTCATCAACGGCTCGGCGCCGTGGAAGATGGCGCGCGGCTTGCGCCCCTCCGGCATGACCGAGCGGAAGTAGTCGCGCAGCCGGCCGAGCGAGGCGATCAGCGTTGCGGCCGGCATATGGCTGCCGCCGCTGCGCTGCGCGCCCGGCAGGTAGCAGTAGGTGCAGTCGAGGTTGCAGCGCTCGGTCGGGTTGAGGTAGACGCCGGAGGGTTTCAACTCGAAGCGCAGCGCCTGCAGTTCGCGGGCGAAGCTGTCGGCCTTGGCGCGGTAGGCATCGAGCAGCGGGCCATCGGCCAGCGATTCGGCGATGCGGCTCTTGTCGACCAGCGCCCAGAAAGCCGTGTTCGGGTCGGCCAGTGCGGCGTAGATGTCATGGCCGATGTCCACGGGAACAAGCGCCGGGCCGGCGTCGGCCCGGTTCAGAAGCGCTGCGGTCATTTGGCCGCTTTCTTGTCCATCAGCACGTAGTGCGAGAGACCGATGCCGTCCGGATTGCAGCTCTTGCGGCTGGCGATGGTCGGGGCGGCCGCGGGTGCGGCAGCGGTGGTCTGGTGTTGGGTTTTAACGGTCTGCGTCATGATCCACTCCTCGGGATGGCGAACAAAGAAAAGGGCTCCGGCTGACGACACGCTTGCGCATGCGGTCAGCCGGAGCCCTTGCCTGGACTCCGAATCGGTTCGACACGTCTTCTGGCTACCGGATCAGCCGGATCGCTGCGCCTTCCCGCCGGGGTGATCCCCGTCAGTGGCCGGTTTTTTCAACCTGGCAGCGGCCGTCCCCGGATACAGCGGCGGGCCCGCCACGGATTCGCACCGTGTTCCGTTTCGTCGAACCGAACGGTGGTGGGATTCTCCCTGAGTTAGCAGGGCGGGTCAAGTCGATATCGGGATCGTCTGATTCGTATATGTTTTGGTTACCAATGAGCCTCAGCCAACTTTACAAGCCGGTACAGTATGGGCAGTGTGAGCACTGCAGCTGCGCCCAAGCGTCCGATCATGCCGGCCAGATCGAAGCGCCTGTTGAAGCGATGTCAATGATCGCGCCGCGCCACCTCGTCATGGATCAGCAGGGACAGAAACTCGGTATAGACCGGCTTCGATTCTATGGCCTCGCGGTAACCGCGAGGCTTCAGATAACCGTCATGGCATGGCCTTTATCGAGTGCGGCATTTTTTCATAAACCATCCGGCCAGGACTGTAGCGCAGCAATATGCCGCAGCTTGACCGTGGCCGTTTTAGCTGAGATAAAATGAAACAAGGCTCCGCAGCATGCCGAGGGGTAGGAATACGAAAACCGAGGGAAGCTCACATGTTTAGCCAAAGCCTGCCCGCACCCACGCCCTCGAAAAAGAACCTATGGCGATTGTTTATATTGCGAGTAATCGCAATCGTCGGGCAAATTGCAGCCATCTCGGCGGTCACTTACGGCGCCGGCGTGAATCTGCCCCTACGCTGGTTGGCTCTGGTTATCTTGCTCTTGATCGCCTTCGATTTCCTGACGTGGCTGCGGCTGAAAAATCCCGCCCCGGTGACCGATCTTGAATTGCTCGGCCAATTGCTCATCGACATCGCCGCACTGACGGCATTGCTGTATGCCAGTGGCGGTTCGACCAATCCCTTCGTTTCCCTGTTTCTGCTTCCCTTGACCATTGCCGCGGCGATTCTGCCCTCACGGGCTACCTGGTTCGTCACCGCAGTCACCATCTCGTGCTATACCCTACTCTTGTTCTACTACGTCCCCCTCGCCCACAACGGGAGTGAGCTACCTTTGGCCATGTCCATGGAACACGGGATGGAAGGTCATGAGCATATGGGATCAGGCGGCGATTTCGGGCTGCATGTGTTGGGAATGTGGTTCAACTTCTTGCTGAGCGCCAGCTTGATCGCCATTTTTGTGGTGCGCATGGCTGGATCGATCCGCGAACGGGACAGGCTTTTGGCATCCGCACGTGAGACGGACCTGCGCAACGAACGCATCATCGCCCTCGGCACCTTGGCGGCGGGTGCGGCCCATGAACTGGGCACCCCCTTGTCGACGATGGCGATCATTACCCATGAGCTTCAGCACGACTATGCCGAAAATGACGCATTGAGCGAGGATCTGCGTTTGCTGCGCAGCCAGGTTGATAGCTGCAAAGCCATCCTATCCAATTTACTCGATGCGGCCGGTCAAATGCGGGCCGGCAGTCTCTCCTTGGTGCAAGTGGACCGCTATCTCGACGATTTGATCGACAAATGGCAGATCGTCCACCCCGGCGTCGCACTCACCATCGAGCGGAGCGGGCCGCCGCCGATCCCACAAATAGCGGTCGAAGGCACCCTCGGCCAAGCCGTCATCAATTTACTCAACAATGCGGCCGATGCGTCACCGCACTGTGTGGAGATAAACGAAACATGGAACGACCGCCGGCTATTCATCGAAATCTGCGACCGGGGCCCAGGCTTAGGGCCGGAAGCCATGGCGAACGCAGGTAAGCCGTTCTTCACCACCAAGCCCCCCGGTCGGGGAATCGGCATCGGTCTATTCCTGGCTAACGCCACGATCGAACGCTTCGGCGGAACGGTTCAGCTGACCAACCGCAAGGGCGGCGGCGCCTGTACCCAGATCAGCCTACCCTTGTTCTTCACCGGAACATACGTGCCTTCATAATGGAAAAAGATACGGCCACCGCCATTGGCGCCCTTCCCAGCCTACTGTTGGTGGATGACGACCAGGTATTCTGCGGCGTGCTGGCGAAGGCGCTGAAAAAACGCGGCTACGACGTGGTCCTCGCCCATGACGTCGAATCCGCATTGGCATTGACCATGGCCAACCCACCCGAATACGCGGTCATCGATCTAAAAATGCCGGGGCCATCCGGTTTGGTCCTGGTGGAAAAGCTCAAGGAACTCGACAATCAAACCCGAATTGTCGTTTTGACGGGCTATGCGAGCATCGCCACGGCGATTGAAGCGATAAAGTTGGGGGCCATTCATTATCTCGCCAAGCCGGCTGATGCGGACGAAATCCTGGCAGCCTTGCGCCGTGAGGAAGGCGCCGCAGATACGCCGATAAACCCGTCACCCCTGTCGGTAAACCGGATGGAATGGGAGCACATACAAAAAGTGCTAACCGAAAATAACAGCAACATTTCGGCAACGGCCCGCGCCCTCAAAATGCACCGCCGCACACTGCAGCGGAAGCTCGGCAAATACCCGGTAAGACAATAGGTATCGCCCATTGTAGCCCCCGGTGAAGAACCGCGATGCGACAATATGCCGCATCGCGGGACTGATAATCGCACCTATAATTTCCCCGGCTTCTATTTGCCAAATCCGGATGAAGCGCGATGTCACGTCGAGCGCGTGGTAATCAATTGGTTCGCGTCTTGGCGGACAAAATGGGCGCGGAGGAACGAAAAAATGAACGAAGTTTCCTGGGTAAGCGGGCCGTTCCGCATCATCCTGCCTGCCGCCATTGGGGTCCTGATGAGCTTGGCATCCCACGAGGCATCAGCATGCGCCAGCTGCGGCTGCACCCTCAGTTCCGACGCCGCGATGGGTTATAGCGCCAGCGCCGGCTGGCGGGTCAACTTCCAGTACGACTACATTGACCAGAGCCAGTTGCGCAGCGGCACGGGCACGGCCTCGCCGGCCCAGGTGGTCAATAACCCGAGCACCGGCGAACTGGAAAACCAGACCATCAACCGCTACCTGACCATGGGCTTGAGCTACAGTCCGAACGCCGACTGGAATGTAAATCTCCTGATTCCTTACGTGATTCGCCGCCACACCAGCTACACGGACACCACTTCGGCGCCGTTCGATGCTTCGCAACTGAACTCCGCCAACCTCAGCGGCTCGTCCAGCTCCAGCCTGGGAGACGTCAAAGTCATCGGCAGCTACCAGGGATTTTTGCCCACGCACAACCTCGGTTTGCAACTCGGCGTAAAGCTGCCCACCGGCAGCGATGGCAGCACAGTGAATTTCAGCACCGGACCTAGCGCTGGAACGCCGCTGGATACCAGCTTGCAGCCAGGTACCGGCAGTACCGATCTCATTGTCGGGGCTTACTACTACCAGGCCATCAGCCAGGACTGGGACGCCTTTGTCAATGGTTCCTTCCAGGGGGCGGTGATGCAAAGGCTCAATCAGCCGGGCAATGATTACCGCCCGGGCAATCTCGCCGGCCTGAGCTTTGGCCTGCGTTACGAGGCCAGCCCCAAGTGGGTACCGCAGCTGCAGGTCAATCTTTCGCACAAAGGCGCCGACCAAGGGGCCCTGGCCGACACCCTGGATACGGCCGGGACCGTGGCCTACCTGAGCCCCGGAATAACCGTAAGCGTGTCGAAAAACCTGCAGCTCTATGGCTTTGTCCAGTTGCCGGTCTATAGCAAGCTCGATGGCTATCAACTATTTCCACGCTGGACGGCCACGATGGGCGTGAGCCACGCGTTCTGATTCTTTGTGTCGAGTGCATGTGGCGCTCCTGACCGAGAACTGAGACAACACAAGCACCGCTTGCCTGACCCATCTTGATGGAGATCGCCATGAGCCGGAGCGACCGCAACAACTCCGTTTGCCCCCCCAGCGCCGCAGCCTGCTGGTGGTCTGCGCCCTGGGTCTGCTCGGCGGCGCACTTGGCGCCCCAGCCATCGCCGCCGATATCGCACCTGCGGTGCAAGTGACGGGTGCCTGGATTCGCTGGCTACCCGCCGATCTACCCGCGGGCGGCTACGCCATCTTCGCCAACGCTGGCGACAAGGCAATGGTCTTGACCTCGGCGTCCAGCCCGGACTACGGCAATATCGCACTGCACCAGACCATCAACAAGGGTGGGGGGAGCGAAATGGTACGTGCGGACAAAATCACCATCCCGCCGCATGGAACCGTCGAGTTCGCCCCCGGTGGCTATCACATCATGCTGATGCAGCCGAAGAAGGATGTGAAACCGGGCGACCGCGTGCCCATCGCCCTTGGCTTTGCGAATGGTCGAACGATACGGGTGGAGTTCGAGGTGCTCAAGGCCGATGCCGGCGGCCCGAGCGGCATGAAAGGAATGGGCATGAAGGGCATGCACGACATGACCGGCATGCAGCATCTGCATTGATGTCGATCATGACAACACAGCGCAAGAACGGGGGCAGTCCCGCTGCGCATCGCCGGCAGACGGTCTCCGCGCCGATTGGATCCCCCACCCTGCAAGCCGGTCGCCGCGCCTGGCTGCAGTCCACTACCGCGCTAGGCCTGCTCGGTCTTTCTGGGTTGCTGGCGCTGCCTGCGCGCGCCAACGAACTGAAAGTGGGTCAGCCGGCGCCGCCAGCCACCCTGGGGACACTGGACGGGCAGCGCCTGTCCAGCCGCCTGATGTTCGGCGAGGTGGTGGTGCTGACCTTCTGGGCCACCTGGTGCGACCCTTGCCGCGAGGAGTTGCCGGTTCTGTCGGACTATGCTGCGCGGCACGCCGACCAGGGGCTGCGGGTGCTGGGCTTCAGCCTGGACACGCCCGACCGCCTGGACAAGGTACGCGCGGTGGCGCGGCAGCTCAGCTTTCCGGTGGGACTGCTGGCCGACTCCAGCGCCCCGGGCTACGGGCGCATCTGGCGCATTCCGGTGAGCTTCGTGATCGACCGGGCAGGTCTGTTGCGCGACAA
>JAJZPR010000025.1 GCA_021847835.1 Pseudomonadota bacterium
CGGGCACTGTAGCGGGACACGAAAATATCGTTCTGGCCGCTGAATACACCGCCCGGGGTAATGGCATTCACACGCACGCCACGTTGTCCCCAGTAGGTGGACAGGTACTTCGTCAGGCCCCAAACAGCAGCCTTGCTCGTGCTGTAGACCGCCGGCGTATTGATGGCATGTCCTTCATAGCTGGAGCCCTCGTAGATGCGCTGATCGGGCGCCACGATGCCATAAATGGACAAGAGATTGACTATGCTCCCCCGGCCACGCTCGGCCATAGGAGCGCCAAATACCTGGCATCCAAGCATGGCGCCTGTGGTGTTGACGCGCATGACTTCATCCCAGTCTTCCAGCGGGAACGTCTCGAATGGGTCGAAAAAATGGGGCGTCTTGGTGGCGGCATTGTTCACCAGCACGCTCACCGGCCCGAACCTGGCCTCGATCTGCTCGCGCAGGGCGACAAGTGTTTCGCGGCGCGTAATATCGCCCCCATAAGGCATAACGCGTTCGCCATGCACCGCATTCACCTCGTGGGCTACCTGCTCCGCCTTCTCGACATGGCGATCTATAAGCGCGATATGTGCCCCGTGGGCCGCCAAGGCGTGACAAAATCGCGCGCCCAGAATACCGGCGCCACCGGTCAGCACGACACATTCGCCGGATAAATCGAAATCAACGCTCATGGCGTTCCAGTTTCTCCTGCATGAGTAGTTCCACGATTTTGAAATCGAGGGGGCTGTCTATGTCCACGGAACGTTCACGCGGCATGACATGGAGCTTGACCCCCCCGCTCCACAATCCCTTGGAAAGGGTGTGCCGATGCCATACATAGATGGAGGCATTCATCGCATATACCTTGGGCGCCCCCTGGCGGCCTGTCACTTCCGTTTGGGGAGGGCTTACCAGTCCCACACTTCCGTCCGGCCGATATTCCACCATGTTGAAATAGGGATTCTTGTCCGATTCGTAAGCGGTAATCACGACATCCGTGTCGGGATCGAGCATATTCAGGCACGCCAGAATATCCGAGCCGTCACGCAAGGGCGAGGTCGGGTCAAGATCAACGATACGGTCACACCTTTCTTCATTGGCTTCCACCCACTCCACCAAATGACGGATGACGGGTATCTTGGCCGCCGTTGCAGTCGCAAGTTCTGGCGGCCGCAGGAATGGTACCTGTGCGCCCGCCCCGCGGGCAACGTCGGCAATGGCTTCGCTGTCAGTGGAAACATAAACCGCGTCGATCTCCGGACAGGCCAAAGCCTGTTCAATTGTCCAGGCTATGAGCGGCTTGCCGAGAAGGGGGCGAATATTCTTTCCGGGCACGCCCTGGGAACCCCCGCGGGCGCAAATGGTACATAGCGTGGTCATGCCTGGGCCGCCTCTTTGATAGCCAGGGCCAATTCCGTGCTTTTCAAACCTTCCTCCAAATCCTGAGAAGTCTTGCGGCCACTCTTGGCGCATTCGATGAATTCGCGCATGGCAACTACATAGGTCGCCGACACGTCATAAGCCGCAGGCCCGCAATCGATGGTTTCCTCCATTTCGCGTGTAACCCGAAGCAACTGTGCTGCCGTAAAATCCCAAATCAGTGTTCCTTCTTCACCGATGAACTCATAACGCCTCACGCGACGGCGCGATACGTAATCCTGGGAAAGGGTGACGAAGGGCCCGCCATCACGCCCAAGCAGCGCGCAGGCTGTATCCTCGGCATGCAATTCCAGGCAACTCAGTTGCCCTGCCATGGCAGCTATGCGATCAAACTCGCCCAGCAACCAGCGTACTTGGTCCACTTCATGAATCAGGTCCAATATCACCCCCCCGCCTTGCTGGGCGTGGGCACTATAGGTTTGACGATAGTCCTGATCGGGACGCCAATCCGGCAGCCACTGGCCGACCTGAAAGCCCGCGCGTGCAAGCTTGCCGACGGATCCGGCCCGAAGCATTTCACGCAATCTGGCCAGTGACGGGAGATAACGGAAATTGCATCCGGCGAAGGTCGTCGGACTGCTGCCGATGCCCGCAAGCAACTCACGCAGCGCCATGGCTTGGGCACGTGTGGCAACCGCGGGTTTTTCGACGTAACAGGGTATGCCAGCCGGCAACAGCCAGACCAGCGCCTCCAAATGCATCGAGGTAGGGCTGGCGATCACCGCAATATCGGGGCGATGCCTGAGCGCGGTTTCAAAATCGTAAACAAACTCGATTCCTTCATCGGCCAAGGCCTCCGCCTTTTGCCGGCGAAGGGCGGTGAGCCGGATTCCGGGCACGAGCCGCCTGAGATTCACGGCATGCCGACGGCCGATGGAACCGAAACCGACGATCAGGGCCCGCATTCGTTACCAGATGCTCCTGCCGCCGTCCATGACGATGTTCTGGCCGGTCATGTAACTGGATGCATCCGAACAGAGGAATTGAACGGCCGCCTGATATTCGTCGACCCGCGCCATCCGTCCCATGGGGATGAGGCGCGAAATGCGGGTGACGAATTCATCGGCCTGGCCGTTGTACACCCCGCCCGGCGAAAGTGCATTCACGCGCACGCCGCATTCGGCCCAATAGGTGGCGAGATAACGCGTCAGCCCCACGAGGCCCGCCTTGATGACGGAGTAGGTCACCGGCTTGACCGGTTGCCGGTCCTCCCCCAGCCCCTCCTTGCGATACAGGCGCTGGTCGGGGGCGATCACGGAAAGGTCGGAGGCGATATTGAGGATCACCCCGCCGCCGTGGGCGGCCATCCAGGCGCCGAACACCTGGCTGCAGAGAAAGGCCCCGGTCAGGCCGACGCCGATCTGGAAATTCCACTGTTCCAGGGGGAAGTGTTCCAGACGGGAAGTTTCCACGACGCTGTCCTTCTGGACCTTAGGGTCGATCGCGGCGTTGTTGATCAGAATATGCACGCCGCCGAAACGATCGATCACGGCGTCGAGGACGGCACGCGCCGAATCCAGGTCTGCCACGTCGAGGCGCAGGGGCAGAATGCGCGCCTCCGGAAAATCCGCGGCCACGGCAGCCGTGGCCTTTTCGGCGGCCTCAAGGCTGACATCGGAAAGCACCACGTCCGCGCCCGCCTCGCACAAGGCGCGCACATGCTGCACCCCGAGCAATCCTGCGGCGCCAGTAACCAATGCAACTTTGCCGGCAAGCGTGAAGCGATTAAAGGGTTCCATAAATCCATTCATTATCGATGTCAAACCGATCGGTCAACAACCGGGCCAAACACAAACCGCCATTCATGATCGAAGCTGCCCGCCATCCACCACGAACACTCCCCCGGTGGCAAACGCCGCCCGAGGAGAAGCAAGGAAGGCGACGAAATCGGCCACCTCCCCGGCAGTGCCGAGCCGGCCCAGCGCCACTTCGCGATCCAGCATGGCCTGGACGGCCGACGCGTCCTCCGCAAGCTTGCGTTCCCAGACCGAACCCTCGAACAGCAGATTTCCGGGCGCGACCGCGTTGATGCGCACCCCCCTGCGCCCGAGCGGACGGGCGATGCCGCGCACGTAGGCATTGAGCGCCGCCTTCGCCGCGGAATAGGTCACCGGCGCCCCCACTGCCTCAAGGCCGCAAATGGAGGAAACGCAGACCACGCTGCCCCGTGCGCGGCCCAGGGCAGCGGCGGCGGCCTCGACCATATTGGTGGCGGTCAGGAGATTGAGAGACAGGACGCGCTGCCATTCCTGCGCGGTTTCTTCGCCGGGCGGAACGGAACGGCCGCTGCCGACGTTGCACACCAGCACGTCCAGCCGCCCGAAACGCGCCTCTACGGAATCCGCCAACGACCGGCAGGAGGCGGGATCGGAAACATCCGCAACGAAAACCTCGGCCCGCCTCCCGACCGCGTCTCTCGCTTGTTCGAGCACGGCCCCATCGCGGCCATTGAGCGCGACGGCGCAGCCCTCCCGATGCAAGGCCTGCGCGATCGCAAGCCCCAGCCCCCTGGAGGAGCCGGTCACGAGCGCCACCCTGCCTGCCAGTTCAAGATCCAAGGCCATACTGTCCGATCCAGCCCCGCACCATGTCGCGATACCGGCAGAGGACGCCTGCGTGGTCGCCATCCCCCGCCCGCGCGGTCTGCAGAATGAAGTTGCCGGCATACCCTGCCGCCTTCAGTGCGCGAAAGACACGGGGGAAATCGGCGTTTCCTTGCCCCAGCGGAACCGTGGTGCCATGCAGCGCGCGATCCTTGATGTGCACATTGACGATGCGTTTCCCGTAGGCGGCGATCTCTTCTCCCGGGTCGTAGCCCAAGGCGGCGCTGTTGCCGACGTCGTAATTGATGCCATAGGCATCTTCCGGCAGCGCCGCAATGAAATCCGCGAGACGCCGCGGGGGAAAATCCGACTCGAACACGATTTGCATGGCGTTCGCGCGCAGAAATCCGGTCAGCGGCATAAGCCCGTCGAGAAGGTTGTGCTCTTGTTCGGCGTTCTCGATCCTGCCATTGTCTACGAGTGGAATCAGCACATAACGGATGCCGCTTTCCGCGCAGGCCCGAAGAACTGCCTGCAGGTCGTCCAGCAGGCGGGCGCGCTCCTTGCCGGCCTGCTTGAAAAAAGGCGCCTGCATGAAACAGTCGCCGGTCAGGGACAAAACCTTGACCTTGTTGGCCCCCGAGAGCGCTCGAATGCGTTCGCGGCCAGCTTCCGTCATGAGGGGATTCTCGTACAGGCGATCCTGGTCCAGGGTCCACTCCATGAGCGGAAAGGCATGCCGGTGCGCGAGTGCAAACTCCTGTTCCCAGTCGCGCCACGGAAAAGCCTGAATCTTGCCGCCGACGAGTTCGGACAGCCTGCCCTGCATGAATCCGATTTCCATTCAAAGTCCCTTTGCGGTCCAGCCGCCATCCACGAACACGTCCGTGCCGGTCACATAGGCGGACGCATCCGACGCAAGAAAAATTGCCGCACCGGCCAGGTCCTCCGGCATCCCCCAGCGCTTGATCATCATCCTTTCCAGGCGCGCAGCGTGGCGCGCAGGATTCGCATAACTCCCTTCGGTCATGGCCGTCCGGATATAGCCCGGCGCCAGGTTATTGACGCGGATATTGTGCGACGCGAGGTCCAGCGCAAGCGCGCGAGTCAGGGCGGCAAGCCCGCCTTTGGCGGCGACATAGCCGGGATTGCCGGGAAAGCCCAGGGCGGCGCCGATGCTGGTGACATTGATGATGGCTCCCCCGCCATTGCGCTTCATGCAGCCGCTGGCGATCTCGCAGCAGCGGTATGCGGCCGTCAGGTTGACGGCCAGCGTTTCATCGAAAACACGAAAAGAATCCGAATCGGCATCCTGCGGCAACGTGATGCCCGCCGCATTGACCAGGATGTCGAGGCGCCCCTCGGACTGGAAGACCTGCTCGCAGGCCTGCTCGAAGGCGTCGGCGTCCCGAATATCGCAAGCCAGGTAGGAAACCCCCGGCACGCTCTCCGCGGGGGCCGCCGAACGGCCCAGGCCAGTCACGCTCGCGCCCGCGCCGCATAACGCCTTCGCCAATGCCGCGCCAATGCCGCGCGAAGCGCCCGTGACCACGGCCGTCCTGCCGGCCAACGAGAACAGATTCGCCAGGTAATCGCTCACAGCCAGTCCAACCCGAAACCGCGCATGATGGCTTCGCAGAGCCGCACATCCTCGGGATTGTCGATCTGGAACATCTTGTGCCGTTCCATGACATAAATGCCGATCTTGCCGCCCAGGCGGTTGCCCAGCCTGCGCAGAATCTCCGGACGGAAAATGTAGAAGGACCCGTTTTCCAGATAGCGCTTTTCGATCTGCTGGCGCGGCTTGCGGTCCCGATAATCGTAGTTGACGGAAAACGGCTCACCGTCTTTCAGACCCCACATGAAAAAATCCTCGATTTCCGTCACTGACAGCAGCGAGTCCAGCCCCTGGTCTTTCGCCTGCCTTATCGCCCGACCGATGTCCTCGGGGGAGCGCAGCGGAGAGGTGGCCTGCATGCCCACCATCCATTCGACCTCGTGGCCTTGACGCTCGATCTCGTCCAGCGCATGCAGCCACGCCGACTCGGACGAAGCGACATCGCCGGAAATGGCATCGGGGCGCCGGATGCCATAGGCGCCGTATGCGCGCGCCACGGACAGGATGTCGTCCCCGTCGGAACTCACCCATACGGAATCCACGCCCTCGGCCATTTTGGCCTGCTCGATCGACCAGGTGACCAGCGGCTTGCCGCAGAACGGCAACAGGTTCTTGCCGGGTATGCCCTTAGAGCCCGCGCGCGCCGGGATAACGGCCACTGTAATGCCCATATGCGCCGAATCAACGCTGATCGGAGTGCAGTGGGATATGGCTGCGCAGCTTGACAGCGATGGGCACTTCCTTCTCCTGGATGTCGATCGTTCCGTCGCCCATGGCCTTTTCGATCAGGCGCGCACCCCGCACCAGCTTGCGAAAACCGTCGGGCTCTATGGATGCCGCCTGGTCGGATCCATACATCGCCCGGTCCAGGGTGATGTGCCGCTCGAGCGAAGAAATACCCAACGCCGTAGCGGCAAACGAGACCGTCAATCCAACCTCGTGGCCGCTGTAGCCGACCGGGCATTCATAGCGCTGGCGCAGGGTATGAATGCGGCTGAGGTTGGCGTCCTCGTCATTCATGGGATAAGTGGAAACACAGTGCATCAGTTCGAAAGGGCAGCCCGCCCGGGTAAAGATGTCGACCGCGCGATCGATGTCGCGCTCGGTGCTCATGCCCGTGGAAACGAAGGTGTATTTCCCTTCGGCCGCCACTTCCTTGAGCAGGTCTTCGTAGACGATCAACGCCGAGGCGATCTTGTTGTGCTTCAGGTCAAACTGCTGAAGGAAATGCTGGCTCTCCAAATCCCAGGCCGAGGCAAACCATTCGATGCCCCGCTCCCTGCAATGTCTGTCAATCTCTTGATACTGCTCCAGGCCGAACTCCAGCCCTTCCTTTTGCGCTCTCTGCGTATTGCCCCATGGGCTTTCACGGGGCGAATCGAGAAAATCTTTTGTATAGACCAGGTCAATCGTGCGCTTCTGAAACTTCACAGCATCCGCGCCCGCGCTGGCCGCCACGTCTATCAACAGTTTGGCGAGGGAGAGGTCGCCGTTATGATTGATTCCGATCTCGGCAATGATGAACATAAGATTGAGCTCCTATTCAGGTTGATTGGGCCGCGCCCGAGAGCTGCGTATCAACAAGATCGCAGACTATATGCCCGACCGTGATGTGGAGTTCCTGGATGCGGGCAGTGTGATTGGAAGGAACAACGATGCTCGGAACCATGCGCCCGATTTGCCCCCCGCCCTTGCCCAGCAGGCCATATGTTTCTATTCCCACCCGGGTCGCAAATTCCACCGCACGCACTAGGTTGTTCGACTGGCCGCTCGTCGAGATCACGATAAAGACATCCTTCGCGGCTCCCAAAGCCTTCAGCTCCCGCAGGAAAATGTCGTCGAATCGATAGTCGTTGCCGACAGCCGTGGACAGGGAACTATTGGTGCCCAGACAAACTGCGCTTAAAGGCTCGCGCTCCCTCATGAAGCGGCCGACAAACTCGGCGGCGAGATGTTGCGCGTCCGCAAAGCTGCCCCCATTTCCAGCGAAAATCACCTTGCCTCCGCGCCCGAGGCTGTTACCGACAGCCTGTGCTAGGCGGCCGACCCGGCCAAGCAAATCGGAATCGGTCAGAATCGCCTTGCGGAGCAGGATGGAGTCTTCCAATTGATTACGGATCGACGCCATGTGATCCGCTTCAGTCAAGCCCCCCACCGGATCGTCGTTCGCAGTATCCGGATCCACGAGCCTATCGGCTATTTCACGAATGACTCCCTCGCCGCCTCGCGTGCTCAGCACAAGGGAGGCAAGGCTGCGGATGGCCGGGTGGGCATCGACAGGGCAAACAGCATAGCCAACCATCTGCATTGCCTCAAAATCGTTGACGTCGTTCCCCGCGTAGAGAACGCGGCCGAGCGCATAACCTTGTGCAATGCAGTAATCGACAAGCGCTTGCTTCTTGTCAGCCAAGCCCTGCAACACAGGGAGTTTGAGCTTTTCGGCACGGGCACGAACCACCGGATTGGTTTCCGTGCTGAGAATGACCTGAGGCAACCCCAAAGAGCGAATGATATCCACCCCGAGCCCGTCGGCGCGAGTACAGGCTACTGACTCGCCACCCAGGTGATCAACCAGCACACGGTTGTCGGTCATCACGCCGTCGAAATCATAGACCAAAAGGTCCAAGGCAGCGGGTGAAATGGTCTGCATAAGGGTCATGTCACCGCTTCGCAAGCAAACGATCGAAATACTCGATGGTACGCGCCAATCCTTCTTCAAGGCGAACCGAAGGCGCCCAATCAAGCGTCTTTCGGGCCAAGGTTATATCGGGCTGTCTCTGTACTGGATCGTCGCTCGGCAATGGCTTGAAGACGATTTCCGAAGGCGAGCCTGTGATTCGTTTTACCTGTTCCGCCAGCGCCAGGATGGTAAATTCATCGGGGTTCCCCAGGTTCAGCGGCCCCGTAAAGCCGTCGTCACTGTTCATCAGGCGCACGAACGCGTCAATCATATCCTCCACATAGCAGAAAGAGCGCGTCTGACTGCCGTCGCCGTAGATGGTGATGGGTTCGTTTTTCAGCGCCTGAACAATGAAATTGGACACTACGCGGCCATCGTTGGGATGCATCCTGGGGCCGTAAGTATTGAAGATGCGCGCCACCTTGATGCGCAGCTTGTGCTGGCGGTGATAGTCGAAGAACAGCGTTTCCGCACAACGCTTGCCTTCGTCATAACAGGAACGCAAACCGATGGGATTGACATGTCCCCAATAGTCTTCACGCTGGGGGTGCATCTCGGGATCGCCATAGACCTCGCTCGTCGAGGCCTGCAAGATTTTCGCCTTGGTGCGCTTGGCCAGGCCCAGCACGTTAATGGCGCCGTGTACGCTGGTCTTGGTCGTCTGAACGGGGTCCCATTGATAGTGAATGGGTGATGCCGGGCAAGCCAGATTATAAATCTCATCCACTTCGACATAAAGCGGAAAAGTTACGTCATGGCGCATCATTTCAAAATGGGGGTTCCCCATCAAGTGCGCAATATTATCCTTCGTGCCGCTGTAGAAGTTATCTACACAAAGCACATCGCATCCATCCTTGAGCAGGCGCTCACACAGATGGGAGCCGAGAAAACCGGCCCCTCCAGTCACCAACACTCTTTTTCGATTTGCTACACGCATTATTGTTCCTAAAAATTTCTCGGCTCTCTATTTTGTTGGCAAGACCCGGCTCCGCCGAATGGCTTCAGGCCTTGCTCAACCACACCACAATCGCAAATCTCATTGGTGATCCGATTAATGATAAAGGCGGAGGAAGCATAGTAGGGGATTTCCCCTGCACGAAAAAGACTTCGACAGCGGCCCGGCCATGCTCGGTAAGTCATAAGTGATGGCTCGGGGGAAATTTCAGTCTCACGGAGGCGGTCATAATTTATGACCGCCTCCTGTTTTTCAGCCTTGACGAGTTGGAACATGAAATCGGCAGGACACCGTTCGATATTGCGCGGCACCGACTGATTCAACGCTCCGGTTTCGTAAGGGAAAGCCTTTGTGAACTGGATTGCCACGTCATCGCAAGGCCGCAGGTCCCTTCCCCACACGTGGAGAGAGCCGGCGTAGTGACATCACTTTCCTTTGCTGCCGCCATAAACAATGAAGTACGGATTCAACCTGATCTCCGGATTTCCATAGCCGAGGCTTTTCGATTCGAGGTCCAGCACCCTGCCGCCCGCCTGTTCCACCACGCACTGCGCGGCCGCCGTGTCCCACAGCGAGGTCGGGCCGAAGCGGGGGTAGAGGTCGGCCGCGCCCTCGGCCACCAGGCAGAATTTGAGCGAGCTGCCCATGGGCACGAGTTCGTATTGGCCGAGCCTGTCCAGAAAATCCTTGAGCGAATCGACGGCGTGCGAGCGGCTGCCGACCACTCTCCAGGGCGTGCCCTCCGCATGCGCGGCGACCCTGATGGACGTGCGCTCGCCCCTGGCATCCACCTTGTATGCACCCACTCCCGCTGCCGCAGCGTAAAGCAGGTTCATTGCCGGGGCATGTACCACGCCGAGCATTGGACGGCCTTGTTCGATCAATGCGATGTTGACGGTGAACTCGCCGTTGCGCTTGATGAATTCCTTGGTGCCGTCGAGCGGGTCGACCAGCCAGTACCGGCCCTGCTCGTTGGGGCCGTGGAAGTCTTCGACCGCTTCCTCGGACAGGACAGGGATGCCGGGGGCAAGGTCGTTCAGGGCCTGGGTGATCAGGCGGTTGGCGGCCGTGTCCGCCTCGGTCAGCGGCGACTGGTCGTCCTTGCTCTCGACATGGAATCCGCCGCCGTAGATGGCCATGATGGCAGCGCCCGCATCGCGGGCAATGGCCTCGACCCGATCGAGAAGCGGGTTCAGGTTATGCGTTTCAGGTTTCAAAGAGGCAGGCTCAAGTTGCAAGTTGCAAGAAAAGGCGAATTGGGTTGCTTGTCACTTGGGCCTTGCGCCTTGAATCTGTTTACAAGTTGCCCGGGGCAGCGACGATGCCGCGCTCCTTCAACAGGCGAAGCACGCTGGCGACTGAATCCTCCAGGCTCAGCTCGCCGGTATCGACGACGAGTTCGGGCTTTTCCGGCGCTTCATAGGGCGAGTTGATGCCGGTGTAGTTCTTGATCTCGCCGGCCCTGGCGCGCTTGTACAGGCCCTTGACGTCGCGCGCCTCGCAGACTTCCAGGGATGCGCGGCACCAGATTTCGAGGAAATCGCCGTGCGGCAGCAGGTTGCGCACGGCCTCGCGGTCGGCCCGGTAGGGGCTGATGAAGGCAGTGAGCACGATGACGCCGGCTTCCATCATGAGCTTGGCGGCTTCGCCCACGCGTCTGATGTTTTCGCGGCGGTCGGTTTCGCCAAAGCCAAGGTTGGAGGACAAGCCGTGGCGGACATTGTCGCCATCCAGCACGAAGGTGCGGCAGTTGCGCTGGTGCAGTTCTTCTTCCACCGCATGCGCCAGGGTGGATTTGCCCGCGCCAGACAGGCCGGTGAACCAAAGCACCACGGATTTGTGGCCGTTGAGCTTTTCGCGGCGCTCGCGGTTGACGGTGGCGTGGTGCCAGACGATGTTGGGGGAAGTCATCAGCTTACGAATTGCGAGTTGGCAAGGCAAGATCGGGTTACCGGGCGATTGGGGCTGGCATTTGACTCTCCCCCTCCCAACCTC
Source organism: Pseudomonadota bacterium (assembly GCA_021847835.1). GTDB lineage: Bacteria > Pseudomonadota > Gammaproteobacteria > Burkholderiales > Thiobacillaceae > UBA6918. The sequence goes on from JAJZPR010000025.1 coordinate 11,214, forward strand.
CCCCGCTTGCGGGGGAGGAGCGATTTTCCCCCTCCCCACTTGTGGGGAGGGTCGGGGTGGGGAGACCCATCCATGCGGGTTGCCGACCTGCCGCGGCCACGCTACCGCCCTGCCGTTTCACGATCGGCAAGCGCAGTCGGGCTGGTTTGAGTTTGTGATTGTATGTTGCACCCGGGGACCGGACAGAATTTAACACGTCCGCCGGGGTTTTTCGAGACACAAGTTACAAGTTACAAGTTACAAGGGGCAAGTTACAAGTTACAAGGGGCAAGTTACAAGGGGCAAGGGAAGGCGGATTGGCTTGCTTGTCACTTGGACCTTGCGCCTTGAATCTGTTTAATCGCCACGGGCTTTTCTTCCAGACCTTCTACGCCAACGCAGCAAGCAGCGCTGCCAACTGACGCAGGCCAATGGCTTCAACACCTTCGCCCAGCGAATAGCGCTCGTTGCCCGGATAGACCACAAATGAGCGGGCGGGCTTCACGTCTTCGCGCGCGTGATGGAACCCTCTTTCCAGTCGCGGCGACAGGCCGCCCTTGATCTCGACAGCCCAGCGCTCGCCGCCGGGAAAATCCAGAAGCAGGTCGATTTCCGCACCGACCGCGGTACGGTAGAAGCACGCATGCGTGCGCACTGGCGCTGCCGCCAGCAGGTTTTCGATCACCAAACCCTCCCAGCTCGCGCCGACGACAGGATGTCCCGCCAGTTCGTTGTAGTCGACAATGTCGAGCAGCGCATGCAGCAAGCCGCTGTCCCGCACATATACCTTGGGCGATTTGACCAGCCGTTTGCCCAGGTTGGCATGATACGGGGACAGCCGCCGAACCAGCAGCAGATCGGCCAGAAGATCGATATGGCGCGTCACGGTCTGGGCGCTTACGGAGAGGCTTGCGGCCAGGCGCGAGGCGTTGAGCAGTGTCCCCTGCCCGTGTGCAAGCATGGTCCAGAGCCGCTCCAGCGTTTCGGCCGGAAGGCGCGGCCCGAACATGGGGACGTCCCGTTCCAGATAGGTGCGGATGAAATCCTTGCGCAGGGAAAGGCTTTCCGCATCATCACGCGCCAGAAAACTGTCCGGGAAGCCGCCGCGCACCCAAAGCCTGGACAATGTCGCTGCATCGCCGGCCACCTCCAGCACATCGAACGGGCCCATGTCCACGTAGGCAATGCGGCCCGCCAGGCTTTCGCCGGACTGTCTCAGCAGTTCGATGGCGGCCGAGCCCAGCAGCAAAAAACGCCCGGTCCGGTGGCCGCTCCGCCGGCCACGGTCGATCAGCCCGCGCAGCGTCTGGAACAGTTCCGGCACGCGGTGGATCTCGTCAAGAATGACCAACCGGTCTTCGTACTGGCCAAGGAACAGGGCGGGGTCGGCCAGCTTGTTGCGATCGGCTCGATCCTCAAGGTCGAGATAGAGAGACGGATACTCCTCACCCAGCGCAAGGGCCAAGGTGGTCTTGCCGACCTGGCGCGGGCCTATCAGCGCAACTGCAGCCTGCCGCTGCAGGGCCGACTTCACCGCAGGGGAAATACGGCGGGGAATCATTATTGCATATTATCCACAATATGGACTATTTGCAATGTTAACAACAGAGCCCACGGCCTTGGCGAAGCCCGCGCACTTGGCGCGGCTCCGACCACGCTCACCAGCAGGCCCGCCCCCCCCGGCCCCTGCCGGCGCCGGATGAACAAGCGTCAGATCAACCCACCCGATTGCCGACGATCCGGGACGTTGCGGCCGAGCTGCAATCCGGGCCAATGGGTGACGATGGGCAGCGAACCCGCAGGAGGCGATTGTCGCGCGATGCGGACGCCGGTTCAATTCCCAAAACCGGAATCGAACTGACCGCTCGATCAGTCGTTCCGGCGATCCAAGTCACTTCAACCCGTACCACACACCGCGTCCGCTGCCGTGCTGCTCCAGATGGTGGCGCTCGGTCAGGTCGCGGAAGTGCCGCTTCAGGGTGTTGCGGCTAGCTCCGGTCAGTTTGATGGCATCCATCATCGTGACGCGCCCGTGCTCTCGGGCGAATTCCACGATCTGCAGCGACAGCTCGGGCAGCGGGGCAGATACCAGGAACTTCCGTACAATCTATAACACCAAGTGTTATACTTAGCTCAATGAAAAGGGTCTTCAAAACTCGTCACTTCAGCCGATGGATGCGCAAGACCGAGCTATCTGACCAGGCGTTGTGCCAGGCGGTGGAAGAAATGGTTTGTGGCCTGATCGACGCCGATCTGGGGGGCGGCATCGTCAAAAAGCGGGTTGGACTCGCTGGCCGGGGAAAGCGTGGTGGAGCAAGAACGCTCGTTGCGACCAACAAGGGCAGCCGATGGTTCTTCGTATTCGGGTTCGAGAAGAACGAGCGCGCGAACATCAGCGATGAAGAGCTGGAAGGGTTGCAGAGCGTCGCTGCTGATTTGCTTGCCAGAACCGCTCGGCAGTTGGATGAGGCAATCGAAGACCTTTCGTTACAGGAGATTTGCCATGACGACCAAACCTAAAGCCAAAAGCCGGATTCTCGAAGCTGTTCACGAAACGGCGAGCGACCTTCATCGTCTCGGGTTCATCGACAAGCGCAAGATGCAGAAGTATGACGTGCTGTGCATGGAACCGATCCCGGAGTATGGCGCCGAGAGGATTCGCGCACTGCGGAAAAATCTCCATCTGAGCCAAGCCGTGCTGGCCGCCGTGCTCAATACCAGCCTATCAACAGTGCGCAAATGGGAAATCGGCGACAAGAAACCGAGCGGGCCATCCTTGAAGTTGCTCGATTTGATTGAGCGCAAGGGGCTCGATGCAGTGTTGTGAGGCTGACTTTTTGCAGTCATTTCCTGCGCACCAAAATCGCCAGGCCAATGAAACCGTGATCCCTGTGTAGTCGACATGGAATGCCCGGTTTGCTTGCTTATGGTGCGCTGTGTTCCAGTGCCCGCACTTGCCGCCGTATGCCCTCAAATACCGGATCTGCAACATTGGCCGGAAAGCCCTGTGGAAGAAGGGCATTCACGGTGTTCAGTGCGGCATCCGTGCTTTCAACAAAGTGCTTTATGGTGGGCTCAAAATCGCTGCCCATGGCATTTCTCTTTGCCACTGCATTCCAATGACGCCGCTGGATTTCAATCATTCGATAATGCGCATTGCCGGCGCGGATGGCCATGGCCATTTTGATTTTTTGCCATTGAAACTGGCGTGCGCCAGCCCCTGTTACAGGCCAGGCGGACATTACGTCGTAAAGTGGCGTCACGCAGAACCGGCCCTTCGGCTCCAGAAAAATGCTGAAGTTCTTCGCGTGGCCATCAGGCGCGGCCAGCATCCAGAACAGCAGTTGCGCCCCCAGGAAGTTGTTGCGGTCTTCTATCGCTTTCTCGCTTCCCCTCAAGGTCGAAAGAATGCTGTCAATCCCGGGGCCGCCGTGATCTTCGTACTTCTGTTCTACGGATAAGCCATTCACCTGGCAGAAATCTTCTTGTGGCCGGCGCGCCCACCATGTATCCCTCCAGATCCGATCAAAGCGTGTGACGACCAGCACTTTATGATGCCCAAATTGTTCTATCCGCGATTCTGCGACGGGCAGCCCATAGGCTTGGGCGATTTTTCCGCATAGCCACTCGTTTTCAACCGAGGTGGAAAAATCGGCACGCTGTCCTCCGACCTCTCCCAGCGGCAGCTTGAGGATATGGGTCGTGGGTGTGGCCCCATGGGGCATGCACCATAGGCCTTCGTGCCACAACAGGGCGGTCTTCTCTTGTGCGCCCGCAATTGAAATTCGCAGTTCATCTTCTTCCAGACCGCCAAATCCATGACCGGCCAAAGTTTCATCAAGCAAACGTTCAATTTGTGCCGGCGTTAATGGCGAGGCAAGCGTATTTTCAACATCGGGCGCAGGGGTGTCGGCGGGCAGCAATTGGACTGCACCCACGCAATCTCGCCCGATTTTGCTCAAGAGTTCAAAGGGTGCTGATGTTCTGGCGCCAAAACGTGCGGCCAGCCGTTTTCGAATGGCCTTGCTGTCCGGCAGCAAGTTATCGAAGTAGTTTTCCACTCTTTCCCCGGAAAACGGTGCCGTTCCGTTGGACAGTGGAAGCGACAGCGACAAGGGTCTTCCCAGGGGGTGGTCAATCCAGGAAGCGTCATAACTGAAGGCATGCCCTTTGCTGCTCGAGTAATCCCAGCGCCCGACGATTTCGCCGTTCATCCAGACATCAAGGCGATGGGACTTGCTTGGCCGGCCCGCCATTACCAAGGCCCCTTTACAGAAGACGCATCCTGCGATGTGTTGCGGGGAGAGATGGCGATTTCGGCGTCAACAGCCATGAGGATAGTCAGCAGCTGGTCGAAAGTCACACGCTCGGGATGGTTCTCGATCGTGGATATCCGCTCCTGGGACAGCCCGATCCGTCGTCCCAGCTCCATCTGCGACCAGCCTTTCTGTTTCCTGAATTGCCGGATGACTGGTCCCAATTGCCCTGAAGTCCGTATGATGAAGTCCATGGCTAATATTCCTGATAAAGAATAATCTCAATATATAACTTAAAGCAAATAAATGCAATATATTCTTTCAAGAGAATAATACGTATTTATTTGCTTTGGAGAATATTGTGGTGAGTGGTTGGTCGTGACTGCCTGGTGAGGCTGCGACGGGGTAAAGATTCCTGGCCTGTGCGAAAGCCTCGAGTGGCGCCTGTTGTACTGATTCAGACGAGGCGCCAGGCTGGCAGCAAGCGAACCTCGAAGTTGACCTGAACGAACTCCTGCCGGGATGGGTTCGATGAAATTGCTGTCTTTGGCCTGCCTGGCACAAGCCTCAAGGAGATATGGCAGGAGGAGAAATCAATTCCACGCGAATTCAAAATGTTCCCCGGATTCGCGTTGCCACACCACTCCCTTTGGCGTAACGGCCAGGAACCAGGTTTCGGTTTTGGGTTCCTGCCCTGGCGTGAAGGCACCAGGTGTCAGCACCGCCGCGCATCCGCCGTGTTCCGGATCACGTACAGATTCATAGAGAATCAGTTGAGCCCCCTGCTCCCGTGCATCCCGGGCAAACCGCTGCGTTACGGAATAGTCATCAGGATGCGCCCAGTCTTTCCGGCGGGATTTGAACGGCGGGAGTCGCAAATCCACTGCCCGGGCATGAACCTCGGCCGAAAACAGGGACATGGGGTGGGACTCCAGGGAATTCAGCCCCGCACTGTCCTGCACGAACCGCCAGCGCCAGTAACCCGATTCGGCGCAGGCGGTTCTGCGTTGGTGCGCCGCGTAAAACACCCCGGGGTCGTCAGGCGCGCGAAACCGGCTCCCGGGTGCATTGGGGCGGTATCGGAATGGGGTGAACAGCAGCCAGTGCAGTCCCTGCGCCGGTTTGGGTACCGGGGGTTTTGACTGTTCCAGAATGGCCTCCAGCAGTTGCTGGTCATCCAGAACGTTGTCCACGAGCCGCATGGTGGAGACCTTGTGCTGGGCTTCCACCGCTCGCCAGAACGAATCCTGAACAGGAAAAAGCCTAGATGCGACCGCGAACGGCATCAAGGTAATCCAGCACGTGTACCAGGCCTGCCACGTCCTTGAGCATGTCCATCGGGCGCGCCCGCAAAGCCGTGTTTTCGCTGTTCAGCCAGGCGATTGCGTCCTTTTCCCGACCGGCCACGATGGAGTCGAGGGAACGAAACAGACGCACGAACAAGACTGCGATTTGCCATTCCTTGCGTGCGGGATCCAGCTGATATTCGCCCTGCCGCATCCTGCTTACCGACGAAGCGCTTAAACCCAATATATGGGCTAGATCAGCCCCTTTGATATTGAGCAGATCGGCCGCATTGACCGTGGCTTTGGTGATGACTCTGCGTTGCCGGTCCTGGTTGCCGGCGTTGAGCGCGATGGCATTCATGACAACCCCGCTTTATATTTCTGTGGAAATTAATACTAGGATAATTTCTTATGAAATACAAATGAATCGATCTGGTGTTCGGTTTCCAGGAGCATTTTGTGGCTTATTGGAAAAATTCCTTGTTCTCAAAGGAGGAAGGCAAATGGAAATCAGGTTTGAACGTGTGCCAGGGATACCGGTATCAACCGTGGCACGCTACCCGGCTCCATCACGAGACTGCCGAGCGCGCATCCCACCGAAATTTCCAACTTCACTCCTTTGCCACAGCCTGCCAGAGCCTGTCGGATAGGACTTTTGCCAAAGTCTTGCCGCCGTTCCGGCTGGCGTGGCCCAACAAATCAGATCAGCTCGGCCGCCTGCCGGAGTCGTTCTGCGGTTGTTGGCAAGCCGCCAAGTTCCAAGGCATAAGCAAAGTCTTCCGGGCTGGATTGAGGCTTCTTGCGGCGAGCCCGCATGCGCTTGAATGCCGCAATCGCATTCACAGGATCCAGATCCCACTGGTTGATGATGAACGTGTCTGGGTCGATGGCCTCAATCCCATATTCCAGCAGAACGGCGCTCGGGAAGTCCTTCAAGTTGGAGGTGACGATACAGTCGGCGTGTCCCGCAATCGCGGCCGCCAGTACATGTGCATCGTCAGTATCTGGCAACTGAATCCCTCTGGCCAGTGAAGCCCAAGCTGTCTCGGGCACTTCCCAGTCCGGGATGGCATCTCGCATGCTGTCCCGCCGAACACCCAGTTTTCCGACCAGGTCAGGACGCTGCTTTTCGAGAGAGCGGATCCACTCGTCTTCAATTCGGGTTGTCCACTTGGCTGCGAAAAATCCTGCCGTGGCCAGACTCATCAAGGCATCGGTCATCGCCAGCGGATACAAGACACAGGCATCCAACAGCGCCGTGTAGCGGGCGTGCCCTGCCATCAGTAATCCAGCCCCAACTCTCGAGCGTTGTCGGCCAGCCGGTCCAGGGCACCGGCTTGTTGGGCACGCATTTTTTGCGCGTAGGCCAGCAAGTCTTCCAGGGCGATGCGGCGGTGCGAACCCACTTTTCGATGGGGCAGGCGGCCAGCCTCCATCTCCTTGATCACAAACGGGCGGGAGACATTCAGAAAATTGGCGGCCTCGACCGTCGTGAACTCTTGCTCGGTCGGCATCAAAACAATGGGGCGCCCCTCGCTCATGGCACCCAGCAGTTGACCGATCAGCTTTAGAGCGGCCGGGGGTAACTCAACCGTGGGGTGCTCACCCGTGTCGGTGGTCAGCGTGATGGCGGCCGCGCGGGAATGATCAAGGGAAGCCATGATGCAACGCTGAGCAACCCGGACCATTTCTTTGTCCTTGGCGTTCAGCGGCGGGGGGGAAACCTCCCGAACATGATCAATCGTTCGCATATCTTTCTCCTGTCTAGCCGGGCAACGGAAGCTATGCCCTATCAGCTACAGAATAACACAACAAACGCAACAAATGCAGCAAACGAAACAACCGGCGAGCATGGATGGCCATATATGCCATCGCTACGGTGCCGGGCGTCTTGCCGATTATTCTTGGGTAATCCCCTCATTTTTAGCATCTGCTAAAAGTGGGGGGATTACCGTTGAACCGAGGGTGTAAGAATTTTTGTGTAAACGGTCATTTGGCAGGAAACCGCCGCCATTCACGAGAGAACCGCAATGACCGTAAGCAACGAACTGATATCGCGCCCACCAAGGGCGGACGGAGGCGATTCGCAATGAAAAAGGGCTTGCATCGCGCAAGCCCTTGGTATTTCTGGTGGAGCGGAGGAGGATCGAACTCCCGACCTTCGCATTGCGAACGCGACGCTCTCCCAGCTGAGCTACCGCCCCACGTGAGGCGCGATTATAGCCTTATCGGCCACGGCCGGGGAAGGCGGCGGCGAGTTTGGCGTAGAAGCGGGGGAGGCGCGGCGGGGCGGCGAGCCAGCCCAGCAGGACGCCGGCGCCGTTGGCGGCGAGGTCGAGCCATTCGGGGTAGCGGTCTGGGGTGAGGCCCTGCGCCAGTTCCATGGCCGCGCCCAGGGCGATGAAGGCCAGGCCCAGCCTGATGCGCGTCGCCTTCGACACGTAAAGCTGCGACCACCAGGCCATGAGCGCGCCGTAGGCGAGCAGATGGCCGAGCTTGTCGCCGCCCTCCATGCCGGTTTCGATGACGGGCGCGGCGAGCGAGAGATAGACGATGGCGGCGACGCCGAGCCAGCCGGCCGCCATCCACAGCCGCCGCATCAGGCTTTCCGGTAGGCCCGCATCAGCAGATAGACGCCCACGGCGATCATGGGCAGGGACAGCCACTGGCCCATGCTGACGAGGTAGGACTGGCCGAAGATGCCGCTGTCCGGCTCGCGGAAATATTCGGCCAGCGAGCGGAACACGCCGTAGCCGACGAGGAACAGCCCGGACACCGCGCCGAGCGGCCGCGCCTTGCGCGCGTACAGCCACAGGATGATGAAGAGCAGGAGGCCTTCGCCCAGCGCCTGGTAGATCTGCGAGGGATGGCGCGCGAGATTGTCGCCGGCCTGCGGAAACACCATGGCCCAGGGGAGGTCCGGGTCGGCCATGCGGCCCCACAGTTCGCCGTTGATGAAGTTGCCGATGCGGCCGAAGGCGAGGCCCAGCGGCACCAGGGGAGCAATGTAGTCGGTGGCGGAAAGCCAGGCCACGTCGTGCTTTCTGGCCCACAGGGTAACCGCCGCCAGCACGCCGATGAGGCCGCCGTGGAAGCTCATGCCGCCCTTCCACACCGCGAGGATTTCGGCCGGGTGCGAAAGATAGTAGCCGGGGTCGTAGAACAGCACTTCCCCCAGGCGCCCGCCCAGCACCACGCCCAGCACGCCGTAGAACATGAGGTCGTCCAGCCCCTTTTCGGTCATGTCCAGTTCCGGCCGCATGGCCAGACGGCGCTTGCCCAGCCACCAGAACTGCAGGAAGGCGAGCAGGTACATGAGGCCGTACCAGTGCACCTGGAGCGGGCCCAGGGAAATGGCGACGGGATCGAATTGGGGGTGGGTCAGCATAATCTTTTCTTTCCCCTCGCCCCTCGGGAAAGGGCCCAAGGGTGAGGGCTGGAGTAAAATGGCAGGTCGATTATAGCCTTGCCGGATGACAGAAATGCCCGAATACCGTTCCCGCACCACCACCCACGGCCGCAACATGGCCGGCGCCCGCGCCCTGTGGCGCGCCACCGGCATGAAGGATGGCGATTTCGACAAGCCCATCATCGCCATTGCCAACTCGTTTACCCAGTTCGTGCCCGGCCACGTGCACCTCAAGGACCTGGGCCAGCTGGTGGCGCGCGAGATCGAGGCTTTCGGCGGCGTGGCCAAGGAGTTCGACACCATTGCGGTGGATGACGGCATTGCGATGGGCCACGGCGGCATGCTGTATTCGCTGCCTTCGCGCGACCTGATTGCCGACAGCGTGGAATACATGGTCAACGCGCACTGCGCCGACGCCCTGGTGTGCATTTCCAACTGCGACAAGATCACCCCCGGCATGCTGATGGCGGCGCTGCGCCTGAACATCCCCACCGTGTTCGTGTCGGGCGGGCCGATGGAGTCGGGCAAGGCCGTGATCCACGGCAAGGTCATCCACCTCGATCTGGTCGATGCCATGGTGAGCGCCGCGGATTCCAAGTGCAGCGACGACGAGGTGATGGAGATGGAACGCTCCGCCTGTCCCACCTGCGGCTCCTGCTCGGGCATGTTCACCGCCAATTCCATGAACTGCCTGACCGAGGCATTGGGCCTGTCCCTGCCCGGCAACGGCTCGGTGCTGGCCACGCATGCGGAGAGGAAGAACCTGTTCCTCGCCGCCGGGCGGCTCATCGTGAAGCTGGCCAAGCGCTATTACGAGAAGAACGACGCCTCGGTGCTGCCGCGCAACATCGCCACCTTCGAAGCGTTCGAAAACGCCATCGCGCTCGACATCGCCATGGGCGGCTCGACCAACACCGTGCTGCATTTGCTGGCGGCCGCGCACGAGGCCGGGGTCGATTTCACGATGAAAGACATCGATCGAATGAGCAGGAAGGTGCCCAACCTGTCCAAGGTCGCACCCGCCACCCAGCTCTACCACATGGAAGACGTGCACCGCGCCGGCGGCGTGATGGCGCTCTTGGGCGAACTCGAGCGCGGCGGGCTGATCCATCGCGAGCTGCCCACCATCCTGTGCAAGACCATGGGCGAACAGATCGAAAAATACGACATCCGCCGCACCAAGAGCGCGGACGTCAAGCACTACTACAAGGCCGCGCCCGGCAACGTGCCGACGCAGGTGGCGTTCAGCCAGGACAAGCGCTGGCAGGAACTCGACCTCGACCGCGCCAACGGCTGCATCCGCGACCTCGAACACGCCTACTCGAAAGAGGGCGGCCTCGCCGTGCTGCATGGCAACCTCGCCGAGCACGGCTGCATCGTGAAGACCGCGGGCGTGGACGAAAGCATCTGGAAGTTCTCCGGCCCGGCGCGCATTTTCGAATCGCAGGACGCGGCGGTGGAGGCCATCCTCGGTGACAGGATCAAGGAAGGCGACGTGGTCGTCATCCGCTACGAAGGCCCGCGCGGCGGCCCCGGCATGCAGGAGATGCTGTACCCGACCTCCTATCTGAAATCCAAGGGCCTGGGCAAAGCCTGCGCGCTCATCACCGACGGCCGCTTCTCAGGCGGCACGTCCGGCCTTTCCATCGGCCACGTCTCGCCGGAAGCGGCCGAAGGCGGCCTGATCGGCCTGGTGCAGGAAGGCGACCGCATCGAGATCGACATTCCCAGGCGCAGCATCAGCCTGGTGGTGCACGAGGCCGAACTCGCCCGCCGCCGCGCGGAAATGGAAAGCCGCGGCAAGGACGCGTGGAAGCCGGTGAAGCGCGAGCGCGCGGTGTCCGCCGCGTTGCGCGCCTATGCCGCGATGACGACGAGCGCCGCCTTCGGCGCGGTGCGTGACGTGACGCAGGTGGAGAGAAAAGACTGACGCGAGCAGGCACGGAGAAAAACAAGCAGGAAGGCAAGGGAGGGAAAACCTGAAGCAAGGTTTTGCCTGACGCCCTTGCCTCCCCTGCCTCCCTGTTAAAAACTTGCCTTTGCATCTGTATTCACCAACAAGGAGGCGGCATGAAGGCGATTCTGGTGGCAAATCCGAAAGGCGGCGCGGGCAAGACCACGCTTGCCGTCAACCTCGCCGGCTGGCTGGCGGCGCGGGGCGATGCGGTGAACCTGCTCGACCTCGACCGCCAGAAATCCGCCAGCAAATGGCTGGCGCGCCGCCCCGCGCACCTGCCCGCCATCGGCATCGCCGGCGAGGACAAGCAAAAGGCCGACTGGCTGGTCATCGATTCGCCCGCCGGGCTGCACGGCAAGAACCTCGACCACGCCGTCAGGCTGGTGGCGCGCGTGCTGGTGCCGATCGCCCCCTCGCTGTTCGACATCCAGGCCAGCCAGGATTTTCTCGAGGCGCTGGCAGCCGAGAAGAAGGTGCGCCACGGCAAGATCGACGTCGGCGTGGTCGGCATGCGCATGGCGCCGCGCACGCGCGCCGCGGTGACGCTCGAACAATACCTGCACAGGATCGAGCTGCCGGTGGTCGCTTTTCTCCACGAAACCCAGCAGTACGTGAACGCCGCCTTCGAGGGCAAGACCCTGTTCGATCTCCCCCCGCATCTCACCCACGCCGAGCGCGAGAGCTGGGCGCCGCTCACCGACTGGCTGTCGCGCTAGCGCATCAGACGGCCGCCGCTTTTTCCCTCGTAAAAGGCCGGTCCAAACCGGTTTTGAGTTTTTGCCGGGCAGACGCGATTTGCATTACGGAAATCGGGCGCTTGTCGATTATCATTACCTGAAAATCATTCCCAGTCCGTTTCTGTGACCACAGCACGCTTGACCGCAATTGCCGTCGCCCTGTTGTTGACGGCGGCCATCGGCCGGGCAGCCGATATGCCCGTGCTGGTATTGAACGATGTCAACGAGCCGCCCTTCACCACTGCGGATGGCAGCGGATTTCTCGATCTCGTTGCCGGCGAGGCTTTTCGCCGGGCAGGCGTCAAGCTGAAGCTGGTGAAGCTGCCGGCCGAACGTGCGCTGATCAATGCCAATAGCGGCATCGACGACGGCGATCTGACCCGCATCGCCGGGCTGGAAACGCAATATCCGAATCTGCTGCGGGTGCCGGAAAAGCTGATGGACTGGACGTTCAGCGCCTTCGGCAAGGATGCGTCCATGCCCGCCCGCTGGGAGACGATCCGGCAGCGCCCGACGGGGCTCATCCGCGGCTGGAAGATTTACGAGCGCGAAATGGCGGGCGCCGGCCAGGTGGTGATGGCCGGGAACCCCGATCAACTCTTTCGCCTGCTCCGGCTCGACCGCGTCGAGGTCATCCTCTACGAGCGCTGGCAGGGGCTGCATCTGCTCAGACAGGAGCGGGTGGCGGATGTTTACGCGCTCGATCCGCCGCTGGCCAAGCGCGAGATGTTCATCTACCTGCACAAGCGCCACGCCGCGCTGGTTCCCAGGCTCGCCGAAGCCCTGCGCGCCATCAAGGCGGAAGGGCTGTACGACCGGGCATACCGCGAGAAGGTGCTCGAGCTGGAAAGGGCGGCCGCGAAGTGAACAAGGACGTGCTGGGCTTTCATCCCGTGAAATCGCCGCTGGCGCGGCGGCTGATCGTGGCGGTCGTCCTGTTCAGCGCGGCGATCACGGTGTTGATGACCGCGCTCCAGCTGCGCCAGGAACGCCAGCGCAGCATGGCCGGCATCGAGAGACAACTCGAGCAGGTCGCCGCCGTGCATCTGCCTTCGCTGTCGCAATCGCTATGGGCGACGAACACGAACGAAATCCAGCTCCAGCTCGAAGGCATGACGCGCGAGCCGAATATCGTCTATGCCGCCATCCACGAAAACGGGCGTCCATCTGCGCAGGCCGGCAGCCGCGACGCGGCCAACCTGGTCGAGCGCCGGTTTCCCGTGCGCCACGAATATCGCGGCGAGCTGCGCGAGCTCGGCACCCTGAGGGTGGCCATCAGCCTGGACAATATCGAGCGGGAGCTGCGGCAAGAGGCGATCGGCGTGCTGGCGAGCAATGCGCTGCGCATTTTTCTGGTGGCGATTTTCATTTTCCTGCTGTTTCATCGACTGGTCACCCGCCATCTGGCGAATATCGCCGAACAGATGGGCGCCGCCGACCCGACTTCGCAGCTGCTGCCGCTGAAGCTGACGCGCAGGCGCGGGCTCAGCCCGGACGAGCTCGATGTGCTGGTGAAATCCGCCAACGACATGCAGTCCAAGGCCTCTGCCGCGCTCAATGCGCTGCGCGACAGCGAGGAACGGGTGCGCCTGCTGCTGGATTCGACCGCGGAGGCCATTTACGGCGTGGACACGCAAGGCGTCTGTACCTTCGCCAATCCGGCCTGCGTGCGCATGCTGGGCTACGTGAGCGAGGCCGACCTGGCCGGCAGGCACATCCATGGCCTGACCCACCACAGCCATGCGGACGGGCGGCCTTTCCCGGTCAAGGAGTGCACGATCCACATTGCCGCCACCGAAGGCCGCCCCGGCCACAGCAGGGACGAGGTGTTCTGGCGCGCAGACGGCAGCAGCTTCCCGGTCGAATACTGGGCGCATCCGATACGCAAGGCCGAAAAGCTGGTGGGCGCGGTGGTGACTTTCATGGACATCAGCGAGGAAAAGCGCGCCGAGGCCGAGCTGCACCGGCTGGCCTACTATGACACCCTGACCGGCCTGCCCAACCGGGTGCTGTTCAACGACCGCCTGCATCATGCGCTCGCCAATGCCAGGCGCCACAACCGGTTTGTCGCGCTGATGCTGCTCGACCTGGACCATTTCAAGCGCATCAACGACACCATGGGCCACGAAGCAGGCGACAGCCTGCTGCGCGAGATCGGCTGGCGCCTGCAACAGGGAGTGCGCGAGGGCGATACGGTATCGCGGCTGGGCGGCGACGAATTCGCGCTGGTGTTTCCCGACATCGGCGAAATCCAGCATGTCGTGCAGCTCGCGCAAAATGTGCGTTCGCAGTTCGCCACGCCGGTCACGATCAATGGCCGCGAGATATTCTGCGAGGCCAGCATCGGCGTGGCGCTGTATCCGGCCGACACCGAAGACGCGGATTCGCTGTTGAGGTTTGCCGATTCGGCCATGTATCACGCCAAGGAAAGCGGCCGCAACAATTTCCAGTTCTATTCCAGCGAGATGACCGCCAGCGTGCAGGCCCGCCTGCAACTGGAAACCGATCTGCGCCGCGCGCTGGAAAAAAACGAGTTCTTCCTGAATTACCAGCCGCAGGTCGATGCACAGAACAGGCGAGTCACCGGCATCGAGGCCCTGCTGCGCTGGCGCGACGCCGCCGGCAAGCCGGTTTCGCCGGCCCGCTTCATCCCGCTGGCGGAGGATACCGGCCTCATCGTGCCGATCGGGAAATGGGTGCTGGAAACCGCCTGCATGCAGCTGAAACGCTGGCACGATGCGGGGCATGGCGGATTGATCGTGTCGGTGAACGTCGCCTCGCGCCAGTTCCGCGATCCGCAGTTTCCGGACATGGTCAGGCAGGCGATCGCCGCGGCCTGCATTCCGCCGCAGTCGCTCGAACTGGAAATCACGGAGAGCATCCTGCTGGAGCACAGCGACGACACCCTGCACACCCTGTACGAACTCAAGACCATCGGCGTGACGCTGGCGATCGACGACTTCGGCACCGGCTATTCCTCCCTCGGCTATCTCAAGCGCTTTCCCATCGACCGCCTGAAGATCGACCAGTCCTTCGTGCGCGACATCGTCAGCGACGCCGAGGATCTGGCCATCGTCAGGGCCGTCATCGTCATGGCGCGGGCGCTGCATCTCGGCGTCATCGCCGAAGGCGTGGAAACCGGGGCGCAGCTGGCGCTCTTGCTGCGCGAGGGCTGCCACGACTGCCAAGGCTACTATTTCTCGCGGCCGCTGGACGCCGACGCCTTCACGCAGTGGCTTCGCGCCACGTCCGCATCGTCCTGAGCGGCTGAAGGGAGGGCCGGCCGCGATGTTCGCGCAGCGTGTGCGGGTCGGGGAGGCGGCGGCGAAAAAGTTCGGGCTGCATGGGTGAAAGATGAGTATGACGCCAAGGCGATCGCAGGGGGCAAAGGTTCGCCTCAGGCGCCGGCCCTGGCCAGCTTGCGCCGGACCAGGAATTTCCGGATTTCCTCGATCCACAGCACCAGGCTGGCGGCGGCGATGATGACCGGGTAGTCGCCAGCGGGAATGGGCGTGGTGTGGAACAGCGTGTTGAGCGAGGGCAGATAGACCACCGCGACCTGCAGCAGGATGCCCAGGCTGACGCCGCCCAGCAGCCATTTGTTGCGGATCAGACCGAGGCTCAGCGAAGATCTGGTTTCGGACTCGCAATTGAGCACGTTGAACCACTGGCAAACGGCCAGCACGGTGAAGGTTTCGGTCTGCACCAGTTCGAACGGCACTCCGCTGGACAGGCGCCACACGAAGAACCCGAACGTGGACAGCGCCATGGCCGGCGTCATCAGCACGATGCGCTTGAGCAGGGCCTTGTTCAGCAGCGGCTCGCCCATGGGCACCGGACGGCGCCGCATTTCGTCGCCCTCCGGCGGCTCCATGATGAGGTTCACCGTCACCGTGCCCTCGGTGATGATGTTGATCCAGAGAATCTGCACGGCCGCGAGCGGCAGCGGATAGCCGAGCAGCAGGGCCAGCATCAGCACGGCAATCTCGGCCATGGAAGTGGCGAACAAATAGAGGATGACCTTCTTCAGGTTGCGATAGACCAGCCGGCCTTCCTCCACCGCCTTGACGATGGTGCTGAAGTTGTCGTCGCTGATGACGATCCTGGCGGCACTCTTGGCCACTTCGGTGCCGGTGATGCCCATGGCCACGCCCACGTCGGCGCGGGCGAGCGCAGGGGCGTCGTTGACGCCGTCCCCGGTCATGGCGACGACCTGCCGGCGCGACTGGAAGGCCTCGACGATGCGCAGCTTCTGCGCCGGATAGACGCGGGCGAACACGGCGATGTGGTCGAGATCGCGGCGCAGTTCCTGTTCCGGCATCTGTTCCAGTTCCCAGCCGTCGACGGCGCGGTCGTTCTCTTTCGCGATCCCGAGCAGGCGCGCGATGGCGAGGCCGGTGGTCTTGTGGTCGCCGGTCACCATCACCGGGCGGATGCCCGCTGCCTGGCATTCGGCCACGGCCGCTTTGACTTCTTCGCGCGGCGGGTCCATCTGGCCGACCAGGCCCAGGAGGGTGAGCTTGCCGTGAAACTGCCGGAAGCCGGCGTCGGGATCCAGTTCAGTGTCCGGCACCATGCCGATGGCCAGCACGCGCAGGGCCTGGCCGGCCATGGATTCGGCCTGTTTCAAAACGCGCCGGCGCTGGGCGCCGTCAAGGCTGCACAGCCCGAGAAGCGCTTCCGGCGCGCCCTTGAGAAACACCCGGTGGCTGCCGTTTTCGTCGACATGTCCGGTAGCCATCATCTTGCTGGCCGAGTCGAAGGGGATTTCGCCCCAGCGCGGCCAATGCCTGTTGAGCGTGTCCGGGTCGAAGCCGCCTTTCATGGCCAGGGTCAGCAGCGCCGCCTCGGTCGGGTCGCCCAGCGGCCGCCAGCGCGAATCCTCGCGGTCGGGAGGGACGAGCCGGGCATCGTTGCAAAGGGCAGCCGCTTCCAGCAGGTCGCGGATGCCGCCGCCGTCGACCGCAAGCCCCCCGTTTTCAAGCAGTTCGCCTTCGGGCGCGTAGCCGCTGCCTGTCACGGAGAGCGTCCGGCCATCCGGCAGCCAGACCGTGGTGACAGTCATCTCGTTGCGCGTAAGCGTGCCGGTCTTGTCGCTGCAGATGACGGAGGTCGAACCCAGGGTTTCCACCGCGGCAAGGCGCCGCACGATGGTGCCGCGCGCGGCCATGCGCTGCATGCCGACCGCCAGGGCAATGGTCATGGCCACCGGCAGGCCTTCCGGCACCATCGACACCATCTGGCTGACCGCCACCATGAAAATGTCGGTAAACGGCAGGCCGCGCATCAGGCCCAGCCCCAGCACGATCACGAACATGGCCAGCGCCGCTGCCACCAGATAACGGCCGAACTGGGCGATGCGTATCTGCAGCGGCGTGTCGGGCTCTTCCGCCGAAGTGGTAAGCGATGCGATTTTCCCGACTTCCGTGGCAAGCCCGGTTGCCACCACCAGCGCACGTCCCCGTCCGGCGGTGAGGTGGGTTCCGGAAAAGACCATGTTGGCGCGGTCGGCCAGCAGGGTGGAATCAGGCAGCACGCCGGTCGTCTTGGCAACCGGCAGGGATTCGCCGGTGAGTGAGGCTTCGCCGGATTCGACGGAAAACGATTCGATCAGGCGGGCATCGGCGCCCACCGCATCGCCGGCAGCCAGTGCCAGCAGATCGCCGGGGACCAGCTGGCGGCTTTCGATGGTCTGCTCGACGCCGTCGCGAATGACGCGCACGCGCAGGGCCGCCAGGCGCTGCAATGCTGCCATCGAGCGTTCGGCGCGGCCTTCCTGGACGGCGCCGATGATGGCATTGACGAATACCACCGCCAGGATGACCAGCGCATCGCCGTGTTTGCCGAGCAGCATCGCCAGCGCGGCGGCAATGAACAGGATGTAGATCAGCGGGCTCTGGAACTGGCTGAAAAACAGCCGGACAAGAGAGCGTTTTTCCGCTTCCGGCAGGGCGTTCTCGCCGTATGCCGCGAGGCGCCGGGCCGCCTCCTCACGGGACAGCCCCTTCCGCAGATCGCTTTGCAGCAGTTCCGAGGCGGCATGGCCGTCGAGGGCATGCCAGTTGGGGCCGGGTTTTTCCGGTTCAGTTGCCATAGAGGTAGAGGAACAAGGTATTGAGCAGGTAGATCACGAACAGCAGCAGGCTGATCCAGCTGACGGTGCGGAAAATGCGCGAAGGCGGGCGCAGCACCAGCCCTACCACCGCCAGCCCGCTCATCATCATGGCGGAAAAAGCGGAAGCGATATGCGAAATCGAGACGTCGCCCAGCAGCGGGCCGGGCAGATAGACCAGATCGTCGATTGCCAGGATGGCGATGTTGAACAGGTTGCTGCCGAACAGGTTGCCGATCGCAAGGTCGATGGCGCCGATGCGCAAGGCGGCGACCGTGACCACGACCTCGGGCGCGGTGGTCACCGCAGCAACGAAAAGCGTGCCGACGAAACTCTGCTCCCAGCCCATTGCGGCCGCGAGATCGCCGGCGATGTAGGGCAGCCAGATGGCTGCCGCCACCACCACCAGCGCGGCGGAGGCGTAGCCCTGCACCGCCTGCCTCAGGCTCATCTCGGGGTGGAGTTCGACCCGGTCCTCGACATACTCGCTGACTTGCGCCTTCTCATAGCGGTAGAGCGAGCGCATGGCCAGAAAATACAGCAGCAGGATGATGGGCGAGTAAAAGCCGACATGCCCCAGCGTGGGGAACGCGGTATCGCGGTGCAGCAGCAGATTGAAGCCGACGAAGCCGAGCAGGGCGATGCCGTAGCCGGCGGACAGCACGTTGCCCTGGTGCGCGCGCGTGTAGATGGATTCCTTGCGGTACAGAAAATCGAGCACCACGATGAAGCCGAGGTTGAATACGCAGGCGCCCAGGATGTTGCCCACCGCGATGTCCGGCACGTCGGCCACCGTGACCGCGGAAATGCCGGTCACCAGTTCCGGCAGCGAAGTGACCGAGGCCAGCAGGATCAGCCCCACCCAGCCCCGGCTCAGGCCGCTTTTTTCCGCGATGATGTCGCCATAGCGCGAAAGCCTGACCCCCGCAAAACCGATCACCACGAGGCAGGCCAGGAGCGACAGCCAGACAATTGCGATGTCGGGATTCATCAAGAACGCGGCTCCATCGTTGAATGCGGCAGTTTCCGGCAGGTGCTTTCAGGTTACAGGAAAACGATGCCCCGCAAATTGGTATCATCGGGCGCATGACCCAATTGTAGGGCGCGCCGGCATTCATCGCACCCGGGCGGAATCGGGCGCCGGCAGGCGGACCGGCGCCGTCTGTTAAGATACAGCGCCGATTTCAACCGATGATTCCATAATTTCAAATGACCTTGCTACTCGCCGTATTGACGCCCTTTGCCGGCGCCGTGCTGGCGGCGTGGGCCTCGCGCCTGGGCAGGGTGGTTTCCGCCTGGGCGGCAGGGGCGGTGACGCTGGTATCGCTGGCCCTGCTGCTGCCGCTGTTTTCTGTTCCCTTCGCCGGCGAAACCCTGATCCAGCGCCATGAATGGATGCCGGCCCTGGGGCTCGATCTCGCCTTCCGCCTCGACGGCCTCGCGCTGCTGTTCGCCGGGCTGATACTCGGCATCGGCCTGCTGATCGTGCTGTACGCGCGCTACTACCTATCGGAGCGCGACAGCATGGGTCGCTTCTACGCCTACCTGATGCTGTTCATGGGCTCGATGCTCGGCATCGTGCTGTCGGAAAACCTGATCCAGCTCCTGATCTTCTGGGAACTGACCAGCCTGTCGTCCTTCCTGCTGATCAGCTACTGGCAGCACCGCGAGGAGGCGCGCCAGGGCGCGCGCATGGCGCTGGCGGTCACCGGCCTGGGCGGCTTCGCCATGCTGGGGGGCTTCCTGCTCCTCGGCCACATCGTCGGCAGCTACGAGCTGTCGGCCGTGTTCGCCTCCGCCGACCTCATTCGCGCACACCCGCTCTACGTGCCGACCCTGCTGCTCATCCTGCTGGGCGCTTTCACCAAGTCGGCGCAGTTTCCCTTCCATTTCTGGCTGCCGCACGCGATGGCGGCGCCCACGCCGGTATCGGCCTACCTGCATTCGGCCACCATGGTGAAGGCAGGCGTGTTCCTGCTGGCGCGGCTTTATCCGGCGCTCTCCGGCACGCCGGAATGGTTCTGGCTGGTCTCGGGCGCGGGCCTCGCCACCCTGCTGCTCGGCGCCTATGTCGCATTGTTCAAGCACGACCTGAAAGGCCTGCTCGCCTATTCGACCATCAGCCATCTCGGCCTCATCACCCTGCTGTTCGGGCTGTCGACGCCGCTCGCCGCGGTGGCCGGGGTGTTCCACATCATCAACCACGCGACCTTCAAGGCCTCGCTGTTCATGGCCGCCGGCATCATCGACCACGAGGCCGGCACGCGCGACATGCGGCGGCTGCACGGGCTGTGGAAGTTCATGCCCTACACCGCGACGCTGGCCATGGTCGCGGCGGCGGCGATGGCCGGCGTGCCGCTGCTGAACGGCTTCCTGTCCAAGGAAATGTTCTTTGCCGAAGCCGCGCACATTTCCGAAAGCCTGGTCGGGGGCCGGCTGCTGCCGGCGCTGGTGACGCTGGCCGGCGCGCTCGCGGTGGCCTATTCCATCCGCTTCATCCTCGACGTGTTCTTCAACGGCAAGCCGGTGGACCTGCCGCGCACGCCGCACGAGCCGCCGCGCTGGATGAAGGTGCCGGTGGAAATCCTGGTGGTGCTGTGCCTGGTGGTCGGCATCATGCCCGCGCTCACCGTCGCGCCGCTGCTGGCGGTGGCGGCGGGCAGCACCCTGCAGGCGCCGCTGCCGGAATACCATCTGGCGCTGTGGCATGGCCCCAACCCCGCACTGCTCATGAGCCTGATCGCGCTTGCCGGCGGCGCCCTGATTTACGCGGTGCGGCGCCCGCTGTTCGCCTGGCACGAGCGCGTCATCGAGCGCATCGACGCGCGCGTGGCCTACAACGCGCTGCTCGACGGAATCATCGGCTTGTCGCAAATCATCACCCGCCGGATCGACAACGGCTCGCTGCAGCGCCAGGTGCTCCTGATGCTGGCGGCGGCGCTGGCTCTGGGCTTCGCGCCCTGGTACGCCGCAGAAATCCCGCTTGCCGGGAATCGCGAAGGCCTGGCGCTCGACGCCGTCAGCCTGATGGCCGGGGCCACGCTGATCGTCGCCACGCTCGCGACCGTGCTGCTGCACCGGCAGCGCTTCACTGCGCTCGTCACCATCGGCGTGGTGGGGCTGGTGGTGTCGCTCGCCTTCGTGAAGTTTTCCGCGCCCGACCTCGCGCTGACCCAGCTTTCGGTGGAGGTCGTCACCATCGTGCTGCTGCTGCTGGCACTGTTCTTCCTGCCACAGCAGGCGGCGCCCGAGAAGGACCCGGCGCGCGCGTGGCGCGACGGCGTCATCGCCCTGCTCGCCGGCGTCGGCACCGCGGCCCTGGCCTGGGGCGTGCTCACGCGGCCCTACGACACCATCGCCGGCTATTTCCTGGAGAACAGCGTGCCGGGCGGCGGCGGCAGCAATGTGGTCAATGTCATCCTGGTCGACTTCCGCGGCTACGACACCCTGGGCGAGATCACCGTGCTGGCGCTGGCCGGGCTCGGCATCATCGCCATGCTGGAAGGCCTGCGCCTGGCCGCGCCGGACCGCGACGCCGCAGGCCGCGCCTGGGACGGCGACGCCTATCCGCTGATCATGGCCACGCTTACCCGCATCCTGCTGCCGCTGGCGCTGCTGGTCGCGCTGTTCATCCTGTTGAGAGGCCACAACCAGCCGGGCGGCGGCTTCATCGCCGGACTCGTCACGGCGGTGGCGCTGATCGTGCAGTATCTTGCCAGCGGCGCCGAGTGGACGCAGCAGCGCATGCCGTTTCCCTCCCCTCCCCCACTTCGTGGGGAGGGGGCGAACGCTGGGCCCACACCGATCCCCACCCCAACCCTCCCCACGAGTGGGGAGGGGGCGAACGCTGGGCCCACACCGATTTACGACAGCCAGCCGCTCATCGCCTGGGGCCTGGCGATCGCCGCCTTCACCGGCGTGGCGAGCTGGTTCTGGGGCCATCCCTACCTCACCTCGACTTTCGGCCATTTGCGCTGGCCGGTGGTCGGCGAGTTCGAGCTGGCTTCGGCGATGGCCTTCGATCTTGGCGTATTCCTGGTCGTGGTCGGCGCCACGCTGACGATATTGACCCGCCTCGGCGGCCTGCATTACTCGCCGCGCAAGCATAAGGGAGGCCGCTGATGGAAGCGCTCATCGCCATCGTCATCGGCGTGCTCACCGCGGGCGGCGTGTTTCTTTCGCTGCGCGGCCAGACCTTCCCGGTGGTGCTGGGGCTGACCCTGCTGTCCTATGCGGTCAACCTGTTCCTGTTCGTCATGGGCCGGCTTGCCATCGGCTTGCCGCCGGTCATCAGTGAATCGGCCCAGGCCTACACCGACCCGCTGCCGCAGGCGCTGGTGCTCACCGCCATCGTCATCAGCTTCGGCATGACCGCCTATGTCATCGTGCTGGCGCTGAAAGCGCGCGCCGAACTGGGCAACGACCACGTCGACGGCCTGCAGCACGAGGAGGACCGCGACCGATGAGCTTCTCCATGCATCTGGCCATTCTGCCGGTGGTGCTGCCGCTGGTTGCCGGCATCGCGCTGCTGGCCCTGCGCAATGCGCCGCTCTGGCTGCAACGTGGTTTGAGCGTGGCTGCGGTCTTGGCGCTGATCCCGCTGGCATTCGCGCTGATCGGCACGGCCGCCGACGGCAGCCACCTGGTGTACAAGCTCGGCAACTGGGCGGCGCCGTATGGCATCGTCCTGGTCGCCGACCGGCTGGCGGCGTGGATGCTGCTCACCACTGCGCTGCTGGCAGTCTTCGCGCTGCTGTATGCGATTGGCGCATCCCCTGCCCAGCCTTCCCCACTTCGTGGGGAGGGGGCGAACGCTGGGCCCAAACCGATCCCCACCCCAACCCTCCCCACGAGTGGGGAGGGGGCGAACGCTGGGCCCAAACCGATCCCCACCCCAACCCTCCCCACGAGTGGGGAGGGGGCGAACGCTGGGCCCAAACCGACTTATGACACCGGGGGGCGGCATTTTCATGTGCTGTTCCAGTTGCAGCTGTTCGGCCTCAACGGCGCCTTCCTCACCGGCGACCTGTTCAACCTGTTCGTGTTCTTCGAGATTCTGCTGCTGGCTTCCTACGGCCTGCTGCTGCACGGCGGCGGCCGCCTGCGGGTGAAGGCAGGCCTGCACTACGTGGTCATCAACCTGGTCGGCTCGACCCTGTTCCTGTTTGCCGTCGGCACGCTCTACGGCATCACCGGCACGCTCAACATGGCCGACCTCGCCGTGAAAATCGCGGCCGCGCCACCCGAGAACGCGGCGCTGCTGCAGTCGGCCGCCCTGCTCTTGTTCGGCGTGTTCGCGCTGAAGGCCGCGCTTCTGCCGCTCTATCTGTGGCTGCCCGCCGCCTACGCGCACACCAGCGCGCCGGTGGCGGCGCTGTTCGCCATCATGACCAAGGTCGGTGCCTACAGCATCCTGCGCGTCTACAGCCTGATCGCCGGCGACGCAGCGGGACCCCTGGCCAACCTGCTCGATGCCTGGCTCGCGCCGCTGGCGCTGGCCACCCTGGCGCTGGGCACGCTGGGCGCGCTCGCAAGCTCCGGCCTGCGGCAACAGGTGGCGTATCTGATGGTGGCCTCGATCGGCACGCTGCTGCTGGCCTTCGGCCTGGGCAACGCCGGTGCGCTTGCCGCCGGCCTGTATTACCTGCCGCACACCACCTTCGCCAGCGCCGCCCTGTTCCTGCTGGCCGACCAGATCGGCCGGGCGCGCGGCGCGCTGGGCGAGCATTTCGAGTCGGGCCCGGCCATGCCCGGTGCGCGCGTGCTGGGCGGATTGTTTTTTGTGGCCGCCATGGCGCTGGCCGGATTGCCCCCGCTGTCGGGTTTCCTCGGCAAGTTCATGCTGCTGAAAGCCGCGCTCGCCGATCCCTTGCTGCCCTGGGTATGGGGCGTGGTGCTTGCCACAGGCCTTGCCGCCATGATCGCGCTGGCGCGAAGCGGCAGCCTGCTGTTCTATCGCACCCACAGCGCGCACGGCGATGCATCGCTCGCGCCGCCGTGCGCCGCCGCGCTGACGCCGGTTGTCGCCCTGCTGCTGCTGGTGGTTGTCTTCACGGTCTGGGCGGGGCCTCTGTCCGGCTACGCCACGGCCACCGCAACGCAATTGCTGGAACCGCAGCAATACATCGATGCCGTGCTCGGAGGCGCGCGATGAAACGCCTGCTTCCTCATCCCTTGCTGACCCTGACCCTTGCCATCCTGTGGCTGCTGCTGGTGAACGCGTTCACGATGGGCCATGTCGTGCTGGGATTGATCCTGGGATGGCTGATTCCCTTTGCCACCTCGGGCTTCTGGCCCGAACACGTGCGCATTCGCCACACGGGCGTGCTGTTGCGCTATCTTGCCGTGTTCGTTTACGACATCGTGCGCGGCAGCTTCCAAGTGGCCTGGCTCATCCTGAAGGGCCCGGCGCGGCTGCACCCGGCCTTCGTCGTGGTGCCGCTGGAGCTGAAGACCGATCTTGGCATCAGCCTGCTGGCCAACACCATTTCGCTGACCCCGGGCACGGTGTCCTCGCTGGTGAGCGCGGACAAGCGCACGCTGATCGTGCACACGCTGAATACCGATGACCCCGATGCGCTGGTTGCGGAAATCAAGCAGCGCTACGAAGCGCCGCTGAAAAGAATCTTCGAGGAGGACAACGAATCATGCTGAGCACCGTCATCCCGATCGCCTATGCGCTGGTGAGCCTGGCCTTCCTGTTCAGCTTCTGGCGCCTGCTGAGAGGCCCCGATGCGCCCGACCGCATCCTCGCGCTCGACACCCTGTACGTGAACACCATCGCCCTCCTGGTGCTGCTCGGCATCCACCTCGGCAACGCCATCTATTTCGAGGCGGCGCTCCTGATCGCCATGATGGGCTTCGTCGGCACCGTCGCGCTGTGCAAGTACCTGCTGCGCGGCGACATCATGGAATAAGGACACGCCATGCTGGATTTCCTGCTTTCCCTGCTGATTCTCACCGGCGCGATCTTCACCTTCATCGGCTCGCTCGGCCTTGCGCGCCTGCGCGACTTCTACACCCGCCTGCACGGGCCCACCAAGGCCACCACCCTGGGCGTGGGCTGCCTGCTCATCGCCTCGGCGGTGTATTTCAGCGTGCGCGACGAAGGCGTCAGCCTGCACGAAATCCTGGTGACGCTGTTCCTGTTCATCACTGCGCCCGTCTCCGCGCACCTGCTAGCCAAGGCGGCGCTGCACCTGAAAGTGCGCTCGCTCGCGCCCGAGCCGGATCAGGCTCGCAACGAAGAGCAGTCCTCATGAGCGATGCGACGGGCGAAAGGCATTTGAATCGCCTGGCAGGCGAGCCCTCGCCCTATCTGCAGCAGCACAGGCACAACCCGGTGGATTGGTATCCCTGGGGGCCGGAAGCGCTGGAAAAGGCCAAAAGGGAAGACAAGCCCATCCTGCTGTCCATCGGCTATTCCACCTGCCACTGGTGCCACGTCATGGCGCACGAGTGCTTCGAGGACGAGGAGGTCGCGGCGGTGATGAACCGCCTGTTCGTGAACATCAAGGTCGACCGCGAGGAACGTCCCGACCTCGACCAGATCTACCAGAGCGCGCACAACCTGCTCACCGGCCGCGCGGGCGGCTGGCCGCTCACGGTATTCCTCGCCCCCGACCAGGCGCCGTTTTTCGCCGGCACCTATTTTCCCAAGGCGCCGCGCTACAACCTGCCGGGCTTCGTCGGGCTGATGGAGCAGATTGCCGGCGTCTACCGCACCCGGCGCGGCGACATCGAGGCGCAGAACCGGGAAGTGCTCGCCGCGCTGAAGGAAACGCGCCAGCCTGCGGAGAGCCGGGCGGACGACGAAGTGCTGCGCCGCGCCACGGCCGACCTCGCGCGCGCCTTCGACAAGGCGCACGGCGGCTTTTCGCGCGCGCCCAAGTTCCCGCGCCCGGGCGAACTGGAATGGCTCGTGCGCGAGGCATGGAACGGCGACGAGGCCGCGCGCCACATGCTGTTGTTCACGCTGGAAAAAATGGTGCGCGGCGGCCTCTTCGACCAGCTGGGCGGCGGCTTCTTCCGCTATTCCGTGGACGAGCGCTGGCAGATTCCGCATTTCGAGAAAATGCTCTACGACAACGGCCCGCTGCTGGCGCTGTGCGCGGACGCCTGGGCGCTGTCGGGCAATGCCCTGTTCGCGCGCGCGGCCGAGCTCACGGTGGAGTGGCTCGCGCGCGAGATGATTTCCCCCGAAGGCGGCTTTTATGCGGCGCTGGACGCGGACTCCGAAGGGCACGAAGGCAGGTTCTACGTGTGGACGCCGGAACAAGCGCGCGCCGTGCTGGGCGATGAATACGAAGAGGCAGCGCAGGCATTCGCGCTCGATGCTCCGGCCAATTTCGAAGGCAGCCATTGGCATTTGCAGCTTGCAGGCGCAGCGACGGAAGCGCGGCTTGAGTCGGCCAGGCAGAAACTTTTCGCCGCGCGCGAGCGGCGCGCGCGCCCGCACCGCGACGAGAAAATCCTCACCGGCTGGAACGCGCTGACGATCAGGGGCCTGGCCCATGCCGGACGCCTCATGCTGCGCGACGACTGGATCGGAATGGCCCTGCGCGCGGCGGATTTCATGCGCGCCAATTTGTGGCGCGATGGCAGGCTGTACGCCAGCCACGCCAGGGGCGAAGCGCGGCTCAACGGCTATCTCGACGACTACACCTTCCTGCTCGACGCGCTGCTGGAGCTGATGCAGGCGCATTACCGGCCCGAGGACATGGAATGGGCGCGGGAAATCGCCGATGCCCTGCTCGACCGTTTCGAGGATGGCGAGGCGGGCGGTTTCTATTTCACCAGCCACGACCATGAGGCGCTGATTCTGCGCACGCGCAACGCCGCCGACCAGGCCACGCCGTCAGGCGCAGGGGTGGCGGCGATGAGCCTCGCGCGCCTGGGCCGGGTGCTGGACGAGCCGCGCTATGCGCGGGCCGCCGATCGCACCCTTGCGTACCACGGAGCGGAGCTTGCCGCCATGCCCGTCGCCTTCACTTCGCTTTTGGCGGCGCTTGCGGAAAAACGCCGGGACCCCGGCCTGCTGGTGGTGCGCGGCCCGGAGCGGGAATTGCAGACATGGAAGGCGCTGGCGGCGCGCAAGCCGCCGCAGGTGCTGATGTTCTTTCTGCCCGATGCGCTGACCGGCCTGCCCGCAGGCCTGGACAAGCCCGCGTCCGGCGCCTGGCTCTGCCGCGAAGGCCGCTGCCTGCCGCCGGCGCAGAGCCCCGGCGAAATCGAGCTTTAGCGGCCATCCCGGGCCATTTCGAATTATTTGACCCTCGCCGCCGCATTGGGCAGGATGGGTACATAACAAAACGAGGAGACCAGCATGATCCGGTATCTATCTGCTTTTCTGTTTTTGTTCGTCGCATTCCCCCTCCATGCCGCCGAGCCCGATGCGGTTCAGAAGCAAGGCGCCTACTACGGCGGCAAGGCCACCGAATATCCGTCCTGGTTCAAGGAGAGCTTTCTCGACCTGAGGGAAGACATCCGCGAGGCGGAAAAGACCGGCAAGCGCGTGATGCTGATGTTCACCCAGGACAACTGCCCCTACTGCAACCTGCTGGTCGAGCGCAATCTCGCCCAGCGCGGCATCGAAGAGACCCTGAAGACGAAATTCGACGTCATCGCCATCAACATGTGGGGCGACCGCGAAGTCACCGGCCTGGACGGCAAGTCCTATGCCGAGAAGGCCTATGCCGCGGCGCTGAAGGTGCAGTTCACCCCCACCCTGATGTTTTTCGACGAGGCCGGCAACATGATCCTGCGGTTGAACGGCTACGTGCCGCCGGCGCGCATGCAGGCCGCGCTCGACTGGGTGTCCGGCAGGCACGAGAAGAAACAGGCATTCCGCGATTTCGTGGCGGCGCACGAAGCGCCTGCCAGGGGCACGGGCGCGCTCATCGGCGAGCCCTTCTTCAGGAAAACCGCCGACCTGCGCCGCCAGGGGAAGAATGCGAAGCCGCTGGCGGTGTTCTTCGAACAGAAGGACTGCCCCGACTGCGAGGTGCTGCATCGCCGCGTGCTGGCCGATCCCGAGCTGCGCGCGGAACTGGCAAAATTCGACAACGTGCAGCTCGACATGTGGTCGAGGGAAACCGTCACCACGCCCTCTGGCCGCCGCCTGCCGGTGCGCGAATGGGCCAGGCAGCTGGGCGTGAATTACGCGCCGGGCATCGTGCTGTTCGACACGAACGGCAAGGAGACCATCCGCTGGGAATCGTCCTTCCGCGTGTTCCACACCCTCGGCATGTTCACGTACACCTCGACCGGCGAATACCGCAAGGAGCCGAGCTTCCAGCGCTATCTCTCGGCCAGGGCCGAGCACATCCGCGAATCGGGGAAAGACGTCAACATCTGGCGCTACGCCGACGAGCCGGTCGCCGC